>NZ_LZJZ01000075.1 GCF_001667585.1 Mycobacterium sp. E2733
CCCTTTCTGGGGCTTCTGCTCACGAAGGCTGGCGACCCAAGCGCAGCGGGCCCGGCCATAACGTGGACCCGTCTTCTGCTGGCTCGTCGATTTTGACCGGGCATGCAGCCAGGGAAGCTGGGTCGCGGGCGCTATATGCGGTTGCCGTGCAATCGTTTCCGGCAAGCCGACCACACCCGGTTCCTGAACCCACAACTAGCTGTTTGTTCTGCGACACGAATCGGTGCAGACGATGCCGGCGCGGGTCGCCGCCTGCGTCAAGGGACCAATGCTCCTGGCAGCCGGGGACAAGCGGCCCTACGCCCAGCCTCGACGCGGCACGAGAATGGGCATTCCAGCACACAGCGGAGGATCGCTGCGCTGACCAGCGCACCGGGTGCGGCGAATTGCGTCGATTAGGGGCGAAAAGATGAAACCGGTGCACACACCGGCGGGATCCGAGATAGAGGGCACGCCGTTTGGGCGTTACCGGCTGATCGAGCTGTTGGGCCGCGGCGGCATGGGCGAGGTGTGGCGCGCCTACGACACCGTGATGGATCGGGTGGTGGCCCTGAAGCTGCTGTTGGCCAATGTCGCCGAGGATCCGGCCTATGTGGAGCGGTTTCGCCGCGAGGCGCACGCCGCGGCCAGCCTGGACGAGCCGCACGTCATCCCCATCTACGACTTCGGCGAGATCGACGGACGACTGTA
>NZ_LZJZ01000076.1 GCF_001667585.1 Mycobacterium sp. E2733
ATCTCGACGATCTCGTTCGGCACCAAGACCGGCGAGATCGAGATGGACGGGAAGCGGGTGGCCGTCCCGGTCTCGACCGACCAGATGAAGATGATCGCCAAGCTGTCCGGCGGGCAGTCCTACACGGCCAGCAACGTCGACGAGCTGTCCAAGAGCTACAACGCCATCGAGAAGGACATCGGCTACCGCACGGTGCCGGGGCCGGGCAGCGCCGGGTGGTTGCGCCTGGGCGTCATCACCGCGCTGATCGCGACGGCGCTGGCGCTGCGGATCAACCGGCGGCTCCCGGTCTGACCGCTCAGGACGGCAGCCGGCGGTTCAGCAACAGCCCGGCCAAGATGGCGCCGGCCATCGCGACGGCCCCCAGCAGCATCCACGCCAGGCTGGCGTCGCCCTTGACGGTCTCGTAGCCGATCTGGCGCTGCAGGGTCGCGTAGACGTTCTTCAGCGACTCGAGGCTGTCCGCGTGGAACGACTGGCCGTCGGTGATTTCGCAGATCTTCTGCAGGGTCTGGTCGTCGACGGGAACCGGGATGGTGGCGCCCTCGTACTCGACGGTGCCGTACGGCGTGCCGAAGGAGATCGTCGAGATGGGCACCCCCTCGTCGCGGGCAAGCCGCGCCGCGGTGTAGGCCCCGTCATGCGGATCGCTGGGGTTGGACGGCTTGTTCTCCTTGCCGTCGGAGAGCAGGACGATGCGGGCCGGCGGCGGGGTGTCGCCCCCGGTGATCGCGTTGGCGCTCACCGCGTGCAGGGCGGTGAAGATGGCCTCGCCGGTGGCCGTGCTGTCGGCGAAGTCGAGCTTCTTCAGGGCGTCGATGGTCGCCTGGTGCTGCGGGGTCGGCGGCACCAGCAGGTACGGCGTGCCCGCGAAGCCGACCAGGCCCAGG
>NZ_LZJZ01000077.1 GCF_001667585.1 Mycobacterium sp. E2733
ACCGAGAGCCGGCTCGCCATCAAGACCGACAACATCCTGGGTAAGAAGGTGCTCGAGATCGAGCCGCGGGGAACCCACTCGTTGCGGCCCGGCGCCGTGTTACCGCTGAGCCAAAGCACCATCCCCTATCAGCTCTACGACGCGGGCTTCGACATCACCAAAGCCGCCGCCGGCTGGGACATCGACACCATCAAGCGATCGCTGAACGTCTTGTCGCAGAACATCAATCAGACCTCCCCGCGCCTGAGCGCCACCCTCGACGGGTTAACCAAATTCTCCGACACCATCGCCAAACGCGACGAACAGATCAAGCACCTGCTCGCTCAGGCCCACCAGCTAGCCAGTGTGCTCGGTGACCGCAGCGAACAAATCGACCGGTTGCTCGTCAACGCGAACACGCTGCTGGCCGCGTTCAACCAACGTGGACGGGCCATTGACGCGTTACTGCACAACATTTCCGACTTCTCGGCCGACGTGCAAAATTTCATCAACGACAATCCGAGCCTGAATCCCGTGCTGGAACAGTTGCATGTACTCAGCGACTTGCTCGTGGAACGTAAGGCGGACTTGGCCCAAAGTCTCACTTCTGTAGGCCAATTCGCTGCATCGCTGGGGGAATCGGTGGCGTCGGGGCCGTACTTCAAGATTGTCCTGTCCAATCTGCTGCCGTATTGGATCTT
>NZ_LZJZ01000078.1 GCF_001667585.1 Mycobacterium sp. E2733
ATGCGGCTCGGCGGTGCCACCGGGCCGGCCTCCGCGCGTGAACCGTTCGAGACCCCGGGCGCCACGGACGACGAACCCCCACCCTTCTAGGGGCTATACGTCAGACGGATTTGGTGACGCCGACGTAGGACAGCACCACGTCGGATTCGTCGGTCACTTGGGTCAGCGTCGCGTAGGACCTGATGAACGACTGACCCACGCATCCATCGATTTTGACGTGGAATCCGGTGACGATGACCCGCGGATTCGGGCCCTTGAACTCTTTCTTAGCCACCGGTACTTCGACTACGACACCGGGCTTGAGGCCTACGGTGATCAAGCCGTTCATCGGGGTGGTGACCAACGGCACCGGTGTCAGCGTACCGGTAAACACGCCGGCCAAGCCCAAGCCCGGGGTTACGCCGGCGTTGCCCCCGAGGGTGACGCCGTTCGACGTGCTCATGTCGATTCCACAGCCGATCTCGTAACCCACCTCGAGGACGCCGCGGGGCTGCTCGAGGCCGTCCAGCGATGCGGCGAACGTTCCGCTGGCGAGGTATTCGCGAGATGAGACCGCTGTGGTCAACGGCGCTATGGGGACTTGCGACTCGTCCCTCGCCCCGAGCGTCAGGGTCCAGCCTTCGGGCGTTGTGTAGGTCACCGGTTCGGATGAGGGCACCCGCCCGTCCTCCGGCGTCACCGCGGCGGCGTTTTCAGCGTCGGGGTCGGCGGCCGTTGGAGGCGCCATCACCGCTGACATGACGACGCACGACACGACGATCGCAGCGCGACGGACGACCACGGCTATCGGCCACACGTCCGACACCGTATATACGGCCTGGTTCCGGTCTCGGAATTTGGTGGTCGGGCCGCCGAAGTCGTTGTGCGTTCGTAATCGTCATGGGACATGGCCGCGGAAGGTCGGGCTGGAATGCCGCACGAACTTCGTTTGCCGGGCCGGTCGGATCGTTGCTCTGGTCGCGTTAGCGGGGTGAGTCGGGATCACGCGGAAGCGGCAGACGCTGCGGCGCTGGACGGTGCCCGACCGGCCTCGAAGCTCGAGCCGCACGACCGCGACGGCTGACCGCCCGCGGGTAAATCGCCTGGCCAGGACCACCGAGCCCGCGGGTGTGCCATGATGTCGGAGCTGTCAAGACATTAGGGAGCGGCCGTGGATCTCAACTTGTCGATCGTCACGCGACCGGTCGAGCGCCTGATTGCTACGGCGCAGAACGGGCTCGAGGTCTTGCGACTGGGGGGTTTGGAAACCGGCACGGTGCCGTCGCCGTCCCAGATCGTCGAGAGCGTGCCGATGTACAAGCTCCGACGTTATTTCCCGCCGGACAGCCGGCCCGACAAGCCGCGGGTGGGCCCGCCGGTGCTGATGGTGCACCCGATGATGATGTCGGCGGACATGTGGGACGTCACGCGCGAGGACGGCGCGGTCGGCATCCTGCACGCCAACGGGCTGGATCCCTGGGTCATCGACTTCGGCGAACCCGACAAGGTCGAAGGCGGCATGCGCCGCACCCTGGCCGACCACATCGTCGCGCTCAGCCAGGCGATCGACACGGTCAGGGACGTCACCGGAAACGACATCCATCTGGTCGGGTATTCGCAGGGTGGCATGTGGTGCTACCAGGTGGCCGCGTACCGGCGTTCGAAAAGCCTGGCCAGCATCGTCACCTTCGGTTCGCCGGTGGACACCCTTGCCGCCCTGCCGATGGGAATCCCGGCCAACTTCGCCGCGCCCGCCGCCAACTTCATGGCCGACCACGTCTTCAGCCGGTTGGACATCCCGAGCTGGATGGCGCGCACCGGCTTTCAGATGCTCGACCCGCTCAAGACCGCCAAGGCCCGGGTGGACTTCGTGCGCCAGCTGCACGACCGCGAGGCCCTACTCCCGCGCGAACAGCAGCGCCGGTTCCTCGAGCGCGAAGGCTGGATCGCGTGGTCCGGTCCGGCGATCTCCGAATTGCTCAAACAGTTCATCGCCCACAACCGGATGATGACCGGCGGATTCGCCGTCAACGGGCAGATGGTCACGCTCACCGACATCACCTGCCCGGTGCTGGCCTTCGTCGGGGAGGTCGACGACATCGGCCAGCCGGCGTCGGTGCGCGGCATCCGGAGGGCGGCTCCGGACGCCGAAGTGTACGAAAAGCGCATCCGCACAGGTCATTTCGGTTTGGTCGTAGGCTCCAAGGCGGCGCAGCAGAGCTGGCCGACCGTCGCCGAATGGGTGCGATGGCTCTCCACCGGGGGCGACAAGCCGGACGGCATCGACCCGATGGCCGACCAGCCCGAGGAGCACACCGACAGCGGCGTGGCGCTGAGCTCCCGGCTCGTGCACGGCATCGGCGAGGTTTCCGAGGCTGCGCTGGGTATGGCGCGCGGCGCGGCCAACACGGTCGTCGCGGCCAACAAGTCGATGCGCACCCTGGCCGTTGAAACGGCCCGCACGCTGCCGCGGCTGGTACGGCTGGGACAGATCAACGACCACACCCGAATCTCGCTGGGCCGCATCATCGACGAGCAGGCGCACGACGCCCCGCTGGGCGAGTTCCTGCTGTTCGACGGCCGCGTGCACACCTACGAGGCCGTCAACCGGCGCATCAACAACGTCGTCCGCGGCCTGATCGACGTCGGGGTGCGGCAGGGCGACCGGGTCGGCGTGCTGATGGAGACGCGGCCCAGCGCGCTGGTCGCCATCGCCGCGCTGTCCCGGCTGGGCGCCGTCGCCGTCGTGATGCGACCGGACGCCGACCTGTCGGCCTCGGTCCGGCTCGGGGGAGTGACCGAGCTGCTGACCGACCCCACCAACGTGGAGGCGGTGCTGGCGTCGGACCGCCAAGGGCTGCGGCAGGTGCTGGTGCTGGGCGGCGGCGAAACGCGCGACCTGCACCTGCCCGACGACAGCGACGTCATCGACATGGAGCGGATCGACCCGGACGCCGTCGAGCTCCCCGGCTGGTACCGGCCCAACCCGGGTCTGGCGCGGGACTTGGCGTTCATCGCGTTCAGCGCGGCCGGCGGCGAACTGGTCGCCAAGCAGATCACCAATTACCGGTGGGCGGTGTCGGCGTTCGGGACCGCCTCGACGGCCGCCCTGGACCGCCGGGACACCGTGTACTGCCTGACCCCGCTGCATCACGAGTCGGCGCTGCTGGTCAGCCTGGGCGGCGCGGTGGTCGGCGGAACGCGCATCGCGCTGTCCCGCGGCCTGGATCGCGACCGGTTCGTTCAAGAGGTGCGGCAGTACGGCGTCACGGTGGTGTCCTACACCTGGGCGATGCTGCGCGAGATCGTCGACGATCCCGCGTTCGTGCTGCACGGCAACCACCCGGTGCGGCTGTTCATCGGGTCCGGTATGCCGACGGGACTGTGGGAACGGGTCGTCGACGCGTTCGCGCCCGCCCACGTCGTGGAGTTCTTCGCCACCACCGACGGACAAGCCGTGCTGGCCAACGTGTCCGGCGCCAAGATCGGCAGCAAGGGCCGCCCCCTGCCGGGCGCCGGACGCATCGAGCTGGCCGCCTACGACGTCGAGCACGACCTGATCCTCGAGAACGACCGCGGCTTCGTCCAAATCGCCGAGCCGAAACAGGTCGGGGTGCTGCTCGCCGCGTCCAACGGCCCGATCGACCCGACGGCGTCGGTGAAACGGGGAGTCTTCGCCGCCGGCGACACCTGGATCTCCACCGAGCACTTGTTCTACCGCGACGACGACGGCGACTACTGGCTGGCGGGCAGGCGGGGCTCGGTGGTCCACACCGCGCGCGGTCCCGTCTTCGAAGAGCCGGTCAACAACGTGCTCGGCTGCGTCAACGGTGTCGATCTCGCGGTGACCTACAACGTTCCCGTCGGCGATCGCGAGGTCGCCGTCTCGGCGGTTACGCTGCTTGCGGGGGCCAGCATCACCGCGGCCGACCTGACCGACGCCGTGGCCAAGATCCCGATCGGCGTGGGTCCCGACATCGTTCAGGTATGCCCGGAGATGACATTGAGCGCGACCTACCGCCCGACCGTCAGCGCCCTGCGCGCGGCGGGAATCCCCAAGCCGGGCCGCCAGGTCTGGTACTTCGACGCCGAGGGCAACTTCTTCCGAAAGCTGACCCCCGGCGTGCGGGCCGAGCTGAGTGGGCGCACCGATGGTTGACGATTCACTGCTGGAAATCCTGGTCTGCCCTGCCGACCGGGGACCGTTGCTGCTCGTGGACTCGGACGATGGGGAGCTGCTGTACAACCCGCGGCTGCGGCGTGCCTACCGCATCGAGGACGGCATCCCGGTGCTGCTCATCGACGAGGCCCGCGACGTCGACGACGACGAACACGCCCGGCTCATGGCACAAGGCCGTCCGGCAGATCCCCGGTGAGGTAGCGCTGCAGGTTCGGCGCGATGGTTTGCGCGACCTGCTCGGCCGGCAGCAACGCGAACGGTTCCAAGCGCAGGATGTAGCGCGCCATCACCACGCCGACCAGTTGCGACGCGACGAACTGGACGCGGATCAGTCCGCTGCCGGGTGGATTGTCAACGCGCGGTCCCACTTCCACCCCTATCACGTCCTCGATGAACGTGCGGAACAGGTTGACCTCCGAGCCGGCCAGGATGGACCGCAGCGTGGCGATGAAGCCGGTGCCCAGGTCGGAATCCCACAGCGGCAACAACATCGACGGCAGCCGGTAGCCGACTTCCTCGATCGGCACGTCGCGCAGCGGGCCGATGATGTCCATCGGGTCGATGGGGATGTGGACGGCGGCAGCGAACAGCTTCTCCTTGGTGCCGAAGTAGTGATGCACCAGCGCCGAATCCACACCCGCCGCGGCCGCCACCGCGCGGATCGATGTATTGCCAATGCCGTTGGTGGCAAACAATTCTCGGGCGCTGGTCAGGATCCGGTTACGGGCGTCGGATCCGCCGGCCGGCCGCCCGGGCCGCCTGCGCCCGGTGTTGGGTGCCGCCACTACGGGGTCCGCCGCCGCAGTGTCGCCGCGGCCAGGCCCAGCGCGATGAGCGCCGAGCCGAGCACGACGACGATGTCACGCACCGCGATGTAGGTCAGCTGCGGGTGCGCGCTCACCTGCTGCAGCGCCTCCAGCGCGTAACTGGCCGGCATCACGTTGCTGACCCACTGCAGCCAGTGCGGCATCAGCGCGCGCGGCACGATGATGCCGGCCAGCAACAGCTGCGGCACCATCACCAGCGGGATGAACTGGACGGCCTGAAACTCCGTGCGCGCGAACGCGCTACAGAGCAGGCCCAGCCCCACGCCGAGGACGGCGTTGACGATCGCGATCACGAACACCCACGCCGGGCTGCCGGCGGTGTCGAAGCCGAGCAACCAGAACGACACGATGCACGCCAAGGTGGCCTGGGCCGCAGCGGCCACCGAGAAGGCGGTGCCGTAGGCGATCAAAAGATCGAACCGGCGCAGGGGGGTGGTCAGAATGCGCTCCAGCGTCCCGGAGGCGCGCTCCCGCTGCATCGTGATCGCGGTGATGATGAACATCACGAACAGCGGGAAAAGGCCCAGCAGGATCAGGCAGGCGTTGTTGAACGGTGCCGGGGCGCCCGGGCGATGCGGCGCGTTCTGGAACATGAAGTACATCAACGTGATAACCAAGACCGGCACGAACAAGATCATCGCGACGCTGCGGTGGTCGGCCGCCAGCTGGCGCAGGATCCGCGTCGTGGTGGAGGTGTAACCCTTGAGCCCTAACCGGCCTGGCGCATGGTGTTGCGCTTGATGATGGACAGAAACGCGTCCTCCAGTGATGTGCATCCGGTGTCCTCTCGTAGTCGGGCCGGGGTGGTGTGGGCGAGCAGGTGACCATCGCGCATCAACAGCAGGTCGCCGCAGTGGTCGGCTTCGTCCATGACGTGGCTGGACACCAGCAGCGTGGTTCCGGCGCGGGCGAGCTCGGTGAACTGCTCCCACAGATCCGCGCGCAGCACGGGGTCCAGGCCCACCGTGGGCTCGTCGAGCACCAGCAGGTCCGGCTGGCAGACGAGCGCGCACGCCAGCGACGCCCGGGTGCGCTGACCGCCGGAAAGGTTGGCGCAGAAGGCGGTTCGGTGATCGGCCAGCCCGACTCGCTCGATCGCGGCGTCGGCGGCCTCGTGGCCGAAACCGTACAGCGAGGCGAAGTAGCGAACGTTGTCGACGACCCGCACATCGTTGTAGATGGTCGGATCCTGCGGCAGGTATCCGACCCGGCGGTGCAGCGCCGCCGACCCGGCCGGATGGCCGAGCACGGTGACGGTTCCCGAATTCACGATCTGCGTGCCGACGATGCACCGCATCAGCGTGGTCTTGCCGCAGCCGGACGGGCCGAGCAGGCCGGTGATGCTGCCCCGCCCGATTTGCACCGAGAAGTCGTGCAGGGCGGGGCGTTTACCGCGGATGACGCGCAGATGCTCGATGCTGACGGCGGGGGCTCGGCCTGTCGCCGATAATTCATCACGCGATGAAGTCATCATGTGATGAATAATCGTCCCCGGATCGGGGGTTGTCAAGGGTGCTTGACGGCGGGGTTCAGACGCGGTGCGGTGCCCCTCGGCTGCCAAGCCGATTGAAGCGATCGAACCCTCTGACCCATTCGAGGAAGTCCTTCGCCTGCCTCAGTGCATCGTCGTTCTTCAACGCGCTCGACTTGGGCCCCCACTCCGGGTACTTCAGGCCAGTCGCTTTCAAATTTTCCAGTTCTTCGGTTGCTTGTTTGAAAATGTCATATGCCGCATCGGTGCAGAGAAATGACGTCACCGATGGCTTATCGCTCTTGGTGTTTGAACCCGGATCCTCGTAGAACGTGGCGCCTTGGGTCATTTCCTTCCGGAAGTTTTCGTTTGCGTTGTTCAATGAGGTGAAGTATTCGAAGTCGAAGTCATCGCCACCGATTGGACGTGGTGCGCCGAAACCGTGCGCCTTCTTCTGATCTTTGGTGGCCTGCCACATCATGTTGCCGATTAGGAACTGGCCTTGGTCCCATTGCAGGTAGACGATGTCTTTGACGCTGGCCAGGCACATAATCCCGGAGCATTGAGCGCACGACTCCAGCGACGTATAGATGGTGACGTCCTTGAGGAGCGTCGAGTAAGGCGGCAACGGCGTTGCCCCGGTGTCGAGGTCTGTCCCGGTGCGTGGCGGTGCCGGCCGGTCGGATGCTGCGGTGGCGAACAGGCTGTGCCGCTGCTCTAAGCGCTGGTCAAAGCCGACGATAGCGCGTAGGCCACCGGGCAGGGAATCGTTCGGCTTGAGGGCCTCCCAGGGGTCATATATCTGGGTCAGCGCGAAAAGCCGGCGTACCAGGCGGGACTCGGCATGCTCCACGGTGCTGTCGAAAACATCGTTGTGATTGAAGTCGAAGTCCATGATGCGCCCTTCGCCGTCCACCGCCAGCGCGGCGATGTTGTGACCAAGGTACGAGCCGCCCTTGTAGACGTTGCGGCCCTCCTCGATTGTGGCGAGTTCCTGATTCTTGCGCCATTTCCCATAGTCGCCGACTTCGCCATACTTGTTGCCGTTCCACTTGTCGTGGATCAAGGCGCACAGCAATAGCGAATAGATCCGGTGTCGCTCCTTGGCCGCGGCGTCGATGTTCGGCGGCTCTAATGTCGTGAATTGTTTGAGGCTGGATTCCCAGAACGGTTTCAATGAATCGGGAGTTGGACGGTCATCGGTCATCGGCGCTGCCCCCTCGGTGATTTGCGTTCCCGCGGCTGTACTCCCGATTTGACACCTCGGTCATCGATCTTGCGTAGGGGCCTAGGTCACCAGGGTGGGGGCGATGCTCGCTGCCGCGGCCCGACACCCCAGGCGGCTTAAGGGAATTGACCCCTGCCGATGCGCGCGAGGCCGTGGCGGCTTCAGCGTTCGGGCGGACCGGGGCGGCGCTGGGGCAGGTGTCCGTGCACGCCCTCGGCGTAGGCCGTCTCGGCGTGCTGGGTGAGGTCGACGCCGGTGGTCTCGTCCTCCGGGCTGACCCGGAAGCCCATCATCCGATCGATCACTTTCGCGAGCATGAACGACACGGTGAACGCGTACAGCGCGACGACGACGATTGCGAGCGTCTGCTTGCCCAGCTGGGCGAGGCCGCCCCCGTAGAAGAGGCCCTGCGGGCCCGACGTCATGACCGCGGTGGCGAGCAGCCCGATCAACGACACACCGACGACACCGCCGACGAAGTGCACACCGACCACGTCGAGCGAATCGTCGTAGTTGAAGCGGAATTTGGCGCCCACCGCGAATGAGCACACGACACCGGCCGCAAGTCCCACGACCGCCGCGCCGAGCGTGTTGACCGTCCCGCACGACGGGGTGATGGCGACCAGGCCGGCGACCACCCCGGACGCCGCGCCGAACGTCGTGGGCCGGCCGTCGCGAACCCGTTCGACCGCGAGCCAGCCGAGCATGCCGAGGCAGCCGGCGACGAGGGTGTTCAGGAAGATGGCCGCGGCGGTTCCGTTCGCGGCCAGGGCGGAACCCGCGTTGAACCCGAACCATCCGAACCACAGCAGACCGACACCGAGCAGCACGAGCGGCAGATTGTGCGGCCGCATGGCGTCCTTCTTGAAGCCGATGCGCGGACCGAGCACCAGTGCCAGGGCCAGGGCCGAGGAACCCGACACGATCTCGACGACGAGGCCGCCCGCGTAGTCCAGCACACCCAGCTTGGCCAGCCAGCCGCCCGGGCCCCACACCCAGTGCGCCACAACCGAATACACGACCACCGCCCACGCCGGGACGAACACCATCCAGGCCGCGAACTTGGCGCGGTCGGCGATGGCGCCGCTGACCAGCGCCGCGGTGATGATGGCGAACGTCACCTCGAAGGTGGCGAACAGCAACTCGGGAACCGCACCGTGGACGGTGTCGGGGGTGATGCCCAGCATCCCGATGTGGCGGAGGTTGCCGACGAACCCGCCCGCCCCGTCCTCGGAGAACGCGATGGTGTAGCCGGCCAGCAACCACGCCACCGTGACCAACGGGATGGAGATGAAGCTCATCATGATCATGTTGAGCACCCCGGTGGTGCGGACCATGCCGCCGTAGAAGATCGCCAGGCCGGGGGTCATCAGCAGGACCAGCGCGGTGCTGGCAAGCAGCCACGCGGTGGCAGCGGGGTCGATCGAGTGCATGATGTGGACTCCTTCTCGGGCCCTGAGGGTTCCCGCGACACCGGGATACTGCCATGGAAGTGCTGCCGGTAGGTTCGGTGGGTGGCCGCAAGCCAGCTGCTCGTCGACCCCATCGCGGCCGCGCATCGGCTACTCGGCGCCACCGTCACCGGGCGGGGCGTCAGCGCCGTCATCGTCGAGGTCGAGGCGTACGGCGGCGTTCCGGACGGCCCGTGGCCGGACGCCGCGGCGCACTCCTATCGCGGCATCAGCGGGCGCAACGCGGTGATGTTCGGTCCTCCCGGCCGGCTCTACACCTATCGCAGCCACGGGATCCACGTCTGCGCCAACGTTTCCTGCGGGCCGGACGGCACAGCCGCGGCCGTCCTGTTGCGGGCCGCCGCGCTGGAGGATGGCACCGACACAGCGCGCGCCCGGCGCGGCGAACTGGTTCGCGCGGCCGCGCTGGCGCGGGGCCCCGGCAACCTGTGTTCGGCACTCGGAATCACCATGGACGACAACGGGATTGACCTCTTCGACCCCGCCAGCCCGGTGACCCTGCAACTCAACGAGTCGCTGACCCCCGTGTCCGGTCCGCGCGTCGGGGTCAGCCAGGCCGCCGACCGGCCGTGGCGATTTTGGCTCCCGGGCCGCCCGGAAGTGTCGGCATACCGGCGCAGCCCGCGGGCGCCCGCCCCCGGAACCAGCGACTAGACGGCGACGGGGGCGGCGGCGCGAAACGCGGGGTCCATGCGCCGCGCGAGGAACACGAACGTCACGGCCAGCAGCGGTGCGACGGCGCTGTAGATCGCGGCAGGCGTGGCCATCTCGGCGCTGTTCAAGAGCTGTGGACTCAACGCGACCCCCATCGCCACCACGGCGTTGTGCATTCCGACCTCCAGGCTGACCGCGACGGCCTGGGGCGGTGCCAGCCGCATCAGGCGCGGCGCCAGATAGCCGACCGTCAGGCTCACCGCGCAGAAGGCCACGACGGCTCCGCTCAGCAATCCGAGGTTGTGCCACAAGGTCGTTCGCCCCCCGGCGATGGCGGCGAGCACGGCGAGCACGAGCATTGTGAGCGCGACGATTCGGACCGGTTTCTGCAGTCGCCGGGCCAGTTCGGGGAAGCGGTGGCGGACCACAAGCCCGATCGCGATGGGAACGAGTATCAGGCCGATCACCACGAAGAACTTGTCCAGCTGCAGCGGGAGCAACCGCCCTTCGCCGAGGAACCACGTCATCGACACCGCCAGAATCGCGGGCAACGCCACGATGGACAACACGGCGTTGGTGGCGGTCAGCGTGAGGTTGAGCGCCAAGTCGCCGTTGAACAGGTGGCTGAGGATGCTGGACATCGTCCCGCCCGGGGTGGCGGCCATCAGCATCAGCCCGACCGCCAGGTGGGGCTCGAGGCGGAAGACGTCGGCGATGACCAGGCACAGGGTGGGGAGCAGCAGCGACTGGCAGGCGAGCGCGACGACCAGTGGTCTGCGCAACGTGGCGGCGCGCTTGAAGTCGTCGACCGTGAGCGTCAGCCCGAGGGCGAGCATGATGATCACGACCACCAACGGCCAGTATCGGTTGTCCATGACGCTCCGCGTTGTTGGTGCGCTGAGGGGGAAGGCGATGGCGCGACGATGCGCCGCGCCGTTAGCTTGCCTTATCAGGTAGCGCAGGAGCGAATCGTGGCCGCGCGAGCGACTAAAGTCGGCGGCGATGTCTTCCGGGATCCTTGACGAGCTGGGCTGGCGCGGGCTGATCGCGCAGTCCACCGACCTCGACGCACTGGCCGCCGAGGCGCAGCGCGGGCCGTTGACGGTTTACGCCGGCTTCGACCCGACGGCGGCGAGCCTGCACGCGGGGCACCTGGTGCCGATGCTGGCCCTGCGTCGTTTCCAGCGCGCCGGCCACCGTCCGATCGTGCTCGCCGGTGGCGCCACCGGCATGATCGGTGACCCGCGCGACGTCGGCGAGCGCACCCTGAACGAGGCGGACGTCGTCGCCGACTGGACCGAGCGCATCCGCGGGCAACTGGAGCGCTTCGTCGATTTCGATGAATCCCCGACGGGCGCGGTCGTGGTCAACAACCTGGACTGGACGGCCCCGCTGTCGGCCATCGAGTTCCTGCGTGATCTCGGCAAGCACTTCTCGGTCAACGTCATGCTGGATCGCGACACCGTCCGGCGGCGGCTGGAGGGCGAGGGCATCTCCTACACGGAGTTCAGCTACATGCTGCTGCAGGCCAACGACTACGTCGAATTGCACCGCCGGTACGGCTGCGCGCTGCAGATCGGCGGCTCCGACCAGTGGGGCAACATCATCGCCGGCGTGCGGTTGGTCCGTCAGAAGCTGGGCGCGGCGGTGCACGCGCTCACCGTCCCGCTGGTGACCGCGGCCGACGGCAGCAAGTTCGGCAAGTCCACCGGCGGCGGCAGCCTGTGGCTGGACCCGGCGATGACCACCCCCTACGCCTGGTACCAGTACTTCTTCAATACCGCCGACGCCGACGTCATCCGTTACCTGCGGTGGTTCACCTTCCTGACGGCCGACGAGCTGGCCGAACTGGAACAGGCCACCCAGGAGCGCCCCCAGCAGCGCGCCGCCCAGCGCAGGCTGGCCCGCGAACTGACCGTGCTGGTGCACGGTGAGGCGGCCACCGAGGCGGTCGAGCACGCCAGCCGGGCGCTCTTCGGGCAGGGCGAACTCGACCGCCTGGACGAGGCGACGTTGTCGGCGGCGTTGCGCGAGGCCTCGGTCGCCGAGCTCAAACCCGGCGGCCCCGACGGGATCGTCGACCTCCTGGTGGCGAGCGGCCTGTCCGAGAGCAGGAAGGCGGCGCGCCGCACCATCGGCGAGGGCGGGGTGTCGGTCAACAACATCCGGATCGACAGCGAGGAGTGGGCGCCGCAGCCCTCGGACTTCCTGCACGGCCGGTGGCTGGTGCTGCGCCGCGGCAAGCGGACCGTCGCCGGGATCGAAAAGGTCTAGAAACCGCACTCGCAAAACGCGTTGCTGCGCAAACCTTTACCGCACCGTGTTGCGCTTGTGACCCGCACAGGCCAGGGTGGTCACGATGACGGCTTCCCGGCGTGTGGAACGGGCCCTGCTGCGTGTGCTGATCCTGACCGCCTGCGTGGCGGCCCTGGCCGCCCCGCTGGCCGCGCCCGTCAGCGCCGACATGCGGGGCAACGCCTTCCTGATGGCCCTGACCAACGCCGGCATCACCTATCCGCACCCGGCCGGCGCCCTCGCGCTGGGCCAGTCGGTCTGCCCGATGATCGTCACGCCCGGCCAGTCCTTCGACTCGGTCGCTGCCGAAATGTCTCAGCGCAGCGGCCTGGGCTACGAGTCGGCCGGCCTGTTCACCATCGTCGCCGTCGCCAACTACTGCCCGGCGGTGATAGCGCCGCTGCTGCAGAACCGGCTCACGGCGTACTAGGGCGCGGGCCCCCGTATCCTCGGCTGCGTGGTCGACGACAGGCAGCGGGGCGAACGGCGCCCGCGCTCATCCGGAGGCTGGTCAGGGCCGGGCCGCGCGCGCCCGGCTCAGCCGCAGAAGCCCGACGGCCACCGCACCCCGGATCCCGGGCCGCCGATACCGCCGGGCGTGGAGGCGCGGCAGCTGGCGCCTGAAATCCGGGGCGAGCTGAGCACCCTGGACCGCGCCACGGCCGATGCGGTGGCGCGCCACCTGGTCGCCGCGGGTGAATTGCTCGACGAGGACCCCGAGGCCGCGCTCGGTCACGCCCGCGCGGCGCGCGCCCGGTCCAGCAGGATCGCCGCGATTCGCGAGGCGGTCGGCATCGCCGCCTATCACTGCGGCGACTGGGCCCAGGCGCTGGCCGAATTGCGTGCCGCTCGCAGGATGGGCAGCAAGTCCAACCTGCTCGCCCTCCTCGCGGATTGCGAACGCGGACTTGGCCGCCCGGAAAGGGCGATCGAACTCGCGCGGGGGCCGGAGGCGGCCCAGCTCCATGGTGAGGACGCCGACGAGCTGCGCATCGTTGCCGCCGGCGCGCGCGCGGACCTCGGGCAGCTGGAACAGGCGCTGACGGTGTTGTCTACGCCGCAACTGGATCCCAGCCGCCGGGGCTCGACGGCGGCGCGGTTGTTCTACGCCTACGCGGACACGCTGCTGGCGCTCGGCCGCAATGATGAAGCGCTGCAATGGTTCCTGCGCTCGGCCGGCGCCGACGTCGAAGGCGTCACCGACGCCGAAGACCGGGTCAGCGAGCTGGGCTTCAGATGACAAGCATTGCGCGCCAATATGATTGCCTGCTGCTCGACCTGGATGGGACGCTGTTTCGCGGCCGCCGGCCCACCGAGGGTGCGGTGCAGGCGCTGGCCGAAGTGCGCAGCCGCGCGTTCTTCGTCACCAACAACGCATCGCGCAGCGCCGCCGACGTCGCGGCGCACCTGACCGAACTCGGCTTCACCGCCACCGCCGACGACGTCGCCACCAGCGCGCAGAGCGCGGCCCGGCTGCTGGCCGACCAGCTGCCGGCCGGGTCACCGGTCCTGATCGTGGGCACCGACGCGCTGGCCGACGAGGTCAAGGCGGTCGGGCTGCTACCGGTGCGCCGGTATGACGACGATCCGGTCGCCGTCGTCCAGGGCCTGTCGACGACGATCAGCTGGCCGGACCTCGCCGAGGCCGCGCTGGCGATCCGGGCCGGCTCGCTGTGGGTGGCGGCCAACGTCGATCCGACGCTGCCGACCGAGCGGGGCCTTCTGCCCGGGAACGGATCCATGGTCGCCGCGCTGCGCGCGGCCACCGGCGCCGAACCCCAGGTCGCGGGCAAGCCGGCGCCCGGGTTGCTCACGGATGCGGCGGCCAGGGGCGATTTCCGCGCGCCCCTGGTGGTCGGCGATCGGCTGGACACCGACATCGAGGGCGCCAACGCGGCCCGGCTGCCCAGCCTGATGGTGCTCACCGGGGTCAGTTCGGCACGGGACGCCGTGTACGCCGACCCTGTGCACCGGCCCACCTATATCGGTCACGACTTGCGCTCCCTGCACCAGGACGGCGAGCAGCTCGCGGTCGGGCCCCAGCCGGGGTGGCGCGTCGACGTCGACGAGCGGGCGGTCACCGTCAGCGGCGACGGGCCCGACGACGGCGACGGGCTCTCGATCGTGCGGGCGGTCGCCAGCGCGGTATGGGGTACGGAGTCGGACGGGCGTGCGATCAACATCGAGGCCGCCGACGACCGCGCCCGCGCCGCATTGCAACGCTGGTCATTGGTGCCCAGCGACTGACGGGTGAACCTGCCCGGGGACGCGATGCGCATCGGTGTCCCGGTTCTCGCACCGGGGGGCCGGTGCAGCGCCGCTTGGGTCGGTCCGGACGCCGACGCATATTTCCTGCATTTCGGGGTAGTGACAAGCCAAAGCCACACGACGAGAACGAGGTACAGGAGAGTCGACACGTGATAGTTCGAACTGCCTTCATCGCCGCGGCAATCGCGGCAGCCGCCGTTGGTGCGGCGTCGCCGGCGAGCTCGGCGCCAGGATGCCTGGGTGCTACCGGCATGTGTGCCGCGGACCCGGCACCGGCGCCCCCACCACCGCCGCCGCCCCCGCCGGGCGCCACCGCCGCCTGCAAGGACGGCAGCTTTTCGTTCGATAAGCACATCCGCTACGCATGTCAGCTCCACGGCGGCGTCGTGCAGCGGTTCTAGCGAAGGCTACCGACACGCTGTCGTGTCGGCCGTGCATCGCCACACATTCTGAAGTGCCAATTCGAAGGGGCCACCGTGCGCTTGGCCGCGCGCGAGAACCGGAACGGCGGCCGCCCCGTCAACGCCGGTATACCACGATGAAAACGGACTCCTCACCGCTGGGCGTGGTGGGCGACCCAGCATGAATTGCCGCGTCCTCGCCGGGTGTTCCGTCAAGCATCGGTAGGCTTTCGGGGGTTGGTTCCCGAACCTGGCAAACCGAAGAACACGCCGCCGCGGCGGCAGGGGATAACATCTTCCATGCGATCGAGTCCAACCCCCCGCCGCGCGCTCAAGAACGGACATCGTGGCCTAGAGCGCAGATGAAAACCGCAGTTCAGACACCCAAAGTACAGCGCACAGGAGTTTCTACGCGATGAGAATCGACCCCGATCAGATTCGCGCGGAAATCGACGCCCTGCTTGTCCAGCTTCCCGATCCGGCCGACGCCGAACGGAAGCCGTCGCTCGCCGAGCTCGAGGAGATAGCGCGTCGCCTTTCCGAGGCGCACGACGTGCTGCTCGCCGCGCTGGAGTCGGCGGAGAAGGGCTGAGTGCGCGCATGTCTCGCCGCGCCCGCGTCGACGCCGAGCTGGTTCGGCGCGGCCTCGCGCGATCGCGTCAGCAGGCCGCCGAGTTGATCGGCGCCGGACGGGTCAGCATCGATGGCCTGCCGGCGCGCAAGCCGGGAACGGCCGTCGCCGTCACCGCGGCCCTGACCGTCGCCGACGACGGCGAACGGGGGTGGGTCTCCCGCGGCGCGCACAAGCTGATCGGCGCCCTGGACACCTTCGGAATCCCGGTGGCGGGCCGCCGCTGCCTGGACGCGGGGGCGTCCACGGGTGGGTTCACCGAGGTCCTGCTGGATCGCGGGGCCGCCGAGGTGGTTGCGGTGGATGTCGGATACGGGCAGCTGGCGTGGTCGCTGCGCTGCGACCCGCGGGTCGTCGTCGTCGAGCGAACCAACGCCCGCGACCTGTCCCTCGAGGCGATCGGCGGACCGGTAGACCTCATCGTGGCCGACCTGTCCTTCATTTCGCTCGCCACCGTGCTGCCCGCGCTGGCTGGATGTGCTTCGCCCACCGCGGATATCGTTCCCATGGTGAAGCCGCAGTTTGAGGTGGGCCGGGGCCTGGTTGGCCCCGGCGGAGTGGTGCACGACCCCGCCCTGCGTGCCGATGCCGTGCTGGCGGTGGCGCGGCGCGCCGACCAGCTGGGCTGGCATCCCGTCGGGGTCACCGCCAGCCCGCTGCCCGGCCCGTCGGGCAATGTCGAATACTTCCTGTGGCTGCGCGGCGAGACCGATCGGGGATTGGCGGATGACGAATTGGTGGCAGCGGTGCGGCGCGCGGTAGACGAGGGCCCGTCATGACCGAGCATCGCACCGTGCTGATGGTGGTCCACACCGGCCGCGAAGAAGCCACCGATACGGCGGCCCGTGTCCAGAAAGTGTTGGGCGACAACGATATTGCCCTTCGCGTCCTGTCCGCCGAGGCGGTCGACCGCGGCTCGCTGCACGTGGCTCCCGACGACATCCGGGCGATGGGCGTCGAAATCGAGGTGGTCGACGCCGATCCGCAGGCCGCCGTCGGCTGCGAACTGGTGCTGGTGCTCGGTGGGGACGGCACCTTCCTGCGCGCGGCCGAACTGGCCCGCAACGCCGGGATCCCGGTGCTGGGCGTCAACCTGGGCCGGATCGGTTTCCTGGCCGAGGCCGAGGCGGAGGCCATCGACCGGGTGCTGGACCACGTCGTCGCCAAGGACTACCGGGTCGAGGACCGCCTGACGCTGGATGTGGTCGTGCGCGCGGGCGGCCGTGAAATCGAACACGGCTGGGCGCTCAACGAAGTCAGCCTGGAGAAAGGCCCGCGGCTGGGCGTGCTGGGGGTGGTCGTCGAGATCGAGGGGCGGCCGGTGTCGTCGTTCGGATGCGACGGTGTGCTGGTGTCGACGCCCACCGGGTCCACCGCCTACGCGTTCTCCGCGGGCGGGCCGGTGTTGTGGCCGGACCTCGAGGCAATCTTGGTGGTGCCCAACAATGCTCACGCACTGTTCGGCCGGCCGATGGTCACCAGCCCCGACGCCACCATCGCCATCGAGATCGAGGCGGACGGTCATGACGCCCTGGTGTTTTGCGATGGCCGCCGCGAAATGCTGATTCCCGCCGGCAGCCGGATCGAGGTGAAACGTTGTGACACACCGGTGAAATGGGCGCGGCTGGACAGCGCGCCGTTCACCGACCGGTTGGTCCGCAAGTTCCGGTTGCCGGTCACCGGGTGGCGTGGAAAGTAGATGCTGACCGAAATCCGCATCGAGTCGCTGGGCGCCATCAGCGCAGCGGTGGGGGAGTTCGACCGTGGCCTGACCGTCCTGACCGGCGAGACCGGCACCGGCAAGACCATGGTGGTGACCGGCCTGCACCTGCTCGGCGGCGCCCGCGCCGACGCCACCCGGGTGCGGTCGGGGGCCGACCGCGCGGTTGTCGAAGGCCGTTTCACCACAACCGATCTCGAGGATGCCGCGGTGGCGCAACTGGACGAGATGCTGGACGCGTCGGGAGCGGAGCGCGACGAGGACGGCAGCGTGATCGCGCTGCGATCGGTCAGCCGCGACGGCCCGTCGCGGGCGTATCTCGGCGGCCGCAGCGTCCCCGCCAAATCGCTGGGTGACTTCACCACCGAGCTGCTCACCCTGCACGGGCAGAACGACCAGCTGCGGCTGATGCGGCCCGAGGAACAACGCGGCGCCCTCGACCGGTTCGCCAAGGCCGGCCCCGCGCTCGAGCGCTACCGCAAACTGCGCGACGCCTGGCTCACCGCGCGGCACGACCTGGTCGACCGCCGGAATCGCATGCGCGAACTCGCCCTGGAATCCGACCGACTGAACTTCGCGCTCAACGAGATTGACACCGTCGACCCGCAGCCGGGCGAGGACGACGCATTGGTCGCCGATATCGTGCGGCTCTCCGAACTGGACACGCTGCGGGAGGCCGCGATGACCGCCCACGCGGCGCTCTCCGGAGCGCCCGACGACGCGGAGGCCTCCGGGCACAGCGCCGCCGACAGCCTGGGGCGGGCACGGGCCGCCCTGGAGTCGACCGATGACCCCAAGCTACGTGCGCTGGCCGGGCAAGTAGGTGAGGCGCTGACGGTGGTCGCCGACGCGGCCGGCGAACTCAGCGGCTTCCTGGACGAGCTGCCGGTCGATGCCAGCGCGCTGGAAGCCAGGCTGGCCCGGCAAGCCGAACTGCGCACGCTGACCCGCAAGTACGCCGCGGACATCGACGGGGTGCTCCGCTGGGCTGACGAGTCGCGGCGCCGACTTGCCCAACTCGACGTATCCGAGGAAGGCCTGACGGCGCTGGCGGCCCGGGTCGACGAGCTCGCGCGTGAATTGGGCCAAGCCGCAGTCGATCTCAGTGGTATTCGGCGGAAGGCCGCCAAGCGGCTCGCCAAAGAGATCACCGCCGAGCTCTCCGGGCTCGCGATGGCCGACGCTCAATTCACCATCGACGTGACCAACGACGTGGCCGCCGACAAGGACGACCCGGCCGCGCTCGCGCTTCCGTCGGGCGAGCTGGCCCGGGCGGGCGCCGACGGCGTCGATCAGGTGGAGTTCGGTTTCGCCGCGCACCGCGGGATGGACCAGCTGCCGCTGGCCAAGAGCGCCTCCGGCGGCGAGCTGTCCCGGGTGATGCTGGCCTTGGAGGTGGTGCTGGCCGCCTCGCGCAAAATTTCCGAGGGCACCACCATGGTGTTCGACGAGGTCGACGCCGGCGTCGGCGGCCGGGCCGCGGTGCAGATCGGCCGGCGGTTGGCGCGGTTGGCGCGCACGCACCAGGTCATCGTGGTGACGCATCTGCCGCAGGTCGCGGCGTATGCCGACGTGCACCTGGTGGTGCACAGCGCCGGACCGAAGGGGACCAGCGTGGTGCGGCGGGTCACCGGCGACGAGCGGGTCGTCGAGCTGGCGCGGATGATGGCCGGGCTCGGCGAGTCCGACAGCGGCCGTGCGCACGCCCGCGAACTGCTCGACGCGGCGCAGAAGGATGAGATCTAACGCTTCGCCCGGGTTCTGCGCTCCGCGCGAGCGTGCGCGTTTGCGCGGCGACACGCCGCTGAACCCGTGCAACTGTGCGCCTCGCGCGACCAAGCCGTTAGCGGCTTGTGACTAATGGGACTCTAGATAACTTCTGAGGCTGATGTTACGGCGCGCCTCCACGCGTCCTCCGTGCATCACCGACAGAATCGCCCCCATGAAGATGTCAGGCCTGCTAACCCGTAACACCGCCCGGCCGGGCCTCGTCGGCACCGCGCGGGTAGACCGGAACATCGACCGATTGCTGCGCAGGGTGTGCCCCGGCGACATCGTGGTGCTCGACGTCCTGGATTTGGACCGCATCACGGCGGACGCCCTGGTGGAGGCCGATATCGCCGCGGTCGTCAACGCCTCGCCGTCGGTCTCGGGCCGCTATCCCAATATGGGGCCGGAGGTGCTGGTCAACAACGGGGTCACCCTGATCGACGAGACCGGACCGGACATCTTCAAGAAGGTGAAGGACGGCGCCAAGATCCGCCTGTACGAAGGCGGGGTGTACTCCGGCGACCGCAGGCTGGTCCGCGGCACCGAGCGCACCGACCACGACATCGCCGACCTGATGCGGGAAGCCAAGAGCGGCCTGTCCGCGCACCTGGAGGCGTTCGCGGGCAACACAATCGAGTTCATCAAGAGCGAAAGCCCGCTGCTGATCGACGGCATCGGCATCCCCGACATCGACGTCGACCTGCGCCGCCGGCACGTGGTGATCGTCGCCGACGAGCCCAGCGCCGAGGAGGACCTGAAGTCCCTCAAGCCGTTCATCAAGGAGTACCAGCCGGTGCTCTTCGGCGTGGGCAGCGGCGCGGATGTGTTGCGCAAGGCGGGTTATCGCCCCCAGGTCATCGTCGGCGACCCCGACCACATCAGCACCGATGCCCTCAAGTGCGGCGCCCAGGTCGTCCTGCCCGCCGACGCCGACGGCCACGCGCCGGGCCTGGAGCGCATCCAGGACCTCGGTGTCGGGGCGATGACCTTTCCGGCCGCGGGTTCGGCGATCGACCTGGCCCTGCTGCTGGCCGATCACCACGGCGCCGCGCTGCTCGTGACCGCCGGCCACACCGCCAACATCGAGACGTTCTTCGACCGCACGCGTGCGCACAGCAACCCCTCGACGTTCCTGACCAGGCTTCGGGTCGGGGAGAAGGTGGTGGATGCCAAAGCCGTGGCCACCCTGTACCGCAACCACATCTCGGCGGGCGCCATCGCACTGCTGGCGCTGACCATGCTCATCGCGGTCATCGTCGCCCTGTGGGTGTCCCGCACCGACGGCGTGGTGCTGCACTGGGTCACCGACTACTGGAACCACTTCTCCCTGTGGGTTCAGCATTTGGTGAGCTAGGGCCGAAGATGATCTCGCTCCGTCAACACGCGTTATCGCTGGCCGCCGTCTTCCTGGCGTTGGCCGTGGGAGTGGTGCTCGGTTCCGGTTTCCTGTCCGACACCCTGCTGTCCAGCCTGCGTGACGAGAAGCGGGACCTGCACACCCAGATCAACGGGCTCAACGACCAGAAGAACGTGCTCAACGAAAAGCTCAGCGCGGCAAACAACTTCGACATCCAGCTGGCCGGTCGGATGGTGCACGACGCGCTCGGCGGCAAGTCCGTCGTGGTGTTCCGCACCCCGGACGCCAAAGACGACGACGTGGCCGCGGTGTCGAAGATCATCGGCCAGGCCGGCGGCGCGGTCACCGGAACCGTGTCGCTGACCCCGGAATTCGTCGAGGCCAATTCCGCGGAGAAGCTGCAGACCGTGGTCAACTCGTCGATCCTGCCCGCCGGTCAGCAGCTGAGCACCAAGCTCGTCGACCAGGGCTCGCAGGCCGGCGACCTGATGGGCATTGCCTTGCTCATCAACGCCAATCCAGCGGTCCCACCCGTTGACGAGCCGCAGCGCGACACCGTGCTGGCAGCGCTGCGCGACACCGGATTCATCACGTATCAGCCGAGCGATCACCTGGGCGCGGCGAATGCCGCGCTGGTCGTCACCGGCGGCTCGCTGCCCCAGGACGCCGGCAATCAGGGCGTCAGCGTCGCCCGGTTCGCCGCCGCGCTGGCGCCGCACGGCTCGGGCACGCTGCTGGCCGGGCGGGACGGTTCGGCGACCGGCGGCGCGGCCGTCGCCGTGACGCGCGCCGACGCCGGGATGAACTCGGCGGTCAGCACCGTCGACGACGTCGACACCGCCCCCGGCCGCATCACGGCGGTGCTGGGCCTGCACGATCTGATGAACGGCGGCCACGCCGGTCAGTACGGCACCGGTCACGGCGCGACGTCGATCACGGTGCCTCAGTAGCGGGCGTGTTCGCCGCGACACTTCCGTGGTGGATGTTAGGGTGGGTTTCCGTGGGTCGGCAGGCCCAACTAGTTATCGGCTAGAAATTCGACGCCCTGCCCGTCTTCACGGAGGCCGCCTGTGCGAAAGCACCCGCAAACCGCCACCAAGCACCTCTTCGTCAGCGGGGGCGTCGCGTCCTCTCTGGGTAAGGGTCTTACCGCCAGCAGCCTCGGTCAGCTACTGACGGCCCGCGGGTTGTACGTGACGATGCAAAAGCTGGATCCGTACCTCAATGTCGACCCGGGCACCATGAACCCGTTCCAGCACGGCGAGGTGTTCGTCACCGAGGACGGGGCCGAGACCGACCTCGATGTCGGCCACTACGAGCGGTTTCTGGATCGCGACTTGTCCGGCTCGGCGAATGTCACGACGGGCCAAGTGTATTCGACGGTCATCGCCAAGGAGCGGCGCGGCGAATACCTCGGCGACACCGTGCAGGTGATCCCGCACATCACCGACGAGATCAAGAGCCGGATCATGGCGATGGCCGAGCCGGACGCCCATGGCAACCGCCCGGACGTGGTCATCACCGAAATCGGCGGCACCGTCGGCGATATCGAGTCGCAGCCGTTCCTGGAGGCGGCGCGCCAGGTCCGCCACGACCTGGGCCGGGAGAATGTCTTCTTCCTGCACGTCTCGCTGGTGCCGTACCTGGCGCCGTCGGGCGAACTCAAGACCAAGCCCACCCAGCACTCGGTGGCGGCGCTGCGCAGCATCGGTATCACCCCGGACGCGCTGATCTTGCGCTGCGACCGGGACGTCCCCGAAGCGCTGAAGAACAAGATCGCGCTGATGTGTGACGTCGACATCGACGGCGTCATCTCCACCCCGGACGCACCGTCGATCTATGACATCCCGAAGCGGCTGCACCGCGAGGAGCTCGACGCGTTCGTGGTGCGCCGGCTCAACTTGCCGTTCCGCGACGTCGACTGGACCGAGTGGGACGACCTGCTGCGCAGGGTGCATGAGCCGCACGAGACCGTACGGATTGCTTTGGTGGGCAAGTACGTTGAGCTATCGGACGCCTACCTGTCGGTCACCGAGGCGCTGCGTGCCGGCGGGTTCAAGCACCACGCCAAGGTGGAGATGCAATGGGTGGCCTCCGACGACTGCGAGACCGCGGCGGGTGCGGCGGCGGCGCTGGGCGACGTGCACGGCGTGCTGATCCCGGGCGGCTTCGGCATCCGCGGGATCGAGGGCAAGATCGGCGCCATCCGCTACGCGCGGTCGCGTGGGCTGCCGGTGCTGGGCCTGTGCCTCGGTCTGCAATGCATCGTGATCGAGGCCGCGCGCTCGGCGGGGCTCGAGAAGGCCAATTCGGCCGAATTCGACCCCGGGACACCGGATCCCGTGATCTCCACGATGGCCGACCAAGTCGACGCCGTGGCCGGCCAGGCCGACCTGGGTGGCACGATGCGGCTGGGCGCCTATCCCGCCGTCCTGCAGCCGGATTCGGTCGTCGCCCAGGCGTACGGCACCACGCAGGTATCGGAGCGGCACCGGCACCGCTACGAGGTCAACAACGCCTACCGCGACAAGATCGCCGAGAGCGGCCTGCGGTTCTCCGGAACCTCGCCCGACGGGCATCTGGTCGAGTTCGTCGAGTACCCTCCGGAGGTGCACCCGTTCATCGTCGGGACCCAGGCCCACCCGGAGCTCAAGAGCCGGCCCACCCGGCCGCACCCTCTGTTCGTCGCGTTCGTCGGGGCGGCCCTGGACTACCAGTCGGGCGAGCTGCTTCCGGTGGAGATCCCCGAGCACGCCTCCAACGGCAACCAGCAGCGGGACGGCGTCAGCCAGTCGCTACCTGAGCCCGCGACCCGTGGCTGAACACGATTTCGAGACGGCGTCATCCGAAACGCTGTACACGGGAAAGATTTTCGCGCTGCGCAGCGACCATGTCCGAATGCCGGGCGGTACCACCGCGATTCGTGAAGTCGTCGAGCACTATGGTGCCGTCGCCATTGTGGCGTTGAACGAGGCCGACGAGATCGCGATGGTCTACCAATATCGCCACGCGTTCGGCCGGCGGTTGTGGGAGCTTCCGGCGGGATTGCTGGACGTGGTGGGGGAGCCGCCGCAGCAGACGGCGGCCCGTGAGCTCCAAGAGGAGGTCGGCCTGCGGGCCGGCACGTGGCAGGTGCTGGTCGACCTGAATTCCGCACCGGGCTTCAGCGACGAATCGGTGCGCGTCTATCTGGCCACCGAGCTGACCGAAGCGGCGCGCCCGGAGGCGCATCACGAGGAAGCCGACATGACGATGCGCTGGGTTCCCGTCGCCGATGCGGTCCGCCAGGTGTTCAGCGGCGAGATCGTGAATTCCCTTGCGATAGCCGGGGTTTTGGCCGCCCACGTGGTGACCGAGGGCGGTGCCGAACCGCGGCCGGTGGACAGCCCGTGGCCTGACAAGCCGACCGCGTTCGTCGCGCGGAAGGCCGCGCAGTGACGACGGTAGCCCTGGACACCCAAGTGCAGGGCTACCTCGACCACCTCACGATCGAACGGGGCGTCGCGGCTAACACCCTCAGCTCCTATCGCCGCGACCTGCGCCGCTACACAAAGCACTTGTCGGACCGCGGAATTCACGATTTGGCCAAGGTCGGCGAGGACGACGTCAGCGAGTTCCTGGTGGCGCTGCGTCGCGGCGACCCGGACTCGGGTACGCCGGCGTTGTCTGCGGTGTCGGCGGCGCGGGCCCTGATCGCGGTGCGCGGCTTACACCGGTTCGCCGCGGCCGAAGGCCTCGCCGAGCTGGACGTGGCGCGCGCGGTCCGGCCGCCCACCCCGGGCCGCCGGCTCCCCAAGAGCCTGACCATCGACCAGGTGCTGGCGCTGCTGGACGGCGCGGGCGGAGACAGCGCCTCCGACGGCCCGCTCACGCTGCGCAACCGGACGCTACTGGAACTCCTGTACTCGACCGGGGCGCGCATCTCCGAGGCTGTCGGCCTCGACGTCGACGACGTCGACACCCGGGCCAGGTCGGTGCTGCTGCGCGGCAAGGGCGGCAAGCAGCGGCTGGTGCCGATCGGGCGGCCCGCCGTGAACGCGCTGGACGCCTATCTGGTGCGGGGCCGACCGGACCTGGCGCGTCGCGGCCGCGGGATACCGGCCATCTTCCTCAACGTGCGCGGCGGCCGGCTGTCGCGGCAAAGTGCGTGGCAGGTGCTACAGGACGCCGCCGAGCGCGCCGGGATCAGGTCGGGCGTGTCGCCGCACATGCTGCGGCACTCGTTCGCGACCCACCTGCTCGAGGGCGGCGCCGACGTGCGGGTGGTGCAGGAGTTGCTGGGACACGCCTCGGTGACGACGACCCAGATCTACACGATGGTCACCGTGCACGCGCTGCGCGAGGTGTGGGCGGAAGCGCATCCGCGCGCGCAGTAATTGGGATCGGTAGCAAAGCGCGGGCGGCACCGTCGTCGCTATGCCACACAATCAAGCCATGAAGAGGATCGCCGGGGCGCTGCTCTCGGGCGGCCTCGCGATCGCCGGATTGGGATTCGCCGCGGCGACCGCTCACGCGGACAACGGTTTCGGTCCGCACCATTGGTGCCCGGGGCAGCGACACGACCCGCCCACGGGGCCGGGTGACGTCGTCTGGGACTGGAACGTATGCCACACCTTCTACTTCACCAACTACGGGATGGGCAACGTCGTCACCTCGTACAGCGGCCAGATCGCCCCGGTTTGGGACGGGGACAACCCTCCGCCGGAAGCCATCACGCCCCGGCAATGTCCGCCGATCGCCTTCATGTGCCCGTGATGCCGAGCTGACTAGCCCAGGTACTCGGACTCCAGCACCAGGTCGGAAACCAGCGACTGGTATTCCAGGTGCGCCTTGTGCTCGACGGTGTTCCACTGCTTGCCCTGCTGCCGGCGCATGTACTCGCGGTACTTCGGCGCGCCCGGCACCCGGACGTTGTCGGCGACCACGATCGCGCCCGGACGCAGCCAACCGCGCGCCATGATGCTCTGCAGGTCGTCGAGGTAGGCGTCCTTGTCGTGGTCGAGAAACGCGAAGTCGAGGGCACCGGACGCGAACCCGTGCTCGTCGGCCAGGGCGTCCAGGGTGCGCCCGCCGTCACCGATGGTGCCGACGACACACGTCACCCGGTCGGCGACGCCGGCGTGGGCCCAGATGCGCCGGGCGTTGGCGGCGTTGGCCTCGGCGAGTTCGACGGAGTACACCGTGGCGTTCGGGGCGGCGCGGGCGATGCGCAACGCGCCGTATCCGACGTAGGTGCCCAACTCCAGCGCCACCGCCGGGTCGGCGCGGCGCACCGCGGCGTCGAGGAGTTGTCCCTTCTCGTCGCCGACGTTGATCAGCATCGACTTCTCGTAGGCGAACCTGTCGATGGTGGCCAGCACATCGTCGATGTCGCCTGACTTGGCGTTCCGCAGGACGTAGTCCACTGCGGCGGCTTCGCGTCCGTCGCCGATCTGACCCGTCGTGGTGATGTTGCGTGCCCCCGTCGCCATCCGCCAAACCGACCATCGCAGGAGGGGAATCCGTCGCTTGAGGTCCATGAAGGACCACGATAGGCCGCCTCGAGAGCTACTGCTGGTGCTGGTGGGACGCATGTGACTCATTGCAGGTTAGCGGCCATATTCGCTGGTGAAACGCCTTGCGCGTCGCCCGGCTTGTGCGCGTCAACCCGTTAGACTTTCGGTCGATGTTCACCTCCCGAACAGCCCCGCCATGACTGAGCAGCCGGACAGCGGCGTCGAGCTCGGTCTGACCGGGCGGCCGCCGCGGGCGATCCCGGAACCGCAGCCGCGCACCTCGCACGGCCCGGCCAAGGTCGTCGCGATGTGCAACCAGAAGGGCGGCGTCGGGAAGACCACGTCGACGATCAACCTGGGCGCCGCGCTGGCCGAATACGGCCGGCGGGTGCTGCTGGTGGACATGGACCCGCAGGGTGCGCTGTCCGCCGGGCTCGGCGTCCCGCACTACGAGCTGGAGAAGACCATCCACAACGTGCTGGTCGAACCGCGCGTGTCGATCGACGATGTGCTGCTGCAAACCCGGATCAGGTACCTGGACTTGGTGCCCAGCAACATCGACCTGTCCGCCGCCGAGATCCAGCTGGTCAACGAGGTGGGCCGCGAACAGACTCTGGGCCGGGCGTTGCATCCGGTGCTGGACCGCTACGACTACGTCCTGATCGACTGCCAGCCGTCGCTGGGTCTGCTCACCGTGAACGGTCTCGCCTGCTCGGACGGTGTGGTGATTCCCACCGAATGCGAGTTCTTCTCATTGCGCGGCCTTGCGCTGCTGACGGACACCGTCGACAAGGTGCGTGACCGGCTCAACCCGAAGCTGGAGATCAGCGGCATCCTGCTGACCCGGTATGACCCGCGCACGGTCAACTCGCGTGAGGTGATGGCCCGGGTGGTGGGGCGGTTCGGCGACCTGGTGTTCGACACCGTCATCACTCGGACCGTCCGATTCCCCGAGACCAGCGTGGCGGGCGAGCCCATCACCACCTGGGCTCCGCGTTCCACGGGCGCCGTCGCCTACCGCGCCCTGGCCCGCGAGTTCATCGACCGATTCGGCGCGTGACGGCCAGCGCGAACGGTGAGGCGCCACCCAAGAACGGTTTTCAAGTCCGCCTGACCAACTTCGAGGGGCCGTTCGATCTGCTGCTGCAGCTGATCTTCGCCCACCGCCTCGACGTCACCGAGGTGGCGCTGCACCAGGTCACCGATGACTTCATCGCCTACACCCGCGAGATCGGCTCCCAGCTCGATCTTGAGGAGACCACTGCGTTCCTGGTGGTCGCCGCGACCCTGCTCGACCTGAAGGCCGCCCGGCTGCTGCCCGCCGGCCAGATCGACGCCGAAGAGGACCTGGCGCTGCTCGAGGTGCGCGACCTGCTGTTCGCCCGGCTGCTGCAGTACCGCGCGTTCAAGCATGTCGCGGAGATGTTCGCCGAGCTGGAGGCCACGGCGTTGCGCAGCTACCCGCGCGCCGTGGCGCTGGAGGACCGATTCACCGAGCTGCTGCCGGAGGTGATGCTGGGCGTCGACGCCGAACGGTTCGCCCAGATCGCCGCCATCGCGTTCAGCCCGCGTCCCGCGCCCACGGTGGCCATCGGACACCTGCACGAGGTGCAGGTCTCGGTGCCCGAGCAGGCCAAGAAGTTGCTGGAGATCCTGGAGTCTCGCGGCAGCGGGCGCTGGGCGACGTTCTCCGAGCTGGTCGCGGACTGCGAGGCGCCGATGGAGGTCGTCGGACGCTTCCTGGCGCTGCTCGAGCTGTATCGGAGCCGGGCGGTAGCATTCGACCAGTCGGAGCCGCTTGGCGTGCTCCAGATTTCTTGGACCGGGGAACGTCCGGCCAGCGAAGCCTTGGTAGAAGTGCGGGACGAATAGGTGACTGACGACGACTTCGACGCGAGTATCCCGGAGATCGCCGAGGCGGCGCCCATGGACGCCGAGGAACTCGGGTCCGTGCTGGAGGCGCTGCTGCTGGTGGTCGACACCCCGGTCACCGCGGAGGCGCTGGGCTCGGCCACGCAGCAACCCGTCTACCGGGTCGCGGCCCGGCTGCAGCAGATGGCCGACGAACTCACCGAACGCGACAGCGGCATCGACTTGCGCCAGACCAGCGAGGGCTGGCGGATGTACACCCGCTCCCGGTTCGCGCCCTACGTGGAGAAGCTGCTGCTCGACGGCGCGCGGTCCAAGCTCACCCGGGCCGCGCTGGAAACCCTGGCCGTGGTGGCCTATCGCCAGCCGGTGACAAGAGCGCGGGTCAGCGCGGTCCGCGGCGTCAACGTGGACGCCGTCATGCGCACGCTGTTGGCGCGCGGCCTGATCACCGAGGCCGGGGTCGACGACGACACCGGCGCGACAACGTTCGCGACCACCGACCTGTTCCTGGAGCGGTTGGGCCTGACGTCGCTCGCCGACCTTCCCGACATCGCCCCGCTGCTGCCCGATGTGGACACCATCGAGGACCTGAGCGAATCCCTGGACAGTGAGCCGCGGTTCATCAAGCTCTCGGGCGGTCAGGCCCCCGAGCAGGCGACGACGTTCGACTTGGACCAGGATTGATGGTCGAGACCGAGGGGATCCGCCTGCAAAAGGTGTTGTCCCAAGCCGGAATTGCGTCGCGCCGAGCGGCCGAGAAGTTGATCATCGACGGCCGTGTCGAGGTCGACGGGCGGGTGGTGACCGAGTTGGGCACTCGGGTGAGCCCCGACACCTCGGTGATCCGCGTCGACGGCGCCAGGGTGGTCCTCGACGAGTCGCTGGTGTATTTGGCGCTGAACAAGCCGCGCGGGATGCACTCGACCATGTCAGACGATCGCGGCCGGCCGTGCATCGGCGACCTGGTGGAACGCCGGGTGCGCGGCAACAAGAACCTCTTTCACGTCGGGCGGTTGGATGCCGACACCGAGGGGCTGATCCTGCTGACCAACGACGGCGAGTTGGCGCACCGGTTGATGCATCCGTCCCATGAGGTGCCCAAGACGTACCTGGCGACGGTGGCCGGGTCGGTACCGCGCGGGCTGGGCAAAAAACTCAGGGCGGGAATCGAATTGGATGACGGCCCTGTGCGCGTCGACGACTTCGCGGTGGTGGACGCCATTCCGGGCAAGACGCTGGTGCGGGTGGTGTTGCACGAGGGGCGCAATCGCATCGTGCGCCGGCTGCTGGCCGCCGTCGGCTTCCCGGTGGAGGCGCTGGTGCGCACCGACATCGGACCCGTGTCGCTGGGCAAGCAGCGGCCGGGCAGCTTCCGGGCTTTGAATCATGGGGAGATCGGCCAGCTGTACAAGGCGGTCGGCCTGTGAGCGGAACGAGCGGAACGAACGCAGTGAGTGATGGGAGTGGAGCGAACCATCGGCCTGTGAATCCTGTGGTTGTGGCCATCGACGGGCCGGCTGGAACCGGAAAGTCCTCGGTGTCAAGGGGATTGGCGCGCGCGCTGGGTGCCCGGTATCTGGACACCGGGGCGATGTACCGGATGGTGACGCTGGCGGTGCTGCGCGCGGGCGTCGACCCGGCTGACGCCGAAGCCGTCGGGCGCATCGGGTCGACGGCGCAGCTGTCGGTGGACGGCGATCGCTACTTCCTTGCCGGAGAAGATGTTTCGGTTGAGATCCGCGGCGACGAGGTGACCCGCGCGGTGTCGGCGGTGTCATCGGTCCCGGCCGTGCGTGCCCGCCTCGTCGGGTTGCAGCGCGAGATGGCCGTGGGGCCCGGCAGCGTCGTGGTCGAGGGCCGCGACATCGGGACCGTTGTCCTGCCCGACGCGCCCGTGAAGATCTTCCTGACCGCGTCCGCCGAGACCCGCGCGCGGCGCCGCAACGACCAGAATGTCGCGGCCGGGCTGCCCGGCGACTACGACGCGGTGCTGGCCGATGTCCGGCGGCGCGATCATCTGGATTCCACCCGGGCGGTGTCGCCGCTGCGCGCCGCGTCGGACGCGGTGGTGGTCGACACCGGCGAGATGACCGAGGCGCAGGTGGTCGACCACCTGCTAAAGCTGGTCGAGCAGCGAAGCGGGGCGGTGCGGTGACGTCCGACGGCACCTGGACCGACGAAAGCGATTGGGACTCGGTCGAATCCGAACTCGAAGAGCTGGCCGAGGCTGGCCCCGCACCCGTCGTGGCGGTGGTCGGGCGGCCCAACGTCGGCAAGTCGACGTTGGTCAACCGGATCCTCGGCCGGCGCGAGGCGGTGGTGCAGGACATTCCCGGGGTGACCCGCGACCGGGTGTCCTACGACGCGCTCTGGACCGGCCGCCGGTTCGTCGTGCAGGACACCGGCGGGTGGGAGCCCGACGCCAAGGGCCTGCAACAGTTGGTGGCCGAACAGGCATCGGTGGCCATGCGCACCGCCGATGCCGTGATCCTGGTGGTCGACGCCACGGTCGGCGCCACCGCCGCCGACGAGGCGGCCGCCCGCATCCTGCTGCGCTCGGGAAAGCCGGTCTTCCTGGCCGCCAACAAGGTTGACAGCGAAAAGGGCGAAGCCGATGCGGCGGCGTTGTGGTCGTTGGGGCTTGGCGAGCCGCACGCCGTCAGCGCGATCCACGGTCGCGGCGTCGCCGACCTGCTCGACCAGGTGCTCGCCGCGCTGCCGGAGGTGTCCGAGGCGGCGCCCGCGCCGGGCGGCCCTCGACGCGTCGCGCTGGTCGGCAAACCCAACGTGGGGAAGAGCTCGCTGCTGAACAAGCTGGCCGGGGATGAGCGTTCGGTGGTGCACGATGTCGCCGGGACGACCGTGGATCCGGTGGACTCGCTGATCGAATTGGGCGGCAAGGTGTGGCGATTCGTCGACACCGCGGGCCTGCGACGCAAGGTCGGCCAGGCCAGCGGGCACGAGTTCTACGCCTCGGTGCGCACCCACTCGGCGATCGATTCGGCCGAGGTGGTGGTCGTGCTGATCGACGCCTCGCAACCGCTGACCGAACAGGATCAGCGGGTGCTGTCCATGGTCATCGAGGCCGGCCGGGCGCTGGTGCTGGCCTTCAACAAGTGGGACCTGGTGGACGAGGACCGGCGCGAGGTGCTGGAGCGCGAGATCGACCGCGAGCTGGTGCAGCTGCGGTGGGCGCAGCGGGTCAACATCTCCGCCCGGACGGGCCGCGCGGTGCAGAAGCTGGTGCCCGCGATGGAGACGGCCCTGGCGTCGTGGGATATGCGCATCCCGACGGGGCCGCTGAATGCGTGGCTCAAGGAGGTGGTCGCGGCGACGCCGCCGCCGGTGCGCGGGGGCAAGCAGCCGCGCATCCTGTTCGCCACCCAGGCCACCGCCCGCCCGCCGACGTTCGTGCTGTTCACCACGGGGTTCTTGGAGGCCGGTTACCGGCGCTTCCTGGAGCGGCGGCTGCGCGAGGCCTTTGGCTTCGAGGGCAGCCCGATCCGGATCAACGTGCGCGTGCGCGAAAAGCGGGGAACGAAGCGGCGGTGAGCTTTGGCTCTCCGGGCGGCTTTCCCGGGCCAATCGGTGATTCTCGAACTCGATAGCACCGGCGATATCAGTCGTGGCAATGTCCCGCGATACAGAATCTGAAAGCTACATCACAGGATCGTCCGTTGATTTGACCGGCGAATGCGCCGTATATTTCTCGTAACGCGGGTTGAAAAGACCGTATGGCGGGATTTAGAGGCATTGTGGACATGGCACAGGAAGCGCCCACCGCCGCGCGCTTCAGCGTCGAAGGCAAGTCGATCCTGATCACCGGTGCGACCGGTGCGTTGGGCAGCGTCGCGGCCCGGGCGCTGGCTGACGCCGGGGCCCGGCTGACCTTGGCCGGCGGCAATGCCGCGGGATTGGACGACCTCGGTATCGGCGACGCCGCGGTGGTCGCCCGCCGCCCCGACACCCCGGCCGACGCCAGGGCGATGGTGCAGGCGGCGGTCGATCGGCACGGCCGACTCGATGGCGTCCTGGTGGCCTCGGGCATGAACCACGTCGCACCCATCAGCGAGATGGCCGTCGAGGACTTCGACAACGTGATGGGCGCCAACGCGCGGGGCGCCTGGCTGGTCTGTCAGGCGGCCGGTCGGGTGCTGCTCGACCAGGGGGCCGGTGGCAGCGTCGTGCTGGTGTCGTCGGTGCGGGGCTCGCTCGGCCACCCCGCCGGCTACAGCGCCTACTGCCCGTCGAAGGGTGCCACCGACCTGTTGGCCAAAAGCTTGGCGGCCGAATGGGGCGCGGCGGGCATTCGGGTGAACGCGCTCGCCCCCACGGTTTTCCGTTCGGAGCTCACGGAGTGGATGTACGCCGACGACGAGAAGGGCCGCGCCACCCGCGAAGCCATGTTCGCCCGAATCCCGTTGCGCCGCTTCGCCGAACCGGAGGACTTCGTCGGCGCGCTGATCTACCTGCTGAGTGACGCGTCGAGTTTCTACACCGGCCAGGTGATGTATCTGGACGGGGGATACACGTCGTGCTGAGAGGATCTGACATGGGTATCGATTGGCCGCTAGGTGAAGCCGAATCGAAGCTGGAGTTCTACGACCTGTCCCACCCTTGGGGCCACGGGGTTCCGGCCTGGCCGTACTTCGAGGACGTCAAGATCGAGCGCCTGCACAACATGGCCAGAAGCCGCGTGCTCACCCAAAAGATCACCACCGTAATGCATTCCGGCACCCACATCGACGCCCCCGCGCACGTCGTGGAGGGCACGCCATTCCTGCACGAGATCCCGCTGAGCGCCTTCTTCGGCACCGGAGTAGTGGTGTCGATCCCCAAGGGCAAGTGGGGAGTGGTCACCGCCGACGACCTGGAGCAGGCGACGCCGAAGATCCGGCCCGGCGACATCGTCGTCGTCAACACCGGCTGGCACCACAAATACGCCGACAGCGCCGAGTACTACGCCTACTCCCCGGGCTTCTATCAGGAGGCCGGCGAGTGGTTCGCGGCCAAGGGCGTCAAGGCCGTCGGCACCGACACCCAGGCACTGGACCACCCGTTGGCCACGTCGATCGGCCCGCACGGCCCCGCCGAACAGGCGGGCGGTCTATTGCCCTGGGCGGTAAAGGAATACGAGGAGGAAACCGGCCGCCACGTGCTCGACGACTTCCCGGAGTGGGAACCGTGCCACCGCGCGATCCTGTCCAACGGCGTCTACGGCTTCGAGAACGTCGGCGGCGACCTGGACCAGGTCACCGGTAAGCGCGTCACGTTCGCGGCGTTCCCCTGGCGCTGGGTGGGCGGCGACGGCTGCATCGTGCGACTGGTGGCGATCGTCGACCCTACCGGGAGTTACCGCATCGAGACGGGGGAGGCGGTGTGAGTGCCGACGGCGCCGGGATTCAGGTCATCGCCCGCGCGGCGGAAATGCTGCGGCTGCTGCAGGCCCACCCGGGCGGACTGAGCCAGGCCGAGATCGGCGACCGGCTGGGCATGGCGCGCTCCACGGTCAGCCGGATCCTCAACGCGCTGGAAGTCGAAGGCCTGGTGGCCGCGCGCGCCGGCCGCGGCGGGTACCGGCTGGGGCCGGAGATCGCACGTATGGCCGCTACCGTGCGCCTCGGCGTCGTGATGGATGTGCACCCGTTCATGGAGGAACTGTCGCGGGAGCTGGGGGAGACGGTCGACCTGTCGATACTGGACGGGGGCCGCGCGACCTTCGTCGACCAGGTGGTCTCGCTGCACCGGTTGCGAGCGATCAGCGCGGTGGGCGAGTCGTTTCCCTTGCACTGCTGCGCCAACGGCAAGGCGCTGCTGGCCGGCCTCCCGCCCGCGCAGCAGCCGACCCGACTGGCCCCGCTCACCCCGAACACCATCACCAGCCCCGCGGCGCTGCGAAAGGAGCTCGAGCGGGTGCGCGCCGAGGGCGTCGCCTATGACCGCGAGGAACAGACCGAGGGCGTCTGCGCGGTGGGCGCGGTGCTCAAGGGCGTGACCGGGCATGCGGTGGCGGTCAGCGTGCCCGTGCCGGCCCAGCGGTTCTACGGCCGCGAGGCCGAACTCGCCCAGGCCCTGCTGAACTGGGTCGACGAGGTGGCCGCCGCGTTGGGGAAGGTCGATTAGAGGAGTGGCGGGTCGTCTGCGGTAGGCTTTCGACCTGCTGCCGCTGATCGAGGCGGCACCGGGCTGTGGCGCAGTTTGGTAGCGCACTTGACTGGGGGTCAAGTGGTCGCAGGTTCAAATCCTGTCAGCCCGACGACAGGTCAGAGGCACTTTCAGAGAGTTCGGAAGTGCCTCTTTGCATTGCGTACCGCCTTTGCATACCGCCTTCAAAGTCCGAGCGCATCGCCGAGTCCCTTCACCGCGGCCCGCGCGGCGTCATCGCTGGTGTGCCCGTACAGATCGCCTGTGATGTTGATCGACGCATGTCCGAGCAAGTCGGCCGCGGCTTTGATGTGGACGCCGGACTCCAACCAGCCGACGGCCGCCGAGTGGCGCAGCGTGTGCGCGCCGACGTTCTCGATCCCAGCCTTGCCCGCTGCAATCTCGACGGTGCGCAGTAGGTTGCGCGGGTCGAGCCACCCGCCGCCCTCGGTGGCGAACACGGCGCCCGTTTCGACCCATTGGTCGCCGGCGTGCAGGCGCTCGGCGATCTGCGTCTTGCGGTGCTTCTTCAAGTCGGCGATGAGCCCGGTCGTCAACGGGATGCGCCGGCGCGAACGATCAGGCTTCGGCGCCGTCCACGCCAACGCGCCAGAGACGCGCACGACGACGCCGGCCACGGTCAACTCACCCTTAGTCAGGTCGACGTCAGCCCAGCGCAGGCCGGCGACTTCGCCGCGGCGCATTCCGGTTGCCGCGAGGACCAGCACCGCTAGCCGGTACCGAAGCCCGTCCAGATGGCTCAGGAGTCGCCGCACTAATTCGGTGGACAGATAGCGCGCTTCTTTCGGCGTGACAGCGGGACGCTTCACCTTCGCCGTCGGATTGGCCGCCAGCAGTCCGTCGCGGACAGCGATATCGAGCGCGGCCCGCAGCACCGTGTACACCTGTCGAACGGTGCTGTCGGATAACTCCTTGCCGCGCAGACGCATTACGAGCGATTCGATGTGGGTTGGCCGAATCTGGTCGAGCCTCAGCGCGACAAGTTTGGCGTCGCCTTCCAAGTGCTTGCGACACAGATTCGCATAAAGCTCCTGAGCGGTTGCTTTGCGAGACGACGCTGGCAGCGCCGTCGTGCGCCAGGACTCCAACCACGACCCGACGGTCTGCTTGTCGTCGCGCGGGGGAGCGCCCTCAGCGATCCGCTTGCGCGCGTCGTTTAGCTTGCCGCGCGCCTCAGCGCGGGTCTTCCCGTACACGCTGAGCCGTTTCCGCTCCCCGTCCGGTGTGGTGTACCGGGTGGATGCTTCCCAAAGCCCATTCGGCCGCTGCCGGTAGGAGCCCTCGCCATCAGCCCGCCTAGTCGCCATGAACCGCCCTTCCAGAGGTCAAGCGGTCGCACCAGCAGGGTAGCCGGAGGATGCGCGCATGTCGTCACGGACGCGCACGGAATTAGCAAGTACAGTCGCGGCTACCTGAGGTCGGAACCGATTCCGGCACTTGGTGGGTAACGTGCGAGGCACCAGGCAACTCCGCTTGTCAGAGAAGTAAGCCCTTGTGTAAGACGTAGGCCCAGCGGGCTCCATGCGGTTGGGGCGTGATTCGTCATGCTCACCGCAAAGGAACACCCAAATGGCTACCAAAACCACCGCGCAGCGCAAGTTATGCAAAAACAGCGACGTCTGCGAGCAACTCAGCGTCGGCCGCACCACCGTCTACCAGTTGATCGACGACGGCACGCTGCGTCGCGTCAAAGTTGGTGCGCGAGCACTCATTGCGCAAGCTGACGTCGATGCGTTCGTCGCCGGCCTGCTCGACGGCGATGTCGCCTCATGATCTACGAACGAAGAAGCCGCCGACCCGGGCAGGATTCGGCGGCCTCAAAGCCCCTGGTGATGGACTGCCACCAGCATAGCGGCCTGGCCGTAGTGAAGCGGCGTCGCGCGGCCGCGCGTCGGCTAATGCCGCTCGACTGCGGATGCCCCGACCCCTGGCCCTGCCGATGCTCTTTACCACCGCTATCCGACAAGATGATCGACGCCGGCCGCGATGCCGCGCTGCACATCCTCGAGTCCGGCCGAGTGCCGCTGCTCGAAATTGAAGTGCTGCAAACACTTTGGCGCCGCGGCGGACCAGACCGCGTGCTCGCCGAGCAGCTGCACGCTGCCTGCGACGGGGAGGTCGCATGATGATCGCAGACCGCCCGGCCGACATTCTCGCCGCCTACAGCAGCGCGTTCGACGGCGATCCCGGCCCGCCGAATCCTGACGAGCCGCCAAACCGCAACGGCAACCGCGTCGGTCCGCCGGTGCTGGCCGACGCGCTCCTCAACAGATCGGCGCTGCGGGCGCTGCCTGATCCAGAACCGTTGATCGGCAACGTCCTCGACCAAGGCACGACCGCACTGCTATTCGGCCGACATGGCTCGCTCAACACGTTCATCGCGCTCGACTGGGCAGCTTCCGTCGCAACGGGCCGGCGCTGGCAAGGCCGGACCACCAAGCGCAGCCGTGTGCTCTATGTCGCCGGCGAAGGCGCGTTCGGCTTCAAGCGACGCATCGACGCGTGGGAATCGGCGTGGCAGGAAGAGATTGGTGATAGCGCGTTCGACGTCTTGCCCAAGCCGGTCAACCTCACTCGGCCTATCGAAGTCGCCAACCTCGCGGCCCTCATCGGGTGGAACGGCTACGGCCTGGTCGTGCTCGACACTCTCGCGCGCTGCATGGTCGGCACCGACGAGAACTCAGCCAAGGACTGCGGCATCGTCGTCGACGCGATGACACGGCTGCTCGACTGCACGCCCGGCGGCAGGGGTGTGGTCCTCGGAGTGCATCACGCCGGCAAGGACGGCAAGACCTTTCGTGGATCGTCGGCGTTTGAGGCTGGCGCGGACACCGTCTACAAGACGACGCGCGACGGCGCGGTTGTCGAACTGAACCGCGAGAAGCGAAAAGACGGTCCCGAATACGACCGGCATGAGGTCAAGCTCGACCCTGTTGCCGGCACCGAAAGCGGCACGATATCTGTCCACCGAGGGGGTGGACAAACCGAGCGCTCAGACAAGCTCCTATCCATCTTTGTCCAGCACTTCGCGTCCATCGGCGCGACCAAGGCTGAACTACGCGCAGCGGCCGACATGTCGAACGCCACTTTCCACCGCGCGCTGTCTGACCTGCTGCAAGCCGGTGCATTGATCAACCACGGCACCGAGAAGCGTCCTTTCTACAAGGAGCCCGCTGAATGAGGTCTGTCCACTTGTCCACCGGCTGTCCACCGAATCCGTCCACTTTGTCCACCCAGCCGGGGTCTTTAGACCCGGCTGAGGGTGGACAAGACGACGCCGACCTGCTGGCCGCAGACGGAACCCGGCTATGAGCGTCCGCGCTGCGCTGGTCTGCCACCGCAACCCCCCGAGCAGCATTGAGTGGACCTACTGGGACTCCATCGGGCAAGCGCATCTGGCCGAATCCGAACTCACTCCGTGCGGCCCGCTGTGCATCGGTGTGCACAGCGTCGTGCGTGTCGACATAGAGGTAGGCAGATGAGCTACGCAGAATCGGGTGCTATCACGTTCTCGGCGGCGGAAGCCGTGCTGCTACACCATGCCGTCCGAGATTTCTGGGTCCGCCATACGCTCGGCGGCAGGCCACCTTTGCCTGCTGGGTTCGACGCTGTACTCGCCCAACTCGCTCGTTTCGTAAGCGAAACCAAAACTTGTGCTTCCCAGCCACACTCGCCACCATCGGCAGCAGAGGAAGTCATCGACACGACCTCCGCAGCCGCGCTCCTGCACTGCTCGCCGCAGTGGGTCCGGCGCATCCGAGTTCAACTCGACGGGCACAACGTCGGCGGTCGATGGCTCTTCCCGCGGCAGGCCGTCGTCGAATACAACGAACGAAAGGCAATACAGCGCAAGTGAACCCAATCGATTACCTACGGCTGGGAGTCGAGCAGTACCTTCGAGAGCTGCCCGACGACGAATTCAGCGGTCTCATTCAGCGGGTGCGCCCACTCGACGACAAGCCGGCGGGTGACGACCGAGCGTCGTTCGCGCGCAACCTGTTCAGCGGCCGCACTTAACATGACAGGCGCGTTGCCCAGTATGACCATCGTCGAACGCTGCATGGCGAATGTCGACCACGCCGCCGTCAAGCGCGCCGAGCAGGACCGAGCTGCGCAAGCCACCGCGGAACGCATCAAATTCCTTTACTCCCGCCTTTTCAGAAGGGTCGTCCCTAACCGAGTTGTGGCGGCTCTCCACACCGAGAACGCGGCGCGCGAGCTACTACAGTCCGCCGACAGCAACCTCGTGCAAGTCGAAATCTTGCGCGTAGCTGTCGACAACCGATGGGCTTCTGTGGTCGAAGCCTTCATCAAAGTCTGGGACGGCGAGCACCCAATCGCGCTCACCGTCCAAGAACTCTGGAACCTCTCCACCGGCCGCGCCTCGGCCTAACCCACCCAGAAAGGAAACCCACGCAATGTCTCTGGCACAGCTCGAATCCCAGATCGACGATCTGCGCAAGCAGGCCGCGAACATTCAGAGCCGATGGGCCCGCACCACCGACCTGCTCGACGCCGACAACACCCTCACCGACACGGGGAAGCGGGCCAAACTCGACAGCGAGCACGCACAGGTGAGCGCCAAACTCAGCGACCTCCGCAAGAAGGAGAAGGAGCTCATCACCGCCAAGCGGCAGTCACTAGAGAAGTCGCTGTTCGGGCTTTCCAGCGTCACGAGCAGCGATCCCGGCCAGATCATCGCCTATCGCGACGCGCAAGACCGCGCAGCGCGACTCACCCAAGCCGACGAAGCGGGCGACGCATTCGCGGCAGCAATTCGTTCCGACGACAAGACCCTCGCCGCCGCAATACTTGGGCGAGCACTTGAAGCCGGTTGGAGCAGCATCGTCGCCGAATTCGTCAAGCAAAACCCGAGCGCCAAAGAGCAACTCGACGACCTCGCCAAGATTCAGGACTACGACTCGTTCGGCGCGAACCTGTCCTACGCCAGCCTGAGCCCGTCATTCCGCGGCGGCTGGTAGCCCCTGAACGACCTCGCGGCCGGCGCTGGCGACCGCGTTGTCGGTGCTTGCCGCGCCGCTGCTGG
>NZ_LZJZ01000079.1 GCF_001667585.1 Mycobacterium sp. E2733
GTCATCGACGCGGCAAAGGCGTTGCGGCTGACTGCTCAAGACAGCGGTGTCATCGTCAATGCACTCGACGCCCAGCAACGGTTGGGCCACCTTGTCAACGCCCAGTCAGTGGTATGCACATTCTCCGTTCCCACGCTAAGCGGACCGCGAAACATACTGCTGGGCGTCGAGTGCATTGACGATGACACCGCTGTCTTGAGCAGTCAGCCGCAACGCCTTTGCCGCGTCGATGACGTTCTGGCCGCCGCTGCGCAATAGCTCCGCAGCACGATCAAGGGCCGTCGGAGACGGTCCTAGAATCTTCAACCCTATGTGAGTGAATGCACGGCGCAGCCTCGCGAGGCCAACTGTGCTCCCGGAGCCGAACAACACCACATCGGTACCAGCATTGGTGAGGTGGCGGCGCATCTCGTCATAGCGTGTTCGCAGACTTGCGGCGTCAATTGCCAGAGCGTCCAACTCCTCGGTGCTCTCGACGTCTTCCAGTGGCTCCTCGCGTAGCAGCGCGATCGCCCGGCTGACGGCATCGGGGGCCGCCTCCTTGTCGAAAGGTGGGCCGAACGCCATACCTGAGTCAGGAATGAGCGCGTAGTTGGCCAGCACATAGCCGTCCCGCACTAGGTCTGGGAGCGCGCCGATGTGGTCGTCGTGGGCATGACTGATCAGCAACAGATCTACGCGAAACGGCGGCTTACGCCTCATGATGTCGGTGAACTGGTCGACTAGGCGCATTTTGTCTGAGCGATGGCCACCATCAATCAGCACCCAAGTCTGACGGCCGTCGGTGTCGAATCGCAGCAGCAGGCAATCTCCGTACGACTCCGTGCCAACATCCAACAGATGCACTTCAGCGACCCTCATTGCTGCCCCTATAGGTAGCCCATCAAACAAATCAGCGCGACGCAAAGCGGAGTATCCGCCTGAACCGCCCCATCTGGGGCACGAAAGAACAGGTCGTTGGTCGATTCACTGTGCGGCCCGGTTATCGACCGAAACCCCTGGCGGCAGCACATCCTTAACTGGTTCCGCATAGTTTCATTAGGGGAGGTTGCATACCCACCCTCCGCCCAGCGAAATGATACCGCTGAGCACAATGTTTTCGACCGCAATGATGACCTGTGGAGATCGGCGACGAATGGATCTACCGCGCCAAGACGGAAAGCCCGTCCGAGGGAGTCAAGATCCGCACTATCGAGACACGAAAGCAGACCACCCGCATCGGCAGCGAGTTTCTCGACGGTGAGCGCGGGGGCCTTCACGAGAAAGTGCCGGCCTCACGCCTACGTGGTCCCCGAACAATGTCAGTGAGTACGACGAGCGGATGGCGAACTGATGCCCACTGGCGACGGCTCGGCGGCAAGGACGCTCGCGATGGGTGCTGACACGCCCGGTCACAGCTCGTTGTAGACGGCTATCCTCGAACACTCGTGCTGCGCGTTGTCGCCCAATCCCAAGGCGAAGCGGGCAAGCTGTAAGAGAAGCAGATGTCATCGGCTTCTTGCGTGCGCATGGTCTCGGAGAGGCATGCCGCGTGGCGATCGAGCAACCGGCGCCGAGCGACATAGGATTACCTGCTCCGAGTGAATCGGTTGTCTTTCAAGGTCATCGAAGGAAGTCGATGATGCGGCCCCACGACACCAGGCTCACCGATGTAGGTTCCACTGGCCGCAATCCTCGGCGAGGACGTCGTTGACGTCGACTTCGAGCCCCCCGACTACCGGGCCAGGATTCGACGCGGTACTGACCACGCGTTGGTAGAGAACCGCGGTGGGCTCGATCTGACCGCGGGACCAAGCCTTGGTTTGCCACGCCCATCGGTGGCCGGGGGTGCGCGAAGTTCCGATAACGCCGTCCGCGGCGGCCCATCGGCACACATCGATACCGCCGTAGACGCCGGTCCGCTGCACTCCCAGTACCGAATTGATTCCTCGAAACCACTTGAGGGCCAAATTGTTCCATGTGTCGCGGTTTATGTCCTCGTCGATGCTAAAGAAGATCGGGGCGCTCTGACCGCCACCCGCCGCGGTATGCAGCTTCCAGGCGGTGCGAGCATCGGCGACACCGCCGTCGAACCCGCGTCTGAAGTCCGATGGTGCTGTCCCGCCTGGCTTGCCGTATTGGTAGTTGCTGACGATGATCAGCCCGGCGGCGGTCAGCTGCTCGGCGTAAGGCCGGGTGATCGGCTTGGCGCCCATCGACGAGCCGGGACGCGATAGCGAGACGTAGTTGATGACCCCGGAGTAGCCGGCGGCTCGAATGTGTTCCGCCGGGATTTGGCGCATGGCGAAGTCGATCAGCCTGGGAGCGGCGGCAGCCGTCGCTGGGGCGGCGATACCTACCGATCCCGCATACAACCCGGGCAGTGCAGACACAGCGACGGCGCACCGCAACACGTCGCGCCGGGGAATAGCGCGTGACCGCTCGAGGCGAGCATCCCCCGACAAGTCCTGCATCGCGTGATGTTAGATATGAGACTTTTGTGAACAGAAGTAGCGCGCAGTAGTCGATATCAAATCGGTCTTTGCGGTTCACCGCCCTGAGTCAATGGCTGTAGCGCTGACGACGGTTCTGCGCGGCAGGAACTCTCAGCATCCCGTACCACTGGTACGCATAACTCGCCACCCATGTGGGTACGCGGCTGCGTGAACGGTTGTTCGCCGCGCCGCGCCCCGCAGTATGGCTCGGTCACGGTGGACCTGAAGGGAAAGACCGACCAAGCACGCCCGGTCGGCCGGGAGGAGCTTTCGATGCCCGAGGTCCAACTTCACCACGAGGGACATCCGATGTACCGCCGGATGGTTCGGTTCGACTGGTCGGAGACGCCGCTGCACTGGGTGCCGGACGATCCGTTCTCGACGCACATGATCAACGTCTTGCACCTGCTGCTGCCCGAGGGCGAGCGCCACTTCATCAAGGCCGTCCTTGAGGCATCGTCGCTGGTTGATGACCCGGAGTTGGAGGCGGCGATCAAGCCGTTCATCCAGCAGGAGTCCTGGCATGCCTGGGCGCACCAGGTGGTGCTCGACCACCTGGCCGATCAGGGCATCGACACCAAGCCGTACACCGATCGGCTCGGGAGGCTGTTGTCGATGACGCTGGGTGACCCGCCCAAGTGGTTTCCGCCGGCCATGAAGCGCTGGTGGCTGTATCGGCGGCTGGCCGATGTGGCCGCGCTGGAACATTACACCGCGATGTTGGGCCAGTGGGTGCTGACGAATCGAGGTCTGGACTACGCGAAGGCCGACCCCATGATGCTTGACCTGCTGCGCTGGCACGGCGCCGAGGAGGTCGAGCACCGCTCGCTCGTGTACGACGTCTACCAGCACGTCTCCGGGAACTACTTGATCAGGGCGTTCTCGATGTTGTTCGTCTCGCCGCTGTTCATCGGTTGGTGGGTCGCGGGGGCTCGTTACCTGATGGCCCAAGATCCCACCATCGATCGCAAGTGGCGCTGGCGGGACTGGCTCTGGGCCGCCCGCGAGTACCGGTTGCCGGGCCCATGGAAGCTCATGGTGACGACGCCGGTCCGATACATGCGACCCAGCCATCACCCCAACCAAGAAGCGTCCACGCAGATGGCGATCGACTACCTGGCGTATTCGCCAGTGGCGAAGGCCGCCCGGGAGCGGGCACGATCCCAAGGGAAGTCACCGGATCAGACGCAAGGGATCGAAACTTCCGGCAACGGAGCACGAAAGGCAGAGGTTCGATGAAGGTTTCGGTAGATCTTGACACCTGCGACGGCAACGGCGTGTGCATGAGCATCTGCCACGACGTGTTCGACGTACGCGAGGACGGTCTTCATGTACTGCAGGAGGAGGCGCCGGAGGAGCTGCGCCAGCAGTTGATCGGCGCCGAAGTGTCTTGTCCCACGCAGGCCATCACGGTGAAGGACTGAGCGATGCTGGAGAACGTCGTGGTGGTCGGTGCCGGCGTGGCGGGCACGCGAGCGGCGGAGACGCTGCGGCAGGAGGGCTATGACGGCGCCCTGACCATCGTGGGCGCCGAGCGGCATGCCCCGTACCATCGCCCGCCGCTGTCGAAGAAGTTCCTCACCGGCAAGGTGCACCGGGCCGGTGTCGATCTCGCGCCGCAATTCGATATGGACGCGCGCGTATTGCGGGACGCGTCGGCCCTCGGGTTGGACATGTCCTCGCGCACCGTCCACGTGCGTGACGACGGTCAGGACCTTTCGCTGCCGTTCGACGGACTGGTGGTCGCCAGCGGCGCGGTCCCGCGCCAATGGCCGGGCGGCCCGGTTCCCGACGGGGTGCTGATGCTGCGCACGGTTGACGACTGCCTGGCCATCCGGGACCGGCTGGGTTCGCGTCCGCGGGTTGTGGTCGTCGGCGGCGGGTTCATCGGCGCCGAGGTCGCCGCGAGTTGCCGGTCGCTAGGCCTGGACGTTGTGCTGATCGAAAAGGCCAGCGGCCCACTGCTGGCCGCGCTGGGTAAGGAGCTTGCACCGCGCTGGGCCGAGCTGCATCGGCAACATGGCGTGGATCTGCGGGTTGGAGTCGGCGTCGACGGATTCGAGGGTGACGGCCGGGTGCAGGGTGTTCGGCTCACCGACGGCTCGCGGATCCCGGCCGATCTCGTCGTCGTCGGCCTCGGGGTGAGTCCTGCCACCGATTGGCTGGACGGCTCCGGACTGCGAATCGACGACGGCGTGATCTGCGACGCCACGGGCACGGCCGAGGGCGGCGCCGGGACGGCCGTTGTCGCCGCCGGCGATGTCGCGCGGTGGTGGCACCCGCTATACGAACGGCACCTGCGTACCGAGCACTGGGAAGACGCGGCCCGTCAGGGCGCTGCCGCGGCCCGGACTCTGCTGGCGGGGCCGGAGCGCGCGGAGAACTACGACGAGGTGCCATACTTCTGGTCGGACCAATATGACGTCAAGCTGCAGATGCTGGGTGTGCCAACCGATTACGACGCTATCGAGATCATCGAAGGCGATCCGGACGCCTGGGCGTTCGTCGCCGCGTACGGGCGGGGCGGTCGCACCATCGCGGTGCTCGGGACTGTCCCGGGCCGCGTACATGCCTATCGCGAAGGCATCGAGAAGCGAGCCGACTTTCCGCCGAGCCGACCCGATTAGCAACTGCGGACTCCCGCTAAGCCAACGATCAGGAACATCATGGGTCGCGCCCGCGATCACCTGCGTGCCCGACCGGCGCTGGCCTGCTCGCGTAAACGCCGGCGCTGATCTCATCCCACCTTCGTCCACTGGTGACGTAGGTGCCAATCGCCTAGTGCGTCCTTCGATCGCACTCGAACTCAAACATTAAGTCCCGGCAACGACTTGGTAGAGACTGCGTAGCGGGCACGGCCGCATGGCCTCGCCGATTAGGTTTTCGCCACGATGCGCATTAATCTTTCCCGCGGTTCGATTGCGACTCTCCGAAAGCAGCCATGCCCATTCAGCCCACCCTGCTGCGCCGACAATCACTGCGCAGCGCCCGTGCTCATCGGGCCGCTCCCCGCGTGAAGTGCCCCATGGTCGGCCAGTGCTTCGATATCGAAATCGCGCGCGACGCCGACGGGTGGATGATCCGGATTCCCGAGATCAGCAGGGTCACCCGCACCAGCCGTCGCGGCGCGGTGGAGCTGGCGGCGCGAGAATGCATCGCGACCTGGACCGGCATCCCCATCGGTTATGTGGCCGTTTTTGTCGTGAGCGAGGCCGATTAGCGCGGACCCGGCCCTGGCCGCACTTATTTGGCCAAGGTGTGTCCCGCGCGTGATCTCGCCGCAACGGTGACGCACAACGCTCATCAACATGACAGTGCTCGCGGCAGTCGCCGCGCTGGCGATGGCGGCATGCTTCGGCTATTACCTCGGTCGGCGCGCGGGCTCGACACCGTCAACCTGGAAGAGGCGAACGAGTCGGGTGGCGTTGGGGCGGCTCGCGATCAGTCTGCTCGTGTTGCTGACCGCGCGCCGTGCGATGACCCTCTGGGGGCCAAGATTTGTTGTGCCGCTTGGATTGCTGCGAGGTGGTGTCGCGCGGATGCGGTCCTACTGAGCGACACGGACTGATATGCCAACTTTAGAGGGCAAGGTCGCCGTGGTGACCGGAGCGTCGTCGGGCCTCGGTGCCGAGACGGCCCGGCTGTTTTCCCGCGAGGGAGCAACGGTTTTCGGCATCGGCCGGGATGCCGCACGCTTGGCCGAGGTGTTCGCCGACGTCGAGCATGGTTCCTATGCATCGGTGGACATTGCTTCCGCCCAGGCCTGCCGCGACGCGGTCGAGCATTGCGTGCGGGAGTCGGGCGGGCTCGACGTCCTGGTCAACGTCGCCGGGCAACACCAGATGCGCCGGACGGAGTCGATGACCGACGACGACTGGGCGCACGATCTCGCGGTCAACCTCAGCGGGCCGTTTTACCTGTGCCGGGCCGCGCTGCCGCACCTGTTGGAGCGGGGCGGCAACATCGTCAACGTCAGCTCCGTCGCCGGCGTCGAGGGCCAGGCGTATTCGGCCGGCTACTGCGCCGCCAAGCACGGGCTGGTCGGACTCACCCGCGCTCTGGCGGTGGAGTACACCGCGGATCGCTTGCGCGTTAACGCAATATGCCCGGGAGGGATGCTGACACCGCAGATCGAACACTTCAGCGCGCCGGAAAATCCCAACTATGACCTGATCATGCGCACGGCCTCGCCGCGGGGCATGATGCAGCCCCTCGATGTAGCGAACGTCATCGCCTTCCTGGCCAGCGATGCCGCGGCCGCCGTGCACGGCGCCGTCTATCGCGTCGACAACGGCAAGGGCGCCGGCTAGCGCACTACCGCCGGACGGCTGCGCACCAGGGTCGGCCACCAGAACCACGGCCCCAGGATTCGCAGGATGCACGGCACGACGAACGAACGCACGATCAGTGTGTCGAGCAGCAGGCCGATGCACACGGTCGAACCCACCTGACCGATGGTTCGCAGATCGCTGGTGAGCATCGCCAGCATGGTGAAGGCGAAGACCAGCCCCGCGGACGTCACGACGCCACCCGTGCTGCCGAGGGCGCGGATCAGACCGGTGTGGATTCCGCCGTGCAGCTCCTCTTTGACCCTGTTGATCAGCAGCAGGTTGTAGTCCGATCCCACCGCCACCAGGATGATGAACGTCAGCGGTAGCACGAGCCAGTGCAGGTGCAGGCCGATCAGGTGCTGCCAAACAAGTATGGACAGGCCGAATGCGCCGGCGTAGGAGAACGCCACCGTTCCGGGAATCACCAAGGCCGCCACCAGACTTCGCGTGATGAACATCATGATCAAGAAGATCAGCACGAAGGCAGCGATTGCCGCGATCATGAGGTCGGACATCGCGTATTGCTTGATGTCCTTGTCGTTGGACCCCGAACCGCCGATGTAGATCCTCGCGCCGGCCAACGAGGTCTCTTTCAGGATCGTCTTTATCGCGTCGGGGAATTGCTCGACGTGCTCCACGCCCTCGGGGCCCATAGCGTCACCCTCATGGGTGACGATGAACCGGGCCGCCTTGCCGTCCGGTGACATCATCAATTTCATACCCGTCTTGACGTCATCGTTGTCGAAGCCCTCGTGCGGGATGTAGAAGAAGTCGTCGCTGCGCGACTTGTCGAAGTCGTTGCCGACGTTGATCAGATCATCGAAAGTCTGCTCGGTTTGGACCGACTGCAGATCGGCGGATCCGTAGCTGTTGACCAGCTTCGACTGCAGTGCCTCGGTGTCGTCGGCGGTGGCTTTCAGTTGCGCGATGATCTGGGGGAAAGTCTTGTCCACCTCCTGGAGCGACACCTTGGCGTCCGCGATGTCGTCGGCCAGCTTGTCGATCTGATCGATGGTTTCGAACAGCGACCGGAACGTCCAGCAGATCGGGATGTCGAAACAGTGTCTCTCCCAATAGAAGTAGCTCTTGATCGGCCGGAAGAAATCGTCGACGTTAGAGACTTCGTCTCGGATGTCGTCGCTGACCCTTTGCAGGTCCTCGACGGTGAGCACCGTCTGGTGCAGTTCGTCGGACACCTTCTGGAAAAAACCGATCTCTTTGCGCAACACCGCGACCGAGTGCGCCTGGATATCGGCCTGCGCATCGGTGTTGGCGTTCTGCTCCCTGTTGAACGGCAGCTGTTGGCCGTTGCCGCTGCCTTGCGTGGTGAACAGGTAGGGAATGCTGGCGTGCTCGAGGGCCCGCCCCAATGGCCTGGTCATGCCTTGCACCATCGCCACACCATGCAGGCGAATCAGAGCCTTCGCGACCCGGTCCAGCGAGATGAAGTCGGCCGAGTTCCGCATATCGTGATCGGTCTCGACCATCAGCATCTCGGAGAACAGCTTGCTCTTGGGGAAGTGCCGATCGGCCGCTTGGAAACCAAGGTTGGCGGGCGCACCGGCCGGCTGGTACTGACGATCGTCGTAGTTCTGCCGGTACGTCGGCACGAAGATCGCCCCGATCATGACGATGGCCGAACTGGCCGCGAGGACCGGCACCGGCCAGCGCACCACGCTCGCCCCGATGCGCCGATAGAGGCGCCCTTGGGTATTGGTTCGCGGGTCGAACATTCCGAACAGGCTGCCGACGGTCAACGCCGCGGGGCCCAGCGTCATCGCTGCCGCGATGGTGAACAGCATGGTGATCGCGACGGCCGGACCCATGGTGTGGAAGTAGTTCAGGCGCGCGAACGTCAGGCAGTAACACGCGCCGGCGATCGTCAGGCCAGAGCCGATGATGATGGGCGCGACACCCTTGTATGCGATGTAGAAACTATCCTCCCGGCTTTCGCCCGCCTGCCGCGCCTCGTGATATCGGCCCATCAAGAAAATGCCGTAATCCGTTCCCGCGCCGAGGGTTAGCGCGATGACGATGTTCACCGCGAACGACGAGAGTTCGATGTATCCGTAATGCCCCAGCGTTGAGACAACGCCCTTCGCGACGAGCATCTCGATGAGGACGCCGAGCAAGGGCACCAACAGGGTGGACGGCGTGCGATACACCAGCAGCAGCATCACGACGATGAGGCAGATCGTGACGATGGTGACGTTGTTCAGGCTGGCATTGGCGATGGCCAGCGTGTCGGAGGCCAGCGGAGCCGCGCCGCTGACGTAGACCTTGAGGCCGGGTGGCGGCGTGTCCTTCTTGATGATGTCGCGGACGGCGTCCACGGATTGGTTGGCTTGAATCTGGCCGATGTCGCCCGCGAGACGCAACAGCACATAAGTGCTCTTGCCGTCCACGCTCTGAGCTCCGGCCGCGGTGAACGGCTTGCCCCACAGATCCATCACGTACTGCACGTGTTTGGTGTCGTGCTGGAGGCGGCGCATCAAATCGTCGTAGTACCGATGGTCCTGGTCGCCCAGCGGCCGGTTCGCCTCGAACACCACCATGGTCAGGTTGGTTGAGTTGGATTCATGGAACTTTTCGCCGATGTGCAACAGCGCCCGCTGCGACGGGGCGTAGTGCGGGACCATCGGTCCGGCAAGTTCTTCTGCGACCCGTTCTACTTGGGGCATGAAGGTATTGGTGCTTACCGCGAGCAGACCCCAGAACAAAATGATCGGTATCGCGAAAGCGCGGACCATCCTGGGGATGAAAGGGCGTTTGGTCCTCGGCTCGTCGAGGCGATGCTCGGTCATGCGGATTTGACCCTGCACTCGACGTCGGCGTCCTGGTGGTCGTCCGATTGTTGGTCGCGGACCACGCCATCCACCAGCATCCGGCAACTCACCTGACCGCCACGGACATGCACGGAGATGCTGCCGGACGCCACCGAGAGCGTGGTGGTCTCCGTGTGGGACCACGGCAGAGTCGTGATATCAACCTGATGGGGATGGCCGTCGATGTCGATATAGACGAGCTTTCCGCCCTGCCCTGCGGAGCCGTACACCTCATAGGTGATCCGTTTGAGGTTGAACTGCTCCGGTGCCTGCGGGCCATTGACCGTGATGACCGGCTCAGGTTCCGAGAACTGGTGCACCTTGTACATGCAGAGCAAACCGACACCGACCGCGACAACGGTGACCAACGGCATCCAGGCTCGTTCCAAGACAGTCCTGCTGACTGAACGAGGGCTCACTCGTTCATCTCCCCGTACCCCTCCTGACCTTGTGCTCGTCCCATCCCCGACCGCCGTGCGCGTGCGGCAAGACCAGGTGACATATCAACCTAGTTGATATGTCACGGTAAAGAGACTACTGCACTCGGGCCGCTGGCGCGATCTCGGCGTGCCGGACCTCGTCATGCGGAGCGTTACGACGCGGTGGGGGCGTCGCGCAGGCGCCTTTTCAACCGTGCGCTACTGAGCAGGCGAAGGGCCAGGTTCGTGGAGGTCAGCATGGGGATCACGCCGAGAAATGTCCGCTCGGACGGCGTGGCTCCATGCAGGTGGTAAAGGCTGCCGAACACGTAAAAACAGCCCAGCATGAACAACGCACCGGGGATGCAGAGCGCCATGAAGGAACTGCGATCGGCGACGATTTGCTTTGCGTAATGCACCTCTTCCGGTGACATCGGTTCGCGTTTGCGCAGTTTGCGCACGACCTCTTTGGAGCTCCCGATTTCTTCGCTTATCGGGGTGGTTGGTCGCCGCTCCATCCGCCGTACGAATACGGTGGCAATGGCGGCAAGTGTCAGCGCCAGCCCCAGAGCGACGACGGTCAGCAGACCGAACAAGCCCTCAGTCACTGTCGAACTCCTTCTGAGTCACCGCTTCCGGGTCTTGACCACGTCACGGACGATGAGGCCCACCACAACGGCCAGCCCGAGTGGTACCAAGACCTTGAAGACGGTTGAGGCGTGCGAGTAGAGCAACGCGTAAGCGATCGCCCCGATCGCGACCATGGCAAGCAGGATGCCGCGATTGATCTTGTCGGTGCCCATCGGTGAAAACCTTACTTCGGGGGAATCAGAACCCGAAGTCGCCGCCGCCGGAGTCCGAGCCACCGCCGCCGAAATCGGATCCGCCGAAATCGGACCCGCCGCCTGAGTCCCAACCGCCGGAGTCCCAGCCCCCGCCGAAGTCCACGTCGCCACCGCCGGAATACGAGCCGTCGTTGCCCCCGAAGCTGGTGTCGCCGCCGGAGTCATAGCCGCCACTGAACCCGACGTCGCCTCGCTGGCTGTCGTAGCCGGCGTTCTGGCCGCTGTCATAGTTGGCGTCCGCATAAGCCGAGTCGCGGCCGGCCTCGAAGCCCCGGTCGTAGCCGCCGCCCCAATGGTCGTCCAGCAGCGCATCCATCAGCAGGACGTCGGTGAGCGCCCAACCCCAACCCGCCCCCCAGAACGCGTACGGGTAGTACCCCGGGTAGAAGAACATTCCGTTGTAGTAGCCACCCCCGAAATAGTGCGGATAGCCGGGCTGCGCGGTGGTGCTGTAGTTGTTGTTGTTGATCGTCACGTACTCGCCGGTGTCGGGGTTCTTCGCCCGCACCGAGGCTTGCTTGCGGTCATCCTCGGGCACCGAGTCGACCGCGGCAACGTTGGGCGCGGCGCGGCCGGGGTTGAGCTTCTGGTTGGCCTTGGCCACCGTGGACTGCACCACTCGGAGGTGCGCCCGTGCCGCGCCGTAGTCGCCTGTTTCGTAAGCCTTTCGGGCGTCGTACAGGCTGGCGTTGGCCTTGGTCGACTCCGCGCTGACGTCCGTTTCGCTGTTGGTGAGCACCGCGTTGTCGAGGTCGCTGACATCCGATTCGGCGGTGATCAACTGCTGCTTGACCTGCTCGCGTGCCTCTGCGTCGTTGCGGCGCTTACGATTTCGGCTGACAGCGAAAGAGATCAAGGCGATGACGCTCAACGCGACGGCGATAAAGACCAGCAGCGTCCACAGCCATGCCCAGCGGTCGGGGTTCTTGTGCACGACGGGGGAGGTGGCGGCCGCCGGCCCCCCGGAGGTCACGTCCACCTTGGTCAACCTGCTGACGAATTCACTCGTCGCGCCTTGCGGGTCGTTCCGGTGGCCCCTGGCGGACTGGCTCATGAACGGATCGACGCTGTCCGCGATCGCCTTGGGCACGTTGTAGGCACGCACGTGATAGCCCTTGGAGTCGATCACCAGAATGATCCCGCTGAATGCGGGATTGCGGCCGAGGATGACGTTGTGGATGGCGTCCGGTGTGGTCACGCCGGTCTGCCTGGGCGCCACCGCCGCCACCCAGATCGGCGGGGTGGAACTCCACGTCCAGTGGCTGCTGAGAATCTGGTCGTTCAGCCTGTCCGGGTCCTGCAGCGGCGGTCTGGCCGCCGAGTCGGCAACCACGTGCGTCTGGGCGTTGAACCTGCCCACCAGCTGATCGGTGTAGGTGTCGGCCGAGGCGGGCGGCGCGACCAGCATCGCCAGCGCCACGGTAAACGGGGCCAGCACAAGCCAACGAAATCGTAAGGTCACTTTCCTCCTGCCAGGGGTCACTATGTCGATCCTTGCGGTGGACGGTGAAAACGTCCACCGCCCGTCGTGGCCTTGACGGTGTGAGCGCCCGGCGCGGCCCTTTTCGGGCCGATCTGCTGCAGTGCAAGGCGGCGTTGATCACCGGAGCGACGCTGGTTGTCGACGGTGGCCGATGGGTTGACCGGCAACGGAGTGCCGGATCTCCCCGGCTATCACTAGGTCTGGCTTTGCTCGATGTACCCGCGGGGGAGCACGGAGAAGTCGACGCACGCCGCGGCCAGGACGTCGCCCAACTGTGGGTCGACCGGCGCGGCGAGCGTGAGCATCGCGCCCGCCGACGGCGCCTTCAGCGTCGCGATGTTGTGTTTGGTCAGCAACTGGATGGCTTCGGATTCGGTGTCGCTCCAACCGGTGTGGACGGTCATCAGGGTAAGGACGCCGAGCGCCCCGCCGGACGGCGACAACAAGCGATGATGCCAGGCGCCGTCGGCCTTGTGGCCGGTGTGCGGCCGCACCACCGCCAGCACGGTGCCGCCACCGTCTTCCACGCGCGCCGCGCCGTCGGCGGGGACGATCTTTCCGACCGGCGTGTTTCCGTTGGTGATGGTGGTCGTTGCGGCCACCGCGATCTTGAGTTCATCACCGCTGGCCGCGGACAGCGTGTACTCGCCTTTGCCGCCGTTCTTGAAGCCGAATAGCACTGCTGCGCCGCCCTTTTGCTTGGCGCACGCCAATTCGGTGCCGTCGGGGGTGGCGAGCTCGACCCGCAACGCGTTGGATGTCGACCTCGTCAGGCGCGCGAGGACGACCATTGCATTGCCCAGGATAGACATGGCGAGATCCTAGGCTCAGGCGCCGCGTTTATCAGCCGCTTCCCCACATCTTGACCGGCAGCGGCCACACGTTCCAGATGTCGTCGCCGCACCCGGTGATGGCGCGATCGGGCGAGAAATTGCCACGCAGGGGCGTTTGCGAGGGGTAGCGCGGCCTGCTGAGCGCGCCGCTAGCTGTACTCGGCGAGCGTCAGTGGGCACCGGACAAGTTCAACGTGACCACACCGGCGATGATCAACCCGATACCGACCACCTTGGCCACGGACACCGTCGAACCCAGAAACAGCACGGCGATCAGCACGATGAGGGCCGTACCGATTGCCGACCACAACGCGTAGGCGACGTCTGTCTGCATGCCGCGCGCGATCGACAGTGCCAAGAGCGCAAATGAGATTGCGTAACCCGCGAGGCAGATGACCGTCGGCCACAATCGGGTGAAGCCTTCCGTGCTCTTGAGCAGGCTGGTCGCTGTCACCTCTGCGAAGATGGCGCAGAGGAGAAACACATAGGTCAAGACGCCTCCTTGCGTACCGACGTACATGTATGTGTGTACAGGACAGGTCGTGGAAGGATTGCCCCGTATGACGTTTGCCGCGCGGCCACTGAACTTCGACGTCGGCGACGTGATCGGTGAGGAAGCGTCGCTGGCGGCGACGTACTATCCCGCGCGCACCGGCGCGGAGGCACGAGGACTGTTGGTCTGTCTCCCGGGTGGCACCTACAGCCGCGACTACTGGGACCTGCACATCCCGGCCCATCACGGGTACAGCTTCGCCGAGTTCGCCACCGGAAACGGCTACGCCGTCATCACCATCGATCCGCTGGGTACCGGCGAAAGCTCACAACCCGCAATAGATTTCGGTTTCAGAGATATCGCCGCTGCGCTCGCGCACACCGTCTGCGCGTTGCCGGCCGTAACCGGCATCGACGCGCGTCCGGTGGCGATGGCACACTCCCTCGGCGGCTACCTGGCAATCACTCAACAGGCGCTGTTCTCCAGCTTCGCCGCACTAGCCCTGCTCGGGTGCACCAACCAACACGTAGCGCCGCTGAACCTCGATCCGGCGTTCATCGCCCGGTCGGCGACCGCGCAGGGACGCGCCGAGCTCACCCGGGAGATCCTGTCCGCCCTCTCGCGGCCCTACTTCGAGGGCCCGCGCGAGCACCTGCAGAGCTGGTTCCACCTTGGCGACGTCCCCACCGACGTCGTGGCCGCGGACTGCGTCGTGGCAAAGTCGATGGTGCCGCGCGTGTTCGGCACCGCCATGATCCCCGGTGTCGTCGCCGAACACGCCGCACTGATCGACGTCCCCGTGTTGCTCGGGTACGGCGTCGTCGACGTCTCACCGGACCCACGCGCCGAGGCCGGCCTCTATCGCCGGTGCCCGGACATCACCACCCTGGTGCTGGCCGGCAGCGCACATTGCCACAACATGTCGTCGAGTCGGCATCGGATTTGGCGGCGCCTGTTGGACTGGGCCGCGACCGTAACCTTTGCATCGTGACAAAGGATTTCGACCGGCGGTTCGATCGGTATACCCCGGCCGTGCTGAGCGTGTTTCGGGCGGTGTACGGCTTGCTGTTCGCCGCGTACGGCTCGAGGAGCCTCTTCGATTGGCCCGTCCCCTCGCCCGTCCGCGTCGAGTTCGGGTCCTGGCCGGGCTGGTACGCCGGGTTGATCGAAGTCGTCGCTGGTCTGCTGATCGCGGCCGGCCTCTTCACCCGCGCCGTCGCGTTTGTCGCCTCGGGGGAGATGGCGGTCGCCTATTTCTGGATCCACCAACCGCAAGCGCTCTGGCCGGTCGCCGATCCGCCGGCGGGAAACGGCGGCGGGTTGGCGATCCTCTTCTGCTTCGCGTTCCTGCTCCTGGTGTTCACGGGCGGCGGGAGGTTCTCCCTCGACGCCGTGCGCGGCACGGTACTTCCCCTCGACCGGCGATAATGGCATTCTCTGATACGGAGAAGCCATTTCCGTAGGAGGTCGATGATGAGCGCGGACCAACGGTGCGACGGGATGGTGGCCCTTGTCACCGGCAGCAGCCGCGGGCTGGGCAAGGCGATCGCCGCGCGGCTCGCCGCACGCGGTGCCACGGTCGCGTTGACCGCCCGCACGATGGACCCCGACCCCAAATACCAAGGGTCGCTGAGTCAAACCCTGGACGAACTTGTGGCCGCCGGCGGGAAGGCCGTCGCGGTGCAAGCCGATCTGTCCCAATCCGAGGAACGCGGACGGCTTTTCGCCGAGGTGGTCAGCGCCGTCGAGCCCCCGGACATTTTGGTCAACAACGCGGCGGTGACCTTCCTGCGCCCCCTGGACGGGTTTCCCGAACGGCGGGTCCGCCTCATGCTGGAGATGCATGTTCTCGGCCCACTGCAATTGAGCCAACTGGCGATCCCGGCGATGCGCGAACGCGGGCGCGGCTGGATCCTGAACCTGACCTCGGTTGGCGGCGATCTGCCTGCGGGGCCGCCGTTCTCGGAGTTCGACCGCACCGCGGGCTTCGGCATCTACGGGACGGTCAAGGCCGCGCTGAACCGGCTGACGAAAAGCCTTGCGGCCGAGCTATACGACGACGGGATCGCCGTCAACGCCGCCGCTCCCAGCAATCCCGTGGCCACACCGGGAGCGGGCACCCTCGACCTGGCCAAGACGGACACCGAAGACATCGAGCTGATCACCGAGACGGCCTTCCGGCTTTGCACCGGCGACCCCAAGACCCTGACCGGGCGCATCGCCCATACCCAGCCCTTCCTCGCCGAGGTCGGCTGGAGCAAGCCCGCCCGCTGAATGGCCGAGCTGGACCCCGACGAGTTGCGACGGCGACTGGATGGCGCCGGCGTGACCGGCGTCGCTGCACTGTCCGGGGGCGCCTCCAGCCTCACATTCGGAGGCACCCTGGACGGCCGGCCGGTGGTGATCAAGGTTGCTCCGCCCGGCGTCGAACCCGTCGCGCATCGCGACGTGCTCCGCCAGGCACGCATCATCAAAGCCCTTGCCGGGACACGGGTTCCGGTACCGGAGGTGTTGTGGGAGGACCCGGGTGACCCGCCGCACACGCCGCCCCTGTTCGTGATGTCACGCGTCGAAGGCGACTGTGTGGAGCCGCTTTTCGACGGCTGTGCCGGCTCTCCAGGTCTCCCCGAGCGCTATCGCAACGCATGCCGGGCCATGGCCGCGCTGCACGCTCTGTCACCGAGTGCGCTTGGCCTGGCGGGCGAACCGATCGTCGATGCGGTCGCCGAGGTCTGGCGGTGGTCCGACACGCTGCAGACGGTCGATACGGCGCTGGTTCCGGATTGGCCGGAGGTGCGCGACAGGTTGTTGAGTTGCGCCCCGACGGCGATGAGTCCGAGTGTGGTGCATGGTGATCTCCGGTTGGGCAACCTGCTGGCCACCGGATCCCGCATCAACGCGGTAATCGATTGGGAAATCTGGTCCGTGGGTGATCCGCGTATCGACGCGGGCTGGTTTTCGATCAACTGCGACCCGGACACGTACCGTCGGGTGCCTGGCTCGGCCGGCATGGTGCCGCCCATCACCGAACTCGCCGCGATCTACCAGGAAGAGCTGGGCCGCGAGGTCACCGACTTGGCCTGGTTCAAGGCGCTCGCGTGCTTCAAGTCGGCGGCGACGTGGTCGCTGATCGTCAAGCACAATCGGCGAAGGCGCACACCACGGGCGGAATGGGAAGCCATGGCAGCAATGCTTCCGAAGTTGCTGGATCGGGCCCGGTCAATGCTGGATCAACGGCGTGGCTGATCAGCTGCAGTTCGCATGCAGATTTTGGCACCACATTCCGACGCCACCCCAGTCCCCTGACGAGCCGACCGAATCTTCGTATGGGTTCGTCATCGTGGTCGGGTACTGGATCTGCCATTCGTCGATCGTGGGGATGTCGTCCACCTGGCCCGGGTCCGGAGACGCGAGCGCCCTTCCGACCGAAAACCCGGTGCCGCCCGTCAATACCGCAAGCGCCGTCAACCCCACGACAAGTAGAGCAGCATACCTACGCTTCATCATCGTGGCCCTTCCGTCGTTGGCCCGACCTGCCCAGCTAACAAGTCTTAATGCTACCTTCGGCGTCCATATCGCATAAGAGTCACGAACACACAACAAAATTGATCGGCGGCCCAGCAAATTTCGCGACTGTAAACGGCGGGTGCGTACGTTGGCCTGCGTGAGGCCGGTAGCCGTGGTCGTTCGTCGCGCCCTGGCGGTCGGCGTTTGCCTCGTCATGTCGGTGGTCACGGCGCCGGTGACAGTGGCCGATCCCGAGGTGGAGCCCGCCGGTGCAGCCGAGTCGGCGCCGGCCGGGGGAGCGGTGCCCTCGAATCCCCCCGTCCTCCTCAACACTCCGGACGGCTGGACTCTGGGGCTGGGCGCGAAGGACGAGGCGCAAGTCCCCGTGGCACCGCTGACCACCTCCGTGGCGTCGCGCGAATACCTGGCCAGCGGCATCTTCGTCGGCTCGCTGAAAGGACCGGAAGAGCCCCACGGCATCCTGGAAGTGGGCTACCAGATCGGCTGCGGGATCGATATGAGCACGTCCAACGGCGTGATCATGGAGGGTGGTGCCGGCATCATCCCGGGCGTCAGCCCCACCTTCGACACCACAGGTACATTGCCGCCCCTGTTACCGTTCGTTTCGACCCCGATGAACGGCGTCATGAGCATCGGAATGAAACCCGGCCTCGTCCTCACGGTGCCGGTGATCAAGAAAAATTTCAAGGGCGCGAACCCCTGGGTCATGATCAGCAACTTCCACATCAAGATCGACGGGTGCGTGGGCCAGTCGTTCATCCGCTCCTATGCGGTGCTGACCCGGATGACCGACCTGTCCGACGTGGTGCTGTCGTACGTCGGCGTCACCAAATCGGTCTAACCGCGGGGGATCCCGGCCAGCCTGTCGGCGAACTTCGTCTCCGCGGCCGCGCGCAACCGCAACATGTGTTCGGACGGGAACAGGTCGGGCGCCGGCTTGCGGTCCTTCAACAGCAGGCGGGCCAGCGTCACCTTGTGCACCTCGGTCGGCCCGTCGGCAAGGCCCAGCACGAACGACTCCACCAGGTACTGCACGAACGGCATCTCGTGCGTGGTGCCCAGCGACCCGTGCAGTTGCAGCGCCCGCGACGACACGTCGTGCAGCACCTTCTGCATCATCGCCTTGACCGCCGAGATGTCCGCCCGGACCGCCTTGTAGTCGTTGAATTGGTCGATCTTCCAAGCGGTTTGCAGGGTCAGCAGCCGGAAAGCCTCGATCTCCATCCACGAGTCGGCGATCATCTCCTGAACGAGTTGCTTGTTGGACAGCACCTCGCCCTGGGTGTACCGCGACACCGCCCGCTCGCAGAGCATGTCGAAGATCCGGCGGACCAACCCGACGGTGCGCATCGCGTGGTGAATCCGCCCGCCGCCCAAGCGGGTTTGCGCGACCACAAAGGCTCCACCTCGCGGTCCCAGCATGTGATCGGACGGCACGCGTACGTTCTCGTAGCGGACGTAGCCCTCGCGCCCGCCGCCCGGCGGCTGGTAGCCCAGGCCGACGTCGCGCAGCACGTTGATGCCGGGGGTTCCGCCGGGAACGACGAACATCGAATAGCGCTGGTACGGCGGCGCGTCGGGGTCGGTCATGGCCATCACGATGATGAACGACGCCATCGAGGCGAACGACGAAAACCACTTCTCCCCGTTGATGATCCAGTGATTCCCGTCGGGCACCGCGGTGGTGCGGAAGACCTTCGGGTCGGCCCCGCCCTGCGGCTCGGTCATCGAAAAGCAGGAAACGATCCGATTGTCGAGCAGCGGCTCGAGGTAGCGGGCCTTGAGCTCCGGGGTGCCGTAGTGCGCCAGGATTTCACTGTTGCCGGAGTCGGGCGCCTGGGAACCGAAGACGATCGGCGCGCATTCCGAGCGGCCCAGAATCTCATTGAGCAGCGCCAGTTTCACCTGACCATAGCCGGGGCCGCCCAGGTGCGGACCGAGGTGGGTGGCCCACAAGCCGCGCTCCTTGATGATCTCTTGCAGCGGCGGGATCAGGGCCTGGCGCACCGGATCGGTCAGGTCGTGCGACTCCTTGACGATCAAGTCGATCGGTTCGCACTCCTCGCGCACGAAGTCTTCGACCCACTTGAGTTGCCGTGCCCACTCGGGGTCGGTCGAGAAATCCCACGACATCTATCGTCTCCTCTTGCTCTGTGCCACCACGCCCGAGTCAAAGAGCTCGGCGATAGTTTCTGTGTCCAAACCCATTTCGGGCAGCAGCGCGCGGGTGTCATCACCCGGCAGCGAGGGGGACGACGGCGTCGCCGGGCGGGTGCGGGAGAACCGGGGCGCCGGCGCCGGGTGCGGGATCCCGTCGATATCGATGAACGTATTCCGTGCGGCAAGATGCGGGTGACCTGGCGCCTCGGTCAACGAAAGCACCGGCGTCGCACAGCATCCCGTCGTAGCGAGGAGCATCTCCCATTCCGCCTTCGATTTCTCGGAGAAGCGGGCCCCAGGCCGCCCATCATGACGATGCGTACGCCCCGTAACGGTCCCGTCATGACGACCACTTCTTGCGGCGCTCGGCCGCCTCGTCCGTGGCGTGCGCAATCAGCTGGTTGCGGTTCTCCAGCTCCAGCGCCGCCGAAAGGCCGGCGGCGTCGGTGTTGACCTGCAGGGCGCGCTTGGTCAGTTGCACGCCCAGCGGAGAATGGCTGGCTATCTGTGACGCCAACTCGACGGCCCGCTCCACCAACCGATCCGCCTCGACCAACTCGCTGACCAGACCACGCCCGTCGGCTTCGGCGGCCGACACGGTGCGCCCGGTGAGCATCCAGTCCGCGGCCACGCTGGTGCCGACGATGCGCGGCAGGTGGTAGCTCATGCCCATCTCGGCCCCGGAGAGCCCGAGCAGGATGGCGGCATTACCGAATGTCGCTGCCTCCGAACAGATCCGGATATCCGCCGCCAGGCACAGTGCGAGGCCGGCCCCGACGCAAGGTCCGTTGACCGCGGCGATGACGGGCTGCGGCAATGCGCGGACGGATTCCGCCAGGGCGGCCATCCCCTCCTGGAAACGCATCCGGTCCAATGCGGGCGCGGTCGCCTCCAGCATCGATGGGCCGAAGTCGCGCACGTCGATCCCGGCACAGAAGCCGCGCCCCGCGCCGGTGAGGACGACCGCACGCACTGAGCTGTCGGTGGCCAAATCGCCCAGCGTCTGGCGCAATTCGGATTGCATAGGCTCGTTGATGGCGTTGAGTTGCTTTGGGCGGTTCAGGCGCAGCAGCACGACCCCGTCGCACGGCCGCTCCAGCTCCAGCGCGCTCGGCACGGTCACACCCGCTCGATGATGGTCGCCGTGCCCATACCGCCGCCGGTGCACATGGTCACCAGACCCGTTGTCAGATCCCTACGTTCGAGTTCGTCGAGGAGCGTGCCGATGAGCATCGCCCCGGTGGCGCCGATGGGGTGGCCGAGGGCGATGGCACCGCCGTTGACGTTGACTACCCCGGGGTCGATGTCGAGGTCGCGCATCGCCTTGAGGGGAACCGCGGCGAAGGCTTCGTTGATTTCCCAGAGGTCGATGTCCGCCGCCGTCATGCCGGCGCGTTGCAGGCACAACTGGGCCGCCGGCCCCGGCGCGGTGAGCATGATGATCGGTTCGGTACCGATCGCCGCGGTGGCGCGAACCTGCGCGCGTGGGGTGACGCCCTGGGCGTGCATCCAGTTGGAGGATGCGACCAGCACGGCGGCGGCGCCGTCGACCACCCCGGACGAATTGCCCGCGTGGTGCACATGATCGATGTGGTCGATGCCCGGGTAGCAATCCAAGCAGATCTGGTCGAACGTGCGTTGCTCACCGTCGGCGCGACTCTCGCCCATCGCGGCGAAGGCGGGCTTGAGGCGCGCCAAAGTCTCGGTGCTGGTGCCGGGGCGCGGATGTTCGTCGCGACCGAACGGGCCGTTCGGGGTGGGGACGTCGACCAGCGAACGCACGAACCTTCCCTCGTCGATCGCCACGGCGGCGCGGCTCTGACTTTGCGCGGCGTAGGCGTCGACGGTTTCGCGGGTGAACCCCTCCAGCGTGGCGATGAGGTCGGCGGAAATGCCCTGGGGGACCGTCGGGTATCGAGCCCGGAAGTCCGGGTTCTGGCCGTCGATCGTCGAGATTCCCGCGCTGACGTCCCACCGCGACATCGATTCGACCCCGCCTGCGATCACCAGGTCCTGGTTGCCAGCGGCGATCGACGACGCGGCGACGGTGACGGCCTGTTGGCCGGATCCGCAGAAGCGGTTCAGCGTCATGCCCGGCACGCTCTCCGGCCATCCGGCGAGGAGAACCGACAGGCGCGCGACGTCGTCGCCGTGGTCGCCGCGGAGGATGCCGTTGCCGGCGATCACGTCATCGACATCGGCCGGCTCGAAGCCGATCCGCTCGGCGAGCGCGGTGAGGCAACGGGCGAGCAGGGCTTGCGGATGGACGGCGTGCAGTCCGCCGTCGGGGCGGCCTCGGCCGCGGGGGGTGCGCACCGCATCGAGAATCCAGGCGTCGATGACGGACTCCCATCGTTCGGGGGGCCGGGCCCTTACAGATCACCGGTATCGTAATTCGTCTCTCGACTATGGAGAACATCCCTCTCCAAATCAGCGAAGCGATTCTCGCTGGTCTGGCAACCGCATGTTGTGCCGTCAAGGTCACACCTGCCACACCAGCCTCTGGGCCGGAGCAATCGGCCATCTGCCCGCCTCGGAGCGACAACGCAGCCGAGCGGCGCTGCCCCCACGCATTGTCGCTGTAAGGCGGGCAGAAAGCCCAGTGCCTCCGGCGGCGTGACTGCTGTGGCCGGTGTGAGCCATGGTCACTCTTCGCCGGACACCGCCGAGGGGGCCGCAGGGGCGCGCCGCGGGCCGAAACTCACTGGCCGACAGGAGCTAAGCAGTCCGGTGGGCGCATAACGCGGCGCGCATTGGGTAGCCCGCACGGCATGACCAAGATCGGATACTTTCTGTCCTGCGAGCAGTACAGCCCCAAGGAACTCGTGGACCAGGCCAAGCGTGCGGAGGCTGCCGGGTTCGACGCGCTGTGGATCTCCGACCACTTTCACCCGTGGAACGACGAGCAGGGCCAGAGCCCTTTCGTGTGGGGCATCATCGGGGCGCTCTCCGAGGTGACGTCGCTGCCTGTCAGCACCGCCGTGACGTGCCCGACGATTCGGACGCACCCGGCGATCATCGCGCAGGCATCCGCCACCGCCGCCGTCCAACTCGACGGCCGCTTCGTGCTCGGCGTGGGCAGCGGCGAGGCGCTGAACGAACACATCCTCGGCGACCCGTGGCGGTCGGTGGGCGTCCGCCAGGAAATGCTGGAGGAGGCGGTCGACGTCATCCGCCTGCTGCACTGCGGCGACGAGGTGAGCCACCACGGCAAGCACTATGAGGTGCAGGAGGCCCGCATCTACACGCGGCCCGAGCGGCCGGTGCCAATCTACGTTTCCGGCTTCGGGCCGCAGGGCGCGGAGCTGGCCGGACGCATCGGGGACGGCTTCGTCCTGGTGATGCCCGAGGCCGACCTCGTCAAGACATTCCGTGAGTCCGGCGGAGGTGACAAGCCCGTGCAGGCCGGCACCAAAGTCAGCTGGGACAAAGACGCCGACACCGCGCTGAAGGCGGCGCACCGGCTGTGGGGCAACGATGCGCTACCCGGGCAATCCGCGCAGACCTTGCCGCGCCCCAAGGACTTCGCCGCCCTGATGTCTCTCGTCACGCCGGATCAGGTTGCCGAGGCGGTCACCTGCGGACCGGAACCCGACATGCATGTCGCGAAGGTGCGTGACTACCTCGACGCCGACGTCGACGAGGTGTACGTCCAGCAGGTCGGCCCGGACATGGACGGGTTCTTCGCGGCCTACGAGCGGGACGTGCTGCCTCAGCTGCGGGGCTGAGGCTGCGATTCGGCATCGCCGTAGAAGGCCGCACGAAGCAAGTCGGCGATCTCGCTGACCAGCGGCATCCGCGGATTTGTGCGGTTGCTGAGGTCCTCGAATGCCGTCATCGCCAGCGCGGGCAGCGCCCCCAGGAACTGCTCCTCGTCGACGCCGTACTCCCGCAGCGAGCGGGGCATGCTCAGCTGGTTGAGCAGATCTTCAACCCCATGGAACAGCCGGCCGCGGCACTCGTCCGGCTCATGGCCGCCGAATATCAGTTGGCCGAGCTGTGCGTACTTGTCCGGGGCCACGTAGGCGGAATATCCCGGCGCGGGCATGAACTTGCTTGGCAGGCTTGCGTTGTAGCGCAGCACGTGCGGCAGGAAAATACCGTTTGCCCGGCCATGCGGGATCCCGAACTTAGCGCCGACGGCGTGGGCGAGCGCATGATTCGTCCCGACAAAAGCGTTCGAAAAGGCAAGCCCGGCAAGGGTTGCCGCATTGGACATGTCGGTCCGCGCCGACAGGTCGTCGGGATCATCGTATGCCCTCGGCAACGCCTCGAAGATCAGTCGTGCGGCCTGGGCGCACAGTGCATCCGTATACGGCGATGCGAAGATCGAGACGGCCGCCTCCAGGGCGTGGGTCAGCGCGTCGATGCCGGTGTCGGCGGTCAGTGCCCGCGGCATCGACGAGGTGAGGACCGGGTCGACGACCGCGAGGTCAGGCACCAGGCTGTAGTCGACGAGCGTCTCCTTCTTGCCGCGCACCGTCAACACCGCCGCCGGCGAGACTTCCGATCCGGTACCGGATGTGGTTGGGACAGCGACCAATTGGACGCGATGGCGGTCGATCGGGTAGTCGGCCACGCGTTTTCGGGGGTCGAGGAACGGCATCGTCAACTCGTCGAGGCTCTTCTCCGGGTGTTCGTAGAACAGGCGGATCGCCTTGCCGGCGTCCAGCACCGAGCCGCCGCCGACGGCGACCAGCAGATCGGGCTGGACCCGCTGCAGCATCGCAACGCCACGGCGGATGGTCCTCTCGTCGGGCTCCGGTGTCACCTGGCTGAACACCTGCACGTGTGCGGCGCGCAACTTGCCGCGCAGCTGGTCGACCACGCCGCGCTCCTCGGTCGGGACGTCGGTGATCACCACGACGGTTTCGCAGTCGAGTTCGCGCAAGTTGTCCAGTGCACCTTCGTTGAAGTAGGTATTGGACGGGACGCGGAACCATTGCGGCGGGGTGCGGCGCCGCGAGACGGTCTTGATGTTCAGCAGTTGGCGGTAGTTGACGTTCTCCGTCGTGCTCGACCCGCCCCAGGTGCCGCAACCCAACGAGAACGTGGGTGTCAGGTTGTTGTAAACCCCGCCGAGGGCTCCGACCGCAGTGGGCGCGTTGACCAGGATGCGCCCCGTCCGAACCGCCAGACCGTATGCCTGGATGACGTCCTCGTCGTTGGCGTACACCGCCGAGGTGTGCCCCAGCCCGCCGTGTTCGGTGACCAGGACGGCCACATCGATGGCGTGCTGGACCCCGCGTGCGCGCACCACCCCGAGCACCGGCATCAGCTTCTCCTGCAACAGGGGATGCGAAGCGAGTTCGTCCAGGTCGGCGGGAAGCTCGGCCAGCAGCACCTTCACGGTCGGCGACACGCTGAAGCCGGCTCGGGCGGCGAGTTCCGACGCCTTCTGGCCGACCGCCTCGTGCGAGATCTTGTCGCCGCAGCCAAACGCAAACTCCGCCACCGCCGTGGCCTCGCCGGGGGTGAGCAGTCGCGCGCCCATCCGCTCGAACTCGGCCATCACCTCGTCGTATATTTCGTCGTCGATGATGCAGGTTTGCTCGGCCGGGCAAATGACCGACGAGTCAAAGGTCTTCGAGATCAGGATGTCGACGACCGCGCCTTTCAGGTCCGCCGTCTTGTGAACGTAGATCGGCGCGTTGCCGGGACCGACGCTAAGCCCCGGCTTCCCGGCCGAATTCGCCAAGGCGACGATCTTCGGTCCGCCCGTCACCCAGATGAAATCGACCTTGGGATGCTTGAACAGGTAGTGCGTCACCTCGTGCGCGGCGTCGGGAATGACCTGCAGCGCCCCGGGCGGCATCCCGGCCGCTTCGGCCGCCGTTCGGAGGATTTCGAGGCTGCGTTCGCAACAGCGCACCGCATACGGTGACGGCCGGAACAGGATCGCGTTGCGGGTCTTGGCTGCCACGATCGCCTTGAACAGCACCGTCGAGGTCGGGTTGGTCACCGGCGTGATCCCCAGCACAACACCGATCGGCTCGGCCACATGGGCGATGTTGTGCTCGACGTCTTCTTCGATGACTCCCACCGATTTCTTGCCCCGCAGGTAGTCGTGCAGGAACTCGGTGGCCACATAGTTCTTGACGACTTTGTCCTCGAAGACGCCGAAACCCGTCTCCTCGATCGCGACACTCGCCAGTTCCCCCGCGGCACGTACCCCCGCGCGCACCATTGCCTCGACGATCGCATCGACCTGCTGCTGGTCGAGCTTGCGGAACTCCCGGGCCGCCCCGGCCGCCGCGTCGACGATCGCGTCGACTTCGTATCTGCGCTTTTCGACCACCGAGGGCGCTTCGGGGGAGGAGGCGGGCTGAGTTTGGGTAGTGGTCATGATCGCGTTTTCGGCTCAGGAACGGGAACTATGGGTCTGCAGAATGAGCAGATGCTACGTCGTCCGCCTCGACGAAAAGTAGGGCTGAAAGGCCCTCGACGGGCTGGCCCGGCCAGGCCACATCTGGCGCGTGCGGACCGTCCGCGCCGGCCATACGCGGGCTGATACTGGCGGTCATGCGCGTCACCGTCGACTACAACCTGTGCGAGGGGCACGGACAGTGCCTGCTCGCCGCTCCCGACGTGTTCGACATTCCCGACGGTGCCGAACAGGTCGTGGTGCTCGAGCCGGACCCGCCCGAAGCCGACCGCGAACGGGTGATTCGCGCGGCCGCGATGTGCCCGGCGCAAGCGATCCGAATCCTCAACTGAGCCGGCCGGTTTCGGCAACGTCATCGAGCAACCGGTAGCGCCCGGCCAACGCAGCCGCGGCAATGCGGTTGTTGACCCCAAGTTTGTGCAGGAGCGCGGCGACCATGCGTTTAGCGGTGCGCTCCGACACCAGCATCCGCTGGGCGATGTCACCGGTCTCCATGCCGGTCGCGAGCAGGGTCCACAGTTGGAGCTCCTGGGCGCTGAGGGTGTCCAGCAGCTCTGACGGCGGCTTGCGGGTGTTGCTCAGCAGCGCATCGAGCAGGGCGCCGTCGACGACGCGCAATCCCTCGCCGATCGTCCATAGTGGCCCCGCGAGCGCCTCGGGCCTCGCGGTTTTGGGCAGAAAGCCGTCGGCTCCGGCCCGCAACGCCTCTTCGGCCAGCGCCAGGTCGTCGGTCCCCGAAAGCGCCAAGATCCGGGTCTTCGGGTGGCGAGCCTTGATGTGCCGGACCGCGGCGACCCCGCCCAGGGGTGGCATCGACAGGTCGATGATCGCGACATCGGCGTCGCAACGGGCCACCAAGTCGGCGGCCTCTTCCACGTATGTCGTCTGGCCGCCGACGGTGAACAGTTCGCCCCATTCGCGGGTGAGCAACAGGGCCAGGCCCTGCGCAAACAGTTCATGGTCGTCCACGATCACCACGACGTACGGCGAGCGAGTCATTGCCGCGATGCTAACCCCAACTCTATGGTCAGCTGGGTGAGACCGCTCGATCAGCTGCGAACGACGGTGCACTTCGACGGCGAGGACTACGAGCTGGCCCGCATCGTCGTCGCGGTGCGGGTCGCCGTCGTCATCTCAATAGGCGTGCTGCTGGCGATCGGGCCCCAGTGGGTCCGGCAGCACACTGTGGCCACGGTGGCGGTGTTGGGCGCCGCGATGCTGTACGCGGCCGTCGTGATGGCCTATCCCCAACTGGAGGTGCGGCGCACCCGCTACTCGTGGCTGGTCACCGGGTTCGATTCGGCGTTCACGCTGGCCCTCATCGCCTTGAGCGGCGGCGTCTACAGCCCGGTGGTCGCGGTGCTGGCGCTGGCGGTCATCGCCTCGGCGGCTCGGCTGTCATTCAGCGAAACCTTGTTGGTCGCAGTACTTTTGGGCGCCGCCTATGTCCCAGTGGCGCTGATGTCGTCCCCGAAACTTCCGGTCACCGCGGTTCCGGCCCTACAGGCGGGGTGGTCGGCGGTGTATCTGATCTTCGTCGCCATCATCACTGCGGGGCTGTCCGCGCTCGCCGAGCGCGAACACCGTTCCCGGGTGCGGGCGCTGGTGGAGGCCGAGGCTGAACACGCCGCCGCCGAAGAGGAACGCGACCTGCGGGCGCGCCTGTTGCGGTCCTATCAGTCGCAACAGGACGGACTGCAGGTGCTGGTGCACGAATTCCGCACTCCTGTCACGTCGTTGGAGGCGCTGACCGAGGCACTGACCTCGCGGCAGGCGATGTCGCAGGCCGACCGGGACACCAGTCTGCAGCTGGTGACCCGCCACGTCCACCACCTGGCCGACATGCTCGACGCGCTCTCCGACGTCGCGCTGAGTCGCCGCCCGACATTCTCGACCGGGCGGGTCCGCCGCGTCGACGTGGCCGACCTCATCGTTGCCGCCGCCGACGCCGTCGGCCTGGCGGCGCCGCGGTTGCGGCTGAGCGTCAGCGGCGACGTCGGCGCCGTGGCCGTGAACGCCCAAGGGCTGCGCCGGCTGCTGACCAACCTGCTGGAGAACGCCTCCCGGCACGGCCGCCGTGAACCGGTCGACGTCACGTGCTCGCGGGAAGGCGACGAGTTGATCTGCACGGTGGCCGACCGCGGGCCGGGCATCCCCGCGGAAAGCCTCGGCCGGCTGACCACCAAATACGTCAGCGTCGGCGGCCAACGCGGCACCGCCGGTCTCGGCCTGTGGATTGTGCAGCAGATCGCCGAAGCGATGGGTGGCCGGGTCGACTTCGCCGCGCGCGACGGCGGTGGCCTGGTCGCCACCTTCCGCGCACCGATCGCCTGATCGCCGGTTCCATGCGCTGGCCCGCGTAGGCCAGTGTTTGGCACTCGCGCCTGTGCCGTGTCGCCACCGCGCTGACCAGCATTGGTGCAACCGCGGTGACGTGCACCACTGCCCACCGCCAGAAAGGGCCACAATGACCACCGCACCCACGACCGCGCCAACCCACAAAGACATCGACCTGAGCGCCCGCGAATTCTGGGCGAAACCCCCGGAAGCGCGCGACGCCGCCTTCGCCGTCCTGCGCGCCGAGAACCCCGTGCCGTGGAGCCGCCCCGCGGAATCGGATCTGCTGCCCCCCGAGCTCAACACCAGGGGGTTTTGGTCGCTGACCAAACAAGACGACATCCGGATGGCCAGCCGCCACCCGGAGATCTTCTCCTCCGCGCAGGGCATCACCATGGAGGACTTCGCCCCCGAGGCGGTGGAGATCGCGCAGTCGTTCATCGCGATGGACGCCCCGCGGCACACCCAGCTGCGCGGGATCACGACGGAAGCCTTCAAGCCCAAGAACGTGCGCCGCCTGGAAGGCTGGATCCGCGGCCACGCCCACGACCTGGTCAGCGAAATGGCCCACCTGGGCGAGGGCGACTTCGTGCAACTCGTGTCGGTGAAACTGCCCGGCCGCATATTCGGCAGCTTTTTCGGGCTGCCCGAAGGCGAGCTGCGGGACAAGGCCGTCACCGCCGCCCAGCGGCTCGTCGGGTGGACAGACCCCAACATCCGCGGCGAGCAGAGCGAACTCGAACTGTTCATGGGCGCCGTGATGGACCTGCACGAGGTCGCGACGGTCCTGATCCCCCAGCGGCGGGCCAATCTCGGCGACGACCTGATGACCTGGATGGTGCAGGCCGAGTTCGACGGCAAGAAGATGACCGACGACGAGCTGAAGGCCTTCTTCGTTTTGATGGGTGTCGCGTCCAACGACACCACGCGGCACGCCTCCGCGCACGCCATCGCCGCCCTCTCGAAATTCCCCGACCAGCGCGCGCTGCTCGTCGAGGACGTCGAGGGCCGGGTCGGCACCGCCGTCGAGGAGGTGCTGCGCTGGGGGTCGCCGCTGCTGCACATGCGCCGCACCGCCACCCGGGACATCACCGTGCGCGGCTCGGAGATCAAGGCCGGCGACAAGGTGGTGCTGTGGTACTACTCGGGCAACCGCGACGAGGACTTCTTCGAAAATCCCCACTCGTTCAACATCCTGCGAAACCCGAACCCGCACATCGCCTTCGGCGGTGGCGGTCCGCACTTCTGCCTGGGTGCGGCCCTGGCCCGCACCATGCTCAAGGCGTTGCTGACCGAGGTCTACACGCGCATCCCGGACATTTCTGCGCCGGAGCCCAATTACGCCCTGGCCAACTTCATCAACGGTGTCAACAGCCTGCCGGCTACCTGGACGCCGGAACGATGAGAACCAAAGCAGCGGTGCTGTGGGGGCTGCACCAGAAGTGGGAGGTCGAAGAGGTCGACCTCGACGGGCCCAAGGAGAACGAGGTCCTGGTCAAGATGGCCGCCGCCGGGCTGTGTCACTCCGATGACCACCTGATCACCGGCGACATGCCGATGCAGCTACCGGTGGTCGGTGGGCATGAGGGCGCCGGCGTGGTCGTCGATGTCGGCCCGGGTGTCACCGAAGTCGCCGAAGGTGATTCGGTGGCGCTGAGCTTCATTCCGGCCTGCGGCCGATGCGAACCGTGTTCGCGCGGCATGAGCAACCTGTGCGTGCTCGGCGCCGCCATCATCGCAGGACCGCAACTCGACGGCACCTTCCGGTTCCACGCGAAAGGCCAAGCGCTGGGCCAAATGTGCGTGCTGGGAACCTTCTCCGAATACACGGTCGTGCCACTGGCCTCGGTGATCAAGGTCGACCCATCCACCGCGCTGGACACCGCCGCCCTGGTCGGGTGCGGAGTCACCACCGGTTACGGCAGCATGGTGCGCACCGGCGAAGCGCGTGACGGCGACACCGTGGTGGTCATGGGTGTGGGCGGGATCGGCATGAACGCGGTGCAGGGCGCGCGGATCGCCGGGGCACGCGTGATCGTCGCCCTCGATCCCCTGGAGTACAAGCGGGGCCGTTCCCTCGAGTTCGGCGCCACTCACACCGCGGCGACTGTCGACGAGGCCCAGGCCTTGATCACCGATCTGACGCGCGGCCAGATGGCTGACGTCTGCGTGGTCAGCACCGACTCGGCCGAGGGCGCGTATGTCGCGCAGGCGCTGAGCCTGGTCGGCAAGCGCGGCAGGGTGGTGATGACCGCGATCCCGCATCCGACCGACACGTCCGTCGCCATGTCGCTCTTCGACTTGACCCTGTACGAAAAGCAGGTTCGCGGATCGCTTTTCGGATCGTCCAATCCCCGGCACGACATACCCCGGATGCTCGACCTGTACCGCGCCGGGCGGCTGAAGCTCGACGAACTCGTCACCCGCGAATACACCCTCGACGAGATCAACACCGGCTACGCCGATCTGCACGCCGGCGTCAATCTCCGCGGGCTGATCCGGTTCTGAACCGATCATGAGTCATCACCAACCGAAAAAGCTGCGGCAGGCCGTTACGGCCCGAAGTTAGTGCCGCTCGTCAGGCTTTCCCAGTTCGCGATCTCGGTGGCGCGCGCGTCCGCGACGTAGCGGTAAAAGGCCAGGGCGTCGGGGCCGAGGAGCAGGAATCCCGGGGGCTCGCTGGCCTCGACCGCCGCGATGATCGCGGTGGCCGCCTTGGCGGGGTCGCCCGCCTGGTTCCCGTGCATGGTGTCGTTCTCCTTGCGGCGTTGCCCGGCCGTGTCCGCGTAGTCGTCGATGACGGTGGCCGACTGGACGAGCGAGCGGCCGGCGAAATCGGTACGGAACGCGCCGGGCTCGACGATCGTCACCGAGATGCCCAGCGGGGCAAGCTCACCGCGCAGCGCGCCGCTCATTCCTTCGATGGCGGCCTTGGCCGCCGCGTAGTAGCCGGAGCCCACCGGGGTCACCGTTGCGCCGATCGAGGAGATGTTGACGATCGCGCCGCTGCGGCGCGCCCGCATGCCGGGCAGGACCGCCTTGATCATGGCTACCGTGCCGAAGAAGTGCGTTTCGAACAGGGCGCGCACGTCGGCTTCGTCGCCCTCCTCGACCGCGGCGCGGTAGCCGTAGCCGGCATTGTTCACCAAGACGTCGACGCGGCCGAATCGGTCGTGGGCCTGCCGCACGGCCGAGGCGACCTGTGCAGGGTTGGTGACGTCAAGGGCGGCCGCGAGCACCCGTTCGGGCGCGGCCGACGCCAGGTCGGTGACCTTCGCGACGTCACGGGCGGTGACGACGGCGTTGTGACCGGCCCCGATGACGGCCTCGGCAAGCGCGCGGCCGAGTCCGGTCGAGCAGCCGGTGATGAACCAGGTGGACATGCGGATGGCTCCTTCTCGCCGAGACGCAATGCGGGGCTACGCCGCGGCAATTCTTCTCTTCGATCGCGGAACGTGGGCCGTCATAATCAACTATCGTCCGTCTTAAGCAATTGATCGGCACCGGTGAAGGAAACAGGCAGTGCGGACGCTAGAGGGCGTTCTGGCCAGACACCCGTTCTTCCGCGGGATGGACCCGCGCTATGTGCAGTTGGCGGTCGGGTGTGCGGCAAATCTGCGCTTCACCGCGGGTGAGTTGGTCTTTCGCGAGGGCCAGCCCGCCGATCACTTCTACCTCATCCGCGCCGGCAGAATCGCGCTCGAAACCCCCGCTCTCGGCCGTGGCAGCTTGACGGTGCAGACCCTCGGAGACGGAGACATCCTTGGCTGGTCGTGGTTGGTGCCACCGTACAACTGGCGGTTCGACGCGCGCGCGGTCGAGACGACGCGCGCCATCGGTTTCGACGGCAAATGCTTGCGCGGCAAGTGCGAAGAGGACCACGAATTGGGATACGAGCTGCAGAAGCGTGTGATCGCGGTGCTTGGCCAGTATCTCGATGCGACAAGGTTCCGGCTGCTGGACATCTATGCCGATGTCGTATAGGGACGGACAGGCCGTCAGCCTTCGAATGCCGGACCGTCGAAGCGGTCACGAGTAATGAATTCGGCGACCGGGCGGCGGCGCAGCTTGGTCGGCTGGCGCACCGGTTTGCCAAGGGGCACAACCGCGGCGAGCGCGTGCAGGTCGGGGATTGCGAGCAACCGGCGAACCTCGTCCTCGGCCGCGATGGCCATGGTGGTGATGGTGCCGCCATACCCCTCGCCGCGGGCGGCCAGCAGGATGTTCCAGATCAGCGGGTAGACCGAGGCGCCGCCCGCCAGGCCGACGCGGTCCAGGTTTTGGTCGATGGAGGCGACCACGGTCAGGTCGACCGAAACCACAAGAACGACCGGCGCTTTTGCGATCGGCACGACGAAGGTGTCGGGGATTTCGGTCTGGTCGATGACGTCCTGCGGCACGCCGCTGGGATGGATTGAATTCCAAGGATTTTCACCGGCCTGCAGCTGGGCGAAGTAGCGCCGGGCCGCGGTCACGCCCAGCTCGGCGAGGCGGCGGCGGGTGTCCGGGTCGCGCACCACGGTGATGTGGGCGCCCTGCCGGTTGCCGCCGCTGGGGGCGAACCGGGCGTTGTCGAAGATGCGCCACAACACCTCGTCGGGCACCGGGTCGTCGGTGAATTCGCGCGCCGCGAACGTCGTCCGCATGACGTCGTACAGCTCCATGGCGGCGTCAGGCGCTCGCGGAGGCGCGGCGCTCCAGCCGGAAGGTGCGCTTGAATCCGGCCGGCTGCGTCGTCAGGGTCACCTCGACCGCGCCGCTGGGGGCGATGACGTAGCGCTCCTCGACGTCGGGGCCGTCGCGCCACCGGCCGACCGGCTGGCGCCCCAGGTCGTCGCGCTCGTGCAGGGCCGGGTCGAACGGGAACAGCACCGGGTCGTAGGGCGTCACGTCGCCGTCGGGCCGGCCGTTGACCAGGCGGCTGCACTCGACGAACCGGAAGTGGCCGATGTTGTGCGCCGCCCGGTAGGTCCGCTTCACCACCAGCGGGGTGTGCCCGTCGGCGGGCAGTGAGACGTCCTTGCAGACGATCGGGTCGAAGACGACGCCGGCGCCGGCCTCGGCCTCGCGGAACACCCCGAAGTTGCGCGAGAAGCGTTCGGAGAGCGCGAAATTGGATTCCTTGTCGAGGAAGACGGCCAGGCCGATGGCGGTGGCCGCGAAGGGGTGCGGTGAGCGTTTGACCCGCTTCTCACCGAAGGCGGTGCGCAGCATCCGCGAAACGAGCGGGAAGCTGCCGGCGCCGCCCACGACGTAGATGCCGGCGACCTCCGACCAGGTCAGGTCGGTGCCGTCGTGCGCCGGGTTGTGCAGGACGCGCTCGAGCAACTTCATCGTCTTGTCGACCAGGGGCGCGCAGGCCGCATAGACGTCGTCGACCGGACACGAGAACGGGGGCCGCTCCGCGCCGTCAACGCCCGTGAGGTCCACCAGGAAGCGGCGCGTCTGTGGCCCCACGGCCTCCTTGCGGGCGGCGCACTCCTCCCGCAGCAGGTCGCGGGCGGCGGCGTCCACCCCGGACAGCTGCGAACGGGCCAGGACGAGGTCGACGATCGCCTCGTCGAAGTCGTCACCGCCCAGGCGCTGGATGCCCTCACTGATGACGACCTCGTTCGCGTGCCCGGTCATCTTAAGCAGCGATGCGTCGAAGGTGCCCCCGCCCAGGTCGTAGATGAGGACGTACTCCCGTTTGGCGGTGATGGTGGAGCGGTATCGGTGCGCGTATTCCAGGCTCGCGGCGGACGGCTCGTTGAGCAGCGCGACGACGTGGAAACCCGCCGCGACGAAGGCGTCCAGTGTCAGCAGGCGCTGGGCGCTCGAGGCGTTGGCCGGGACGCTGATCGCGGCGTCGATGGTTTCCCCGGCGGTGAGGCTGGCGTTGGAGCGGCGCAGTAGGTCGCTCTTCAGCTGGGCCAGAAAGCCGGCGAGCAGGTCGGCCAGGCGGTGGCTGCGGCCGGCCAGGTTCACCTCGGTCTGGGGCCCGGCTTCGTTGAGCAGACGTTTGAACGATCGCAACACCGACCACCCCGGGTCGTGGCGGACGGCGGCGGCCTCCGCACCGAACCGCAAGTCTCCGGCCGCGTTGGCCGCGACGATCGACGGCCACGCGTCGAGGCCGTCAAATGAGATGACTGGATAGTTGCCTCGGTCGACGGCCGCAACGACAGTGTGTGTGGTGCCAAAGTCGATGCCGACTCTCATCGCGCAATCTTAGGACCGCGCTGGGGAGTTCGACACGACCTTTTTGGCCGGCGCGTCCCATCGTTTTTGCAACTCCCGTTCGGCGGCGGTGGCGACCAGACCTGACGGCGCGAACCGCTTCGACGGCACCGGCTCATCCTCGGTCAGCGGCCTGCCCGCGCCGCGCATCGCCCCCAGCGCGACAACCACCCCAACGATGACCACGATGACGACAACCAGCGCGAACAAAACGGACAGGGTGCCCTGGGTGAAGGTGTTCCTGATGACGTCGTCGAGTTGAAGGGCGTTCTTGGCCGAACCGAACGACGTCTTGCCGGCGTTTCTGGCCGAGAGGTATTGGAAGTGCTGCGTCCAGTAGCCGACGTTGGGATCCGCAGAGAAGACCTTCTGCCACGACGCGGTGAGCGTGACCACCAAGTCCCACAGCAGCGGGATCCCGGGAATCCACGCCCACTTCAGCAGGCCCTTTTTGACGACGATCACGGTGATGACGGTCAGCGCGACGGCCGCCAGCAGCTGGTTGGCGATGCCGAACAGCGGAAACAAGGTGTTGATTCCGCCCAGCGGATCCGTCACGCCCATCAGCAGGATGCTGCCCCAGGCCGCGGCCACGGCCAGGCTGCAGAGCCAGACGCCCGGCCGCCAGCTCGGGTTGCGCAGCTTGGCCAGCGGACCACCGAGGTTCCCGAGTGCGTCGGAGAGCATGAAGCGCGCGACGCGGGTGCCCGCGTCCACGGCGGTCAGGATGAACAGCGCCTCGAACATGATCGCGAAGTGATACCAGAAGGCCTTGAGACCCGCGCCGCCGAACACCCGTTGCAACACCTCCGCCATGCCGAACGCCAGCGTTGGGGCTCCGCCGGTGCGCGACACGATCGACTTTTCTCCCACGCCGGCGGCGGCCTGGGTGAGCTGGTTCGCGGTCGCCGGGGTCCCCGGCAGGCCCAGCCGATTGACGTAGTCGGCGGCGGTGGCCGCGGTGCCGCCGGTTCGCGCGGCCGGGGCGTTGAGCGCGAAGTACAGGTGTTGGTCGAGGATCGATGCGCTGATCAGGGCCATGACGGCGACGAACGATTCGGTGAGCATGCCGCCGTAGCCGATGAACCGCATCTGGCTTTCCTTCTCCAGCAGCTTGGGAGTCGTCCCGGACGAGATCAGCGCGTGGAATCCGGACAGCGCACCGCACGCGATGGTGATGAACAGGAACGGGAACAGCGAGCCGGGGAACACCGGCCCGTCGCCGGTTGCGGCGAACCGCGAGATCGCGGGTGCTTGCATGAGGGGACGGGCCACGCAGATGCCGACCGCGAGCAGGGCGATGGCGCCGACCTTCATGAAGGTGGAGAGGTAATCGCGCGGGGCTAGCAGCAGCCAGACCGGCAGCACCGAAGCCACGAAACCATATCCGATGATCAGCCACGACACCGTCACCGGCGAGATGCTCAACCATGTTGCGGCCCAAGGCGTTTCACCGATCCAGTTGCCGCAGGCCACGGCCAGCATCAGCAGCACGAAACCGATGATCGACACCTCCGCGACCCGCCCGGGCCGCAGGAACCGCAGGTAGCAACCCATGAAAAGGGCGATGGGGATGGTCATGCCGATGGAGAACACGCCCCAGGGGCTTTGGGCCAGGCCCCGCACCACCACCAGCGCCAGCACCGCGATGATGATCACCATGATGACGAACGCCCCGACCTCGGCGGCAGCGCCGCCGGTGGCGCCGAGTTCGTCGCGCGCCATCTGGCCCAGGGAACGTCCCCGCCGCCGGGTGGAGATCCACAAGACCAGGTAATCCTGCACCGCGCCGGCGAAGACGGCGCCGATGACGACCCAGATGCTGCAGGGCAGGTAGCCCATCTGGGCGGCGAGCACCGGACCCACGAGTGGTCCGGCTCCGGCGATGGCGGCGAAATGATGACCGAACAACACCCGCCGGTCGGTGGGCACATAATCGGTGCCGTCCTCGAACACCTCGGCCGGCGTGGCGTGATCGTCGCGCGGGCGGACGATCTTCATCTCGATCAGCCGGGCGTAGAACCGGAAGCCGATGAGGTACGTGCAGATCGCCGCGACCACGAACCAGACCGCGTTGACGGCCTCGCCGCGCGCGAACGCGATGATTGCCCACGCGACCGCACCGATCACGGCGACGGCCCCGAATACCATCTTGTGCCGGACCGTGATCGGGGAGCGGTCGACGATCGCGACGGGCGGCAGTTCCTCGTCGGTGTGGATGTAGCTGACATCGTTGTCGCGCGCTTTCACTGGCACGGCGGGAACCCTACGCGCGGAAGAAGAACAGCGCTTGACTTAATACAGCGCCCGCACGGTGTCGATCGTGTCGGCCTCGGCCGGGCCTTTGTCGTCGCGGTAGCGCACCACCCGGGCGAACCGCAGCGCCACGCCGCCGGGGTAGCGCGAGGATTTCTGTACGCCGTCCAGGGCCACCTCGACCACCTGCTCGGGCCGCACCCGGACGACGTACCCGTCCGTTCCGCTAACGGCGAGTTCGCTGAACCGCGCGGTCTGCCAGTCCAGCATGGCGTCGGTCATTCCCTTGAAAGTCTTTCCCACCATCACGAATTCGCCGGTGGCCGGGTCGCGCGCCCCGAGGTGGATGTTGGAGAGTTTGCCGCTTCGGCGCCCCGATCCCCATTCCACCGCGAGCACAACCAGATCCAGCGCGTGCACCGGCTTGACCTTCAGCCAGCCGGCTCCGCGGCGACCCGCCTGGTACGGCGCGTCCGGCGCCTTGGCCAGCACGCCTTCGTGGCCGGCGGCCAGCGTCGCCTCCAGGAAGCCCTTGGCGGCCGCGGGGTCGGAGGTCAGTAGCCGATCGACCCGCTGCGCGGCCGGCACCAGCGCGTCCAGGGCGGCCAGCCGCTCGGCGGTGGGGGCGTCGAGCAGGTCGGCGCCGTCGCGGTGCAGGATGTCGAAGAAGAACACCGAAAGTGGTTGCGCCGCACGGGCTGCGCCCACATCGACCGATCGGCCGAACCGCGACGCGGTGACCTGGAAGCGGTGCGGGGAGTTGTCGGGCCGCAACGCGATCGCCTCCCCGTCGGCGATGAGCTCACGTACCGGCAGGGCCAGCGTCGCCTCCACCACCTCGGGCAGGCGGACGGTGACGTCGTCGAGGCTGCGGGTGTAGACGGTCACCTCGTCGCCGGCCCGGTGAATCTGCACCCGGGCGCCGTCCAGCTTCGCCTCGAAAATTGTTGTGCCGCCGTGGCGTTCGAGCGCATCGGCCACTCCGGTCGCGGTCTGCGCCAGCATCGGGCCGACCGGCCGGCCGACCCGCAGGGCGAACGCGTCCAGCGCCGCGGACCCGCCGCCCAAAGCGGCGGCCGCCACGGCCGGCAGGTCCCCGCCCAGCATCGCGGCCCGTTGTACAGCGGCGACCGGGATGTCGGCGGCCTTGGCCACCGCGTCCGCCATGATCCCCGCCAGCGCCCCCTGGCGCAGCTCCCCGCCGAGCAGCCGCACCAAGAAGGCCTGCTCGGTGTCGGTCGCGGCGGCGAACAGCCCCGCCACGAGTTCGGCGCGCCGCGCCTGCGAACCCTTGCCCGACACCGCCCCGATCTCCGAAAAGCGGGCGTCCACGCCGGCGACGGTCAACGTCGGATCCGAAGCAGGCGGCGGCCGCGACCGCAACGATGCCCAGCCCACCCCGATCTGGCGTTGGCGCAGCTCACCCGACAGCCAGGAGACCACGATCGCGACTGTGTCGGGCTCGGTCGCCGCGCGGCGCAACAGGCCGGCGATGTGCGCGATCTTGCCCAGCCGTGACGACGTGCCGCCCACGTCGATCGAGGTCGTCGCGACGTCGAGAAGGAGCACGAAATCAGCTTGGCATGGCTCTTGAACAAGGCGGGGACAACCCTGCCGGGCGGACACGCTAGCGTGCCTACGTAACGTTACAGATTGCAAGAGATCTGACAACCCGAAAGGAAGGGTCCGGATGGAGATCAACGGGAAGAAGGTCGTCGTCATCGGCGGCGCGTCGGGCATGGGGCGCGCCTCCGCGGAGCTGCTCGCCGAACGCGGTGCGGACGTCGCGATCTTGGACCGCGAGGGTTCCGACGGCAAGACCGTCGCCGAAGCGATCGGCGGCGCGTTCTATCCGGTCGACGTCACGGACTTCAAGGGCACCGAGGAGACGCTGCAGACCGCCGTCGACAAGCTGGGCGGACTGCACGTCACGGTGACCACGGCCGGCGGTGGCATCGCCAAGCGGACACTGACCAAGTCCGGGCCCCACGACCTCGAGTCCTTCCAATCCGTGATCGACCTGAACCTCATCGCCACCTTCAACATCAGCCGGCTCGCGGCCGCGCACATGGCCAAGAACGAGCCCGAGGACGAGGAGCGCGGCGTCATCATCAACACCGCGTCGATCGCAGCCTTCGAGGGGCAGATCGGCCAGGTCGCCTACACCGCGGCCAAGGCGGCGATCGCCGGCATGTGCCTGACCATGGCTCGCGACCTGGGCTCGATGGGCATCCGGGTGCTGGCCATCGCCCCCAGCCTGTTCCTGACCGGGTTGACCTCGATGGTCCCCGACGAGATGGCGGCCGGCCTGACCCGCGACGCCGCCTTCCCCAAGCGGATGGGCCGGCCGATCGAGTACGCCAAGCTGGTGGCGGCCATCGTGGAGAACCCGATGCTCAACGGCCAATGCCTGCGACTTGACGCCGGACAGCGGTTCGCGCCCAAGTAACCACCCCCACGGGTCGCCCTCCTCGCATTAAGTACACTCTTTAGGCAGCCGCCCCGCTTCCCCTCGAAGCGGGGCCGGCTACCCAGCCGGTAGCGAGGAGGGCCCCTCATGGGTATCGCACTGACCGACGACCACCGTGAGCTCGCCGAGGTTGCGCGCGGGTTCCTGACCTCGCAGAAGGCCCGCTGGGCGGCGCGGGCCCTACTCGACGCCGCAGAGGAATCCCGGCCGCCGTTCTGGCAGAACCTCGTCGAGTTGGGCTGGCTGGGCCTGCACGTCGACGAAGAACACGGCGGTTCCGGGTTTGGTCTGCCCGAGCTTGTGGTGGTGGTCGAGGAACTCGGCCGTGCCGTCGCGCCGGGGCCGTTCGTGCCGACCGTCATCGCGTCGGCGGTGATCTCCAAAGACGGTAGCGCCGAACAGAAGTCGCGGCTGTTGCCCGGGCTGATCGACGGGACCGTCACCGCCGGCATCGGCCTGGACGGCCAGGTGCGGCTCAAGAACGGGATCGCCGACGGTGACGCCGGAATCGTGCTGGGCGCCGGGCTCGCCGAGCTGCTGCTGATCGCCGTCGGCGAGGATGTGCTGCTGCTGGAGCGCAGTCGCGCGGGCGTGTCGGTGGAGGTGCCGAACAACTTCGACCCGACCCGGCGTTCGGGACGGGTCCGCCTCGAGAACGTGAGCGTCACTGCCGACGACGTCCTGGAGGGCGCGCGGGCGTCGGCGCTGGCGCGGGCGCAGACACTGCTGGCCGCCGAGGCGGTGGGCGGCGCGGCGGACTGCGTCGATGCCGCGGTGGAATACGCCAAGGTGCGGCAGCAGTTCGGGCGCACCATCGCCACTTTCCAAGCGGTGAAGCATCATTGCGCGAACATGCTGGTGGCCGCCGAGTCGGGGGTCGCCGCGGTGTGGGATGCCTCGCGCGCGGCGTCCGAGGACGAAAGCCAGTTCCAGCTGGCGGCCGCGGTCGCAGCGGCCCTGGCGTTCCCCGCCTATGCGCGCAACGCCGAGCTGAACATTCAGGTGCACGGCGGCATCGGCTTCACCTGGGAGCACGACGCGCATCTGCATCTGCGCCGCGCGCTGGTGGTCGCGGCGCTGTTCGGCGGTGACGCGCCGGCGCGGGATGTCTTCGAGCGCACGGCCGGCGGCGCCAAGCGGGAGAACAGCCTCGACCTGCCGCCCGAGGCCGAAGAACTGCGCACCCGGATCCATGCCGACGCCGCCGAGATCGCTGCGCTGGACAAAGAGGCGCAACGCGACAAGCTGATCGAGACGGGCTACGTCATGCCGCACTGGCCCAAGCCGTGGGGCCGCGCCGCCGACGCGGTGGAGCAGCTGGTGATCGAGGAGGAGTTCCGCGCGGCCGGCATCAAGCGGCCCGACTACTCGATCACCGGGTGGGTGATCCTGACCCTGATCCAGCACGGAACCAATTGGCAAATCGAAAGATTCGTGGAGAAGGCGCTGCGCCAAGAGGAGATCTGGTGCCAGTTGTTCTCCGAACCCGAGGCCGGCTCCGACGCGGCATCCGTCAAGACCCGCGCGACGCGGGTGGACGGCGGCTGGAAGATCAACGGGCAGAAGGTCTGGACCAGCGGCGCCCAGTACTGCGCGCGCGGCCTGGCCACCGTGCGCACCGACCCGGAAGCTCCCAAGCACGCCGGCATCACCACCGTCATCATCGACATGAAGGGCCCGGGCGTCGAGGTGCGGCCGTTGCGACAGATCACCGGTGGCTCGGAATTCAACGAGGTGTTCTTCAACGACGTGTTCGTTCCCGACGAGGACGTCGTCGGGGCGCCCAACTCGGGATGGACGGTCGCCCGCGCGACGCTGGGCAACGAGCGAGTGAGCATCGGTGGCAGCGGATCGTTCTACGAGGGCCTGGCGTCCACCCTGGTGCAGCTGGCTCAGCAGCAGTCAGATAGCTTGTCCGGGGCGGCGATTCGAATCGGATCCTTCCTCGCCGACGACCATGCCCTGCGGCTGCTGAACCTGCGCCGCGCTGCGCGCAGCGTCGAGGGAGCCGGACCCGGCCCGGAAGGCAACATCACCAAGTTGAAGCTGGCCGAGCACATGGTGGACGGCGCCGCGATCTGGGCGGCGCTGGCGGGCCCGGAAGTCGCACTGATGGACGGGCCCGGCGCGATCGTGGGCCGGCTGGCGATGGGGGCCCGCGGCATGGCGATCGCCGGTGGCACCTCGGAGGTGACCCGCAATCAGATCGCCGAGCGGATCCTCGGCATGCCGCGCGACCCGCTGATCAACTAGCGCACCGGAATCCCACGAGCAGACGCAAAATCGCGTCGAAATCTTAGATTTCGTGCGATTTTGCGTCTGCTGGCGATGGGGGGCGGGCGCGTCAGGCGGGTGCGAACAGCGGCGCCCCGCCGCTGCCCTTTTCCGGCTGCAGGTCGACGGGCATGCCGCACCTGACCGAATCGGGTTCGCAGTCAACGATATTGGCGGCCACCCGGAGACCCGGTTGCTCGGCAAGTTCGACGATGGCGATCACGTACGGGACCGGAATCTCTGGGTTGTACGGGTGGTGGTTGACCGTATAGGTGAACACGGTGCCGCGCCCGGAGACCGGCCGCGCGACCAACGGGCCGCCGCACGTGCGGCATTCGCCGGCCGCCGGATGCACCCAGCGCGCGCAATGGTCGCAATATTCGATGAGCAGCGGCTGGTCCGGCACGTCGAATACAGTACACTCAATTGATTCGACGCGTGGTCTGACGGGCGGTGTGCATGACGCATTTCGAGAAGGACGCGATCCTGTCCGGCATCGGCATCTCGCGGATCGGTCGCCGCACGGGCATCCCGGGCCTGGAACTGACCATGGAAGCGGTACGGGCCGCCGTCGAGGACGCCGGGCTGGTTCCCTCCGACGTCGACGGCATCGCGACGCTGGGCGACACCCCGGCCGCGGACGTGAACGCGCAACTGCGGATCGAGGCTGCTGACTGCGGATCCGGCTTCGGTACCGGCGGCCTGCTCAGCCCGGTGATGTCGGCGTGCCGGGCCGTCGCCGAGCGTCGGGCCCGCCACGTGGTGGTGTACCGGACCATCCAGATGCTCGGGGGCACGGTGCCGGTCAAGCCGCAGGAGGACGCGCCCGCACCGCCGCTCGCGCGGATGTTCGAGGCGCCAGAGGGTGCCGAACGGCCTGCCGTCGGCGCGATGGACGACGTCAACGACCTGGTTGCGGCCAACGCCTACTCCGCCGCGAACTGGCTGGCGCTCAACTGCCGGCGCCACATGGAGCTGTACGGGACCACCAAGCAACAGCTGGGTTGGATAGCGCTCAACGGCAGGCGCAACGCCGCGCTCAACCCCCGCGCCGTGTACCGCGACCCGATGACCATGGCGGACTACCTCAGCGCGCGGCCGGTATCCACCCCGTTCGGGCTACTGGACTGCGACGTCCCGATCGACGGCTCGATCGCGGTGGTGGTCTCACATGCGGACTACGCGCGTGACTGCCCGCACCGCGCGGTGGCGGTGGAGGCGATCGGCGGGTCCGATGGCGCCGGCGGGTGGTTCCACCGGGACGACTACCCGAAGATGGCGATGTCGGATGCGGCGGCGCAGATGTGGTCGCGGACCGACCTGCAGCCGTCCGACCTCAAGGTCGCCGAGCTCTATGACGGATTCACCTATCTCACCCTCGCCTGGCTGGAAGCCCTGGGAATCTGCGGCGACGGCGAGGCGGGGCCCTTCGTCGAAGGCGGCGCCCGGATCGCCCGCGACGGTGAAATTCCCCTGAACACCTATGGCGGCCAACTGTCTGCCGGGCGCATGCACGGCTACTGGGCGTTGCACGAGGGCTGCCTGCAGTTGCGCGGCGAGGCGGGGGAGCGGCAGGTGTCGCAGCGCCCGGAGGTCGGCGTCGTTTCCGTGGGAGGCGGACCCGTCGCCGGCTGCATGTTGCTCACATGCTGAAAAGGCTTGCGCCAAGCGTCGTTGGGCCTGACATGAGCACTGGTCCCGGGAACACGCTGGCTGCCAAGATCGCTGGCGACCTAGAGGCCGAGATCGTCCGCCGCGGCTGGTCCACCGGCGAATCGCTGGGCTCCGAACACGCTTTGCAAGAGCGCTTCGGGGTGAGTCGCTCGGTGCTGCGCGAGGCCGTCCGGCTCGTCGAGCATCACCAGGTGGCCCGGATGCGCCGCGGGCCGGGCGGCGGCCTGATCATCTGCGAGCCCGACGCCGGCCCCGCCACCCGGGCCGTCGTCATCTATCTCGAATACCTCGGCACGACGTTGGGCGATCTGCTCAATGCGCGCCTGGTGCTCGAACCGTTGGCGGCCTCGCTGGCCGCCGAACGGATCGACGAAGCGGGCATCGCTCGGCTGCGCGCCGTGCTGCGGGGCGAGGAACAATGGAAACCCGGCTTGCCGACGCCCCGGGACGAGTTCCACATCGCGCTGGCAGAGCAATCGAAAAACCCGGTCCTGCAACTGTTTATCGATGTGCTGATGCGGCTCACCACCCGGTACGCCCTGCAGTCGCGGACGGACACGGCCAGCGAGGCCATCGAAGCGGTCGACCGGATGCACGTCGATCACGCCGAGATCGTCGCGGCCGTCACGTCCGGCGACTCGGCGCGGGCCAAGACGCTAAGCGAGCGACACGTCGAGGCCGTGACCGCGTGGCTGCAGCGCCATCACCCCGGCAACGCGAGCCGACGGCGCAAAAGTCGGCCGCGCAACATCGAGGTGCCTCGCGGCAAGCTGGCGGAGATGCTGGCGGCCACGATCGGCGACGACATCGCGGCCAGCGGCTGGAAGGTCGGTTCGGTCTTCGGCACCGAGACGGCCCTCCTCGAGCGCTACCGGGTGAGCCGCGCGGTGTTCCGGGAAGCGGTGCGGCTGCTCGAATACCACTCGATTGCGCACATGCGCCGTGGGCCGGGCGGCGGTCTCGTCGTTGCCAAACCGCAGGCACAGGCCAGCATTGACACCATCGCCTTGTACCTGCAATACCGTGACCCGAGTCGCGAGGACTTACGTTGCGTGCGGGATGCCATCGAGATCGACAACGTCGCCAAGGCGGTCAAGCGGCGCGGCGAATCCGAGGTCGCCGCATTCCTTTCCGCCCATCGATCCGAGGTTGACGAAACACCCGGCGATGTCGCCGACGCCGCCGTGGAGGAGTTCCGGTTCCACGTCGGACTTGCCCAGCTGGCCGGCAATACGCTTCTGGACTTGTTCCTGCGCATCATCGTCGAGCTCTTTCGGCGGCACTGGTCAAGCACCGGGCAATCGCCCCCGACCTGGGCGGACGTCCTGGCCGTCCACCACGCTCACCTGCGGATCGTCGACGCCATCGAGGCGGGCGACGACAGCCTGGCCCGCTACCGTGTGCGCCGTCATCTGGACGCCGCCGCGTCCTGGTGGCTGTAGTTGTCAGATGTGATCTGCAGCTCGGTATAGCGGAGGCCCGCGGGGGGTACTGGGGAGGGAGGAAGTGAGCGGCCGGTCCAGCAGGGGGTTGGCATCAGTGATCGAGAGCGAGAGTGCTGGAGTGACGACGGGCCGCGACATTGGAAAGCTCGGCTTCGTTCATTCGGCACTTATTTACCAATCCCAGCAGGAGTATCTGGACTTTGTGACGCGCTTCGTCAGCGACGGGCTGGCGCTGGACGAGGCGGTACTTGTCGCGGTGCCGTCCGACGAGTTGGCGCTGCTGCGCGACGCGCTGGGCACTCGTGAGTCGTCGGCCGATCTGCAGATGGTCGACGTCACCGAGGTCGCCCGCAACCCGAGCCGACTGATGGCGATGGAGGGGACTTTCGTCGACGACCACCCCGACCAGCGGGTGCGGATGGTCAGCCAAGTCGCCTGGCCCGGCCGCACCGAGGAAGAGCTCATCGCCTGCGTGGAGCACGAGGCACTGGTCAACGGGGCGATGGACGGCTACCAGGTGACCGGTTTGTGCCTCTACGACGGGCGCAGGCTCGACGACGACGTGCTGGCGGACGCCCGAGCGACACACCCGCTGCTGTGGAGCGGCGACGCGCTGCAACGCAGCGCCGACTACGCGCCCGATGCCGCCTTGCGGCGCTGCAACCGGCCGCTGCCCGGCAATCCGGCGGCCGTCACGTACCTGGTCAAAAAGTCGTCGGACCTCAGCCCCGCGCGTTCGTTCGCCACGAATTACGCCGGGTGGATGGGGTTGTCCCAGGACGCCATCGAGGATCTCCAACTGGTGGCCACCGAGCTGGCCAGCAACAGCTTGATGTACACCGACGGCGCCTGCCAGCTTGCGTTCTGGCGTGACGACGGGTACCTGGTGTGCGAGGCGCGCGACACCGGATGCTTCGAGGATCCGTTGGTGGGCCGCATGAACCCGGGGCCGTGCGGCCCCGCCAGCCGCGGCCTATATCTGGTGAACGCCATCTCGGATCTAGTGCGCACCCACACCACCGCCAGCGGCACGACAATTCAGGCGTATCTGCGGTTCGAGCCGTCGGCGGGCCCGACGGGTTAACGCAAGCAGCCCGCTGGAGACGAGCCCCAGGGGCTGCTTGACGTAATCGGTTAAAGGCCAAGACCGCCCGTGATGCCGCCTATAACCCCGCCCACAGTGCCACCCGTGGTGCCACCAAGAAGACCGCCGCTGCCGGCCGCTGACGAAGCACATCCCGTCGGCAGGGCCAGCACCACTACGAATCCCGCAGCAGCTGCAGCGACCTTAAGAACCTTCTTCGTCCTCATTGAATTCATACTCGCACCTTTCATCCATGGGTATAGCGCCGCGTGCGTAAACGAGCACTGCAGACCAAATGTTATAACTGCTATTCGATACACGTAAAGCCTTTATCGAGTTGTTTAGTATTTGTGGAACATCCTGGGTTAGTACTGGGCTGTGCAGCCCAATCATGCTGTGCTAGTGAGCGATTAGAGGAGACGACGTCAGTCGCAGAACTACGTTTGAGACGTCATTGAGCAATGAAGATAGCCAGCTTCACGGCACTCGATCAATTGCCCTAAAGCGGCGACTAAACCGCAATATGACGTCGCAAATGCGATTTGTAGGCCCCACGTGAAGGCGAGGTAATTTAGTCCGTCACCGGGATGGACCGGATAACGGGAGCGACCGCTCGGGAACCCCCGCGCGGCGGTCGAACGGGTCGCTTGTCTACATCGTCAGGCGCAGACGGTGCCAACGTTCACGGTGCAGGTTGTGCCCGCGGTCGCTGCACAGCCCGTCGGTATCAGCAACATCGCGGCCAACCCGACGGCCACGGTGGCGACTTTGAGGGTCTTCTTGGTGTCTTCTGCCTTCATGATGAACCTTCTTTCATCATTCTTCCGAGGGGTTGTTGCACAGCCGTTGAATGAGCAGTGCCCCAGCCCCGTACCCGCTGTTCAACATGAGTAAACCAAAATCGCCGAAAAATTTCGAGACCGATCGACGCGTTATCCCGTGGAGCCGGAACTTGCACGTCAGGGCGGTGTGCGGCTAATGTCGGCGCTCGTGCGTCTTCTCGATAGTGCCGTAGTAGCTAGCACCCGCAGCGGGGTCTGACCTAGACCGACCCCCCGCTGTGGGTCGGAAGCTACTGCCGTCGGTCACTCCTCTCGACCGAAGAAGACCGGCACGATGACTTTTCCCGAGCGGCTCGATCCGGCCAGCCAATGCCTCGCCACGGTGTGGTTCGCCCAGCAGTTCGACACTCCGTTACCCCGCGGCCTGCGGGACCAGGCCGGCGCGATGTCCTGGGAGCGTTTCGTCGCGACTTACGGTCACACGGCCGGCCCGATCCGCCTCGGCAACTGGGCATGCACGGACACCCACCGACGGCCGGGTCCGCAGGCCCGCAACTTCCGGGCCACGATCGCCGTCGGCGACCGCATCGAGACCTCAACCGCCGCGGCCGGCGGCCCGATCGCGGCGCTCAGCGCGATGCTGCACGAGCGCGGAATCCCGGTGGAAATCCTGAAGTTCCATCAGCTGCGATCAGGCGGGGACACCGCCACCTTCGTCTGCGGCAGCAACGGCGCCCGCGAAGAGTGGGCGATGGGCTGGTCGGAAGGTCCCACCGAGTCGGCACTGCGCGCGGTGATCGCCTGCGCTAACCGACTGATCGCCTGATGCGTTCGAGTCGCCGAGCAGACGCAGAATCGCACGCCGAGCAGCCGCAAGACGCGATTTTGCGTCTGCTCGCGATGACTCAGAGCGGGCGCAAGACGATCGGCATGCCATCCATCGGTATCGGCATGCCGCCGTAGTCCAAGCGCGGCTGGTAGCCCGGTCGGGCCAGCTCCAGCCGATAGCGGCGCAGCAGGCGGTGCACGACGGTCTTGACCTCCAGCTGACCGAACACCATGCCGATGCACTTGTGCGCGCCGCCGCCGAACGGCGCGAAGGCGTAGCGGTGCTTCTTGTGCTCGGAGCGGGGCTCGGCGAAGCGCTCGGGGTCGAATTTGCCTGGCTCGGTCCACAATTCGGGCAGCCGGTGGTTCATGCCGGGCCAGATGGTGATGTTGGTCCCTGCCGGGATGTAGTGGCCGAGCAGCTCGGTGTCGCGCACGGCCTGCCGCATGTTGAACGGCAGCGGTGTCACCATGCGCAGCGACTCGTTCATGATCAGCTCGAGCGTTTCCAGCTTCTCTAGCGCCTCGATGTCCAGCGGGCCGTCGCCGAGCCGCGCCGACTCCTCGCGAGCCCGCTCCTGCCACTCCGGATTCGCGGCCATGTTGTAGACCATGGTGGTGGTCGTCGACGTCGACGTGTCGTGGGCGGCCATCATCAAGAAGATCATGTGGTTGACGATGTCTTCGTCGGTGAAGCTGTTGCCGTCGTCGTCCTCGGTGTGGCACAACACGGTGAGCATGTCGGCGCCGGTCGCGTTGCGGCGTTCCTTCACCCGTTCGATGAAGTAGTCCTCGAGGAGTTTGCGGGCCCGCAGCCCACGCCACCACTTGAACGGCGGAAGCGGCTGCCGGATGATCGCGCCGCCCGCGCGCGTCGTGATCGTGAACGCCTGATTGACCTTGGTCACCAGGTCGTGGTCCGTGCCCGGCTCGTGCCCCATGAACACCAGGGACGCGACGTCCAGGGTGAGTTCCTTCATCGCCGGGTGGAACAGGAACCGCGCGTCGTTGGTCGGCCAATTGGCGACGATGTCGCTCGCCACCCGGTCGATGTGCTCGACGTAGCCGGTCAACCGGGTGCGGGTGAAGGCCTCCTGCATGATGCGCCGGTGGTACATGTGTTCGTCGAAGTCCAGCATCATCAGGCCGCGGTTGAAGAACGGCCCGATCACCGGGTGCCAGCCCTTTTGCGAGAAGTCCTTGTTCTTGTTCGAGAACACGGCCTGGGTGGCGTCGGGACCGAGCGCGGTGACCGCCGGCATGATCGGTGAGTCGAGGAAGTGCAGGGGGCCCCGGGTGCGATACAGATGCAGCGCGTAATCCGGCCCGCCACGGAACATCTCGATGATGTGCCCAAGGATCGGCAGGCCGGCGTCTCCCACCACGGGCTTGAGGCCGCTACCGGCGGGCGGCTCGGCCAGCACCTTGGTTTCCCAGTCGTGGGCGAGCAGACGCTTCTCGACCGCACCCATCCCCGGGATGGTGTTCAACGTCGGGGTGAACCGGCGCCGCGCCTGGTCCAGCAGGTACTGCGGGGTGCTGATCGTGGCGGTCATAGACGCTCCTTTGCGTTCCCTCCGAGGTGACAGCCGTCACTGTCTTATAACCTTCGGAAAAAACTTGACGGCTGTCAAGTTTGCTTTTTGACCGGCGTGGTGCAAGGTCGGGGAATGAGCAGCCACCCCGCCACTCCGGAGCCGGGCGGGCAACGACGCGGCGACAAGCAGCGCCAGGCGATCCTGCAGGCGGTGCGGGAACTGCTGCAGGAGAAGCCATTCGCGGAGCTGTCGGTCAGCACCATCAGCCTCCGGGCCGGGGTGGCCCGGTCGGGCTTCTACTTCTACTTCGACTCCAAGTACGCCGTGCTCGCCCAGCTGATGGCCGAGGCCGCCCAGGAACTCGAAGAGCTGACCCAGGATTTCGCCCCTCGCCAGTTGGGCGAGTCTCCGGAGCAGTTCGCCGAGCGCATGGTCGGCAGCGCGGCGGCCGTCTACGCGCACAACGACCCGGTGATGACCGCCTGCAACGAGGCCCGCACTACCGACGTCGAGATCCGTAACCTCATGGATCAACAATTCGAGGTGGTGCTGGGTCAGATCGTCGCCATCGTCGAGGCCGAGATGAAGGCCGGGACCGCCAGCCCCATCAGCGACGATCTGCCGACACTGATCCGCACCCTGGCCGGTACCACCGCGCTCGTGCTGACCGGCGATCCCATCCTGGCCGGCCGTGACAGCGATCGCGACCGGCGCGTGCGCGTGCTCGAGCGGTTGTGGCTGCATGCCCTGTGGGGCGGGCGTCCCTAGGGCGTTACCGCCGGTATCGTCACGGCAATGGGGCAGCAGGGGTACTACGCAGGCAAACGGTGTCTGGTCACCGGCGCGGCCAGCGGCATCGGCCGCGCCACCGCGTTGCGGCTGGCCGCACAAGGCGCCGAACTCTATCTGACCGACCGAGACCGGGCGGGCCTCGAGCTCACCGTCGCCGACGCCCGCGCGCTGGGCGCCCGGGTGGCCGAACATCGGGCCCTCGACATCGCCGACTACGAGCAGGTGGCGGCCTTCGCCGCCGACATCCATCGCGACCATCCGAGCATGGACGTCGTGCTGAACATCGCCGGAGTGTCCGCCTGGGGCACGGTCGACCGGCTGACCCACGACCAGTGGAGCAAGATGATCGCGATCAACCTGATGGGTCCGATCCACGTCATCGAAACGTTCGTGCCGCCGATGGTGGCCGCCCGCAACGGCGGGCACCTGGTCAACGTGTCGTCGGCGGCCGGGTTGGTCGCGCTCCCGTGGCACGCCGCCTACAGCGCCAGCAAGTACGGTCTGCGCGGCCTGTCGGAGGTGCTGCGCTTCGACCTGGCCCGCCACCGGATCGGGGTCTCGGTGGTGGTGCCGGGCGCGGTGAACACCCCGCTGGTCCAAACCGTCGAGATCGCCGGGGTGGACCGCGAAGATCCCAAGGTCGCCCGTTGGGTGAACCGCTTCAGCGGCCACGCCGTCTCGCCGGAGAAGGCGGCCGAGAAGATCTTGGTCGGGGTCGCCAAGAACCGCTACCTGATCTACACGTCGGCGGACATCCGGGCGCTGTACGCGTTCAAGCGGCTGGCCTGGTGGCCCTACAGCGTGGCGATGCGTCAGGTCAACGTCATCTTCACGCGCGCTCTGCGGCCGGCCCCGGCGCCGCTAGTCCGGCATGGCCAGTTCGAGGCGCACCCCGAGCAGCCGGACCGGGCGGTCGAGCTCGAATAGGTCCAGCACGCGTAGCGCAGCGGCGACGATGGTGTCGCGATCGGTAGTGGCGGTGTCCAGCTTGCGGATTTTGGTGCGGGTGTAGAACGTCGCTGTTCGCACGGTAACCGCGACCCGCGTCACGATCCGGGCCGACGCCAGCACGTCCACCAACGCCTGTTCGGCCAGTTGTGTTATGGCCGAATCCATTTCGCTGCGATCGGTCAGGTCGCGCGGGAAGGTGACGACGTGGCTGCGGGAGCGCGGAATCCATGGCTCGGCGCTGACGCCGGTGTCACCGCCGCCCTTGGCCAACAGCAACAGCCACAGGCCGGTGCGCGGGCCGAACGCGGACGTCAGCAGCTCGGCATCACTGCGCGCGAGCTCCCACACCGTCGTGATTCCCAGCGTGGCAAGCTTTTTGGCCGTTTTGGGGCCGACCCCCCACAACGCGTCGACCGGGCGGTCCGCCATCAGGGTCATCCAGTTCGCATCGGTGAGCGTGAAGATGCCCGCCGGTTTGGCGAAGCCGGTCGCGACCTTGGCGCGTTGTTTGTTGTCGCTGATTCCGATCGAGCAGGACAGCCCGGTTTCCGACGAGATGACCGCGCGGATCTCTTCGGCGACTTCGGCCGGGTCGGTCGCCGCCACCCCGACGTACGCCTCGTCCCATCCCCACACTTCGACCGGGTGCCCCAAATCGCGCAACACCCCATCACCTGTTCGGAGGCCGCGTCGTAGGCGGCGGCATCCGACGGCAGAAACGTCGCGTCGGGGCAGCGGCGCGCGGCGGACCGCAACGGCATGCCGGCGCGCACGCCGAACTCCCGCGCCTCATAGGAGGCGCAGGTGACGACCTTGCGCGGTTCGGACGGATCGCCGTTGCCGCCGACGATGACCGGCAGCCCGGCCAGCTCGGGATGGCGGCGCAACTCGACCGACGCCAGAAACTGATCGAGGTCGACGTGCAGGACCCAGACCGGACTCATCAGCGGCCACAAAGCTTGCGCGCCAAGCTTTCCCAGGCATCACCCAAGGTCTGGAGGGTATGGCCGCGATCGTTGAGCTGATGCTCGACGTAGTTCACGTTGAGCAGGGCCAGCAGGGCATTGGTCTGAGCGTCGAGATCGCCGGTGGTGTGCGCCGCCTGGAGTAACGCCCGAATATGGGTGTAATGCACCAGGACGGGCGCGCTGTAACGAGTCTGCGGATCGCGGTGGGCTTCCGACAGGAGTTCGTGATGGGCGTGGGCGAAGCAGATCCGCTCCCGGCCGAACGCCACCAGCCGGTCGGTCGGCGGAGCGTCGGGCCCCAGTGGGGGCGGGCCGAATAGAAAGGCCTGTTGGCTGGCTCGCTCGTCCTCGTCGAGCAGCACCATCATCAGGCCGGCGCGACTGCCGAACCGGCGAAACAACGTGCCCTTGCCGACGCCGGCGGCGGCGGCCACGTCGTCCATGGTGACGGCATCCGCACCGCGCTCGGCGATCAAGCGCCGGGCCGCATCCAAGAGGAGGGCGCGGTTACGCGCCGCGTCACCCCGCTCCGGCAGGGCCGCTTGCGGCGCCCACACGGGCAACTCGCCGAGCCGCTCGATACTGCTCACCCCAGTACTTTAACGCGGCGGGAATAGAACCGGACTACAGTCCGGTTGCAGCATGCGAGGATGGAAATCAACAACCGAAGGGAAACGACAACGGTGGCGGAAAACATCAAGGTCTTGGCGTTGGTGGGGAGCTTGCGCGCGGCGTCGATCAATCGTCAGATTGCGGAGCTGGCGGCGGACGTCGCCCCCGATGGCGTCGCTGTGACGGTGTTCGAAGGGCTGGCGGAACTGCCGTTCTACAACGAGGAAATCGACCACGCGATGAACGCCGACGCTGCGCCGCTCGCTCCGGTGAGCGCGCTGCGCGCCGCTGCGGCGGAGGCCGACGCCGCGCTGGTGGTCACCCCGGAATACAACGGCAGCATTCCGGCCGTCATCAAGAATGCGATCGACTGGCTGTCCCGCCCGTTCGGCAACGGCGCTCTTAAGGGCAAGCCGCTGGCCGTCATCGGCGGCTCCTTCGGTCAGTACGGCGGGGTCTGGGCGCACGACGAAACCCGCAAGTCGTTCGGGATAGCCGGCGCACGCGTTGTCGAGTCGATCAAGCTCTCGGTGCCGTTCAAAACCCTGGAAGGCAAGGCGCCAGCGGAGCACGCCGAACTCTCGGGGAACGTACGTGATCTCGTCGGGAAGCTCGTCGCCGAAGTCGGCTGATTGGCAGAAGTCAACAAGCCGGTCGCCGGGCGACCAGCGAGGTTGCTGTAATCGAATGGCCAAAGCCGCCAGCCTCCGGCTGGCGGCTTTGCTGGCGGCGGCCCGGCCTTGGGTGATGGGCCGGCGCCGGCGCGGTGTTGTCGGTGGCCGCTGATATACCCATTCGTATGGATGGGCTCGATGAGAAATGTGACCTGCGACACGCCGGGCGCGTGTCATCGAGAGGGCTTACGACCAGCGAATTTCAGAAATGTTATTCCGAACATCTTGTATCTCGACATCTTGTCAGCCACTAGGTGTAGTGTTTCGAGCACCGGCAGATCCCAGGTTCACCAGCCCGACCGGGGCCTGGTTCACCACCCGAAATCGGCTCGACAGGTCATTCGACCCCGTCGGTCGCAGGACGGGAATCGGAGGACTTGACGGGCCGCTGTAACACAGCGAGGACAGAGTTCGTTGCAGTACCCGAGTAGTTGCCAGTCCATAACAAGTCCCACCTTCCGCAAAGGAGCGGCTTCTATGAGCATCACCGTGTACACCAAGCCGGCATGCGTGCAGTGCAGCGCCACGTTCAAGGCCCTGGACAAGCAGGGCATCGGCTACGAGAAGGTCGACATCTCGCTGGACAACGAGGCGCGCGACTACGTGATGGCGCTGGGTTACTTGCAGGCCCCGGTGGTGGTGGCGGGCAACGACCACTGGTCGGGTTTTCGCCCGGACCGCATCAAGGCGCTCGCGGAATCGGCGCTCAGCGCCTGAGCAGTTAGTGGCAGACATTAGGTAAGGAGGTTGCGGTGCAGTCGCGCAACCCAAGTTGGATTAGTGGCGACCCGCTACGCAAGCGGGAGGTGCCCCCAGCGCCGCGCTTGCGATCGCCACTGGTCTATTTCTCCTCCGTGTCGGAGAACACCCACCGCTTCGTGGAGAAGCTGGGTGTTCCCGCCACGCGGATACCGCTGCACGGCCGCATCGAGGTCGACGAGCCTTACGTGCTGATACTGCCCACGTACGGCGGCGGCCGGGCCACCCCGGATCTCAATGCCGGTGGCTATGTCCCCAAGCAAGTCATCGCATTCCTGAACAACGAGCACAACCGGTCGTTGATCCGCGGCGTCATCGCCGCGGGCAACAACAACTTCGGCGCCGAATTCGCCTATGCGGGCAACGTGATCTCGCGCAAATGCGGCGTTCCTTACCTTTACCGCTTCGAACTGATGGGAACCCCGGACGACGTGGAAGCCGTCCGCGCGGGTTTGGAAGAATTCTGGAAGGAACAGACGTGCCACCAACCGTCACTGCAGAGCCTGTAACGTCCGGCGCGCACACCAACCCTTTTGGGGGCCAGGCGGGATCTGACTACCACGCGCTCAACGCGATGCTGAACCTGTACGACGCCGACGGCAGGATTCAGTTCGACAAGGACGTGCTGGCGGCCCGCGAGTACTTCCTGCAGCACGTCAACCAGAACACCGTCTTCTTTCACAATCAGGACGAGAAGCTCGACTACCTGATCCGTGAAAACTATTACGAGCGTGAGGTTCTCGACCAGTACTCGCGCAACTTCGTCAAGGAGTTGCTGGACCGCGCGTATGCCAAGAAGTTCCGGTTCCCGACGTTCCTCGGCGCGTTCAAGTACTACACCTCGTACACGCTGAAGACGTTCGACGGTAAGCGGTATCTGGAGCGCTTCGAGGACCGCGTGGTCATGGTGGCGCTCACCCTGGCCGCCGGCGACACCGGACTGGCCGAGAAGCTGGTCGACGAGATCATCGACGGCCGCTTCCAGCCGGCCACCCCGACGTTCTTGAACTCGGGCAAGAAGCAGCGCGGCGAGCCGGTGAGCTGCTTCCTGTTGCGCATCGAGGACAACATGGAGTCGATCGGGCGATCGATCAACTCCGCCCTGCAGCTTTCCAAGCGCGGCGGGGGAGTCGCGTTGCTGCTGAGCAACATTCGTGAGCACGGCGCGCCGATCAAGAACATCGAGAACCAGTCCTCGGGCGTCATCCCGATCATGAAGCTGCTCGAAGATTCGTTCTCCTACGCCAACCAGCTGGGTGCGCGCCAGGGCGCCGGCGCCGTGTACCTGCACGCGCATCACCCCGACATCTACCGCTTCCTGGACACCAAGCGCGAGAACGCCGACGAGAAGATCCGGATCAAGACGCTGAGCCTGGGCGTGGTGATTCCCGACATCACCTTCGAGCTGGCCAAGAAGAACGAGGACATGTATCTGTTCTCGCCGTACGACGTCGAGCGGGTCTACGGGTTGCCGTTCGCCGACATCTCGGTGACCGAGAAGTATTACGAGATGGTCGACGACGCCCGCATCCGCAAGACGAAGATCAAGGCGCGGGAGTTCTTCCAGACGCTGGCCGAGCTGCAGTTCGAGTCGGGCTACCCCTACATCATGTTCGAGGACACGGTGAACCGGGCCAATCCGATCGAGGGCAAGATCACGCACTCGAACTTGTGCTCGGAAATCCTGCAGGTGTCCACACCGTCGGAGTTCAACGACGATCTGTCGTATTCCAAAGTGGGCAAGGACATCTCGTGCAACCTGGGATCGCTGAACATCGCCAAGGCGATGGACTCGCCCGACTTCGCGCAGACCATCGAGGTGGCGATCCGCGCGCTGACCGCGGTGAGTGACCAGACGTCGATCACGTCGGTGCCCTCGATCGAGCAGGGCAACAACGAATCCCATGCGATCGGGCTGGGGCAGATGAACCTGCACGGTTACCTTGCCCGGGAGCGCATCTTCTACGGGTCCGAGGAAGGCATCGACTTCACCAACATCTACTTCTATACGGTGCTCTACCACGCGCTGCGGGCGTCGAACCGCATCGCCATCGAGCGCGGCAGGGCGTTCGGCGGTTTCGAGCGGTCGAAGTACAAGTCGGGGGAATTCTTCGACAAGTACACCGAGCAGGTGTGGGAGCCGCAGACGGAGAAGGTGCGTCAGCTCTTCGCCGACGCCGACATCCGGATCCCGACCCAGGACGACTGGAAACGGCTGAAGGAATCGGTGCAGGAGTACGGCATCTACAACCAGAACCTGCAGGCCGTCCCGCCGACGGGGTCGATCTCCTACATCAATCACTCCACCAGCTCGATCCACCCGATCGCCAGCAAGGTCGAGATCCGCAAGGAAGGCAAGATCGGCCGCGTCTACTACCCGGCGCCCTACATGACCAACGACAACCTGGAGTACTTCCAGGACGCCTACGAGATCGGCTACGAGAAGGTCATCGACACCTACGCCGCGGCGACCCAGCACGTGGACCAGGGGCTGAGCCTGACGCTGTTCTTCAAGGACACCGCCACCACCCGCGACGTGAACAAGGCGCAGATCTACGCCTGGCGCAAGGGCATCAAGACGCTGTACTACATCCGGCTGCGGCAGATGGCGTTGGAGGGCACCGAGGTCGAGGGCTGCGTGTCCTGCATGCTCTGACGGCCGCGCCGGGCTCCCGGCGCGCAGTCTGCCCAGGTCAGCGGCTCAGGGCGGTCCCGGAGGGGTATGGTGCTTGACGTGGTGAGAATTCCGCGACCACCCCACCCCGGCGTCAAGCCGCCGGGGGCCAAGGTCGACGCGCGCAGCGAGCGCTGGCGCGAACACCGCAAGAAGGTGCGCGGTGAAATCGTGGACGCGGCGTTCCGCGCCATCGACCGTCTGGGTCCCGAGCTCAGCGTGCGGGAGATCGCCGAGGAGGCCGGCACCGCCAAGCCGAAGATCTACCGCCATTTCCACGACAAGTCTGATCTGTTCCAGGCCATCGGGGAACGCCTGCGCGACATGCTCTGGGCGGCGATCTTCCCGGCGGTGGACCTGAAGACCGACTCGGCGCGCGAGGTGATCCGGCGCGCCGTCGACGAGTACGTCGGCCTCGTCGACCAGCACCCCAACGTGCTGCGGGTCTTCATTCAGGGCCGCTCGGCGGCCAGCCCCCAGATCCTCAACGAGGGCCGCGGGATCACGTTGGCGATGGCCGACCTGTTCGACAACGAGCTGCGTGAGATGGAGCTCGATCATGCCGCGTTCGAGCTGGCCGCGCATGCGGCCTTCGGCTCGGCGGCGTCGGCCACGGAGTGGTGGCTTGGCCCGGACCCGCAAAGCGCGCGCCGCATGCCGCGCGACCAGTTCGTCGCCCATCTGACGACCATCATGGTGGGGGTCATCGTCGGCACCGCCGAGGTGCTCGGCATCACGATGGACCCAGACCAGCCGGTTCACAGCGTGGTGCCCAGCAACCCCGCCGCGAGCTGAGCCGCAGCGGCGTTGACATCGCTCCGCCGTTCGTCAACACTCGTGGCATTCGATACCCTGGGTACTGGGTATTTCGGGAGAGCTAACAGGAAGACCGATCCACCGTGACCGAAGCCATGACATCCGTCGAGCCGACTCAGGCGCACGAGCCCGTGCACACCCGGGCCCTCATCATCGGGACCGGCTTCTCCGGCCTGGGTATGGCGATCGCACTGCAAAAGCTGGGTGTGGACTTCGTCATCCTGGAGAAGGCCGAAGACATCGGGGGCACCTGGCGAGACAACAGCTATCCCGGCTGCGCCTGCGACATCCCGTCGCACCTGTACTCGTTCTCGTTCGAGCCCAAGCCCGATTGGAAGAACCCGTTCTCCTATCAGCCCGAGATCTGGGACTACCTCAAGGGCGTCACCGAGAAATACGGTCTGCGCCGCTACATGGTGTTCAACTCGCTGGTGGATCGCGGTCACTGGGACGACGACGAGAACCGGTGGCACGTGTTCACCGCCGACGGCCGCGAGTACGTCGCCCAGTTCCTGATCTCCGGCGCGGGCGCGCTGCACATCCCGTCGTTCCCCGACATTGAGGGCCGCGACGAATTCGCCGGTCCCGCTTTCCATTCCGCGGAGTGGGACCACAGCGTCGATCTGACCGGCAAGCGGGTGGCGATCATCGGCACCGGTGCCAGCGCGATCCAGATCGTTCCCGAGATCGTCGGGCAGGTCGCCGAACTTCAGCTCTACCAACGCACTCCGCCCTGGGTGGTGCCGCGCTCCAACCCCGAAATCCCCGCGGCGCTGCGCCGGGCCATGGCGAACGTCCCGGGCCTGCGGGAGCTGGTGCGTCTCGCCCTGTACTGGGGACAGGAGGCGTTGGCCATCGGCATGACCACGCGGCCTAACGCGCTGAAGTTCATCGAGGCCTACTGCAAATACAACATTCGCCGGTCGGTGAAGGACCGGGAGCTGCGCCGCAAGCTGACCCCGCATTACCGCATCGGGTGTAAGCGAATCCTGAACTCCTCCACGTATTACGGCGCGGTCGCCGACCCCAAGACCCAATTGATCACCGAGGGCATCAGTCGCATCACGCGGGACGGGATCGTCACCGCCGACGGCCGCGAGCGCGAGGTGGACGTGATCGTCTACGCCACCGGCTTCCACGTCACCGACTCCTACACCTACGTCCAGATCAAGGGGCGGCACGGCGAGGACCTGGTCGACCGCTGGAACCGCGAGGGCATCGGCGCTCATCGCGGCATCACCGTCGCCGATGTGCCCAACCTGTTCTTCTTGCTGGGACCCAACACCGGGCTGGGGCACAACTCCGTGGTGTTCATGATCGAATCCCAGATTCGCTACGTAGCAAGCGCGATCAAGACCTGCGACAAGCTGGGTGCGCAGGCGCTGGCGCCGACGCGCGAGGCTCAAGACCGATTCAACGACGAGCTGCAACGCAGGCTGTCGCACTCGGTGTGGAACACCGGTGGCTGCGCCAGCTGGTACCTCGACGAGCACGGCAAGAACACCGTGCTGTGGGGCGGTTACACCTGGGAGTACTGGCGGGAGACCCGCTCGGTGAAGCCGGAGGAATACCAGTTCTTCGGCCTACCCGGTACACGGCATCAGAAGGACCTGAGCCCCGCTGGGTAGGCGTGGCCCGAGCCAGGCTCTCGGTGCTATCCGCGCATTCGTCTCTGAGTGGGTGTTGAGCCGCCGTCGGGGTTTTACACTGGGAGGGAAATGAGCGCCTACCAGACTGTCGTGGTCGGCACCGATGGCTCGGATTCGTCGCTGCGTGCGGTGGACCGCGCAGCCGCGATCGCTGCGCATCACGGCGCGAAATTGATCGTTGCGACCGCGCATCTTCCCGTTCCCGTGGAAAAGGGCCGCTACGCCATCCCACCGGGAAGCGACCACGGTCAGGATTACCGCACGGTGGGCGAGGCCCCTTTCTTCGCGATCCTGCAGAACGCCAGGGAGCGGGCGCACCAAGCCGGGGCCAAGCACGTGGAGGAGAAGCCGATCGTCGGTGCTCCCATCAATGCGCTGGTGCAGTTCGCCGAGGAGATCCAAGCCGACCTGCTCGTCGTCGGCAACGTCGGGCTCAGCAGCGTTGCCGGGCGGCTGCTGGGATCGGTCCCATCCGAAGTCTCCCGCAGGGCCAGAACCGACGTGCTGATCGTCTACACCACCGACTGAGGCATCGATCGTTTTGCGCAGCCGTCACGCGCCAAGCGTCGGGCCGTGTTCGCGTAGCAGCTGCGCGAAAGCGGCCGCGGTGGGCACCAGCCATCGAATGCTGTTGCATCACTTCGGATCTCGGGAGGACCTGTTGCTCGCGGTCGTCGAGGAAGTGGAGCGCCGCCAGATGGGCGTCCTGGCCGACCTGCCCGCGACACCCGCCGAAGGCTTCGCCGCCATGTGGGCCGATGTCCGTCGACC
>NZ_LZJZ01000080.1 GCF_001667585.1 Mycobacterium sp. E2733
GTTACGGCGCACCGCCGCCCCCGCGGCCCGGCTACGGCCCGCCACCCGGGTACGGGGCCCCAGCCAAGCCCCCGATCATCGTCCTCGACGGGTTCAACTGGGCATGGAACACCTTCACCAAGAACGCGGTGGCCTTGATCGTCCCCGCGCTGGTTTATGGGCTGCTGATCGGGGTGGCCGCCGCGCTGATCACGCTGAGCCAGAACATGAACACGGGCACGACCTCCGACGATTACGACTTCACCTTCACGACCAACCTGACCGGCCCCGGGTACGGGCTCCTCGCGCTCGGTTACCTGGTGGCCTACGCGGTGAGCGCGTTCGCGCAATCGGCGTACCTGTCCGGGTGTCTCGAGCTCGCCGACGGGCGGTCGGTCACCATCGGCTCGTTCTTCAAGCCACGCAACCTCGGCATGGTGTTTCTCGCCGTGCTGATCGTCGAGGTCCTCACCTCGATCGCGTCGGCTTTTTGCTTCCTACCCGGCCTCGTGTTGGGCATCTTCACCCAGTTCACCGTCGCGTTCGTGATCGACCGCTCGGAATCGGCCATCAAGGGCTTCACTTCCAGCTTCTCGCTCGCCGGGTCGAATTTCGTCAACGCGCTGCTCGTGTGGTTGGTCGTGTTCGTGTCCGCCATCGTCGGGGCACTGTTGTGCGGCGTCGGCCTGTTGGTGGCGGCGCCGGTCGCGTCGCTGCTGATCATCTACGCCTACCGCAGGCTGAGCGGCGGCCAGGTGGTCCCCGTGCCGCAGCCCGGTTACCAGCCGGGTCCGCCGCCGGGTTACCAGCCGGGTCCGCCGCCGGCCTAGCAACCGGGATAAGCGTCGGCCGGCGTCCCAAGTTACGGCGCTGTTAGCCGGGGCCGCGGTGCGCTGCGGCCTTGTGCCGCTTGTGATGAGATCACCATGTCATGAGCATCAAAGTCGCGCTGGAGCACCGCACCAGCTACACATTCGACCGGCCGGTCCGGGTGTATCCGCATGTCGTGCGGCTGCGTCCCGCGCCCCATTGCCGCACGCCGGTCGACGCATACTCGCTGCGCATCGAGCCGGACGAGCACTTCATCAATTGGCAACAGGACGCGGTGGGCAATTTCCTTGCCCGCCTTGTATTTCCGAATCCGACGCCGCGACTGACGATCACGGTCGGTTTGATCGCCGACCTGAAGGTGATCAACCCCTTCGACTTCTTCATCGAGGACTGGGCCGAGACGTGGCCGGCGCAGGGGTTGACGTACCCCAAGGAGCTCGCCGACGACCTGGAGCCATACCTGCGGCCGGTCGACGAAGACGGCACAGGCTCTAACGGGTCGGGTCCCGGCGAGCTGGTGCGGGCCTGGGTGCGCAACTTCTCCGTGCCGGCCGGCACGCGCACCATCGACTTACTGGTCGCTCTCAACCGCGCCGTCAACGCCGACGTCGTCTACTGCGTGCGAATGGAACCCGGTGTGCAGACACCGGATCACACGCTGCGCACCGGGGTCGGGTCGTGCCGCGATTCGGCGTGGCTGTTGGTGTCGATCCTGCGCCGGCTGGGGCTGGCCGCCCGCTTCGTGTCCGGCTATCTGGTGCAGCTGGCTTCGGACGTGGAGGCGCTCGACGGGCCGTCCGGCCCCGCCGCCGATTTCACCGACCTGCACGCCTGGGCCGAGGTCTACATCCCGGGCGCGGGTTGGATCGGGCTGGACCCGACGTCGGGATTGTTCGCCGGCGAGGGTCACATCCCGTTGGCGGCCACCCCGCAGCCGGCGTCCGCGGCGCCCATCAGCGGCGGCACCGAACCGTGCGAATCGGTGCTGGAGTTCTCCAACACCGTCACCCGGGTCCATGAGGACCCGCGCGTCACGCTGCCGTATACGGATGACGCGTGGCAGACGATCCGCGAGGTCGGGCAGCGCGTCGACGAGCGACTGGCCGCCGCCGACGTGCGGCTGACCATCGGGGGCGAGCCGACGTTCGTTTCGGTCGACAACCAGGTCACCGAGGAATGGACCACGGCCGCCGACGGCCCGCGCAAGCGGCAGCGCGCCTCCGACCTGGCCGCGCGCCTGAAAGAGGTGTGGGCGCCGAACGGGTTGGTGCAGCGCGGGCAGGGCCGGTGGTATCCGGGAGAACCGTTGCCGCGCTGGCAGATCGCGTTGTACTGGCGCACCGACGGGCGACCGCTGTGGAGCGACGGCGCGCTGCTGGCCGACCCCTGGCTGGGCGGCTCGACCCCGGTCGATGGTGACGCGGCCTACCAGCTGCTCGCCGTGATCGCCGACGGCCTGGAGCTGCCGCCCTCGCAAGTCCGGGCAGCCTACGAGGACCCGCTGCACCGGCTGGCGACCAAAGTCCGGCAGCCCGAGGGCGACCCGGTGGACCCGGCCGACGACCTCGACCCCCGAGTCGGCGCAGACTCCCCGGCCGGGCGCGCCGCCCTGCTGGCCCGCCTCGACGAATCCGTCACGGCCCCGGCAGCTTTCGTGTTGCCGCTGCATCGCCGCGACGACGGCCTGGGCTGGGCCAGCGCCGACTGGCGCCTGCGCCGCGGCCGAATCGTGTTGCTGCACGGCGACTCTCCGGCGGGTCTGCGGTTGCCGCTCGATTCCATCAGCTGGCGTCCACCGCGCCCGTCGTTCGACGCCGATCCCCTGACCTTCGGGGACCCACTGACGACGGAGTCGGGCACCGCGGCGGTGGAGGACTCCGACACCGCGCCGCCCACCGCGATGGTCGCCGAGGTCCGCGACGGGCTGCTCTACCTCTTCATGCCGCCCACCGACGCGCTGGAACATTTCGTCGACCTCATTGCCCGCGTCGAGGCCGCCGCGGCCAAGATCGACTGCCCGGTCGTGATCGAGGGCTACGATCCCCCGCCAGACCCACGGCTGCGCTCGACCACGATCACCCCCGACCCCGGCGTCATAGAGGTCAACGTCGCGCCCACCGCCAGCTTCGCCGAGCAGGTCGAACAGCTCGAAACTCTCTATGAGCAAGCTCGATTGGCTCGGCTGTCCACCGAGTCCTTCGATGTCGACGGCACCCACGGCGGCACCGGCGGCGGCAACCACATCACTCTCGGCGGCGTCACGCCCGCCGACTCACCGCTGCTGCGGCGGCCGGACCTCTTGGTCTCGCTGCTGACCTACTGGCAGCGGCACCCGTCGCTGTCGTACTTGTTCGCCGGCCGGTTCGTCGGCACCACGTCGCAGGCCCCCCGGGTCGACGAGGGCCGCGCCGAGGCACTGTACGAACTCGAGATCGCGTTCGCCGAGATCGTCCGGCTGGGAGGCGGTGGCCCCAAAAGCGTGGCCAAGCCGTGGGTGATCGACCGCGCACTGCGGCACCTGCTGACCGATATCACCGGCAACACCCACCGCGCCGAGTTCTGCATCGACAAGCTCTACAGCCCCGACAGCGCCCGCGGCCGGCTCGGCCTGCTGGAGTTGCGCGGGTTCGAGATGCCCCCGCATCTGCGCATGGCGATGGTGCAGTCGCTGCTGGTGCGCTCGCTGGTGGCGTGGTTCTGGGACGAACCGCTGCGCGCCCCGCTGATCCGCCACGGGGCCAACCTGCACGGGCGATACCTGTTGCCGCACTTCCTGATTCACGACATCGCCGACGTTGCCGCGGACCTGCGCGCGCACGGCATCGCGTTCGAAACCAGCTGGCTGGACCCGTTCACCGAGTTCCGCTTCCCCCGCATCGGCACCGCGGTGTTCGACGCGGTGGAGATCGAGCTGCGCGGGGCGATCGAGCCGTGGAACACCCTCGGCGAGGAGGCCACCGCCACCGGCACCGCCCGCTACGTCGACTCGTCGGTCGAGCGCATCCAGATCCGCGTCATCGGCGCCGACCGCCACCGCTACGTGGTCACGGTCAACGGCTACCCGGTGCCGCTGCTGGCCACCGACAACCCCGACATCCACGTGGGCGGGGTGCGGTTCAAGGCGTGGCAGCCGCCGAGCGCGCTGCACCCCACCATCAGCACCGACGTGCCGCTGCACTTCGAGCTGGTCGACCTGACGACGGGCACCTCGCGCGGCGGCTGCACCTATCACGTCGCGCATCCCGGTGGACGGGCCTATGACGAGCCGCCCGTCAACGCCGTCGAGGCCGAGGCGCGCCGCGCCCGCCGCTTCGAGGCGACCGGCTTCACCCCCGGCAAGCTCGATTTGTCCGACATTCGGGAGAAACAGGCCCGGATCTTCACCGATATCGGCGCGCCGGGCATTCTCGACCTGCGCCGCGTGCGTACCGTGCAGCAGTAATGGCGTTTGCGGACATGACATTCGGCATTGATACGGGGTCGGCGCCGGCCGCCGACCGCTACGACGCCGACCGCCTGCTCGCGGGGTACCGGGCCGCGCGCGCCCAGGAGGCGCTCTTCGATCTCCGGCATGGCCCGGCCGCCGGTTACGACGAATTCGTCGACCGGGACGGACGCGTGCGGCCGGCCTGGACGGAGCTGGCGGACACCATCGCGGAGCGCGGCCGGGCGGGGCTGGACCGGTTGCGCTCGGTGGTGCGCGGCCTGATCGACAGCGACGGCATCACCTACACCGATGTCGATCCCGCGGCACACGGCCTCGAGCCGCGGCCGTGGATCCTGGACACCCTGCCGCTCGTGCTCTCCGCCGCGGAGTGGGAAGTGCTGGAGGCCGGGCTGGTGCAGCGGTCCCGGCTGCTCGACGCCGTGCTCGCCGACCTGTACGGGCCGCGCAGCCTGCTCACCGAGGGGCTGCTGCCACCGGAGCTGCTGTTTGCCCACCCCGGTTACGTGCGCGCGGCCAATGGCGTCGAAGTGCCCGGGCATCACCAGCTTTTCCTGCACGCCTGTGACGTCAGCCGGCTACCGGACGGCACCTTCGGAGTCAACGCCGACCGGACGCAGGCGCCGTCGGGCGCCGGCTACGCGTTGGCCGACCGGCGCGTCATCGCACACTCCGTTCCCGAACTCTATGAGCGGATCGTGCCGCGCCCGACGACGCCGTTCGCCCAGGCGCTGCGGCTGGCGCTGATCGACGCCGCACCCGACGACGCACAGGATCCGGTGGTGGTGGTCCTCAGCCCCGGCATCTTCTCCGAAACCGCGTTCGACCAGGCGTATCTGGCCACGCTGCTGGGTTTTCCGTTGGTGGAGAGCGCGGACTTGGTGGTGCGCGACGGCAAGCTGTGGATGCGCTCGCTGGGCACTTTGAAACGGGTTGACGTCGTCTTGCGCCGGGTCGACGCCGAATATGCCGACCCGCTCGATCTGCGCGCCGACTCCCGGCTCGGCGTCGTCGGTCTGGTGGAGGCGTCTCATCGCGGGACGGTGACCGTCGTCAACACGCTGGGCAGCGGCATCCTGGAAAACCCTGGGCTGCTTCGGTTTTTGCCCGAGCTGTCCGAGCGTCTGCTCTCCGAACCGCCGCTTCTGCAGTCCGCGCCGGTCTACTGGGGCGGCATCGCGGCCGAGCGCTCACACCTGTTGGCGAATCTGTCGTCGCTGCTGGTGAAGTCGACCATCGGCGGGAAAACCCTTGTCGGCCCGACCCTTTCGTCATATCAGCTGGCACAGTTGGCGGCCGCCATCGAGAAGATGCCGTGGCAGTGGATCGGTCAGGAGCTGCCGCAGTTTTCGTCGGCGCCCACCGACCATGCCGGGGTGTTGTCGTCGGCCGGCGTCGGCATCCGGTTGTTCAACGTGGCCCAGCGCAGCGGGTACGCCCCGATGATCGGTGGCGTCGGCTATGTGCTGGCGCCCGGGCCCGCCGCCTACACGCTGCAAACCGTTGCCGCCAAGGACGTTTGGGTGCGCCCGACGGAGCGTGCTCGCGCCGAGACCGTCACCCTGCCGGCCGCGCCGCCGGCGAAGACGGCCGCCGGCACCTGGGGCGTCAGTTCGCCACGGGTGCTATCGGACCTCTTCTGGATCGGCCGCTACGGCGAGCGCGCGGAGAGTATGGCGCGGCTGCTGCTCGTCGCCCGGGACAGATTCCACGTCTACCGGCATCAGCAGGACACCGAGGAAAGCGAATGCGTGCCGGTGCTGATGGCCGCGCTGGGCCGGATCACCGGGACCGATACCGGGGCAGACGATGAGCGCGCCAGCGACGGGGCCGAGATGATCGCCGTCGCCCCCTCGACGCTGTGGTCCCTGACCGTGGATCCCGAGCGGCCCGGGTCGCTGGTGCAGTCGGTGGAAGGGTTGGCGCTGGCCGCCAGGGCGGTGCGCGACCAGCTGTCCAACGACACGTGGATGGTGCTGGCCGGGGTGGAGCGCACGCTGGCCCAGCGGCGGGAGCCGCCGGATTCGCTCGCCGAGGCCGATGCGCTACTCGCGTCGGCTCAGGTGCAGACGCTGTCCGGCATGCTCACCCTGTCCGGGGTCGCGGGCGAGTCGATGGTGCGCGACGTGGGCTGGACCATGATGGACATCGGCAAGCGCATCGAACGCGGCCTCTGGCTGACCGCGCTGCTGCGGGCCACGTTGACCGCCGTCCGCGCCCGCGCGGCCGAACAGACGATCATCGAGGCGACGTTGGTGGCCTGCGAGTCCTCGGTCATCTACCGGCGCCGCAACGTGGGCCAGGTCAACGTCGCAGCAGTGGCCGAGTTGATGCTGTTCGACGCGCAGAACCCGCGGTCGCTGCTGTATCAAGTGGAGCGGCTGCGGGCCAACCTCAAGGACCTGCCCGGGGCGTCGGGGTCGTCGCGCCCGGAGCGGCTGGTGGACGAGATCGCCACGCTGCTGCGCCGCTCGCACCCGGCCGAGCTGGAAGTCGTCAGCGCCGACGGGGAACGTGCCGCGCTGTCCGACCTGCTCGGTTCGGTGCACTCCGGATTGCGCGAGCTGGCCGAGGTCATCACCACCACGCAGTTGGCGCTGCCCGGCGGCATGCAACCACTGTGGGGCCCCGACGTACGCCGGGTGATGCCGGCCTAGCGTGTTGCGTCAATTGGGTTCGTCGTCGTCATCGTCGCGGAGGAATCTTTGGGGGTGGTGATAGCTGTTGGTTCTGGGTTGTCCGCGGTCGAGATGCGGTGGCGGTAGCCATTCGGTTTCGCCTCGGGCGTTGGTCCGGGTGGTCCAGCCGTTTTCGGCGAGCCGGTTGTCGGGGCCGCAGGCCAGGGTGAGGTCGTCGATGTCGGTGCGGCGGGTGGCTTGCCAGCCTGTGACGTGGTGGACCTGACTGTGGTAGGCGGGCGCGTCGCAGCCCGGTTTGGTGCAGCCGCGATCTTTGGCGTACAACATGATTCGCTGTGCGGGGGAAGCGAACCGTTTGGTGTGATGCAGCGCCAGGGACCTGCCGTTGTGGAAAATCGCCAAGTAATGGTGGGCGTGGCCGGCCCAGCGGATCACATCCGACATGGGCACCAGCGTGCCGCCGGCGGTCAGGGCCTTGCCGGCGGCGGCCTCCAAGTCGGTCAGCGTGGTGGTCACCACGATCGACACGGGCAGCCCGTTGTGCTGGCCCAGTTCGCCGGAGGCGAGCAGGCCGCGCAGCCCGGCCAGGAAGGCGTCATGGTTGCGTTGGGCCTGGCTGCGGGTGTCACGGCGCACCGCGTCCTCATCGGGCGTGGCATCGACCACCGGGGTCTGGTCGTCGGGGTTGCACGCCCCCGGCGCGGCCAGCTTGGCCAGCATGGCCTCGATCGCGGCCCGCAGCTCGGGGGTCACCAGGCCGCCGATGCGTGACATGCCGTCGAACTCCTGGGCGCCCAGGGTGATCCCGCGCTTGCGGGCCCGCTCGGCGTCGCTGAATTCCCCATCGGGGTGCAGCCAATCCATGACCCGCTGGGCGTATTTGGCCAACTCGTCGGGCCGATAGCCGCGAGCCTTGTTGGCCAGGTCGGCCTCGGCGGCTTGCCGGGTCGATATGTCTACCTCGGCGGGCAGATGGGCCAAGAAGCGACGGATCACCGTCACGTGCCCCTCCCCGATGAGCCCGGCGCGTTGGCCGGCCGCGGTCGCGCTCAACTGCGGCGCCAACGGCTCGCCGGTCAACGCCCGGCGCTGCCCGAGGTCTTGGGCTTCGGCGAGGCGCCGGCCGGCCTCGGCCTTGGTGATGCGCAACTGGTCGGCCAGCCCCGAGCGCAGCGAGCCGCCCAACTCTTCGGCGCTGGCCTGCGCCTCGAGCTGGTTGATCAACGCGTGCTGCGGGGTGCGCAGCTTGCGGGCCACGCGTTCCACCCGCTCCAAAACGCGCAGCCGCTCCGGGGTGGTGAGCACGTCAAAGGACAACTCGCACAGGCGGTCCGCGTCGTCGTCGAGCGCGTCGATGACCTCGACGATCTCCTCACGACTGCTAACACCCATGCCTCAGACTCTAGGGACACCCACCGACAAAAAACCTCGCGTTGTGACGGTTGAAGCCACAGTGACACAAGGAATTACAGATAGAGCATCACGCGTTCGATGTCGCCGGACCGAGCGCGACACCGTGATAGCGGTGCGGGTCGGGCAGTCGCCGGCGACGCACCATGTGCACGAACACCAGGACCGACATCAACGCCGCGTAGATGCACCACAGTGACGCGAACGCATGCAGGTAGAGGACAGCGACCACGATGAGCCCCACCAGGTTCGCGAAACCGAAGACCACAATGGAGCGATAACCCGACAACAGTGCCGGCCCGATGACGGCGACTATGTAAAACACCGCCCATATGTAGCCTTCGTGCACGCTGGTCTGGTATTGCAGCGCGTGGGGTCCCCTCGTCACTGCGACGGGTTGGGTGAGGACGACGACCGCCAGATAGGCCGACACGACGGTGCCCAGCACCGCGAAAGGCGCCACCCGCAGTCGGGCACCGCGCGGTTCGAGCATCAGGATGGCCCATGGAACCAGCACCGGAAGCAACGGCATGGCGATGAAGACATATGCTCTCAGCGCGAAGTGGGCCATTCCGGCGGAGACCACGCCGTTGGGCCACACCGCCGCCTCGAGGAACTGGTGGACCGCAAACACGGTCGGCAGCAATGCAAATGGCAATTCGCGCCAGTGCTTCACCTCACGCAGAGTCGCGGCCGCGACCGGTAGGAGGGCGGTGCCCACCGCCAGATCCGCAGTCATCGAGAAGCACACCGCTGCAGGGTGCCCCGTTTGTGCGCTGCCAATCAGGGCGCGATGGTGGCGACCCGCATCGCCCGGCTACGCCGCGCTCGCGATCGCCACTAACCCGCGACGGTGGCGACCCGCATCGCCCGGCTACGCCGCGCTCGCGATCGCCACTAGCCCGCGATGGCGGCGGGCCCCCGCGACTCGGAAGTCACCTCGTCGATCACGGTGTAGATGAACTTCATCTTCTCCAGGACCGCGACCGGCAGCACGAAGGGGTACAGGTCGTCGTGACCCATCGACCGGTTCACCATGTTCAGCGACCACGACAGTGGCAACCACATGTCGATGATCGTCTGGAAAGCGCTGGGGCCCAGGGCCGGCCGGTCGAAGGTGGCCGACGCCGAGGCGAAGCCGCACCACGCGGAGGTGTCCAGCGTGTCGCGGATGTGCAGGTAGTGGGCGAACGTCTCGGCCCAGTCCTCGGCGGGATGCATGGTGGCGTACGACGACACGAAGTCTTCCTGCCAGTCCTCGGGCGGCCCCTCGCTGTAATGCCGGTCCAGCGCGTCGGAGTAGTCGGCGTCGGGATCACCGAACAGCTCGTTGAAGCGCGCCAGATACTCGCTGGATGGGGCGATCAGCCGGTAGAAGTAGTAGTGCCCGATCTCGTGCCGGAAGTGTCCTAGCAGGGTGCGGTAGGGCTCCTCCATCTCCACCCGCAGCTGCTCGCGGTGCACGTCGTCACCCTCGGCCAGATCCAGTGTGATGACGCCGTTGTCGTGGCCGGTCATCACATTCTCGTGTGCGCTGGACAGCAGATGGAAGGCCAGCCCCTGCTCGGAATCTTGATCTCGCCCGATGATCGGCAGTTTCAGCTCGTGCAGCTCGGCGATCAGCCGCCGCTTGGCCGCCTCGGCCCGGGCGAACTCGGCCAGACCGGCGGCGTCGGCGTCGTTGGGCCGCACGGTGGTCAGCGCGCACGACGTGCACAGCAGGCGCGGATTGTTGACCGGAACCAGCCAATTGCATTCGGCCAACTGCAGATTGGCGCACAGCTGATATTCGGCGGCGTCCACGAATCCGGCGTGCTCCCCGGCGTTCTCCTCGACGATCACCAGCAGAGCCATCTGCTCGAGCGAAAACCCCAGCGCGCTGCCACAGTTCAGGCAGGTGGAGTTCTCGAACGTCAGGCGCTGGCCGCAGTTGGGGCAGTTGAAGTCACGCATGGAGCACATCTCCCTCGAAGGGCACCACGTCGACGGCAACGTCGATCACGCTGTGTTCGGAATCGGTGTAGATGATGCCCCGCAGCGGCGGCACGTCCGCGTAGTCGCGGCCGCGTCCGACGATGATGTAGCGCTCGTCGACCAGCTGGTCGTTCGTGGGATCCAAACCCAGCCATTCGAACTGGCCGGGCTCCTGCGGTGTCCACACCGCCGCCCAGGCGTGGGTGGCGTCAATACCGATCATTCGATCCTTCCCCGGTGGCGGGTCGGTGGCCAGGTAGCCGGACACGTAGCTGGCCGCAAGACCGTTGGCGCGCAGGCAGGCGATCGCCAGCCGTGCAAAGTCCTGACATACCCCTTCCCGCGCCGCGAGAACCTCGTTGACGCCGGTGGAAATCGTCGTCGACCCCGAGCGGTAGGTGAAGTCGGCGAAAATCCGCGATGCGAGGTCGCGCAGCACGTCGACCAGCGGGCGTTCCGGAGCGAAGCTGGACGCCGCGTACTCGCGGACCCCGTCGGTGATCTCGGGCGGATTCAGGTCCAGGGTGAACTCCGCGGCGAGCGCTCCCCTGGCTCCCCTCGGGCGGGCCGCCTCCCACGGTTGCACCGCCGGGCCGCTGACGTAGCGCCCGGGAGCCGGCGGATACACGTCCACGATGGAGTCGCTGGTGACGATCAGGGTGTGGTGCGGCTCCGTGACGTGGAAGTACGAGCTGATGTTGCCGTAGACGTCGCTGCTGGTCGAGACGTCGGCGGGCGCCGGGTCGATGGTCAGCTGGTGCACGATGCAACGCTGCCGCACCGAATCCCTCGGAGTGAGAAAGCCGCGGCCATACGAGCTGGTCACGACGTCGGAGTAGCGGTACTCGGTGCGGTGGGTGACTCGATGTCGGCGGGCGAGCCCGGTGTCGGCTTCAGGCACAACGCTGATCACATCACACCGGGCCGGCACGCGCCGTCCGCGGCGCGAAACCGTTTGCCAATACAGCGGCGCGCGCGCCAAACCGGGAGCACAATCGAGATGTGGCCACGTGGTACGACGTCGCCCGCATAGTCCGTGAGCTGGCACTCACCTCGGAGCCGTCACCGCACGAGTGGCGGGTCGGCAAGAAGTTGCTGGCCTGGGAGCGGCCATTGCGGCCGTCCGAACGCGAGGCGCTGGCCCGCGACGGCCTGGAACCGCCCGACGGCGACATCCTCGGCGTGCGGGTGTCCGACGAGGGGGTCAAGTTCGGGTTGATCGCCGACGAACCGGGCGTGTATTTCACGACCCCGCATTTCGACGGCTACCCGGCGGTGCTGGTCAGGCTGGCCGCGATCGCGGTCCGCGACCTCGAGGAGCTGATCACCGAGGCGTGGTTGACGCAGGCCCCGAGGAAGTTGGTCCAGGAGTTCTTGGCCGACTCCCGCTGAATCTCATAGGTGCCGAAGGTCGATGACCCGTTGCAGATCATCGACACAGGCGCTGACGACGTCAGCCAGGATCAACTGCGTTTTCTCGCGCGCGGCTGACTGCAATTCCGAGGCGTGATGACGCGCGGACGCGGCGTACGCGCACGCGCCGGTGGGATCGCGGTCGGCGAGGGCGGTTCCGGCCGCCAGCACCACCAGCACCGTGTGCACGAGCTGCGGAAGCCCCTCGCGGGAGCCGTCGGCGCTGGGGGCGACGGCGCGGGCGAGTTGCAGCACCGAACCGGCCAGCAGGGCCACATGCACCGCCTGGTGATCCGCGGCCTGGATCGTGTCCCGCAGGCCCCACCGTCGCGGGGCGATGGCGACGACGTGCCGGGCAGTGGTGCGCGCCTCGAGCAGCCCGCTGAGCTGCTCGTGCACTCGGTCGACGGCCGTCAGCGGCCAGTCGGGAGGGGGCGCTTTGCGCCCGGCGGCGATGTCCGCGGCACGCGAAAGGACGTCGTGTAGCACGCTCAGCACGCCGACGCGCGCGGTGCGCAGCAGCTTCAGCGGGTCGGCGGGGAACAGCAAAACCGCGAATACGATGGCCACCGCCCCGCCGATCAGCGCGTCGAAGATGCGTTCCAGACCTACGCCGCCGCGGTAGAGCGCCAGCACCAGGATCGCCGACACCACGGTCTGGTTGGCGAACATCATTCCGTGCCCGATGAAGCCGCCCCCGATGAACACCGCGGCGCCCAGCGCGACAAACGCGGCCACCGCGATGGGGACCTCCCCGGGCCCCAGCAGGCCCTGCACCGCCGAGCCGACCCCGATCCCCAGGGTGACCCCGACCATCATCTGGATGGCACGTTGCGCACGAAGGACGTTGCTCGTCGACAACGACACCGCGGCGGCGATCGGCGCGAAGAACGGCTGCGGGTGGTCCAGGACATCGTGCGCGAGGTACCAGGACAGGCCGGCGGCCACCGCGGTCTGCACCAGGTTGAACCACACCACGCGCAGCCGTTTGAGGCCCGCGCGGGCGGCGGCGAGAGCCGCTGGAGCCATCGTCCGCCGCGATGTGGCCACGGGCCTAGGTGCGCTGCAACTCGAACAACGGAATGACCCGACTGGTCTTGGACTGGTATTCGGCGAAGCCGGGTGCGGCGGCGGTGACCTTGTCGAAGAGCGCGTCGCGCTCGTCGGACGGCAACTCGCGCGCCGTGACGGCGAACTGCTCGGTGCCGATCTCGACACGCGCCTGCGGGTTGGCCCGCAGATTGTGCACCCACGCCGGACTGACCGGAGAACCGGCGAAGGAGCCGATGATGATCAGCTTGCCGTCGATGCGGAAGTAGGCCAGCGGCGAGATCCGCGGCTGACCGGACTTGGCGCCCGTGGTGGTGAGCAAGAGCAGGTCGGCGTTCTCGAACTGGCCGCCCACCTTGCCGCCGTTGGTCCGGAACTCGTCGATGATGGCCTTGTTGAAGTCGTTGATCGTCGCGGTATCGGGCATTTCGGTCATGTCCGGTCAACCTTATGCGGCTTCGCGTCTATTCCGGACCTAACCCATTGTCAAGATCGCTCCTGCGGCCAGCGAAATTATGGCCATGAGGGCTAAACAGATCACCGCAACTGCCGCTCGCGCGACTTCGACGGTAGCCGAAGCTGCGTTGAATCTGTTGCGGACTGGCTGCGGACTGGACGCGATCAAACTGCTGAGCATCGTTGCACCGCTGCACACCCAGCACGGTCCCCATCGACGGGTTGCTGGATGAGCAACTCGGTCACTCGCCGCGTTCCGTGCCGGAAGCACCCGGCTGGGGCGGTAATCCTGCATCTAGGGGCCTGTGAGCAGCAATTAGACCGTGATGTTAGGGGCAGCCTGCGAATCTCTCGATAACTGAGCACCCGGGAATCGCTACGGTGGTGCGTCCGCGCCGTTGCCGTTCAGGTTCGGTTGGTGGCGCGCACGCACCGGCCCGGGTTGGTGGGACCAATGGTCCTGGCAGCCGGGGACAAGCGGCCCTACGCCGTGCCCCGAAGCGGCGTGAGAATGAGCATTCCAGCACACAGCGGAGGGCGGCTGCGCTGATCAGCGCACCGGGTGCGGCGCGCGGGAATTGCGTCGATTAAGGGGCGAGCGGATGGAACCGGGGCAGACGCCGGCGGGGTCGGTGGTGCAGGGCAGGCCGTTTGGGCGTTACCGGCTGATCGAGTTGTTGGGTCGCGGCGGGATGGGTGAGGTGTGGCGCGCCTATGACACCGTCATGGATCGGGTGGTGGCCCTGAAGGTGTTGTTGCCCAATGTCGCCGAGGATCCCGCCTATGTGGAGCGGTTTCGCCGCGAAGCCCACGCCGCGGCCAGCCTGGACGAGCCGCACGTCATCCCCATCTACGACTTCGGCGAGATCGACGGACGACTGTATGTGACCATGCGGCTCATCGAAGGCCGCGACCTACACGACGTACTGGCCGACGGGCCGCTGGAGCCCGCGCGGGCGATCGCGATCATCGACCAGATCGCCTCGGCACTACACGCCGCCCACGAAATCGGGCTGATCCACCGCGACGTCAAACCCTCCAACATCCTGGTCGCCAAGGACGA
>NZ_LZJZ01000081.1 GCF_001667585.1 Mycobacterium sp. E2733
AGCGGCTACCACGGCCTGAGGAGGGACATGGCGACGGAACCGGTCCCCGCCGATCTGGACTCGGCCGAGGAGTTCGATCGCCGGGACCAGATTCTGGAGGCGGCGAACGAATGCTTCACACAGCTCGGGATCCAGCGCACGAGCGTTCAGGACGTGGCGCGGATGGCGAACGTTTCCCGGGGCACGGTGTACCGCTACTTCGAGGACCGCAATGTGCTCATCGACGCCGCCATCGAGTTCGGGGCGCAGCGGTTCTATCGTGACGTGGCGACCGCAATGGCTAAGAAAAGTACGCTGGCCGAGCAGGTTGGCGCGATGGCCGAAACACACGCGAGGATCTTGCTCGACCACCGAACTCGCAACCGACTGATGGCCGACGATGCCGAGTTGATGCGCCACATGATCGCGGACGGCGACGCCGCGGTCCGCCGCTCGACGAAATTCCTCGAACCGTACGTGCGCGATGCGCAAAAGCGCGGCGAGGTCGGCACCACAATCGACGTCACGGCGGCCAGCGAATGGCTGGCCCGCATCATATATTCGTTCTCGACCGTCAATAAGGGCCTGAGCTTCAACATGTCGAAGCCTGAAACCGTCCGTCGCTACGTGGAGAAATTCGCCGTCAACGGCCTGCGTTGACAGGAGCCGGTACGAAGCGGCTCCCACCGGCGCAGATCACATCGCTGTACGGCTATCGTGTCCCATCGCCTTGGGCTCGGCCGCGAAATCACGGACCATCGCCTGGATGGTGTACGAGGCTCCCAGCCGGCCATCGCGAGTGAAGACCCGGCCGTCGCCTTGCACGAGCCCACGTCCGGACCAGAAGGCATGGTTGGTATACAGCAGCCAATCGGTGATGTCGACGTCCTCGTGAAAAGCGATGGCGGCCTGCATTATCCCTGTTGAGAGCGTGACATGCGCGCGTCCCTCGCCGAATCCGCGGTGGGGCAACATTCCGGCGGCGATGATCCAATGCGTAGTCGACTGAGCGAGCAATGCAGCTTGGAGGTAGGGCTCACGGGGCGTGTCACGGAATCGGACCCATACGTTGATAATCGGAGGCCCCACCCGGTCGGGATCCGGATCGTAGGCCCCGTCCACCACCCGGATCTCGCGACCGGTCATCCCGAATCCCGGAAAGCTCAGTGCCGCCTCGGGTCCCGGCAAGTCCGGCATCGGCTCCGTATCGCGCATGACGTCGCCGGCTCCGGAGTCCGCTAGGACCATCCCTGCGCTGCGCAGCACGCCATCCTGGTTCACGCGCACTTCGGCCGACGAAAAAGTCCTGCCTAGGCGCAGCACTTCGACGCTCAGATCCACAGGCGCGTCGAACGAGGCCGCCTTGGCGAAGATCATCGATGCCGACGTGACCCTCTGCCCCGGAAGCACTTTCGATGCCGCTACGATGGCTTCGCCCAGCAATTGCCCACCCTCGACGACGTTGCGGCGAGTCGGCCCATGAGCAGCTCCGATGAAGCGGCCGCCAGTTACGTGCTGGACGTCGATGAGCCTGCGCAACTCGTCGGCGTCACCCCACAGCGGGAACGTGGCGGGAACCTGTGCGCCGTCGGGCCAGTCTTCGACGACCACGACCCGCAAGCGGTCGTCGTAAAACGAGACGAACCCCGCCAGGGCCGCGACTTCGGGCAGCGGGGCGCGGTAGCTCCAGACCGCATTCTCAACAAGCCCCGCGCCGACCAGGTCCCAATAACTTGCCCGCCCTTTGAAGGGGCACACCGTGGTGTGCTCCGATGGGGCGAAGAGTTCCCACCTCACATCGGCTTCGGGAAAGTAAAGGCGGTCGTCGTGGTCGGTTTCGGTCACCACGAGGCAGCCGTCGCTCTCGGCGATCAATACCTCGCCGGACCACACCTGCCCCCGGTACGGGCACAGGGCCGGCTCGATGCGGTATTCGGGGTGATCCGGCCATGCCGACTCGACTTGTGCTGTCATCGTGCACCTTTCATCCCCCGGCGAGGCAACGGAATGCTCATGTCGTCGCAAGCCCACGCATCGAAGCCGGTGGTCGGACGACGAGCTGCTCGAGGCCGACGACGGGGCGGCTGAGCGCGGTGGCGAAGACACCCGCCAGCACGTCGGCGACGTCGTCGGGCGACATCAGCGTCTCCTGCAACAGACCGCGTGCGATCCAGTCCTGCACAACGACGCCCAACAGTTCAGGGTCAAACGCGGCGGTGAATTCCGTCGGCACGGTGCCGCCCACGTTCACGCAGCAGTACCGGAAGCTGGGATGCTCAGTGCGCCACGCGTTTAGGCTCTCCGAAAGCGCGGCCTTGCTGGAGGAATAGGCGCCGAGGGCGGCTCGCGGCTGTCCCACTGTTTCGGAGGACAGAGCCGCGACGATCGCCGCTGGGGCGAGCACCGGCAAGCAAGACCTGATCACCTGATGCACGCTGACGACGTTGGTATGCATCACGTCGAACCAGTCGTCCGCGGAGGTCTCAGCGAACATCCGCAATGGAGCGTAACCCACCGAGATGAACAGCAGGTCGACGCCGCCAAGTTTGTCGCGGGAGATGTCAGCGATACGAGCGCAGTCCTCAGCGCTTCGCACGTCAGCCCTCACCGGGTGACCACAACCAGCCTCGGCGGCCACCTCCTCCAAACGGTCCAGGCGGCGTGCCGCGATGAGTAGGTCCGCGCCTTCCTTGCCGGCACGCACGGCGAATGCCCGCCCGATCCCCGCCGACGCGCCGACAACCACAACGCGCTTGCCGGCCAACGTCCGTTCACCCATGGGCTGACCATCCGATCGAGAGACAACTTGTTTCCGTCCGACAATGGAGAACAATAGTACAACAAATGTTCAGTTGAGCCCCGCAATACCGCCACCGGTGGCGATCAGCGAAGGCCGTTGA
>NZ_LZJZ01000082.1 GCF_001667585.1 Mycobacterium sp. E2733
CAAACGAATGCTTCACACAGCTCGGCATCCAGCGCACGAGCGTTCAGGACGTGGCGCGAATGGCCAAGGTGTCCCGCGGCACCATCTACCGATACTTCGTCGACCGCGACGTGCTGATCGAAGCGGCCATAGAGCACGGCGCTCAACGCTTCTACCGCGAAGTCGCCGCAGCGATGGCCAAGAAGGCCACGCTGGCTGAACAGCTCGGCGCGATGGCCGAAACCCACGCCAAGATCCTGCTCGACCACCGAACCCGCAACCGTTTGATGGCCGATGACGCTGAGCTGATGCGGCACATGATCTCTGACGGGGATACGGCGGTCCGGCGGACGACCAAATTTCTCGAACCCTACGTACGTGACGCGCGTGACCGCGGAGAGGTTGGTGCCGGGGTCGACGTGACGGCCGCCAGCGAATGGCTCGCCCGCATCATCTGGTCGTTCTCTACCGTCAACGAGGCACAGACATTCGACATGTCCAAGCCTGACACCGTCCGACGCTACGT
>NZ_LZJZ01000083.1 GCF_001667585.1 Mycobacterium sp. E2733
CACCAGGTAATAGCCGAACTGCTGGAAATCCTCCAGCAGTTCCAGGGCTCGAACCACCCAGAAGATCGGTTCCCCCGCATTGGTGTACGCGTCGTAGGGCAGTCCGTTGACGGTGCCCTGAGCGGGGTCCCAGTTGATCCCGAGGTTCCTCAAGATGTTCGCGATGAACTCGTCGAGCGGATTGTCGATCGTGGGGTCGTGTACATCGCCACCCGAGTCATGTCTCGGGGCAACGGATTTCACTATCATCGGTGCCGGGTCTGGCTGCGGCGTCGACGCGACGGCCGCGGTGGAGACCGCTTCGTAGGTGGTCATCGTGCCCGCCGCCTGCACCCACATCCGCGCGTAATCCGCCTCGTTGAGCGCGATCGGAACCGTGTTGATGCCAAGAAAGTTCGTCGCCACCAACGCTCCGTGCACGGCATGGTTGGTGGCGAGTTCGGACAGCGTCGGCATGGCCGCCAGCGCCGCGGTGTAGGCGACAGCGGCGGTCTCGTGTTGAGCGGCCGCGGTAGCGCTGTGCGCGCTGGCCCGCGTCAGCCACGCGAGGTACGGCGCGTGGGCGGCCACGTACGACTCCGCGCTCGGCCCCTCCCATGAGCCCGCCTGCGCCGCGGCCAAGACACTGCTGAGTTGTGCTGCGGCCCAGGCGTACTCGGTGCTCAATTCGGCCCATGCCTCCGCCGCCGCAAGCAGCGAGGCCGGACCGGGGCCGCTACTGAGCAACGCGGAGTGCACCTCCGGCGGCGAGGCCATCCAGATTGGCGCCGTCATAGGTACTCCTCGGACTGAAGGGTCACCAGGCAGAGGAGAAGTTTAATGAATATGATTATCGTTATCAACACCCGGGCTCGATGCGCCCCGAGCGCTAGACCAACGGGCGTCCGGTCCTGATCCGGCGGTCGACGTCGGCCAGCAGGACGTTGAAAGGGAACCGTCGGACGAAGCCCGGCAAGCACCGGTTCACCACGGCCAATGTCGCGATGAGGCGGTCGAATCGCCGTTGCCTGCCGGCGTCCCAGGGCAGCCGCATCTCGTCGCGGAACCGCTGCGGCAGAAAGCCCGTGGTAATCAGCAGGGGAAGCCTGTCGGCGAGGCGCTGCAGTGATCCGGGCAGCGCAAGCCCCGGAACCCGGGCAGCGGCGATCGGATACAGATAGTCACGGACGGCGTCATCGATGTGGACCTTGGCCAGCGACTCCTGCCAGTACCGGTCGAACGCCGCCCGGTCCGGCGGCCACATCTCCGGCGGCACCTGCAGCGTGGTGGCCAGGGCCATGCCCTCGCGGTAGTGCCGCTCGGCCTCCTCCCCGTCCAGCTCGCCGATGAACATGCGGTAGATGTCCACCCCACCCTTGTACAGGCAGGCGCCCACCCACAGCTGCAAGTCGGAGTCGAACGCGTTGTACTGCACCGGGCTTTCCGGCGTGGAGTAGACCTGCGCGTGAGCCCGGTTCACCGCGCGGCGGAAGGCGTCCTTCTGGGCGTCACTGCCCTTGGTCGCCACCGCCAGGTAAGTGAAAGTGGTGCGGGCGCGCTTGACCGGATGCAGGTCCACGCGGCCGCTTTCGACGCGGCTCTCCATGACGCCGTAGCCAACGCCGGGACGCGCCAACTGCATGATCACGTTCGCCGGGCCGGCCAACAGCGCGACGCCCATCAACCCCTCGTCGATTCCGAGCGGCCGGCGGTGTCGGCGGCGTGCCGGGGACCGCCACGGCCCGTCTGCGACGGCGCGCTCGACGTGCCGGACCGGTTCGCGAATTGGAATTGCCATAGCCAGACTCCCTCGAGCGCGCCCGCTAATCTGCGAACGATTGTTTCCTGATACTTTCGCGGCTGCGCGTTGGTGTCAAGATGGTTCCTATGAACGAGCCCTCGAGCGCGCGGCCGTACCGCGGCGTCGAGGCCGCGCAGCGCCTGGCGACCCGCCGCAACCGACTACTCGCCGCCGGCTTGGAGCTGCTCGGCGCCGAGCAGCGGGACATCTCCGGCGTCACAGTGCGCGAAGTGTGCCGCCAATCCGGACTGGCCGCCCGATATTTCTACGAAAGTTTCGCCGACAAGGACGAATTCGTCGGCGCGGTTTACGACTGGGCGGTCGCCGACCTGGCCGCCACCACCCAGGCCGCGGTGGCGGCGGTGCCTCCGGCCGAGCAGACCCGCGCGGGAATCGCCAACATCGTGCGGACCGTCGCCGGCAACGCCCGCGTCGGACGCCTGCTGTTCAGCACGCAACTCGCCAACCCGGTGATCGCGCGCAAGCGCGCCGAATCCAGCGCAATGTTCGCCATGCTTTCCGGCCAGCACGCCGGAGCCGCGCTGCGGGTGCCGGCAAACGATCGCATCAAGGCCGCCGCCCACTTCGTGGTCGGCGGCGTCGGGCAAACCATCAGCGCCTGGCTCGCCGGCGACGTCCGACTCGAACCGGACCAGCTCGTCGATCACCTGGCGGCACTGCTCGACGAGCTTGCCGAGCCGGACCTGTACCGGGTCACGGAGACGGTGGCGGATCCAGGGCCGGAATCGTGACGCATGGCCTCACACCGGGCAAGCGGTGTGCCACCCCGTGGTGGCGGTGAGCGAGAAGTCGCTCAGCGCCCTCGAAACGTGTTGCCGCAAGCCGATATTTGAGTTGGGACGGCCCGGCTCGTAGGCAAGAAACGAGACGAAGACTCGCCCGTGTAGCCTGCCCGACAGCAACGCCAACACTCCGTTGGTGCGGTGCATGGTCGCAGTGGTCACGCCCGGGTACAGAGACTTCATGGCGAAGTAGTCGGCGTCCGTGCCGTCCGGCCGGTTCGCGGCCGGGTCAACCGCACCCAGGTTGGACGACACGACAGCGTTTCCACCGCCGGTGGCCACACTGATCAGCCGGCGGAAGACGCGTTTCGGAATCAGGGGAACCAACGGCAGCAACGCCCACCGATCGTCGGGCACATCCCGATGGCACACCAGCGCCTCCTTGATCGTGGCGCGGATCCGACGCAGGTCCGTCGGTGCGGGCGCGGGGTCGATCGTGAGGTCGACATTGGTGACCGCGTTAGCGCGGGTATCGCCCGGGGCCCGCTCGTTGACCGGCATTCCCACGGCCACCGTGCCGTCGGCGGCGACCCTGCCCACTCGCTGGGCGACGTCAGCCGCCAGCCCGACGAGCAGGGCGCCGCCGGTACCCCCGAGGGCGTTCGCGCGGGCGTCCCATTCGTCGGCGTTGATGAAGACGGTGGTGGTCGGGAGGGCGGCGGCTTCGTCGCGTCCGGTGAACCGCCGCTTCTCGGGTGGCGGGGCGGTGTCGCGGTGGCCGCGACCGGCCATTCGTGCCGCCGCGACGACGGCGCGGCCCATACCCGGTGCGTCCCGGAGGGTTTGGCGCGCATCCTCACGCAGCGCCTGCCACCGCCGCCGCGACGCGGCGGCCGGCCAGCCGATCGGATCGTCACGTCCGGAAGCCGCGTCCGCCAGCGCCTCGCACAGTCCCACGCCGTCGGTCAGGCAATGGGTGACCACCAAGCTCACCGCCGCGCCGCCATCGGTGAGCGGGAGCACGGCAAGGTGCCATCCGGGTCCGTGCTCGGCATCGGGCCGCGCATTTGCCTGCTCGCCACACCAGGCATCGATCTCGTCGCGGGGCCCGGGCGTCGCGACGATCTCTAGTTGCGACTGGATGGTGGGCGCCACCCAGCGATGCCGGCCGAACGGTAACGGGGAACGCTCGATGCGGCGGCATAGCCGCCCCCGCCCAAGATGGGCGTGGAACCGTTGCAGACCGCCGATGTCGACGGCACGATCGTAGACCCAAATACACTGCACCACACTGGTGGTGGCCGTCGCTCGCTCCCCGAGGAAAAGGGTCTGGTCGGCCAGGTCCAGCACATTGCTCATTCCTAGGCCGCCTCGGTGCCGTCTTCCTCTGGCGCAGAGGCACCCACTCGACTCGAATTCGGCTGATGCGCAACATCATCTGGCTCGAGCGAGGCGCTGGCGGCGACGCGCCCGAACACATCGATCAACGTCGTGATGTAGCGGTCCACCGACTCGCGCGCGATCGCGTTATCCGGGAATGAGATCGTCACGGTGGTATTCGCGGCCTGCCGGTTGATCCACATATTGATCCCGCCGGCGGACAGGTTGTCACCATAAGTGCCGAAGTTCGTCTGCGTCCAGAGCCCGGCCAGCGGTATCTTCCGAAAATCCAGGAATGACAACATCATCGGCAGGCCTGTGGGTGGCTTGATCTGCAGTCCATCTGCTGCCGCCGCCAACTCCAAGACCCGCTCGATCGGCACGTCGGCAAGTTCCCTGGCCGCGTCGAACGACTTCTGGGCCGCCCGCGCCGCCTCGGGAAAGGTGGTCCCGGCGGTCGGCACCGTGACGGGAACCAGGCTGGCAAACCAACCCACCGTCATCGTGTCGACACCCGCTGTCCGGGTGTCCCTGGCCGTGAACCCGTGGTAGGCCGCTCTGCCTGTCAGTTCCTGGTCGGTCAAGGCGGTGCACGCCAGCACTCCCCCGATGAACCGGGCACCGCCCGCACCGCACACGGCGTCGAAGGACTCGGTGCCGGCGGTGTCCAGCAGCTCGACGGTCAACAAGTTCCCCTTGCTGCTGGCCCACGTGTCTCCAAGGGGCAGAGGGAAACTCGGCCAGTTGCCATCGGTCTCGCGGGCGAATGCGATCCATTCCTTGATTGCAGGAGACGCCAGGGTCAAGCGCGCCGCCTTCGCACGCTGTCGCGCGGAGTAGTCCCGGTAACTGCCGACCTCGGGAAGGGCAGCGGACTCGCGTCCCTTCGCCAACTCCTGATAGGCCAAGTGGATATCGACGAAGATCACGCCGGCCGACAGGCCATCGATGTGGAGATGGTCGACGCTCGCGTAGAACGTGAAATAGTCGGCGTGCTGGATGATCCCGAAGGTGAAGCAACCCCATTCGAGTGTCCCTGGCGTCGTCGTCAAGACATGTGTACGCACTTGGTCGGCGGCCATGCGTCCGAACTCCGCCGGAGCGAGCTCGACGGCATCGAGGTCGTCGATCACCCGACGCACGATGACGCCGTTCTCGAATTCGAACCAACTGTGGTAGGTGTCTTGGCGGCGGACGTGTGCATTGATCGCCGCCGTCATCGCGGGAATGTCGCACGCGCCGGGGATGTCCCACGCCACGATCATCAGTCGGGGTAGCTCCCTGCTCAGGGCCCTACCGTGGTAGGCGGCCCAAAGATGCTGGGCCTGCTGATAACTCGGAGCATGATCGCTTCGCGGCGCGGTGCGCGCCGCATCATGCGCGGAGGGGGCGGCCATCCACACGGTCACCGGACCGTGTGGCGGTTGCCATTCGTTGATGTTGCCGAGCGAGACCATTTTCTTAAGTCCTCGTTCTTCCGATGCCGACGTACCTTGCACGGCCAGGGAGGCAGAAAGGATTCTCGCGCATGGCTTTTCGCGCAGCACGAATCCCCGCTAGGCTGAAATCTTGCGACGGGCTTCCCGATATCGAGACCCCCACTTACGGCGTCCCTATGCACCCCCTGTGTCGCCGCTGTGGACGGTAGCGCACGAATGCGATGAAGGCAACAATTGCACGGCCGTGTGATAGACCGCACTGGTGCGCGTCGCCGTTCGTGAGGCGGCAGCCGTGTTTGCCCGAGCCGTCGCCGGGTGACGCACAAATATTAGGAAGCCGTTAGACCGATGAGCCGTTTGCCGAAAAGGGCGTCCGCGCCGAAAAAACTCGCGACAACGTTTACCACCGGCTGGGGCTGTTTCTTCATCGACGGACCAGCGGACAGCTGCCGTCGCCGGACTGTCGCACCGGACAGGCGGTACGCCATCCCATGGTGGCGGTGAGCGAGAGGTCGCTCAGGGCGGCCGAGATGTGTTGCCACAAGTCGACGTTCGAGTTGGGGCGGCCTAGCTCGTAGGCAAGGAAAGAGATGAACACTCGGCCGTGCGCCCGTCCGGACAACAACGCCAGCGCACCGTTGGTGCGGTACATGGTCGCGGTGGTCACTCCCGGGTAGACGGTCCTCATGGCGAAGTGATCGGCGTCGGTGCCGTCCGGGCGGTTGACCGCCGGGTCGGTAACCTCCTTTGACTTCAGCGGGCGGCCTTACGGGGCCGCCGCTCTGCACCGGCGCCAAGCCAAATAGCCGCCGCCTCAGGGGAACAGCGGCAGCTGCCACAGCCGCATGCCGGGATCCAGCAACCACAACCGCATCATCGTGAGCCGCATCAGCCGTTGCGCGCTGAAGATCAGGAACACCGCCAGCGGCACCTCGATCAGCAGCGCTGTGGTCACCGACAGCCAGACGTCCTTGGGCCCGGCCGTCATCAGGTCGAACCAGGCGTCGCAGATCAGCAACACCCCGGTGGTGAACGCGGCCGGCACCAGCAGCTGGCGGCGCAGATACCCGAGCACCGCCGTCGCGAGCATAAATCCGACCAAGAGAATGTCGAAGCCCACCCACGTCACGGGCCAGTTGTGGGCAACATAGTTCTCCGGCAACGTGACCGCCAGATACCCCAGCCAGGGAACCATCGCCATCGAGCCGCCGACCATCAGACTCAATCGGATACGCCGCACCCTCGCCAGCAGCGCCGGGTCGATCAGGTCGCCCACCGGCTGCTCGAGCCGGGAAATGAGCTGCCGTCGCTGCTGGGGCGTGAGCGCCGCGATCTGCGCGTCGGTCAGGATGCCGTCGGTCATCGGCGACCGGCGACCACCGGAGGTCGGCGGTCTGCCGCGGTCTTGGGCACGGCCTGAGCATCCGTTGCATCGAATTCTTTGACCCAGCATGCGAATTCAAGGGTGATGCCATCGGGGTCCTGGAAGTAGAACGACCGCACGTACACCCCGGGATGCACCGTTGCGGACACCTGCATCGGGCTCTCGTCATGGTTGAGCACCGGGCCGACGCGCACCCCTTTGTCCTTGAGCCGCTGGCGGTAGGCGTCGAATTTCTCGACCGGTACATGGAATGCGAGATGGTTCATGGTGCTCACCGCGCTGGTGATGTCGCCGATGCCGGGGATGGCGCCCGGCGACGAGATGCCCGGCACCCGGTCGGGCGCATCGGCGAACCAGAAGAATGCGACGCAGTCGCCGTTGCCGGCATCGAAGAAGAAGTGCTGGCCCGCACCGCCGGGCAGGTCGAGCGACTTGATCAACGGCATGCCGAGGATGTTGGTGTAGAAGTCCACGGTGCGAGCCATGTCCGCGCAGACCAGCGCGACGTGGTTGATCCCGCCGAGTTCGAATTCCGTGTTGGTGTTGTGCGGCTTGATCATCGCGCGGCTCCCCTCGGTCCCCGGCTTGAAGTCCTGGCCAAGTTGTAATTCTGAATCTAACATCAGCTGCAGTTTTCTTTCGAGATGTCCAATGCCACCAGGGCCGCTGAAATGACTCTTCACACCGCCGCCGCGGGGGTTATCCGCGAGTTCGTCGGCCTGCCGTCGCCCACCGCCGGGCGCGCCGGTGCGGGCGGGCATCCTTGCCAGGGGCTTTACCACCGCGGGGTGGGCCGCAAGCCCAAGGTTGCCATGATCGCCACCCATTACCAGATCGACTTTTCCGAGCATTACCTCGCCGACTACATGGCCACCCGCGGCGTGGGCTTTCTCGGCTGGAACACCAGGTTCCGCGGCTTCGAAAGCAGCTTCCTGCTCGATCACGCGCTGGTCGATATCGGCGTCGGCGTGCGCTGGCTGCGCGAAGTGCAGGGAGTGGAAACCGTTGTGCTGCTCGGCAACTCGGGCGGTGGCTCGTTGATGGCCGCATATCAGTCGCAGGCCGTGGAGCCGAACGTGACCCCGCTGGACGGGATGCGTCCGGCCGCAGGCCTGACCGAGTTGCCGGCCGCCGACGGCTACGTGGCCACCGCCGCCCATCCCGGGCGACCCGACGTGTTGACGGCCTGGATGGATGGCGCCGTCGTCGACGAGAACGACCCCGTCGCCACCGATGCCGATCTCGACCTGTTCAACGAACGGAACGGGCCGCCCTATCCACCGGAGTTCCTCGCCCGTTACCGCCGTGCGCAGGCCGCACGCAACCACGCCATCACCGACTGGGCTGAGCAGGAACTCAAACGCGTTCGCGCGGCGGGGTTTTCCGACCGTCCGTTCAGCGTCATGCGCACGTGGGCCGATCCCCGCATGGTCGACGCCAGCATCGAGCCGACCAGGCGTCAGCCGAACATGTGTTATGCCGGAGTTCCGGCCAAGGCGAACCGGTCCGCGCACGGCATCGCCGCAGCCTGCACCCTGCGCAACTGGCTGGGCATGTGGAGCCTGCGGGTGGCGCAGACCAGGGCCGAACCGCATCTGGCCCGGATCAGCTGCCCCGCCCTGGTGATCAACGCCGAGGCCGATACCGGTGTCTTTCCGTCCGACGCCCAACGGATTTTCGTCGCGCTGGGCAGCCCCGACAAGACGCAGGCGTCGATCGACACCGACCACTACTTCACCACCCCGGGCGCTCGCGGAGAGCAGGCCGACGTCATCGCCAAGTGGATCGCCAAGCGGTTTCACTGAAGAGCTCACCGGCGGACACCATTGTGCCGCCGCCGCACCCGGTAACCCCTGTGGTCAACCAACCGACCGGTTGTTAGTTTGGAAGGCGCCTGGCCAAGGCGGAAACCCTAAAGCATGGGAAGGCGACCAATGCCGATCGCTATCACTCCTGAGCATCAAGACCTGGCCGATTCGGTGCGGTCGCTGGTGGCGCGCATCGCGCCGTCCGAGGCGTTGCACGCGGCAATGGAAACACCGATCGACAATCCCCCGCCTTACTGGCGGGCGGCGGCCGAGCAAGGCCTGCAGGGTCTGCACCTGGCCGAGTCCGTGGGCGGGCAAGGTTTCGGGATCCTCGAGTTGGCCATCGTGCTGGCCGAGTTCGGCTACGGCGCCGTTCCCGGCCCGTTCGTGCCGTCGGCGATCGCCAGCGCCCTGATTTCGACCAACGACCCGAACGCGAAGGTGCTCTCCGAGCTGGCATCCGGCGCCGCCATCGCCGCCTACGCGATGGACTGTTGCGGGTTGACCGCCACCCGCCAGGGCCCCGATGACGACGTGCTCGTGCTCCGCGGCGAGGTCCGCGCGGTGCCCGCGGCGGCGCAGGCCTCCGTGCTGGTGCTCCCGGTCGCGATCGACAGCGGCGAGGAATGGGTGGTGCTGCGCGCGGAGGAGCTCGAGATCGAGCCCGTGAAAAGCCTTGACCCGCTTCGCCCCGTCGCCCACGTTCGGGCCAACGCCGTCGAGGTCGGCGCGGACGCCGCATTGTGCAACCTGAGCATGGCGACCGCGCACGCGCTGATGACCACGCTGCTGTCGGCCGAGGCGATCGGGGTGGCGCGCTGGGCGACCGACACCGCGTCCCACTACGCCAAGATCCGTGAGCAGTTCGGCAGGCCGATCGGCCAGTTCCAGGCCATCAAGCACAAGTGCGCGGAGATGATCGCCGACACCGAGCGGGCCACCGCGGCGGTCTGGGACGCCGCCCGCGCCATCGATGAAGCGCGCGAAAATGGTTGGAACATAACGGATTCCAAGGTCGAGTTCGCTGCCGCCGTCGCGGCGACGCTGGCTCCGGCGGCCGCGCAACGGTGCGCTCAGGACTGCATCCAGGTGCACGGCGGGATCGGCTTCACCTGGGAGCACGACACGAACGTCTTCTACCGCCGGGCGCTGATGCTGGCCGCCTCGTTCGGTCGAAGTTCGGAGTACCCGCAGAAAGTGGTGCACACCGCGACCAGCACCGGGGTGCGGGCGGTCGACATCGATCTAGACCCCGACACCGAAAAGCTGCGCGACGAGATCCGGGCCGAAGTCGCCGCGCTCAAGGCGATGGAACGCGCCGAGCGCAAGGTCGCCATCGCCGAGGGCGGCTGGACGCTGCCGCACCTACCGAAGCCGTGGGGCCGCGCCGCCAGCCCGATCGAGCAGATCATCATCGCCCAGGAGTTCACCGCTGGCCGGGTCAAGCGCCCACAGATGGGCATCGCGACGTGGATCATCCCGTCGATCGTCGCCTTCGGGACCGAAGAGCAGAAACAACGGTTCCTGCCACCGACCTTCCGCGGTGACATGATCTGGTGTCAGCTGTTCTCCGAACCGGGCGCCGGATCGGACCTGGCCGGGCTGAGCACCAAGGCAACCCGGACGGACGGCGGCTGGCGCATCACCGGGCAGAAGATCTGGACCACGGCGGCGCAGCTCTCACAGTGGGGCGCGCTGCTGGCCAGAACCGAGCCGAACGCTCCAAAGCACAACGGGATCACCTACTTCCTCCTGGACATGCGCAGCGAAGGCGTCGAGGTGAAGCCGCTGCGCGAGCTCACGGGTAACGCGATGTTCAACACCGTCTACATCGACGACGTGTTCGTGCCGGATGAATGCGTGCTGGGCGAAGTGAACCGGGGTTGGGAGGTCAGCCGCAACACCCTTACCGCCGAACGGGTTTCCATCGGCAGCAGCGAGGCCAACTTCCTGGCCACTCTGGGCCAGTTCATCGAGTTCGTTCGCGACGGGCAGTTCGATCCGGTCGCCCAACACCGCGCGGGTCAGCTGATCGCCGAGGGCCACGCCGCCAAGGTGCTGAACCTGCGCTCCACCCTGTTGACGCTCGCCGGCGGGGATGCCATGCCGTCCGCGGCCATCTCCAAGCTGCTCTCGATGCGCACCGGCCAGGGGTATGCGGAGTTCGCGGTGTCCTCGTTCGGCACCGACGCCGCGATCGGCGACACCAACGAACTGCCCGGCAAATGGGGCGAATACCTGTTGGCGAGCCGGGCCACCACCATCTACGGTGGCACCTCCGAGGTGCAGCTGAACATCATCGCCGAGCGGCTGCTCGGCCTCCCCCGCGATCCCTAGCTCCCAGTACCGGTTTGTTTGGGAGAGGGGGCCATGCCGACCTGAGGGGTGGTCAGGCCGGCATGGTTCCCCCCCCATCCCGTGGGCCGGTCAACCTCCTGTGGATCGGCACGTCGAGGCTGATCGGTTACCACGGGGAGGTGGTTCACCACCACCAGTTCCACCAGTGCCCGGGGGCCCAGAATCCGCGGTCGCCCGAACCCGAACCAGGGAGGCCTCCGCCGCCCCATCCGTGGCCGCCCCATCCATGACCGCCATGACCCCCGCCTGGACGGTCCGGAATGATGCCGGGTCCGCCGGGCATGCCGTGCGGGCCGGCGGTGGTGAAGCTGGTGTCGGGACCTGGTGCCGGGGCCGCCTGTGCGGCGGGGCTGGCGCCGAACAGCAGCGCTCCTGCCACCGCCGAGTCGCCGGCCGCGCGGGGTAACGATCGTGCAGAAATCGTCACCGCAAGCTCCTTACCGGTCCCGATGTCGATAAATAAAACGTTAGCCAGAACTTTCCCGGCAAACAACGCGGCTACACCGAAATGTGCCTGTGAATTATGTAACAAATGCCTTATAAGAGCTTCAGGCCACTGATATCCGTCGAATTTCATGATTTCCATAGATCCGGATAAGGACGGGTACTGAGTGACGGACTCGTAGCGTTCACGCTGTTCGAAGGCATTTACTGACTTACTGGCTTACGCATTTCCGTATAAACAGATTAACTGAATTACGTAATGAACAGCGCCGCGCCTTATCCATTAAGCCGCATATCCCCGCGCCCCACTGGCGAGTCGGTCAGCTACTTTCTTGAATTTGCTGAGTGAAGCCGCTGCTGCGGCGCCTGCCGTCGACGACGTGGTCGGACCGCGGCCCGGCGACGCGACTTACGTCGTCGTCGGTGGAAGAATCAGTATTGACACACTCGAGCGCTGATTTACTGATTGGCCACTCACCGGAGGACGACCGCCGCAGTGAACTTCAACCCCAGCCACATCGGACCCGGCGCCGGAACGTTCCGGGGCCCCGGGCCGTCGGGCACACCGGCAGGAGACGCCGCGCCGACCGAGCGCATCGGGCTCGGGCAGCAGGGCGCTCACCGGATCGTCGGCCAGCCGGCGGCCAACCAGGCGGGACGGGGTCCGCGGACGCGTCGTACCGTCGACCTCCCGGCGGCCACCCACCGAGCGCTGGACATCTGGCAGCGTGAGGCCGCGGACCGCCTGGGGGTCGCCCGGGTGACCGGTCAAGAGGTCCTCACCGCGCTCATCGACCAACTTCTGGTCGACCCCAAACTCGCGGCGCAGATCACCCGGGCCATCAAAGACCGGCGCTGACGGGCGACAGCGGCTAGTCGACCTCCATCTCACGCAATTCGCGCTTGAGGATCTTGCCCGTCGGGTTGCGGGGCAGCTCGTCGAGGAAGACCACCTCGCGCGGCACCTTGTAGCGGGCCAGGTGGTCGCGCACGTAGTGCTTGATGGCGTCCTCGTCGACGTCGGAGCCGTCCTTCTTCACGACGAAGGCACGCAGCCGGTGGCCCCATTCCTTGTCCTCGACGCCGATCGCCGTGGCCTCCACCACGTCCGGGTGCCCGTTGATGAGGTCCTCGACCTCGGCCGGGAAGACGTTCTCGCCGCCGGAGACGATCATCTCGTCGTCGCGCCCGCTGATGTAGAGCAGGCCGTCGTCGCCGAAGTAGCCGACGTCGCCGGACGACAACAGGCCGTCGATGATCTGCTTCTTGCCGCCACCGGTGTAGCCCTCGAACGGGAAGGCGTTGCCGACGAAGATTCGCCCGATCTCGCCCTGCGGCAACTCCTTGCCGTTGTCGTCGAAGATCTTGACCTTAACGCCCTTGACGACCGGGCCGACGGTCGACGAATTGTGTTGCAGGTGTTTGGGTTCGGCGATGGTGGCGAAGGCGATCTCGGTCGAGCCGTACATGTTGTAGATGACCGGGCCCAGATCCTTGAGTGCCCGTTCGGCCAGGTCGGCCCCCAGTGCCGAGCCGGAGACGAAGACGATCTTCAGCGAGGACAGGTCGGGCTTGGAGTCCATCTTCTCGACCGCGTCGAGGATCCGGGACAGCATCACCGGGACCACGATCATGGCGGTCACCTTGTGCTTCTCGATGTCCTCGAGCACCAGCGGCGGCTTGAACTTGCGCCGCAGCACCAGGGTCGAGCCCAGGAACATGGCCAGCGTGCCGTGCAGGAATCCGAGCGCGTGGAACATCGGGGCGGGCAGCGAGGTGACTTCGTTGGCCTTGAACGGGACGTGCGACAGGATGCCGCCGACCGGCGCCAGGGTGGGCGGCGTGCTGCGGTTCGCCCCCTTCGGGGTGCCGGTGGTGCCGCTGGTGAGGATGATGATCGACGCGTGCTTGGTCGCCTTCGGGGCGGGGTCTTTGCTGCTGCGCTCGATCAGGTCGGCCAGCGTCTCGTCCTTGCTGCCCGACGGCTCGTCGGCGTCGGGGTTGGTGCCGAGCGCGCGCAGCTTGCCGAGCTCCGGCTGGGCTTTGCTGACGGCCTTGGTGTACTCGTCGTCGTAGATGATCACCTTGGCGCCCTCACGCTCCGAGACCTCACAGATCTGTGGGCCGGAGAATTCGCTGTTGAGCAGGATGATGCGAGCGCCGACCCGGGCGGCGCCGAAGTAAGCGATCAGGAACCAGCGGGTGTTGCGCGCCAGGAGCGCGACGCCGTCGCCGCCCTTGACGCCCATGTCGAGCAGGCCGTTGGCGACCGCGTGGGAGGCCTCGTCGAGTTCTCGGTAGGTGAACTCGCCCTCCTCGTCGATGCAGGCCGCGCGGTCGGGGTGGCGGCGGGCGTTGAGCGACGGCAGCATGCCGAATTCGCCCCATTTGTAGATCTCGTTGGCCATCGCCGCGTAGTTCTGCGGAGGCTCCAGGCGGAACGCGCCGGCTTCGAAGATCTTCCGCACGTAGTGCAATTCCGCGGAGCCGCGTTCCAGGTACTGCTGGACTTTCGCGACAGCCTGACCAGGCAGGCCAATCAGATTAGGCATGCATCCCACCCTATGTGACGTCAGTCGCATTCTGAGGGGTAAGTACCCATCGACTTACGATGATGAACATGGGTCCGGTTTCGCTGGAGGTGGACGGGCGCCGGATCACGATCACCCACCCGGACAAGGTTGTGTTCGACGCCCACGGCGACACAGGGCCGCACACCAAACTCGACTTGGTCCGCTACTACCTGTCCGTGTCCGAGGGGGCGCTGCGCGGCGTGGCCGGCCGGCCGATGATCCTGAAGCGCTTCGTCAAGGGCATCTCCGAGGAGGCGGTGTTCCAGAAGCGCGCGCCGAAGAACCGGCCCGACTGGGTGGATGTTGCCGAACTGCGCTACGCGCGGGGCACTTCGGCCGCGGAGGCCGTCATCCACGACGCCGCCGGCCTGGCCTGGGCGGTCAACCTGGGCTGCGTCGATCTCAACCCGCATCCGGTGCTGGCCGACGACCTCGACCATCCCGACGAACTGCGGGTCGACCTGGATCCGATGCCCGGTGTTCCCTGGCGCCGGATCGTCGACGTCGCGCTGGTGGCCCGGGAGGTGCTGGAGGACTACGGCCTGACCCCGTGGCCGAAGACCTCGGGTTCGCGCGGTTTTCACATCTACGCGCGGATCGCACCGCGTTGGGAGTTCCGGCAAGTGCGGCTCGCCGCCCAGACCGTGGCCCGCGAGGTCGAGCGGCGGGTGCCCGACGCGGCGACCAGCCGATGGTGGAAGGAAGAACGCGAAGGGGTGTTCGTCGACTTCAACCAGAACGCCAAGGACCGCACGGTCGCGTCGGCGTACTCGGTGCGGGCGACGCCGGACGCCCGGGTGTCGACCCCGCTGCTCTGGGAGGAAGTCACCGAGCGCCTTCCCGAGGAGTTCACCATCGACACCGTGCCTGGCCGGTTCGCCGCCATCGGTGATCCGTGGGCGGGGATGGACGACGCTGTCGGTGAGCTCGACCGGCTGCTGGTGCTGGCCGAGGAGATGGGGCCCCCGGAGCGTGCGCCGAAGGGATCGGGCACGGCCGACGGCCGGCGCCGCTCGGTGATGCCGCTCATCGAGATCGCCCGCACCAAGACGAAGGACGAGGCGCTGGCCGCGCTGGACACCTGGCGCGACCGCCACCCGGACGCGTCTCGCCTGCTGCAACCGGTCGACGTCCTGGTCGACGGCATGCGCGGGCCGAGTTCGATCTGGTACCGGATCCGGATCAACCTGCAGCATGTGCCGGTCGACCAGCGACCGCCGCAGGAGGAACTGATCGCCGACTACAGCCCTTGGGACGGTTATGGGGGCAGGCAGAAGCCGTCGAGCTGAGGCTCGTCTACACCCCGACCCGCGCCAGCGCGTTGCCCGTGCGCAGGTAGCAGTACCAGGTGACCACCAGCAGGGCCAGGAAGAATCCCACGTAGAACCGCAGCGCGGGTTCGATGCTGCCGAAGTGCGACTTCGACCAGGCATAGGCCAGCGGCACGACGAATCCGCCGAAGGCGCCGATCGACGAGATCACGCCGAGCGCGCCCGCGGCCTGACGCCGCATGTGCGCCATGGTGTCGCGGTCGCCGCCGGCGAGTTGGCCCTTGATCACGAAGATCCTCGAGATCATCCGGTAGGTCGAGCCGTTGCCGATACCGGTCGCGACGAACAAGAACATGAAGCTGGCGAAGAACAGCGGCAGGTTCTTGGCGTTGACCGACCACAGCGCCGCCGCGGCGCCCGCGGCGAGCATGACGAAGCTGACGGCGGTGATCCGGGCGCCGCCCATGCGGTCGGCCAGCTTGCCGCCGAGGGGCCGGATGACCGAGCCGATCGCTGCCCCGAGGAACGCCCAGGTCAACGCGATGTCGCCGCGGCCGAACACCGTTTTGAGCAGGGTCGGGAAGGCCGCCGAGTAGCCGATGAACGATCCGAACGTGCCGATGTAGAGCAGCGACATGACCCAGGTGTCGGGGTGCCGCAGTGACTGCCAGACCGGTCTCACTTGCGTTTCCAGGGCCGTCCCTTTTTGCGAGGCCTCGGACAGGTTGTTCATGAACAGGAACGCGCACACCGCGGCCACCACGGCCAGTGGCATGTAGAACAGGCCGGCGCGCGCCAGCGCCACCCCGCCGCCGGCGACGACGATGGGCGGGATGATCTTTTGCACCACTGCGACGCCGATGTTGCCGCCGGCCGCGTTGAGTCCCAGCGCCCAGCCCTTGTCCTTCTCCGGGTAGAAGAACGAGATGTTGGCCATCGACGAGGCGAAGTTGCCGCCACCGAAGCCGGCGGTCGCGGCGACCGCCACCAGTACGGTGAACGAGAGGCCCGGATGGCTGACCGCCCAGGCCAGCAACACGCACGGGATCAGCAACAACGCCGCCGAGATGACCGTCCAGTTGCGGCCGCCGAACAGCGGGACCGCGAACGTGTAGGGCAGGCGCAGGAAGGCGCCGACCCCGCTCGGGACGGCGACCAGGATCAGCGCCTGGCTCGCGGTCAGTGCCCAGCCGGACGCGGACGGATGCCCGTGGGAACCGGCGGTCATCTGGACCACCACGATGCTCCACAACATCCATACGCTGAACCCGACGTGCTCGGCGAAGATCGAGAAGATCAGGTTGCGGCGGGCGATCGGCTTGCCCGTCGTCTCCCAGAACGCGGGGTCTTCGGGCCGCCAGTCGTCAATCCAGTGCGCGCCCCGGTGAGGCGGGCGCGGAGGCGCGGGCGCAAGGACCGGAGCGATCGGCTCCGTTGAAGTCGTCGTAGTCACGCCCCCGACGTTAGGAAGGGACTGTTACCGGGCCGCGTGGCCACAGTTACGCCGGAGATACGTGGATCTCGCAGCGGCATTCGTGCCGCTGTCAGAAGTTTTTGCTCCCCGGATGCGGGAGAATCGCCCCATGCCGGCGACTGACCAGCCCCTGGGGCTGCGGGAACGCAAGAAGATCAAGACCCGCCATGCGCTCCGCCGCGAGGCGTTCCGGCTGTTCGACGCCAACGGCTACGGCGCCACCACCGTCGAACAGATCGCCGACGCCGCCGACGTCTCACCCAGCACCTTCTTCCGGTACTTCCCGTCCAAGGAGTCGCTGCTGCTGGCCGATGACCTGGATCCGCTGATCTTGGCGGCGTTCGACGCCCAGCCGCCCGAACTGTCGCCGAGCCAAGCCATCCGTCGCGCCTACGCCACCACGATGGCCGGCCTGTCGCCCGAGCAATTGGAGTTCGAGAACACCCGGCAACGGCTGATCTTCTCGATACCCGAACTCAAGGCCGCCCTCTACGACGAGTACTACCGCACCGTGAACGTCATGGCGGAGGCCATCGGGCGCAGGATCGGCCGTCCCGCAACCGATTTCGAGGTCCGGGTGTTCGTCGGCGCGATGGTCGGCGCCATGATGGCGGCCTTCGACAGCGCGCCGAAAGCGGCCGACACCATCTATCGGGCCCTGGACTTCCTGGACGCCGGCATGCCGCTGGGCTGAGCGGCGCAACCGCGCGGCGATGTCCTGCCGCGCACGGAACGCGATAATCTCACGCGATGAGCGGTTGGAATCGACGGGGATTCTTGCAGCTCGCAGGGGCTGCGGCGGTCGCTGCGGTCGCCGGGGCCCCGGCGGCGTGCTCGTCGGGCAAACGGTCGTCGGAGACCTCCGGCGGCAAATCGGTGACCATCGACCACCTGTTCGGCCAGACGGTCGTCAAGGAACCACCCAAGCGCGTGGTCAGCGCGGGCTACACCGAGCAGGACGACCTGCTCGCGGTCGGCGTGGTGCCGATCGCCGTGACGTACTGGTTCGGCGATCAGCCGTTCGCGGTGTGGCCATGGGCCCAGCCCAGGCTCGGCGGAGCGCAGCCGGTGGTGCTCAACCTCGACAACGGGATCCCGGTCGACCAGATCGCCCGCCTCAAACCGGATCTGATCGTGGCCACCAATGCGGGCGTGGACGCCGACACCTATCAGAAGCTCTCCGCTATCGCACCGACCCTGCCGCAGTCGGACGGCGACGCCTTCTTCGAGCCGTGGAAGGAGCAGGCCACCGCCATCGGCCGGGCGGTGTTCCAGGCCGACCAGATGAAGTCGTTGATCGATGCCGTCGACCAGAAATTCGCCGCCGTCGCCAAGGAACACCCGGCTTGGACGGGCAAGAAGGCATTGCTGATGCAGGGCACGTTCTGGCAGGGCACCGTCGTCGCGACCATGGCCGGCTGGCGCACGGACTTCCTGAACCAGATGGGGTTGGTGGTCGCCGACAGCGTCAAGCCTTTCGGCACCGATCACCGCGCCGTCATCCCCCGCGATCACATCAAGGCGGTGCTCGATTCCGCCGATGTAGTCATCTGGACAACCGAGAACCCCGACGACCAAAAGGCCTTACTCGCCGACCCCGAGGTGGCGGCATCTCAGGCCACCGCACAGGGCCGGCACATCTTCACCACCAAGGAGCAGGCGGGCGCGATCGCCTTTTCCTCGCCGCTGAGCTACCCCTTGGTCGCCGATCAACTGCCCCCGCAACTGGCCAAAATCCTCGGTTAGATCCCCGACGCGCCCGCGGCGTTTGAGCGTTTGCTAAGGCAGCTCTGGCAGTGTTCGAAAATCCGTCGCTCGCCCCTCGCCCGGTCGGCGATCGGAAGGTTACCGTCGAGTAATGAGCGTGACGGACCTTACCGACAATGTGTCCAAGGACCTGCCGACACAACTGGTCGGCAACACGGTTCTGGACTTCGGCGACAACGCGCTGATGCTGCAATGCGGCAGCACGGCCGAGGTATTGGGGTGGGCGGCACACTTGCGCGCCGCGGCGTTGCCCGGCGTGGTCGACGTCGTCCCGGCCGCCCGCACGGTTCTGCTGAAACTTGCCGGCCCCCGCTTCCAAGGGGTGATCCGCCAGCAACTGCGCAAGATGCGGGTCACCGCCGACGAGTTCGTCGCGCCGGCACGCCGTGCCGATGTGGTCATCGACGTCGTCTACGACGGCCCGGACCTCGCCGAGGTCGCCGGCCTCACCGGGCTGACCATCCCGCAGGTGATCGACGCGCACACCGGTTCACTGTGGCGGGTCGGATTCAGTGGGTTCGCCCCGGGTTTCGCGTATCTGGTCGACGGTGACGCCCGCCTGCGGGTGCCGCGCCGTACGGAGCCACGCACCTCGGTGCCCGCCGGCTCGGTCGGCCTGGCCGGCGAATTCAGCGCGATATACCCGCGCCAGTCGCCCGGCGGGTGGCAACTGATCGGCCGCACCGACGCTGTCCTGTGGGACCTCGAACGGCCGGAACCGGCACTGCTGGCGCAGGGCATGTGGGTTCAGTTCCGGGCCGTCTGAGCTAAGGAGATCGCCGTGAGCACCCTGGAGATTCTTCGCACCGGACCGCTCGCCGTCATCCAGGACTTGGGCCGCCCGGGGCTGGCCCACCTCGGCGTGAGCCGGTCGGGCGCCGCCGACCGCCGCGCACACCAACTGGCGAACCGGCTGGTGGCCAACCCCGATGACCGCGCCACCGTCGAAGTCACGTTCGGCGGTTTCGCGGCCCGGGTCCGGGGCGGCGACATCGACATCGCGGTGACCGGAGCCGACGCCAACCCGACCGTCGACGGAATCGAATTCGGCACCAACAGCATTCAGCACGTTCGCAACGGCCAAACGATCGCATTGGGCATGCCCCGCGCGGGACTGCGGACCTACCTGGCGGTGCGGGGCGGCATCGCCGTGGAGCCCGTGCTCGGCTCGCGCAGCTACGACGTGATGTCGGCCATCGGCCCGTCGCCGCTGCGGGCGGGAGATGAGCTCCCGGTCGGTGAGCACACCCCCGACTACCCCGAACTCGATCAGGCCCCGGTGGCCGCCATCACCGGCAGCGCAGTCGAGCTGGCGGTGGTGCCCGGGCCGCGTGACGATTGGTTCGTCGACCCCGATGTCCTGGTGCACAACGATTGGGTGGCAAGCGACCGCAGCGACCGCGTGGGGATGCGATTGGTCGGCCGCCCGCTGCAGCACTGCTACCCGGACCGCCAACTGCCCAGCGAAGGCACCACCCGTGGCGCAATTCAGGTGCCGCCCAACGGTTTACCGGTGATACTTGGACCCGACCATCCGGTGACCGGCGGCTACCCGGTGGTGGGTGTGGTGGTCGACGAGGACATCGACAAAATCGCCCAGGTGCGCCCCGGCCAGCCCGTGCGCCTGCATTGGTCACGCCCGAGGATTTTGGTCGGCGCCCAATCGCATTCCGGCGTCGCGGAGTGGCCATTTTCCTAAACCGGAATGTATCCCAGCTCACACATAATTTCGAGGCCCGGGTCGAATCACTTGTATTGATCCGTCATTTCGGCGTTTACGGCCTACAGGCATTTACCAGATAACTGGTAATCAACTTACAGGCGATTCGGGCCGGATTGAGTTGACCCATTCCGGTCGCGAGTGTGAGCATCGAAATACGCGGCGGGGCATGCCTCTTCATTCGGGGCGCCCACATTTTCTCCCGTTGCGCGGGTGAATGGGGCCTGAGGAGAGGGAGTTCTATGCATGCCAACCTGCGAAGCGTCAGGTGCACGCCCGCGGTTGATGCTCTCCCGCCATCCCAAGGCGCGCAATCGGATTCACCGAGAGTCGGCCGAAGATGAGTACCGTGTCGTTCCGCTCTCGGAAAACATCGCAGTCGACGAAAGGTGACGATCGGATGGCCCGCAATCACCGCATCGCGGACTGGAATCCAGAAGACACAGCGGCCTGGGAGGCCGGCAACTCCAAGATCGCCCGCCGCAATCTGTTGTGCACCATCGCGGGCGACCATGTCGCCTTCTCGATCTGGACGCTGTGGCCCGTCATGGCGCTGTTCATGCCGGCGCACGTCTACGGCTTCTCCGCAGGCGACAAGTTGCTACTCGGCGCCGTCGCCACCCTGGTCGGCGGTCTGGCCCGCATTCCCTACACCCTGGGCATCGCCACTTTCGGCGGTCGCAACTGGACCAGCTTCTCGGCGTTCGTCCTGCTGATCCCGACGGCCGCCACCATCGTGTTGCTCGCCAACCCGGGCCTGCCGCTGTGGCCCTTCGTGGTGTGCGCCGCGTTGACGGGGCTGGGCGGCGGCAACTACGCGGCTTCGCTCGCCAACGTCAACGCCTTCTACCCCCAGCGGCTCAAGGGCTCGGCGCTGGCCGTCAACGCCGGCGTCGGCAACCTCGGGGTGGCGGTGATCCAGCTGGTCGGGCTCCTGGTGCTCGCCACGGCCGGACACGAGGCGCCGTACTGGGTGTGCGCGGTGTATCTGGTGGTGCTGGCGGTGGTCGGCGTCGCGGCGGCGCTGTTCATGGACAACGTCACCCACGGCACCGAGCTGAACACGATGCGCTCGATCCTGGGCGAGCGCGACACCTACGTGATCTCACTGCTCTACATCTGCACCTTCGGCTCCTGGATCGGGTTCGCGTTCGCCTTCGGCCAGGTGATGCAGGTCAACTTCCTGGCCAACGGCGAGAGCGCCAAGCATGCGGCGCTGCACGCCGCGCAGGTCGCGTTCGTCGGACCCCTGCTCGGCTCGCTGGCCCGGATCTACGGTGGCCGGCTGGCCGACCGCAAGGGTGGCAGTCGGGTCACGCTCGGTGTGCTCGCCGGCATGACCCTGGGCGCCGGATTGCTGGTCGTCATCAGCACCTTCGACGAACACAACGCCGGGGAGCGCACGATCAGCATGATCGGCTACGTCGTCGGCTTCATGGTGCTGTTCATTCTGTCCGGGATGGGCAACGGTTCGGTGTTCAAGCTGATCCCGTCGGTCTACGAGGCGCGCAGCCGCGCCCTCTCGATGAGCGAGGACGATCGGCGTCACTGGGCGCGCGCCAAGTCGGGATCGCTGATCGGCATCTGCTCCGCGGTCGGCGCACTCGGCGGCGTGGGGATCAACCTCGCGCTGCGCCAGTCCTACCTGGCCACCGGGACGGAAACGTCGGCATACGTGGCGTTCCTCGCCTCCTACGTCGTGGCGGCGCTCATCACCTGGATGGTGTACGTGCGGCGACCGATGTCGCCCGTCGAGGCGGGCAGTGAGACGGCAGACGCGCTGGCGCGCGTGTGAGGGCGGCCTCACTGTGGGCAATGCGTAAGCAATTGCCAGGTAACGCAACCGAAATCTGATAGGCATACACAGGTGATATGGGACAGCCCGACTCCCCGCCGCTGACGGGTTACCGCATCGCGGTGACGTCCGCCCGGCGATCCGAGGAGCTGTGCGCGCTGCTCAGCCGACAGGGGGCCGAGGTGTGCAGCGCACCCGCGATCAACATGATCGCGCTGCCCGACGACGACGAACTGCACCGTAACACCGAGGCACTGATTGCCGACCCACCCGACATCCTGGTAGCGCACACGGGCATCGGTTTCCGCGGCTGGCTGGCCGCGGCGGAGGGTTGGGGGCTGGTCAACCCGCTCATCACCGCGCTGTCGTCGACCCGCATCGTCTCGCGCGGGCCGAAAGCCACCGGCGCCCTGCGCGCCGCCGGCCTGCACGAGGAGTGGTCGCCCGAGTCCGAGTCCTCGCAGGAGGTGCTGGAATACCTGCTCCACTCGGGAGTGGCCGGACTGCGGGTGGCGGTCCAGCTGCACGGCGCCGCCGACGCCTGGGATCCCTTCCCGGAATTCCTCGGCGGGTTGCGCCTGGCGGGCGCCGAGGTGGTGCCCGTCCGGGTGTACCGCTGGAAGCCAACGCCTTTGGGCGGCATGTTCGATCAGCTGGTGACCGGGATCGCGGGACGGCAATTCGACGCGGTCACCTTCACGTCGGCGCCCGCGGCCGCGGCGGTGCTGGAGCGCAGCCGCGAGCTAGACGTCGAAGACCAGGTGCTGGGCGCGCTGCGCAGCGACGTGCACGCGATGTGCGTCGGCCCGGTGACCGCCAAGCCGTTGATCCGCAAAGGCGTGCCGACGTCGTCACCGGAACGAATGCGGTTGGGCGCCTTGGCCCGTCACGTCGCCGAGGAGCTACCGCTGCTGGGCTCGTGCACGGTGACCGCCGCCGGCCACACGGTCGATATCCGCGGCACGTGCGTGCTGGTGGACGGCTCGATCAAGGTCCTCTCGCCGTCCGGCATGGGGATACTGCGCGCGCTGGCGAAACGCCCCGGCGACGTCGTTGCCCGCGGGGACCTGTTACGGGCGCTGCCCGGCAACAGCAACGACCCGCACGCCGTCGACACCGCCGTGCTGCGGCTGCGAACCGCTCTGGGCGACAAGAACATCATCGCGACGGTGGTCAAGCGCGGATACCGGCTCGCGACCGAACAACAGCGGGCGGATTCCTCATGGCGCTGATCCTGGTCGCGCACGGCACCCGCAGGCCGGAGGGCGTGGCGATGGTCGAAGAGCTTGCCGCGCAGGCGAGTTCGCTGACCGGCCGCCCGGTGGAAGTCGCGTTCGTCGACGTGCTGGGCCCCACCCCCAGCGAGGTGCTGAAGCGGGCGAAAGCCACCGGCAGGCCCGCCATCGTGCTGCCGGCGTTCTTGTCGCGCGGCTATCACGTTCGCGCCGACCTGCCCGCCCACGTCGAGCTCAGCGGCCACCCGAACGCGATCGTCACGCCCGCCCTGGGCCCCAGTGGCCAGGTCGCCCGGATCGTCGGCGACCAGTTGGTCAAATGCGGTTGGCGTCCAGGTGATTCGGTGGTCCTCGCGGCGGCGGGAACATCAGATCTCAAGGCGCGCGCCGACCTGCACACCACGGCGACACTGGTATCGGCGCTGACCGGGTCGCGAGTGAGCCTGGCGTTCGCGGCCACCGGGGATCCAGAGCTGCCGGAGGCCGTGGACGAGGCGAGGCGCCATGCGCCCGACGCGCGCGTGGTGATCGCCTCCTACCTGCTGGCCGACGGCCTGTTCCAGGAACGGCTGCACGCGTGCGGCGCCGACCTGGTCAGCCGGCCGCTGGGCACCCATCCCGGCCTGGCGCGCCTGATCGCCAATCGATTCCGCCGGGCCATGCCACCGGTCCTCGCCCCCACCGCCCGGCACGCTTCGCGGCGATCGAGCGCGCAGCGGTTGGTCCATGACCGGGTCATGCGGCCGAATCCGGCGGCCTGACGAGCTCGCCGGCGAGGCGCGCCGACGGCCCCGACGCTTGCTCTTTGGTCCGACAGGGGCGATCCTGGCAGCATGCCCCGTCGCGAAGAGCCGTCGCGCGGGCTTCTTGACCCGGTCGCCAAGGTGCTGCGGTTGCCGTTCGGCACACCGGAATTCATCGACCGGATCGTCACCGGCGGGGTCAACCAGGTGGGCCGTCAGACGCTGCGCATGCTGATCACCACGTGGGATGCCGCCGGCGGCGGACCCTTCGCCGCGAGCGCGATAGCTTCCACCGGGATGGCCAAGACCGCCGAAACCGTGCAAAGCATGTTCGTCGGCCCGGTTTTCGGCCCGCTACTGAGGATGCTGGGAGCCGACAAGGCCGCCACCCGCGCCTCGCTGTGCGCCTCGCAACTGGTGGGCCTGGGCATCATGCGCTACGGCATTCGCTCCGAGCCGCTGCACTCGATGTCGGTCGACGCGATCGTCGACGCCATCGGCCCGACGATGCAGCGCTACCTCGTCGGCGACATCACGCGCTAGGCGGCGATCCGGCCGACCTGGACGAAGCCGTCGGCGGTCACACGGGCCGGGTACACCGGCACCGAGAAGTTCGGATCGTCCAAGCATTCACCGTCTTCCAGCGAGAAGGCCTGCTTGAGGATCGGCGACTGAACCGTCACCCGACCCCCGCGGTCCCCCACGATCCCGCGCGAGAGCACCGCCGCGCCTGAGAACGGGTCGACGTTGCCCACCGCGTAGACCGAGCCGTCGTCCAGCCGGAACAACGCCGCCTGGGAACCGTCGTCGAGCAGCACGCCGACCCCCCGGCCCGGGATGAGGCGGTGGTACTCGCAGGCCGTCGTCCACACCTGAATGTCGTTGAGAAGTGTCATGATTCCTCTCCAGCTCCCGTACGGATCTTCGGCATGCCAATGGACACCGGGATTTTGCGCCCGGCGTGCTCGGTGAATTCGACCGTCGAGTCGACGGCGTCCGGGGCGTTGACGAACGAGACAAACCGCGACATCTTGTCCGGGTCGTCGAGCACGCCCTTCCATTCACACTTGTAGTTCTGCACATGCCGCTCCATTGCGGCCTCGAATTCTTCGGCCAGGCCCAGCGAGTCCTCGCACACGACCTCGCGCACGTGGTCGAGACCGCCTTCGAGCGAGTCCACCCAGGGCGCCGTGCGCTGCAGCCGGTCGGCGGTCCGGATGTAGTACATGACGAACCGGTCGACGTAGCGGACCAGCGTCTCGGTGTCCAGGTCGCCGGCCAACAGCTGGGCGTGCTTGGGCGTCATGCCGCCGTTGCCACCGACGTAGAGGTTCCAGCCCTTTTCGGTGGCGATGACGCCGACGTCCTTGGAGCGCGCTTCGGCGCACTCCCGCGCGCAACCCGAGACGCCCATCTTGATCTTGTGGGGAGCCCGCAGCCCCCGGTAGCGCAGCTCCAGGTCGATGGCCAGCTGCACCGAATCCTGCTGGCCGTAGCGGCACCAGTCGGTGCCGACGCAGCTCTTCACGGTGCGCAGCGCCTTGCCGTAGGCGTGGCCGGATTCCATCCCGCCCTCGACCAGCCGTCGCCAGATCTCCGGCAGCTGGTCCACCCGGGCGCCGAACATGTCGATCCGCTGGCCGCCGGTGATCTTGGTGTACAGCCCGAAGTCCTGCGCGATCTGGCCGATCAGGATCAGGTGCTCGGGCTTGATGTCACCGCCGGGCACCCGCGGCACCACCGAGTAGCTGCCGTTCTTCTGGATGTTGGCCAGGAAGTGGTCGTTGGAATCCTGCAGCGAGGCTTGTTCGCCTTCGAGGATGTGGTCCGAGCCGGTGGAGGCCAGGATGGAGGCGACCACGGGTTTGCAGATGTCGCAACCCTTTCCGCGGCCGAAGCGCTCCAGCAGCCCGGAGAAGGTCCGGATCTCGGTGGCCGAGATGATCTCGAAGAGCTCCGCCCGCGACTGGCTGAAGTGCTCGCACAGCGCCTTGGACTGTTCGACGCCCTCGGCTTCCAGCAGCTGCTTGAGCAGTGGCACGCACGAGCCGCAGGACGTGCCGGCCGCGGTGCACGACTTGAGCGAGGGCACGTCGGCGCAGCCGTCGGCGATGGCGCACTTCAAATCGCCCTTGCTGACGTTGTTGCACGAGCAGATCTGCGCGGAATCCGGCAGCGCGCCGACTCCCAACGCCGGAGCCTCGCCCGAGGCGGGCGCGATCAGTGCGAGCGGATCCCCCGGCAGCTCGCTGCCGACCATGGGGCGCAGCACCCCATACGACGAGGCATCACCCACCAGGACGCCGCCGAGCAGGGTCTTCGCGTCGTCGGACAGCACCAGCTTGGCGTAGGTCTTCTTGACCGCGTCGTTGATGGCGACCTCGAGGCAGTTCTCGGTGCGACCCATCGCATCGCCGAAGCTGGCCACGTCGACCCCGAGCAGCTTGAGCTTGGTCGACAGGTCCGCTTCGCCGAATTCCGCGGCGCCGTCCAGCAGGCGGTCGGCCACCACCTCGGCGGAGGTGTACCCCGGCCCCACCAGGCCGTAGCACCGGCCACCGATCGCGGCGACCTCACCGACCGCGTAGATGTCCGGATCGCTTGTGCGGCACGCCAAGTCGGTCAGCACACCACCGCGCTCGGCGAGTTCCAGACCCGCGGCCCTGGCCAGCTCGTCACGCGGCCTGATGCCGGCCGCGAAGATGACCAGCCCGGCGTCGATGACCTCGCCGTCGGTCAGGCGCACCCGCACCGACGACACACCGTCGCCATGATCGATCGATTCGATCGACTCCGTGCCCGTGCCGACATGCACCGCGATGCCCAAGTCGCCGACCATCTTGGCCAGCAGGGCGCCGCCGCCCTCGTCGATCTGCTGGGCCATCAGGCGCGGCATCATCTCGACCACGTGGGTCTGTAACCCGAACTGGCGCAGGGCATTAGCGGCCTCGAGGCCCAGCAGTCCACCGCCGATAACGACACCTGCCGGAGCGCGGCCGGCTTCCACCGTGCGCCGCGCGTCGGCCCGGATGGCGTCGAGGTCGTCGAGCGTGCGGTACACGTGGCACGCCGCCAGGTCGTGGCCGGGCACCGGCGGAACGAACGCGTAGGACCCGGTGGCCAACACCAACGTGTCGTAGCCGTGCCGTTGCCCGTCGGCCGTAACAACCGACTTCGTTTCCCGGTCGATCTCGGTGACGCGGGTGTTCAACACCAATCGGACGCGTTCGTCACCCGCGTAGTCGTTGCCCGGCAGTGCCAGCAGCTTGCGATCCCAGCTCTCGGTGTAGGAGGTCAGGCCGACGCGGTCGTAAGCCGCTTCAGCCTCCTCGGCGAAAACCGTGATGCGCCAAAGTCCCTCGGTGTCACGCGCCCGGAGCGCCTCGACGAGGCGGTGCCCCACCATGCCGTGCCCGACTACGACGATGTGACCGCCCGCACACTGAGCGCGCGAAATCCCGTCTGCAGCCATGGCTTTGAGGCTAGCGGCCAGAAATTACCGCGATTTCGCCCAATGTGACGGTCCTATGACGAGGATCTCACAACTCACAGGGAGCCCTGTGAATATTCGTTCGCCCAGGGCGAACGCCTAGGTGGAACTTAAGCGTGGTCGACTCATGTTTTTCCTTATAGCCGGCCGGAAGGGCGCCGGACACAGCAAATCCACAACAAAGCTCAAGGAAGTACAAGGAGATCCCCATGAGTAACCTCGCCTTGTGGTCGCGACCGGCCTGGGACACCGACCGGTGGTTGCGCGACTTCTTCGGCCCCGCCGCCGCCTCCGACTGGTACAAGCCGCTGACCAGCGGTTTCAATCCGGCGTGCGAGATCGTCAAGGACGGCGACGACGCGATCGTACGGGTGGAGCTCCCCGGCGTTGACGTCGAGAAGGACGTCAACGTAGAGGTCGACCGCGGCCGGCTCGTGATCCACGGCGAACGCCGCGACGAGCACGCCGAAGAAAAAGAGGGGCGCACCCTGCGCGAGGTCCGCTACGGATCCTTCCGCCGGTCGTTCCAGCTGCCGGCCCATGTCACCGGCGACGCCATCACGGCCTCGTACGACGCCGGCCTGCTGACCGTGCGGGTCACCGGCGCCTATGCGGGAAACCAGGCGCAGCGCATCGAAATCACCAAATAAGAGGTGAACAACGAATCCTGCGGGGCCACCGGCTCCGCAGGATTCGTTTGCCGCGCAAGCGTTTCCACGTCGGGTCAGCCCCAGCGCGCAAGCAGCTCCTTGCCCCGGGCCGCCAGCGCGGCCTGGAAGAAGGGGCCGAAGCTGATGCGGGCGACGCCCAGCGGCCCGAACGACGCCGGGTCGTCCTGATCGGGCAGCGCGATCGCGTTGACCGGTAACGGCAGCTCTGCGGCCAAGCGGCGCAACGCCTCCGGGTCGTGGCGGCCCACCGGGTAGAGCACGTCGGCGCCGGCCGCCGCGGCCTCGGTCAGCCGCGCCACGGCCCGCTCGACCCGGTCCGCATCGTCCCCGTCCTTACGCAGAAACAGATCGGTGCGGGCGTTGATCACGACGTGCACCCCGGCCGCATCGCCGGCCGCCCGCAGCGCGCCCACCAACTCGGCGTGCTCACCGGCGGACCGCAGCCGCTTTCCGTCCGAGTGCACGGTGTCTTCGATGTTCAGCCCGACGGCCCCCACGCTCAGCAGGCCCTCGATCACGCGCTCGGCCGCCAACCCGTAGCCGGATTCGATGTCCACCGACACCGGAACGTCGACCGCGGCCGTGATCTGGGCGACCCGGGCCAGCACGTCGTCGAAAGACATGCCCTCACCGTCGGCTTTGCCGATCGAGTCGGCCAGCGGATGGCTGCCGACGGTGAGCGCGGCGAACCCGGCGTCGGTGGCGAGCCGGGCCGACCAGGCGTCCCACACGGTCGGCAGGACAACGGGGTCACCCGGTCGGTGCAGGTCGAGCAGCGTGGTGGCACGTTCGGCGGCGGTCTGACCTGGCATGGGCGTGTTTGCTCCGTGTTTTGCGGGGACGCAAGTCGCCTGACGTCAGGCTGTGCCGTGGATAGTATCGGGGGCGTACTGTGATCCGTAACACCGCCCGCGCAAGGAGATCCGTTGAGCACGACTACCGAACTCGCCGAACTGCACGACCTCATCGGCGGCCTGCGGCGGTGCGTGGGCTCCCTGAAGAGTCGCTACGGTGACAACCCGGCGATGCGGCGCATCGTCATCGACGCCGACCGGATCCTGTCGGACGTCGAACTGCTCGACACCGACGTGTCCGAGTTGGACCTGACGCGCGCCACCGTGCAGCAGTCAAGCGAGAAGATCGTCATTCCCGACACCCAGTACGACAGCGAATTCTGGCGCGATGTCGACGACGAGGGTGTCGGGGGTCACAGCAGGTCCTGACAACCCAAGCCCCCCGGAAATGAGGGGGTGCTCTCTGTGTACCCTTCGACCAACAGCCCGTTCGAAGAGGAACACTAGATGAGCGCACCCACGGCGAACCGTCCTGCGTCCGGTGTCTTTTCACCCACACGCGCCCAGATCTCGCAACGGACCCTACGCACCGACCGGTGGTGGATGTCGCCGCTGCGGATCGACCTGGGTTTCGCCGCGTTCCTCATCTACGCGACGGCGCGCGCGTTTCAACAGGATTACTTCTTCGTCCCGAAGTACCACTACCTGACGCCGTTCTACTCGCCGTGCGTGAGCAAGGCGTGCGGTGAGGCCGGCGACTTCTGGCCGCAGATCCTGCCGGACGTGTGGTGGCTGCCGTACGCGGCGCTGACGTTGCCGTTCCTGTTGCTGTTCCGGCTGACCTGTTATTACTACCGCGGCGCCTACTACCGCACGGTCTGGCAGTCGCCCGTCTCCTGCGCGGTGGCCGAGCCCCGCGTCCACTACACCGGCGAGACCAGGCTCCCGCTGATCATCCAGAACAGCCACCGGTACTTCTTCTATATCGCCGGCATCATCTCGGTGATCAACACTTACGACGCGATCATCGGTTTCCACTCCGACTCCGGCCCGCATGGCTTCGGCTTCGGCCTGGGCAACCTGATCATGGTGGGCAACGTCGTCATGCTGTGGATTTACACCCTGTCCTGCCACTCGTGCCGGCACGTGACCGGCGGGCGGCTCAAGCACTTCTCCAAGCACCCTGTGCGGTACTGGATCTGGACCCAGGTCAGCCACATCAACACCCGGCACAAGCAGTATGCGTGGATAACGCTGGGGACCCTGATGCTCACCGATTTCTACATCGCGCTGGTGGCCGGTGGCGCCATCCCCGATTTGAGATTTGTTGGCTGACAGGCCATTTGAGGATAACCAGAATTTAGCGAGGGTTTTCATGGTTGAGGTCGAGCGGCATGCCTACGACGTAGTCGTCATCGGTGCCGGCGGCGCGGGACTGCGGGCGGTCATCGAGGCGCGGGAACGTGGCCTCAAGGTCGCGGTGGTGTGCAAGTCCCTGTTCGGCAAGGCCCACACGGTGATGGCCGAGGGCGGCGCCGCGGCCTCGATGGGTAATGCCAACCCGAAGGACAACTGGAAGACCCACTTCGGCGACACCATGCGCGGCGGGAAGTTCCTGAACAACTGGCGGATGGCCGAGTTGCACGCCAAGGAGGCGCCGGACCGGGTCTGGGAGCTGGAGACGTACGGCGCGCTGTTCGATCGCACGAAGGACGGCAAGATCAGCCAGCGCAACTTCGGCGGGCACACCTACCCGCGACTGGCGCACGTCGGCGACCGCACCGGCCTGGAGTTGATCCGTACGTTGCAGCAGAAGATCGTCTCGCTGCAGCAGGAAGATCACGCCGAACTCGGCGATTACGACGCGCGGATCAAGGTGTTCGCCGAGTGCACCATCACCGAGTTGCTCAAGGACGGGGACGCGATCGCCGGGGCGTTCGGCTACTGGCGCGAGACGGGCCAGTTCGTCCTCTTCGAGGCGCCCGCGGTGGTGCTCGCCACCGGCGGCATCGGCAAGTCGTTCAAGGTCACCTCGAACTCCTGGGAGTACACCGGCGACGGGCACGCGCTCGCGCTGCGGGCGGGCGCGTCGCTGATCAACATGGAGTTTGTCCAGTTCCACCCGACCGGCATGGTGTGGCCGCCCAGCGTGAAGGGGATCCTCGTCACCGAGGGTGTCCGCGGCGACGGCGGTGTCCTGAAGAACTCCGACGACAAGCGGTTCATGTTCGACTACATCCCGCCGGTCTTCAAGGGTCAGTACGCGGAGACCGAACAAGAGGCCGACCAGTGGCTCAAGGACAACGACTCGGCCCGCCGCACCCCCGACCTGCTGCCCCGCGATGAGGTCGCGCGCGCGATCAATTCGGAGGTCAAGGCCGGCCGGGGCAGCCCACACGGCGGCGTGTTCCTCGACATCGCGTCGAGGTTGACGCCCGAGGAGATCAAGCGACGCCTGCCGTCGATGTACCACCAGTTCAAGGAGCTGGCCGGGGTCGACATCACCAAGGAGCCGATGGAAGTCGGTCCCACCTGTCACTACGTGATGGGCGGCGTCGAGGTGGACGCCGACACCGGGGCGGCGACGGTCCCGGGCCTGTTCGCCGCGGGCGAGTGCTCCGGCGGCATGCACGGCTCCAACCGGCTGGGCGGCAACTCGCTTTCGGATCTGCTGGTGTTCGGCCGCCGGGCCGGCCTGGGCGCGGCCGACTACGTGCGGGCGCTGAGCAGCCGCCCGACGATCTCGGCGGAGGCCGTCGAGACCGCCTCGAAGAGGGCGCTGGCCCCCTTCGAGGGGCCGACCAACGGCGCCCCGGCGGAGAACCCCTACGCGCTGCAGCTCGAGCTGCAGCAGTCGATGAACGACCTGGTCGGCATCATCCGCAAGGCCGACGAGATCGCCGAGGCGCTCGGACGGCTCGACAGGCTGCGCGAGCGGTTCAAGAACATTCGCGTGGAGGGCGGTCGCGAGTACAACCCGGGCTGGAACCTGGCCATCGATCTGCGCAGCATGCTGCTGGTCAGCGAGTGCGTCGCCAGGGCCGCTCTGGAACGCACCGAAAGCCGCGGCGGACACACCCGCGACGACCACCCGTCGATGGATTCGGGGTGGCGCAATGTGCTGCTGGTCTGCCGGGCCGCCGGCGGCGACGAGGTCATTCCGGACATCAGCATCACCCGCAAGGACCAGGTGCCGATGCGACCCGATCTGCTGGAGCTCTTCGAGATCTCCGAGCTGGAGAAGTACTACACCGACGACGAGCTGGCCGAGCATCCAGGACGGAGAGGCTGATGACCTACGACGCGACCATGCGTGTGTGGCGCGGTGACGATGCCAGCGGCGCGCTGCAGGATTTCACGGTGGAAGTCAACGAGGGCGAGGTGGTGCTCGACATCATCCATCGTCTGCAGCAGACCCAGACGCCGGACCTCGCCGTGCGGTGGAACTGTAAGGCGGGCAAGTGCGGCTCCTGCTCGGCGGAGATCAACGGGGTCCCGCGGCTGATGTGCATGACGCGGATGTCCACGTTCGCCGAGGACGAGGTGGTGACCGTCACGCCGCTGCGGACGTTCCCGGTGATCCGCGATCTGGTCACCGACGTCTCCTTCAACTACGAGAAGGCGCGCGAGATGCCCGCCTTCGCGCCGCCCAAAGACCTGCAGCCGGGCGAGTACCGGATGGCGCAGGCCGATGTCGAGCGCTCGCAGGAGTTCCGCAAGTGCATCGAGTGCTTCCTGTGTCAGAACGTCTGCCACGTGATCCGCGATCACGAGGAAAACAAGAAGGCGTTCTCCGGGCCCCGTCTTTTCATCCGGCTCGCCGAACTGGAGATGCATCCGCTCGACACCGCGGACCGGCGGGATCTGGCGCAGGACGAGGCGGGCCTGGGATATTGCAACATCACCAAGTGCTGCACCGAGGTCTGCCCGGAAAACATCAAGATCACCGACAACGCCATCATCCCGATGAAAGAGCGGGTCGCCGGTCGCCGCTACGACCCCGTGGTGTGGCTGGGCAACAAGCTGTTCCGGCGCTGACCCAGGCGTTAGCCCACCCGGCGCGCCGGGTACTCGCATAATCAACCCAAACTCCGAAAGGCAGCGTGGGAGATATGCGAGACACCACCAGCATCAACGAAATTCGAACGGCTATCCGGGAGTTGTCCGCGCGCGCCGATCTTGCGCGCAAGGAAGGCCGCCCCGACGACGCCGCCGAGATCGAGCAGCGGATAGCGGGCTTCCGGGCGGAACTCAGCCGCCGCCCATAATCGCGTCAGACGCCAAGGCGCCGGAACACGCTGCGGTGAAACACGATCGGTGCGACCTCTGAGTCCACCGTCACCTCGTTGACCCGCAGCACCACGATGGTGTGGTCCCCGGCCGGGATGAGCTGTTCGATAGCGCTCTCCAGCCAGAGGCCGGTGCCCTTGATGAACACCGCACCGCTCTCCCTGGACTCCGTCTCCAGCCCGGCGAACCTGTCCCCGGTCTTGGCGGCCAGGGCGCGGGCGGCCTCGTCGTGGGCCTCGCCGAGCACGCTGATGCCCAGCATGGGCAGGTCTTTGAGCTTGGGCCACGTCGTCGACGTGTTCTGCACGCAGAACGACACGAGCGGCGGATCCAGGGAGACGGGGACAAAGGTGCTGGCCGCCAGGCCTTCCCGGGTTCCCTGGACTTCGGCGGCGATGGCGACCACCCCCGAGGGGAAGTGGCCGAAGGCCTCACGCAGCGTGGACGGTGTCAGGTTCTTGTTCGAGTTCACCGGAATTCATTCGCCCCTTGAGCCGAGAACGGGATTCTCGGTCCCGACCCTACCTGCCGAATATCCGTGCGCCGAAGCCACATCGGGGTGTGCGCGCAACCTACTCTTCCAGGCATTGCGGCCGTAGACGTGGAAGATCGGATCCGCGCGGTCGGTCACCCGGCCGGTGCGCGCCCGCAGGTCAGGGGGCAGTGTCAGCACGGGGATCCGCGCGTCCAGCCGCGGGTTGAAGAAGTACGGCACCGAGATCCGGTCCGCGGGCTGACCCTCCAGGTTCACCCGGTGCTCGGTGGCGCGCAGGTACCCTCCCGTCGCCACCTCCAGCAGCTCGCCGATGTTGACGACGAAGGCGCCGTCGACGGCTGGCACGTCGATCCACTCCTGAGTGCCGGACCGGCGCACCTGCAGGCCGCGGCTCCCCGGCTCGACCAACAGCAGCGTGAGCACGCCGGAGTCTTTGTGCGGGCCGACACCCTGCGGCGAGGCCGCGCTCCGCGGGTAACGCACGATCTTGATCAGGGTGGCGGGCGTCTCGGCGAAGGCGGGTTCGAAGACGTCCGGCGGGCTGCCCAGGGACGCCGCCCAGTGCCGAAGCAGGGTGCGGGCCACCGCGGACAGCGCGGTGGCCCACTCGGCGACGATCCCGGGCAGTTCGGGCAGCGCGGCCGGCCACTGGTTGGGGCCCTGCAGCCACAGATAGTCGGGCTTGCCGGGCCCCCCGACCGGGGCGAGTTCCGGTCCGATGTCGATCTGCTCCCGCCAGTCCACCTGGCCGCGGGTCAGCTCGCCGCCCATCCGCGTATAACCGCGGAAATGCGGACTGCGCACCATGGCGACCGCGTCCTTCTCGGCCTGCGGTAGCTCGAACAGCCGGCGGGCCGCCGCCAGCACCCGGCTGGAAAGCCCGTCTGGCACGCCGTGGCCGGTCAGGTAGAAGAAACCCACCTCGTGCGCGGCCTCGCGCAAACCCCGCCGCAATTGGGGCGCCGACGTGCGCAGATCCACTACGGGCAGGGTGGTGATGCATCCCATAGTTTGCGATCCGTTTCGTTATCGCCGCAGGTCAGAGGCACCGCGGCAGCATCCCAACCGGTTGGTTAATTAGACGATGAAATCTAGCTCACATTGACTTGCGTTGAACTGACTCGGAGCGATATTTTAACGGTGTTACTGGTGGGTAACTTAGACCTAGTACCCAACCACGAGTGGCATTCTCAACGAGGAGGAACCGTAGTGAGCCACTATAAGAGCAACGTCCGTGACCAGGTGTTCAACCTGTTCGAGGTGCTGGGCGTTGACAAGGCTTTGGGCGCCGGCGACTACAGCGATCTGGACGTCGACACGGCCCGCGAAATGTTGTCAGAGATCAGCCGGCTGGCCGAGGGGCCCATCGCCGAGTCGTTCGTCGAGGGTGACCGCAATCCGCCGGTCTTCGACCCCAAGACCCACTCGGTGACGCTGCCGGAGTCGTTCAAGAAGTCGGTCCGCGCGGTCACCGAGGCCGGTTGGGACAAGGTCGGCATCGACGAGGTCCTCGGCGGCATGCCGATGCCCCGCGCGCTGGTGTGGGCGCTGCACGAGCACCTGCTGGGTGCCAACCCGGCCGTGTGGATGTACGGCGGCGGCGCCGGCTTCGCCAACATCCTCTACCACCTCGGTACCGAGGAGCAGAAGAAGTGGGCCGTGATCTGCGCCGAGCGCGGTTGGGGCTCAACCATGGTGCTCACCGAGCCGGACGCCGGTTCGGACGTGGGCGCCGGACGGACCAAGGCCATCAAGCAGGACGACGGCTCCTGGCACATCGAGGGCGTGAAGCGATTCATCACCTCGGCCGACTCTGGCGACCTGTTCGAGAACATCTTCCACCTGGTGCTGGCCCGCCCCGAGGGCGCGGGTCCGGGCACCAAGGGCCTGTCGCTGTTCTTCGTGCCCAAGTTCCTGTTCGACTTCGAGACGGGCGAGCTGGGCGAGCGCAACGGCGTCTTCGTGACCAACGTCGAGCACAAGATGGGCCTGAAGGTTTCGGCCACTTGTGAGCTGTCCTTCGGCCAGCACGACGTGCCCGCCAAGGGCTGGCTGGTCGGCGAGGTGCACAACGGCATCGCGCAGATGTTCGAGGTCATCGAGCAGGCCCGCATGATGGTGGGCACCAAGGCGATCGCCACCCTGTCGACCGGCTACCTGAACGCGCTGGAGTATGCCAAGTCCCGCGTGCAGGGCGCCGACATGACGCAGATGACCGACAAGACCGCTCCGCGGGTGACCATCACGCACCACCCCGACGTGCGCCGGTCGCTGATGACCCAGAAGGCCTACGCCGAGGGTCTGCGTGCGCTGTACCTGTACACCGCGACCTACCAGGACGCGGCGGTTGCCGAGGCGGTGCACGGTGTGGACGCCGAACTGGCCGTCAAGGTCAACGACCTGATGTTGCCGGTGGTCAAGGGTGTCGGTTCCGAGCAGGCCTACGCCAAGCTCACCGAGAGCCTGCAGACCTTCGGTGGGTCCGGCTTCCTGCAGGACTACCCGATCGAGCAGTACATCCGGGACGCCAAGATCGACTCCCTTTACGAGGGCACCACGGCCATCCAGGCGCAGGACTTCTTCTTCCGGAAGATCATCCGCGACAAGGGTGTGGCGCTGGCCCACGTGTCGGGCGAGATCCAGAAGTTCGTGGACAGCGAGTCCGGCAACGGCCGGCTGAAGTCCGAGCGGGAACTGCTGGCGAAGGCCCTGGCCGACGTCCAGGCGATGGCGGCCACGCTGACCGGCTACCTGATGGCGGCGCAGGAGGACGTGACCAGCCTCTACAAGGTCGGCCTGGGATCGGTGCGCTTCCTGATGAGCGTCGGCGACCTGGTCATCGGCTGGTTGCTGCAGCAGCAGGCCGCGGTGGCCGTGCAGGCGCTGGACGCCGGCGCCAGCGGCGACGAGCGGTCCTTCTACGAGGGCAAGGTCGCGGTGGCGTCGTTCTTCGCGAAGAACTTCCTGCCCCTGCTCGCCAGCACCCGTGAGGTGATCGAGACGCTGGACAACGACATCATGGAGCTCGACGAAGCCGCCTTCTGACAGGCACAAGAACAAAAACCCCGCTTCCGCATGGGAGCGGGGTTTTTGTAACGCCCGGTACAAAAAGGCCGCCGCTGGATCCCCTCACTCCAGCGGCGGCCCTTTTCGCACGCCCGTCCGCGCTGACCGGCGGCCGTTTCAGGGATGCCCCGTATTGCCGTCGGGGTCGGGGGGTCAGACCACAACACGGGGTCATCCGGGCATTCGGATACCCCTCCCCCCGATTTACTAACCGGCTGTGACCCATTTCATGAACCGCCACGGTGGGCAGGCCCGAGTCAACGGTCGGTCAGGCCTCCAGGATGGCGGCCACCCCCTGGCCACCGGCGGCGCAGATGGAAACGAGGGCCCGCAGCGGCTTGCCGGCGCCACCCTTCCGCTCGGCCCTCTTCTGGGCGAGCTGCTTGGCCGCCTGGGCAAGGATCCGCCCACCGGTGGCGGCAAACGGGTGTCCTGCGGCCAGGGACGAGCCGTTGACGTTGAGCTTGGACCGGTCGATCGATCCCAGCGCGGCGTCGAGGCCCAGCCGCTCCTTGCAGTAGTCCTCGGACTCAAACGCCTGCAGGTGCGCCAGCACCACCGAGGCGAAGGCCTCGTGGATCTCGTAGAAGTCGAAGTCCTGCAAGCTCAGGCCGTTCCGGGCCAGCAGCCGCGGCACAGCGTAGGTGGGCGCCATCAGCAAGCCGTCGCGGCCGTTGACGTAGTCCACCGCCGCGGTCTCCGCGTCTACCAGGAAGGCCAGCGGCGTCAGCGAATGGGCGGCCGCCCACTCCTCACTGGCCAGCAGCGCGACGGAAGCCCCGTCGGTCAGCGGGGTCGAGTTGCCGGCCGTCATTGTCGCGTCGCCGGACTTCACGCCGAACACCGGCTTGAGCTTCGCCAGCTTCTCCGCCGACGAGTCAGGGCGCAGGTTGTCGTCGCGGTACAGCCCGAGGAAGGGGGTGACCAGGTCGTCGAAGAAACCCCGGTCGTAGGCGGCGGCCATGTTGCGGTGGCTTGCGGCGGCCAGCTCGTCCTGGTCGACGCGTTTGATGCCCATTTCCTTGGCGGTGATCGCCTGGTGCTCACCCATCGACAGCCCGGTGCGGGGCTCGCTGTTTACCGGGATCTCGATCCCCAGGGTCGCGGGCAGCGTGCCCACCAGCCTCAGCCGCTGAACATTGGACTTGGACCGGCGCAGCTTGAGCAGGGTCCGGCGCAGGTTAACGCCCAGGGCGATCGGCGGGTCGGAGGTGGTGTCCACCCCACCGGCGGCGGCGACCTCGTAGCGCCCGGACGCGATGCCGTCGGCCGCAGCGATGGCCGCCTGCAGGCCGGTGCCGCACGCCTGTTGCAGGTCGAACGCCGGCGTGTACGACGACAGCTCGGAGCCCAGCACGCATTCGCGCGTCAGGTTGAAGTCCCGGCTGTGCTTGAGCACGGCTCCGCCGATCACCGCGCCCAGTCGCTCGCCGGCCAGGCCGAAGCGGTCGACCAGCCCACCCAGCGCGGCAGTGAGCATGTCCTGGTTGGACGCCTCGGCGTAGGCGCCGTCGGACCGGGCGAACGGGATGCGATTGCCGCCCAGCACGGCGACACGTCGCCGCTGCGAACTGCGCTGGTTGCTTGCCTCAGAACTTGCAGGGGCCACTGTCTTCTCCGTGTATCTGCGGTCTATTGGTTTTGGGATCGCCCGTCTGGGGCCATACTACCCACTGTTCTTACTCTGAAGTAAGTTCGTCCTCGATACGGTTGTGCTGTAGGCACAGCCCAACTTAGAAAGCACATGGAAGGTAGCTCCGGTGGCTCCCAAGGTCTCGTCCGATCTGTTCTCTCAGATTGTCAACTCTGGTCCTGGATCGTTCCTCGCCAAGCAGCTCGGTGTCCCGCAACCCGAGACACTGCGCCGCTACCGGCCCGGCGATCCGCCCCTGGCCGGGTCCCTGCTGATCGGCGGTGAGGGGCGAGTGGTCGAGCCGCTGCGTGCCGCGCTGGCCAAGGACTACGACCTGGTGGGCAACAACCTGGGTGGCCGCTGGGCCGACCAGTTCGGCGGACTGGTGTTCGACGCCACCGGCATCACGACGCCGGAGGGGCTCAGGGGGCTGTACGAGTTCTTCACGCCGCTGCTGCGCAATCTGGGCCATTCGGCCCGCGTCGTGGTGGTCGGGACCACGCCCGACGCCGCCGCCAGCCCGCACGAGCGGATCGCGCAGCGCGCGCTGGAGGGGTTCACCCGCTCGCTGGGCAAGGAGCTGCGCAACGGCACCACGGCGGCGCTGGTCTACGTGTCGCCCGACGCCAAACCCGCTGCCACGGGCCTGGAATCGACCATGCGGTTCATCCTGTCGGCCAAGTCGGCCTACGTCGACGGCCAGGTGTTCTACATCGGCGAGGCCGACTCCACACCGCCGGCCGACTGGGAGCGGCCGCTGGACGGCAAGGTCGCGATCGTGACGGGCGCGGCCCGCGGGATCGGCGCGACCATCGCGGAGGTGTTCGCCCGCGACGGAGCCCGCGTCGTCGCGATCGACGTCGAGTCGGCCGCCGAGACGCTGGCCGAGACGGCGAGCCGGGTCGGGGGCACCGCGTTGTGGCTCGACGTCACCGCCGAGGACGCCGTCGACAAGATCACCGAGCACCTGCGCGAGCACCACGGCGGGCACGCCGATGTGCTGGTCAACAACGCCGGCATCACCCGCGACAAGTTGCTGGCCAACATGGACGACGCCCGGTGGGACGCGGTGCTGGCCGTCAATCTCCTTGCCCCGCTTCGGCTTACCGAGGGACTGGTGGGCAACGGCAGCATCGGCGAGGGAGGCCGGGTGATCGGGCTGTCCTCGATGGCCGGCATCGCGGGCAACCGTGGGCAGACCAACTACGCCACCACCAAGGCCGGGATGATCGGCCTCACCCAGGCGCTGGCTCCGGAGCTGTACGGCAAGGGCATCACGATCAACGCCGTCGCACCGGGATTCATCGAAACCCAGATGACGGCAGCCATTCCGCTGGCCACCCGCGAGGTGGGTCGCCGGATGAACTCGCTGCTGCAGGGCGGCCAACCCGTCGATGTTGCAGAGACCATCGCCTACTTCGCCAGCCCGGCGTCAAACGCGGTGACGGGCAACGTTATCCGCGTCTGCGGCCAGGCCATGCTGGGCGCATAGCTGCGATGAGGAGAACGCAATGAACCAGCCAAGCGGCCTGAAGAACATGCTGCGCGCGGCGGCCGGGGCACTGCCGCTGGTGTCCCGCGGCAACCAGCTGCCCACGCGCACGGTGTCGATCGAGGAATTGCCCATCGACCAGGCGAACGTGGCCGAGTACGCCGCGGTCACCGGCCTGCGCTACGGCAACAACGTGCCGCTCACCTATCCGTTCGCGCTGACGTTCCCCACGATGATGTCGCTGGTGACCGGATTCGACTTTCCTTTCGCCGCAATGGGTTCGGTGCACATGGAGAACCACATCACGCAGCACCGGCCGATCGCGGTCACCGACACCGTCGGCGTGCATGTGCATGCGGAAAACCTGCGTGAGCACCGCAAAGGTTTGCTCGTCGACTTGGTGACCGACGTGAGCGTCGGCAACGACATCGCATGGCATCAGGTGACGACCTTCCTGCATCAGCAACGCACCAGCCTGTCCGACGAGCCGAAGCCACCGCCGCAGAAGCAACCCAAGCTGCCCCCTCCCAGCACCGTCGTGCGCGTCAGCCCCGGCCTGATCCGGCGCTACGCCGCGGTCAGCGGCGATCACAATCCGATCCACACCAACCCGATCGCGGCCAAGCTGTTCGGCTTCCCCACCGTCATCGCGCACGGAATGTTCAGCGCCGCGGCGGTATTGGCCAACATTGAAGCGCGGCTGCCGGACGCGGTGAAGTATTCGGTGCGGTTCGGCAAGCCGCTAGTGCTGCCCGGCACCGCCGGGCTCTACATCGACGAAGGCCATGACGGCTGGGACATCTCGCTGCGCAACGTCGCCAAGAATTACCCGTATCTGACCGGCACGGTCCGAACGCTCTAGTCCGAGTGCGCCGGGCCGCGGCCCTTGGCAATGACTTTCAGCCCGTGGGCGCTGGTCGCGGTCAGCAGGAAGAGCAGAAACAGCCACAGCGGCGGCCGGGCGAGTTCCCAGACGAAGATGGCCGCCCAGATCGGTGAGCCCTGCGTCACCGCGAGCACGCCGGCGGCGCCCGCCAGCGACACCGCCGGCACGTGCAGGTGGGTCCCGACCGCCCAGTTGATCGCCAGCACCGGCGCGGCCCCGGCGGCCGCGCCGGTGGCCAGCGAGGGAGTCAGCATGCCGCCGGCCCCGCCGGCACGCAAAAACAACGCGGTCAGCAATGGTTTCAAGGCCAGGATCGCGAGCGCCGACAACAGCGTCATGCCGCTGGCCAAGCTGACCGTCAGGATGCTGCGGCCGTTGCCGGGCAATTCGGGCCACCAATGCGAACAGATGCCCATCACCAGCCCGGCGCCGGCGAGCGCGGGAATCAGCACCCAGGTCCGCATCTGCTTGGCCGGCCGCGCCGCCGCCATCAACCGGTTGAAGGCCAGTCCCACCGCGAGGCTCACGGGTGCCAGCAACAGCCCGTGCGCGGTCAGCAGGTACGTCGACTCCCCGAGCGGCCATTGCAGGTTGGGTTCGTCGCGCGTGATGGCCGAACCGACCGCGACCGCGAGGCTGGAGGAAATGAACGCCGCGCCGACCGCCCGCGGCTGCCAGGTGTTGAGCATGATCCGCACCGAGAACAGCGCACCGGCCAGCGGGACGGCGTACACGGCGCCAAGCCCGGCGCCGGCCGCGCAGGCCAATAACACCTCACGATCGCGGGGCGATAGCCGCTTGAGCCAGGCCGTCCCGAAATCGCTTAGCGAGGCGGCGAATTGACGCGGGGCCCCCTCTCGGCCGAGGGATGCGCCGGCCCCGACGAGCAGCACCTGCAGCAGCGCGTCGATGCTCCAGGAAAGCCGCGGTATCCGCTCGCGACGCGCGATGGTCTCTGCCATGGGCGGCACGCGCGACCTGCTCCGCAAGATCCACCACCCGACTGCCGCCAAGGCAGCGCCGACCATCGGGCCCACCACGCGGCGCACCGGACTGCTACCCGCGACGCCGACCAGCAGCGCGCCAAAGGTGTAGTGATAGGTCACGTGCTCGACGAAGCGCAGCACGAACGTCGTCGTCAATCCGGCGACCCCGGCCAACAATCCGACGATGACTACAGCACAGAAGAAGTCGACATTGCGGGCGGGCGGTCGAGCCACATGATGAATGTAGGGGCTAGCGCCGGGCTGCGCTGGGGCCGCCCTTCTCGCGCCGCCCCGCGGCGGCCCCACGCTCCTCCGGCGCGCCCCGCAGCCCGTGCCAGAACAGGTTGATCATCAGCGCGGCCGCTTCATCGGCGTCGATATCGCCGGTGCTGAGCTGGTTGGCCATCGCCTCGCCCGCCCCCACCAGCGCCACGGCCATCATCTCGTTCTCGCGCTCGGTCCGCGGCGTGCGACTGCCGGCCCGCACCAGCCCGGCGACCAGCTCGATGATCTGTTCGCGCCCCTCGCGCACCATGTGCGCGAACGCCTGCGAGCTGGTGGCCTGGGTGTACATCACGATCCACGACGCCCGGTTGGCGTCGATGTAGCGCATGAACGCCACGATCGTGTTGCGCAGCAGGTCTTTCGGGCTCTGCGTGAAGTCGATGTCGGCGCGGACCGCGTCGATGAACCGGCCCATCTCCCGGTTCAGGCAGGCGCCGAACAGATCCTCCTTGGAGCCGTAGTACAGGTACAGCATCGGCTTGGAGATCTGCGCCTGGGCGGCGATGGCATCCATCGAGGTCTCGTGGTAGCCGTTGACCGAGAACATCTGCACCGCGGCGTCGAGCATTTGCTGCTCGCGGACAGCACGCGGTAACCGCTTGGTACCACCCGCCATCGATTGCCTCTCTAGCCCGTCTATCTGACTCTAGAGTAAGCAACGCGCCGGGTCCCGCACACGCTTTAGTGGCCGCAGGCGGGGCTGCGGCCCTTCATCGTCGCCACCCGCCCCAGCGCGTCGTCGACCCGCTGCGCGGGCAACTCGCCTGCCGCCACCGCCTTCTGCAGCCGGTCCAAGACCGCGGGCACCTCGTCGGTGGTGACCCAGAGCGCGACGTCGGTGCCGGCCCGCAGAGCGCGCAGGACCGCCTCGGCGACGCCGTACCGGTCGGAGATCGCGCCCATGCTGGACAGGTCGTCGGTGAACACCGGTCCGTTGAACGGCGGGGCGCCGTAGCCGACGCCGTTGCGCAGCAGCTGCACCGCCGCGGGGCTCAGGCTCGCGGGGTCGTCGCCGGTCAACCCGGGGACCTGCAAGTGGCCCAGCATCACCGCGACCGGGGCGGCGGTGATGAGCGTCCGGTACGGCACCAGGTCGAGGTTCTGCAGGTCACTCAGCGGCGGCGTCACCACGCCGCCGGTGTGCGAGTCGCCCGAGCCGTGCCCGTGTCCGGGGAAGTGCTTGAGGACCGGCAGCAGTCCCGCGTCCCGCAGGCCTTGGGCGTACGCCCCGGCGTAGGCGATGACCGTGTTGGGATCACCCCCGAACGAGCGGTCCCCGATCACGCCGCTGGTGGCGTCGGTGACGTCGACGACGGGGGCGAAGTCGATGGTGATGCCGAGGTCGCGCATCTTCTTGCCGCGCTCGGCCGCCAGGTCGTGGACCTGGGCGGCGGTCTGGGTCTGGGCCAGCTCCCGGGGCGACGGTGCCGCGCCGATCAGCGACCGCAACCGGGAGACCCGGCCGCCCTCCTCGTCGACGCTGACCGCCAACGGCAGCGGTCCCGCCTTGGCCGCGATGTCGGCCAGCGGGCCCTTGAAGATGGACAGGTCCGTCCAGCTGCCGATGAAGATGCCGCCGACGTGGTAGCCGTTGACCACCGATCGGGCGTCATCGGCGTTCTTCACACCCACCATCAGCAGCTGGGCCAGCTTGTCGCGGACCGGCAGCGCGGTGACGTCGCCGCACGCCGGTGGCGCTGGTGCGGCCGCCGGCTTGCCGGCCGAGGTCGACGGGCCGGGTGGCCGGCCGGCGTGGTGGGCGCAGCCTGCCAGCAACGCCGACACGGAGACGAGCACGGCCAAGGTGCGCGAAAATGACATCGGGCCATGCTTTCATGGCGCTATCCGGGCCTCCGGATCTGGGGAGCGACGAGGTTTTCGTCGGGGGTTTTCTTCTTCGGCTGCGGGGGCACTCCTGGGCTGGTGCCAGCGGGGCTAGGGGGCAAGATGCCAGCGTTGACCGGTTTCACTCTGGCCGCGGCGGCCAGCATCGCGGTGGGTCTGTCGGTGGGTGTCGCGACGACGGTCGGCGTGACGCTGTCCGTTGCCGACCACGGGATGGCGCCGGTGCGGGGCCATCCGGCTCCGCTCAGCCCGCTCGGGCCCCATCAGGTCCAGTACGGCGACCGGTGCTTTCACGGACACTGTCTGCCCTGACGAGCGCTCCGGGGCGCCGACCCGCTTCTGCTAGGTTGGCGCTAGGCCGACTACGTTTTCCCGATGCTGTTAAGGAGCCGTTGATGAACCGGATCATTGCGCCCGCCGCCGCGAGCGTGGTGGTCGGTCTGTTGCTCGGCGCGGCAGCGATCTTCGGGATCACCTTGATGGTGCAGCAGGACACGAAACCGCCACTCCCCGGGGGCGATCCGCAGTCGTCAGTGCTCAACCGGGTCGAGTACGGCAACCGTAGCTAGCGGCGAAGCCGGGCACACTGGGTCGCCGCCTGCGGACTCAGCGGCCGTAGCGGCGGCCGGCCCGCCGGCCCCTGGCTTTCCGGCCGCGCCCGTTTCGCGCCGATGGCTGTGGCTGGTCGGTGCGCTCGCCTGCGTGCTGACGTTCGGCCAGTCCCCCGGGCGGGTCTCCCCCGACACCAAACTCGACCTCACCGCCAACCCGCTGCGCTTCCTGGCACGGGCCACCAACCTGTGGAACAGCGAACTCCCATTCGGGCAGGCGCAGAACCAGGCCTACGGCTATCTGTTCCCGCACGGCACCTTTTTCGCGATCGGCCATCTGCTCTCCGTGCCCGGGTGGATCGCCCAACGGCTGTGGTGGGCGCTGCTGCTCACCATCGGCTTCTGGGGCCTGTTGCGCGTCGCGGAGGCGCTGGGCATCGGCAGCCCTGCGTCGCGGATGATCGGCGCCGCCGCGTTCGCGCTGTCGCCGCGGGTGCTGACCACCCTGGGGTCCATCTCGTCGGAAACCCTGCCGATGATGTTGGCGCCGTGGGTGTTGCTGCCCACGATCATGGCCCTGCGGGGCTCCGCCAACCGGTCGGTGCGAGCGCTCGCCGCGCGGGCCGGTCTGGCCGTCGCGTTGATGGGCGCGGTCAACGCGATCGCCACGTTGGCCGGCTGCCTGCCCGCGGTGATCTGGTGGGCGTGCCACCGCCCGAACCGGCTGTGGTGGCGCTACACCGGGTGGTGGCTCATGGCGCTGTTTTTGGCGACGCTGTGGTGGGTGGTGGCGCTGGTGATGCTGCGCGCCATCAGCCCGCCCTTCCTGGACTTCATCGAATCCTCCGGTGTGACAACGCAATGGTCGTCGCTGACCGAGATACTGCGCGGCACCGACAGCTGGACCCCGTACGTGGCGCCGACCGCCACCGCGGGCGCGCCGCTGGTGACCGGCTCGGCGGCCGTCCTGGCCACCTGCCTGGTCGCGGCGGCCGGGCTGGCCGGGCTGGCCAGTCCGCGAATGCCGGCGCGTGGACGGTTGGTGGCGATGCTGCTGGCCGGCGTGGTGCTGATGGCCGCCGGTTACAGCGGTGGGCTGGGCTCGCCGGTGGCGCACGCCGTGCAGGCATTCCTGGACGCTGGCGGGGCGCCGCTGCGCAACGTGCACAAGCTGGGGTCGGTGATTCGGATCCCGATCGCGCTGGGCATCGCACAGGTGTTGGGCCGCATACCGCTGCCCGGTCGGGGGCCCGTCTCGGCGTGGCTGCACGCGTTCGCCCACCCGGAACGCGACCGCCGGGTGGCGGTCGCGATCGTGGTGCTGACGGCGCTGATGGTGAGCACCTCGCTGGCCTGGACCGGCCGGCTGACACCGCCCGGAACTTTCAGCGCGATCCCCCGCTACTGGCAGGAGACCGCCGACTGGCTCGACCGGCACAATACGGGGACGCCGGTCCCCGGCCGGGTGCTGGTGGCTCCGGGGGCACCGTTCGCCACGCAGGTGTGGGGCACCAGCCATGACGAACCGCTGCAGGTGCTCGGCGGCAGCCCGTGGGGCGTGCGCGACTCCATCCCGTTGACCCCGCCGCAAACCATCCGGGCGCTGGACTCGGTGCAACGCCTGTTCGCCGCCGGGCGCCCCTCGGCCGGCCTCGCCGATACCCTGGCCCGCCAAGGCATTTCGTATGTGGTGCTGCGCAACGATCTGGACCCCGACACGTCGCGCTCGGCGCGCCCCATCCTGGTGCACCGGGCCATCGACGGGTCGCCTGGCCTGCAGAAGGTGGCGCAGTTCGGCGATCCGGTGGGGCCCGGCAACCTGGCGGGCTTCGTCGCCGACAGCGGGCTGCGCCCGCGATACCCGGCCATAGAGATTTACCGGGTGGGGGTCGCCGGCGATCCGGGCGCGCCGTACTTCGCCGACGTCGACCGGTTGCCCCGGGTGGCCGGCGGGCCGGAGGTGCTGCTGCGCCTCGACGAACGGCGCCGGCTGCAAGGCGGGGCGCCGCTGGGCCCGGTGCTGATGACCGCCGACGCGCGCGGCGCCGGTTTGCCGGTGCCGGTGGCGACCGTCACCGACACCCCCGTGGCGCGCGAGACCGATTACGGGCGGGTGGACCACCATTCGTCGGCCATCCGGGCCGCGGGCGACGCCCGGCATACCTACAACCGAGTGCCCGACTACCCCGTCCCGGGGGCCGACCCGGTGCTCGGCGCCTGGACCGGCGGGCGGATCACCGTGTCGAGCTCGTCGTCGGACTCCACCGCGATGCCCGACGTCGCGCCGGCGACCTCCCCCATCGCCGCCATCGACGGGGATCCGGCGACCGCCTGGGTGTCCAACTCCCTGCAATCGGCCGTCGGCCAGTGGCTGCAGGTCGATTTCGACCACCCGGTGACCAACGCGGCGATCACCCTGACCCCCAGCGCGACGGCCGTCGGCGCGCAGGTGCGCCGCATCCTGATCGAAACCGCGACCGGCAGCACGACGCTGCGGTTCGACGAGCCAGGCAAGCCACTCGCCGCCGCATTGCCCTACGGCGAGACGCCGTGGGTGCGGATCACCGCCGCGGGCACCGACGACGGGTCGCCCGGCGTGCAATTCGGCATCACCGACCTGTCGATCACCCAGTACGACGCGTCCGGATTCGCCCACCAGCTCGACCTGCGGCACACCGTGCGGGTCCCCGGGCCGCCGCCCGGCTCGGCGGTCGCGGGCTGGGACCTGGGTTCAGAACTGCTCGGCAGGCCGGGCTGCGCGTCGACGCCGGACGGCGTGCGCTGCGCGCCGTCCATGGCGCTGGCGCCCGAGGAGCCGGTGAATCTCAGCCGGACGCTGACCGTCCCGGCGCCGATGTCGGTGACCCCGCTGGTGTGGGTGCGGCCACGGCAGGGACCCAAGCTGGCCGACCTGATCGCCGAGCCGAACACCACCCGGGCGCGGGGCGACTCCGATCTGGTCGACGTCCTCGGCTCGGCGTATGCGGCGACCGACGGCGATCCGGCCACCGCGTGGACGGCATCGCAGCGGGTGGTGCAACACAAGGCGCCCCCAACGTTGACGCTCACCCTGCCGCGGCCCAGCGAAGTCACCGGGCTGCGGCTGACGCCGAGCCGGTCGGCGTTACCCGCCCATCCGACGGTGGTGGCGGTCAACCTGGGCGACGGCCCGCAGGTGCGTGCGTTGAAGCGCGGCGAACAGCAAACCCTCCCGCTGCATCCCCGGGTGACCGACAGCGTCACCGTCAGCCTGCTGGACTGGGAAGACGTCATCGACCGCAACGCGCTGGGTTTCGACCAGCTCAAGCCGCCCGGGCTGGCGGAGCTGGCGGTGCTTGGTGCCGACGGCAAACCGATCGCCCCCGCGAACGCCGCTCGTGACCGCGCGCGCGAGATCACCGTCGACTGCGACCACGGCCCGGTGGTCGCGGTCGCGGGCCGGTTCGTGCACACCTCGATCCGCGCCACCGTCGGCGCACTGCTCGACGACGAGCCCGTTGCGGCACGGGCGTGCGACCGCGACCCGATCGCGCTGCCGGCGGGTCAGCAGGAGCTGCTGGTCAGCCCGGGCGCCCAGTTCGTCGTCGACGGCGTTGAGCTGTCGCCGCCGGACGTGGCCGCCGCCACGCCCGGCCCCGTCAGAGTTCCCGTGTGGCGGGCGTGGGGTCCGGACCGTCGCGAGGTGCAGGCTCAGCCGTCGACAACGTCGCGGGTGCTGGTGATCCCCGAGAGCATCAACCCCGGTTGGGTGGCGCGCACCGGCAACGGGACCCGGCTGAATCCGGTCGCCGTCAACGGCTGGCAGCAGGGCTGGGTGGTGCCGCCCGGAGACCCCGGCACCATCACGCTGACCTTCCCGTCCAACGCGCCCTACCGCGCGGGCCTGGGGCTGGGGCTGGCCTTGCTGCCGCTGCTGGCAATGCTCGCGCTGTGGCGCACCCGAGGCGGGCGGTCCGACGACGCGCCCGCCCAACCGTGGCAGCCGGGGACATGGGCGGGAATCGCGGTGCTGGGCTGCGGGGCGGTGATCGCCGGGGTGGTCGGGGTGGTCGTGGTCGGCGGCGGCCTGGGCTTGCGGTACGCGCTGCGCCGCCGCCGGTTGGACGGTGCCGCGATTGTCCTGAGCGCCGGCGGGCTCATCCTGGCCGGGGCGGTGTTGTCACGGCATCCCTGGCGGTCGGTCGACGGCTACGCGGGTCATTCCGCGAATGTTCAGCTGCTGGCGCTGATTTCGCTCGCGGTGGTTGCCGCTTGCGCGGTGACGATGCGGTCCGAGGATCGGACCGAGGTGGGGGCACCCCCAGCCGCGGAGCGGCGAGGGGGCGAACCGCGCCATTGACGTCGGTGGTGACGGCGCGCCGGTCCCGCGACGAATAGCCGCCCCAGGGTATTGGCTGGCGGTTTACCGACTGGTTGACTGGATATGCGGGTCCCTACGACCGCCACCGTCCAAGGAGTTACGGCCATGGGCTGGTTTTCCGCTCCCGAATATTGGCTCGGCAGACTGGTGCTCGAGCGGGGCGCCGCGGTGGTCTACCTGCTCGCGTTCGTCGCAGCCGCGGCCCAGTTCCGGGCGCTCATCGGGGAGCACGGGCTGCAGCCGATTCCGCGGTTCTTGGCCGGGCAATCGTTTTGGCGGACGCCCAGTCTGTTTCATCTGCGCTACTCCGATCGCTTGTTCTCGGCGGTCTCCTGGTTCGGCGCGGCACTGTCGGCGGCGATCGTCGTTGGCGCTGCCGACGCGGTGCCGCTCTGGGCGGCCATGCTCATGTGGCTGACGCTGTGGGCGCTCTACCTTTCGATCGTCAACGTCGGGCAGAGCTGGTATGCGTTCGGGTGGGAATCGCTGTTGCTGGAGACCGGCTTTGTGCTGATCTTCCTGGGCAACGACCAGGTGGCGCCGCCCGTGCTGACGTTATGGATGGCCCGGTTGCTGTTGTTCCGAGTGGAATTCGGTGCCGGGTTGATCAAAATGCGGGGCGATCCATGCTGGCGCGACCTGACGTGTCTGTACTACCACCACGAAACGCAGCCCATGCCTGGGCCGTTGAGCTGGTTCTTCCACCACCTGCCCAAGCCGCTGCATCGAATCGAGGTGGCGGGCAATCATTTCGCCCAACTGGTCGTGCCGTTCGGATTGTTCGCGCCACAACCGGTGGCGAGCATCGCCGCGGCGATCATCGTCGTCACTCAGCTGTGGCTGGTGGTGTCGGGCAACTTCGCCTGGCTCAATTGGGTGACGATCCTGCTGGCGTGCAGCGCAATTGACGAGTCGTCGGTTTCCGTGGTGTTCGGCCCGCATGCCCGCGCCGCTCTGCCGGGGCCGCCGCTGTGGTTCGCAGCGTTGGTGATCGCGTTCGCGGCGGCGGTGTTGTTCATGAGTTACTGGCCGGTGCGCAACATGCTGTCTTCGCGTCAGCGAATGAACATGTCGTTCAACTCTTTTCACCTCGTCAACACGTACGGCGCATTCGGCAGCATCGGGCGTGTCCGCCGCGAGGTGGTGATCGAAGGCACCGAGGACGCACGCCTGAGCGACCAGACGGTGTGGAAAGAGTACGAATTCAAGGGGAAGCCCGGCGCCGTGGGTCGGCTTCCGCGGCAGTGGGCGCCCTACCATCTGCGGCTGGATTGGCTGATGTGGTTCGCCGCGATCTCGCCCGGCTACGCGCAGCCATGGCTGACACCGTTTCTGCAGCGGCTGCTGCGCAACGACCGGCACACGCTGCGCCTGTTGCGGCACAATCCATTTCCGGATTCGCCACCGCGTTATGTGCGCGCGCGGCTCTACGAGTATCGCTTCACGACGCCCGCCGAGCTGCGCCGCGAGCGGGCCTGGTGGCATCGGACACTGGTCGGCGGGTACGTCCGGCCGATGACGCTGCCGGCAGCGACGTCACAGCACGGCTGACCTATGCCGCGTAACCCTCGCCGTCGCGCGGGAGTTTCGTCATGCGACGTACTGCGGGCAGTAGTACTCGATTGCCAGGTCCACGAACGCAGCGGGGCTGGGGAAACGCGCGAACCGGTCTGTGCGGGCGATCGCTTCGGCCGGCTGTCCATTCTTCCGGTCCGTGCAAACGGCTCCCGCAGCCTGAATCGGGTCTACAGACTCGGGCACCACGATGTCGCTGCCACGGAGGGCGACGAGGAAGCTGTCATCGTTTGGTGATGCGCTTGCGTGGCCAGGTACGCAAATGGCGACCGCACAGCAGGCGATGGGGGCGATTACGTACTTCCTCATGGGCGTTCCCTTCGTCTTTACACCATGGTCACCATTAACGGCCATGTCGCGCAACCGGCTTTGCTTGACGGTTGGGCTGCTGGTTGACCATGTGCAGCAGACCCCGGTTGGTATTCAGTTCAGGTACCGCGCACGCCGTCTGCGCCACGAAGAACGGCGGTAACCAGCCGCCCGAGTGTGCCCCGCCCGAGGGACCAGCCGGGCTTTACACCGCACATATCTGCAGACAGGTGTGGTGCCCGGCCGACCTTGGATTACAGCGTCTCGTCCAGCTCGCCGAGCCGGTCGGTCAGCCGCAGATTATCCGAGTAGTCGACCGGGCAGGAGATCACCGACACCCCGGCGTCGTCGAGTGCGGCCCGCAGCGTCGGCAACAGTTCCTCGGCGCTGTTGACGCGATACCCCTTGGCGCCGAAGCTTTCCGCGTAGGTCACCACGTCCGGGTTGCTGAACTTCACGTAGTAGTGCGCGCCGAGCTCGAGGTCCATTTTCCACTCGATGAGGCCGTAACCGCCGTCGTCCCAAATCAGCACCACCAGCGGTATCCGCTCGCGGACGGCGGTCTCGATTTCCTGCGAGTTCATCAGGAAGGCGCCGTCCCCGACGACGGCCAACACCTTCGAGTCGGGCCTCGCCAGCTTGACACCGAGCGCGCCGGGCAGCGCAAACCCCATGGTGGACAAGCCGTTTGACACCAGGCAGGTGTTGCACTCGTACGTCGGGTAGAGCCGCGCCATCCACATCTTGGTGGCGCCGGTGTCGACCAGGACGACGTCGCTGCGGCTCAGCGCGGCGCGGGTGTCGGCCACCACCCGCGCCGGAGCGAGCGGATATCGCGAATCCTCTTGCCCACGAGCGAATTCCTCGGCAAGCAGGCCGTGGCCGGGCACCTCGGGGTCGGCCTCGTAAGCGTGACCGTCGAGCGCGTCCGTCAATGCGTCCAAGGAGGCGCTGATGTCGCCGATGATCCCGACGCCCACCGAATAGTGCGCGTCGACCTCGGCCGGGAACCGGTGAATGTGGATGATCTTCTTGTCGGCCTGCGGGTTGATCCGGACCGGGTCGAACTCCTGCAGCTCGTACCCGACCGCGATGACCACGTCGGCGTTGTCGAAGCCGAAGTTGACGTAGTCGTGCCGCATGAACCCGAGGGTCCCGATGCTGTTGGGATGGTCATCGGGCATCACGCCCTTGCCGTGGAAGGTGTTGGCCACCGGGATGCCGAATTCCTCGGAGAACCGGACCAGGGCCGCGGTGGCGTTGCCGCGGGCGGCGCCGTGCCCGGCCAGCACCACCGGCCGCTTCGCCTTGCGCAGGATGTCGACCGCGCGCTCCACCTGACCGGGTGCGGGGGCATCCGGACGAACGACGTTGCGCGGCAACGGCGTCAGGTCGTAATCGGTCTCGTCGGCATCGATGTGCTCGGGGACGGCCAAATAGACCGCCGCCGGGCGTTCGGTCTCGGCGACCTTGAAGGCCTTGCGGAACATCTCGGGGATGGCGCGCGCGGTTGGCACCCCGGCCGCCCATCGCGTGATCGGCGCGAACATCGACACCAGGTCGACGTACTGGTGGGACTCTTTGAATTCCCGGTCGTGGCCCACCTGCGCGGAGATCGCAACCAACGGGGTGCTGTTGGTGGTGGCGTCGGCCACGCCGAGCTGCATGTTGATCGCGCCCGGCCCCAAGGTGCTCGACACCACCGCCGCGCGGCCGGTCACCCGCCCGTACATCTCAGCCATGAAGGCCGCGCCCTGCTCGTGCCGGGTGAGCACATAGCGGATGCTCGACGACGCCAGCGCCTGCACGAAGCGGATGTTCTCCTCCCCCGGCAGGCCGAAGACCACGGAAACACCCTCGTTTTCCAGGCACTTGACCATCAGTTCGGCGGCTTTACTCATCCGGCACCTCCCTTGGGGGAACGATAGTGGCAGGCTGGGTGTTGGACCTCTTACCAACCCCGAAGCGAAGGATGTCAGCGTGCCCATCGCGACCATCAACCCGGCTACCGGCGAGACAGTGAAAACCTTCACCCCGGCAACCGACGAAGAAGTCGACGCGGCCATCGCCCGCGCGTACGCCCGGTTCCAGGACTACCGCCATAACACCACCTTTGCCCAGCGCGCGGGGTGGGCAAACGCCACCGCCGACCTCTTGGAAAAAGAGGCCGACGACGTCGCCGCGATGATGACCCTGGAAATGGGCAAGACCTTGAAGTCAGCCAAGGCCGAAGTACTCAAGTGCGCCAAGGGCTTTCGCTACTACGCCGAGAACGCCGAGAAGCTGCTTGCCGACGAGCCGGCCGACGCGGTCAAGGTCGGCGCCTCCAAGGCCTACATCCGCTACCAGCCGCTGGGCGTCGTGCTGGCCGTGATGCCGTGGAACTTCCCGCTTTGGCAGGCGGTGCGGTTCGCCGCGCCGGCGCTGATGGCCGGCAACGTCGGCATCCTCAAGCACGCCTCGAACGTGCCGCAGACCGCGCTCTACCTCGCCGACGTCATCGCGCGGGCCGGCTTCCCGGACGACTGCTTCCAGACGCTGCTCGTCTCGTCCAGCGCCGTCGAGCGCATCCTGCGTGACCCCCGCGTCGCCGCGGCCACCCTGACCGGCAGCGAGCCGGCCGGCCAGTCGGTCGCCGCCATCGCCGGCGACGAGATCAAACCCACCGTGCTCGAGCTCGGCGGCAGCGACCCGTTCATCGTGATGCCGTCGGCGGACCTCGACGAGGCCGTCAAGACCGCGGTCACCGCCCGGGTGCAGAACAACGGTCAGTCCTGCATCGCCGCAAAGCGATTCATCATCCACACCGACGTCTACGACGCGTTCGTCGGCAAGTTCGTCGAGCGGATGCAGGCGCTCAAGGTCGGCGACCCGACGGACCCCGACACCGACGTCGGCCCGCTTGCCACCGAGTCGGGGCGCGACGACATCACCAAGCAGGTCGACGACGCCGTGGCGGCCGGCGCGAAGCTCCGCACCGGCGGCAAGCCGCTCGACGGGCCGGGCTGGTTTTACCCCCCGACGGTAATCACCGACATCACCAAGGAAATGTCGCTCTACACCGAGGAGGTCTTCGGCCCGGTCGCGTCGATGTACCGTGCCGAGACCATCGACGAGGCCATCGAGATCGCCAACGGCACCACCTTCGGGTTGGGCTCCAACGCCTGGACCCGCGACGAGGCGGAGCAGCAGCGCTTCATCGACGACATCGAGGCCGGCCAGGTGTTCATCAACGGAATGACGGTGTCCTACCCGGAGCTGGGCTTCGGAGGCGTCAAGCGGTCCGGCTACGGCCGCGAACTCGCGGGCCACGGGATCCGCGAGTTCTGCAACGCCAAGACCGTATGGATCGGGTAGTGGCGATCGCAAGCGCGGCATAGCCGGGCGCTGGGGGCGCCGCCCGCTTGCGGGGGACGGGTCACCACCATCGGGGCCGGCGAAAGCGGCTCGGCGCCCGGCAGCAGCAAGGTCGAGTAGCGGCTCAGGCCGACGCGGCGGCCAGGGCCTTCTCGTCCTCGTCGGCGAAGGTGTCCTCCAAATGCAGCGGCGAGTAGTCGAGGTCGATCTCCTCGAGCGGCCGCCCGCGGGCGCTAGAGATCGTGCCGAAGCGGCGCATGCCCTTGTCGGACGCGTAGGCCATGAACTCGTCCACGGACAGGCCGAACGGCATCGGGTCGTACAGGGCGAAGCCCTCCTCGATGAGGCGCAGCCCCAACGGCATGAGCTCGTTCATCCGCGTTTCGAAGACGCCCCAGTTGGCGTCGTCGGCGGCGACGTGGCGGCGGCAGGTGAACGTGCCCCACGCCATGTGGCGGCGCTCGTCGTCGCCGATGCGCCGGACCAATTCCTGCATGCCCGGCAGGATGCCGCGCTCCACGCAGATCTTGTGCCAGCCGAAGTACCCCGTGAGCGCCAGCATGCCTTCGACCATGTGGTTGTAGGTGACCGACGCCCGCACCTGGGCCGCCGGCGACGGGTCGACCGACAACGCGTTGAGGCAGTCCGGCAATTCCTCGTAGAAGATCGTCCGGTAGGTGGGGATGTCGTCGAGGTACTCGTGCAGGTCGTCGGTGACGCCGACGGCGTCGAGCCACATGCGGAACACCTGGACGTGCTTGGCTTCCTCGAACGCGAACTGCGTCAGGTACATCTCGTCGCCCAGCCGGCCCTCGACCCGCATCGCGGACATGAACGGCTGAATGTCTTCCGTCACCGCCTCCTCGCCGGCGATGAACTCCGCGCACAGCCGGATGGCGTAGTGACGTTCGTCGTCCGAGAGCTGCTCCCAGTCGGCGCAGTCGCGGGAGAAGTCGATGTCGGCCGGGTCCCAGAACTTCGCGTTGCCGCCGGCGAACAGCCGCAGCGGCAAGCTGTCCCAGTTGAGTCCTCCGCGAACCATCGAATTCGTACGTGTGCGTGTCATGAGACCTCCTCGGATTGTTGTGGGGCTGGGTGGACGGGCGGGCGCGGTGACGCCGAGAAGGCGGCCGCCAGCACCGCCACGAGGCGGCGCACCGCCAGCGCCGGCTGCTCCGGGGTGGGTTCGTCGAGCCCGAGGATCGGATCCAGACCACGCATGTAAGGCGCCAGCGCCAGGTGCGGAAAGATCAAGAGCAGCAACGACAACAGCGCGTCGGTATCCGAATCGGCCCGCAGGTCGCCGCGCAACTTCGCGTCGCGGACCAGCGGCCGCATCACTTCCAGGTAGTGACGGTGGATGACGTTCTGCACGCTGACGCGGGCTTCGGTGTCGACCTCGAGAGTCGCCGCGGCGTGCAGCGCGCGCTCGTGCGGATGGTCGGCGAAGTAGGCCACCCACGCGTCGAGCCAGTCCGTCAGAAAGTCGAAGAACGGCCGGCTCGGGTCCAGCTCGCGGATGCGGTCCTCCATGTAGGCACGCACCCGCTGGCTGCCGATGTCGGCGATGAACGCGTAGAGGTCACGCTTGTCCGCGAAGTACTGGAACAGGCTGCCCTTCGCGACGCCGGCCCGCCGCGCGATGACGTTGAGGCTGCCCCGGGAGAACCCGTGCGCCCCGAACTCCTGTTCCGCGGCCTCGATGATGGCCGCGCGACGAGCGGAGTCGACCCGCCCCCAAGTCACCGTTGGCAATACCGCCTCCTAGCATCGATGACCACTGGTCATATTACGGTGAGCTACGTCACAGTCAAGGGGTCTGGCTGGCTGCTTTGCCGCCGAGCGTCACGCTGGCGCGACGGTCGACAGCGAATGCCACGCTGGCGTGACGCTCGCGCTAGGGCCGCATCTGGTACGCGCCGTTGAGGGGAAGGATGTGCTCCTTCCAGATCTGCGCGTAGCGCGAGGGGTCGTGGACCGGGCGGCGGATCATCCGCGTGGCGAAGCGAGCCTGCTCGTCGGTGGTCGCGGGCTTGTCGCTCAGCTCGACGGCGTAGCCGTTGAAGTCGCGGACCAGCACGGCGAAGATCTCGTCGATCAACGTCTCGTCCACGTCCGACAGCGCGGCCTCCTCGAGGACTAGCTGCGCATAGGGCACCGTCGCGAACAACTGGCCTACGGCGAACGCGAAGTCGATGTCCCTCTGCTGCGCGGCGTCGGGGGTCGCGCTGGCGAGCATGTCGGCGAGCACGTCGATCTGCTTGCGCAGCAACGCCACGTTGGGCAGGTGCCCGAACCCGTCGAACGGTGCGCGCCAGTCGTGGAAGCGCACCTTGCCCAGGCCCCCGGTCGGTCCCTGCGCGAACAGGAACGTGTCGTCGGCCGCGTCGTCGCGGCGGCCGATGATCGGCAGATCGCCGTTGGGGGCGAACAGGAAGTTCGGCATGAACTTGGCGAGCAGCCCGATGTTGATGTGCACGGTGCCCTCGAGCCTTGGCAGCAAACCGATCTCGCGCGTGACGGCCTCGAAGAAGGTGTCCTTCTCCACGCCCTTGGCGGCGATGACGTCCCACAGGGCGATGACGACCCGCTCCCCTTCGCTGGTGATCTTCGCCTTGGTGAGCGGGCTGTAGAGCAGGTAGCGCCGGTCATCCGCCGACGCGCTGCGCATGTAGTCGCAGGCACGGGTGGCGACCAGCCGCATCGCGACCAGCCGTAGGTACGCGTCGGTAAGCAGCCGCCGCACGTGGCTGAAGTCGGTGACGACAGTGCCGTACAGGACGCGGTTGGAGGCGTGGGTGACCGCCTCGTACATGGCGTGGGTGCACATGCCGACCGCGCCCCAGCCCAGGTTGTACTTGCAGACGTTGACGGTGTTGAGCGCGGCGTGGAAGGCGCCGGGACCGCGGTGCAGGATGTCGGCCTCGGCGACCGGGTAGTCGCGCAGCGCGTAGTTGGCGACGAAGTTCTGCGAGTTCACCACGTTCTTGATCAGGTCGTATCGGTCGTGCTGGGAGTCGGCCGCGAAGAAGACGTACTCGTCAGACCCGGCGATCTTGCCGAAGGTGGAGACCATGCGCGCCACGTTGGCGTTGCCGATGTAGTACTTCTCGCCATTGGCGACCCAGCCGTCCTCCGAAGGCGTGAGGATCATGTCGGTCTGGTAGACGTCGGCGCCGTGGGTCTGCTCCGACAGGCCGAACGCGAACACCTCGCCGGCCTCCAATTGCGCGGCGGCCTTGCGCTTGGCGTCGGAGTTCGCGCTCATCCAGATCGGGCCCAGGCCGAGCGCGGTGACCTGGAAGGGGTACCAGTAGCTGAGGCCGTAGAAGCCCACGATCTCGGCGAACTCGCTGATCCGGTAGGTGTCCCAGCGGCAGTCGCCGGCACCGTACTCCGACGGCGTCAGTAGGGACGCAAAGATGCGCTCGCGCCCGATGTGGTCCAAAAACTCGGAGTACCACACCCGTTCGTGATCGTCGGACTTCAGCCGCGCCTTGCCCCGCGATTCGAAGAAGTCCACCGTCGCGGCCATGATCTCCCCCGAGCGACGGTCAGGATATTTGCGTTGCAGGTGGTTGGGATTGAGCAACATGACGGGACTCCCGCGGGTTCTTCGTTGGGACGAGGGTGACGGTACTGCACCGTGGGGGCCGTCGGGGCGGACCGGAACAAATCGGCACTGTTGTCCGACCACCGAGTCGACCTAGCATCAGTCACGTGTCAGAACTCAATACCGCTCGCGGCCCCATCGATACCGCCGATCTGGGCGTGACCCTCATGCACGAGCACGTGTTCATCATGACCACCGAGATCGCCCAGAACTATCCCGAAGCCTGGGGCGACGAGGACCGGCGGGTGGCCGACGCAATCGACCGGCTCAACGAGCTGAAGTCGCGCGGCGTCGACACCATCGTCGACCTGACCGTGATCGGGCTGGGCCGCTACATCCCGCGCATCGCGCGCGTCGCGGCGGCCACCGAGCTCAATATCGTTGTGGCGACCGGCCTTTACACCTACAACGACGTGCCGTTCTGTTTCCATTACCTCGGCCCCGGCGCGCCGCTGGACGGCCCCGAGATCATGACCGACATGTTCGTCCGCGATATCGAGCAAGGCATCGCCGACACGGGCGTCAAGGCCGGGATCCTCAAGTGCGCCACCGACGAACCCGGCGTCACGCCGGGTGTCGAGCGGGTGCTGCGCGCGGTCGCGCAGGCGCACAAGCGCACCGGGGTGCCCATCTCCACCCACACCCACGCGGGGCTGCGGCGCGGACTGGAACAGCAGCGCATCTTCGAAGAGGAGGGCGTCGACCTGAGCCGGGTGGTCATCGGCCATTCCGGCGACACCACCGACCTCGGCTACCTCGAGGAGCTCATCGCCGCCGGCTCCTACATCGGGATGGACCGGTTCGGCATCGACGCGTACCTGCCGTTCGAGGACCGGGTGAACACCGTGGCGCAGATGTGCGAGCGCGGCCATGCCGACAAGATGGTGCTCTCGCACGACGCGAACTGTTACTTCGACGCGATACCCGAGGACCTGCTGGCGGTGGCCGCGCCCAATTGGCACTACCTGCACATCCACAACGACGTCATCCCCGCCCTCAAGGAGCGCGGCGTCACCGATGAGCAGCTGCACACCATGCTGGTCGACAACCCCCGCCGCATCTTCGAGCGGCAGGGCGCATATGAGTGAGCCGATCCCGCCGATCGGCACTCAGATCGCGGCGCTGGCCCGACTCGCTCCCGACGAGCCCGCCGTCACCTGCGACGGCCTGACCCTGAGCCGCGCCGAACTCGACGCCTCGACGAACCGGTTGGCCCGCGCCTACGCCGAGCGTGGCGTCGGCGTCGGTGACTACGTGACCATGGTGCTGCCCAACTCCGTCGAGTGGATCCAGGCCGCGGTGGCGTGCTGGAAGCTGGGCGCGGTGCCCCAGCCACTGTCGGCGCGGCTGCCGGACGCCGAGTTACAGGGCCTGCTGGAGCTGCGCCCACCGGCCCTGCTCGTGGGCCGCGAGCATCCCGGAATACCAAGCTTGCCAATGGGTTTCACGCCGGCTCCGCATTGTTCGGACGCGCCGTTGCCGGAAGCGGTGTCGCCGGTGTGGAAGGCGATGGGATCCGGTGGCAGCACCGGCCGGCCCAAGCTCATCGAATCCGGCGGCGACAGCCGGATACCGGCCGCCATCGGCTATCCCCTCGGCGCACAGGAGGGCGACACCACCCTGATCCCGATCCCGTTGTCCCACAACACCGGATTCACCACCGCGACGCTCGCTCTGCTCATGCGCCATCACCTTGTGTTGATGAGCCGGTTCGACCCGGAGCGGTTCCTGCGGCTGATCACCGACCATCGCGTGACCTTCCTGACCACGGTGCCGACGATCATGCAGCGGGCGCTGCCCGTCTACCACGCCGACCCCGCCTCCTACGACCTCTCTTCCGTCCGGCGGTTCTGGCACATGGGGGCGCCGTGCCCGCCTGCCATCAAGCAGGCGTGGATCGACCTGCTGGCACCGGAGAAAGTTTGGGAACTCTACGGCGGCACCGAATTACAGGCGCTCACCTTCATCTCCGGCGACCAGTGGCTGACCCACCGCGGTTCGGTGGGTGTGGTGGTCGCCGGGGAGATGAAGGTGCTCGACGACGACGGCAATCCCTGCCCGCCGGGCGTGGTCGGCGAGATCTACATGCGTCCCGGCGCGGGCAGCGCGCCCACCTACCGCTACGTCGGCGCCACGGCGAAGAGCCGCGACGGCTGGGATTCCCTCGGCGATCTGGGCCATTTCGACGCCGACGGGTTCCTGTATCTCTCGGATCGCCGCGTCGACATGTTCACCGTCGGCGGCCGCAACGTGTACCCGGCCGAGATCGAGAATGCGTTGTCGGCACACCCGGACGTGTTGTCCTGTCTGGTGGTCGGCGTCCCCGACCCGAACTCCGGCGAATTGGGACAGGTGCCCTACGCGCTGGTGCACACGGCCGACGACGCCACGCTGGACGCCGTCGGGGCGCAGGAGTTCCTGCGCGAACACCTCGCGGCGTACAAGGTGCCCCCGACCCCCGACTTCATCGAATTCGTCGACGCGCCCCTGCGTGACGACGCCGGGAAGGCGCGGCGCTCGGCGGTGCGCGCCGAGATCATCGCGCGCCTGCAGGCTGTCGAGCGGGCCTGACGAGCACGGAACTGGTCAACGACTGGAATCGCGAAACCCATTGGCCCAAGGCGTTTGTCCGCGAGACCACCCGGGCCGAGCCAGGTCAGCGTGGTCGGTGAGAGCGCCTACCTGCTGACCGACGGCATCCACATCGAGGCGCTGGGCAACCTCGTCCGATCGACAGTCGGGTACGGCCCCGATCTGTTCCAGAAGATCGAGCGCGCCATCTGCCTGCCGTCCGCCGGCACGCTGGAAGAGTGGATGGACCGCACCGGCTAGGGCGCGATCGCGTCCGCCTCGGCGTCCACATCGCGCGTCTCGGCAGGCTTTTCGCGTTTCTCCCAGCGCCGCAACGCTTCCCGGCAGGGCGACTCGATCAGGCCGTAGCTGACCGCGGCGATCGCCCAACCGAAGATCAGCGTAAGCGTCAGTACCTCGGGCATCCGGCCGCTGAACGCGAACGTCCCGAGCACCGGGAACACCATGGCGAGCGCGGCCAGGTGCCACACGAACAGGCCGTAAGACCACCGGCCCAGCGTCACCATGGTGGTGCTGCCCAGCAGCCGGTGGCCGGTGTCGACCCGGTCCAGCACCAGTGGGGCGACGAGTGCGAACGCCACCAGCGAGCCCGCTGCCGTCTTGACCGCGAACTGGGTGGCCGTGCCGGGAATCAGGCCCTCCGGACCCGCGAGCGGCGAGGCCGCCAGCAGGTAGCCCAGCACGGCGACGACGGCCATCGGCACCCGCCGGCGAGCCCACCGGTGCGGCAGGCCGACCGGGCTGTGGACCCATTCGGCCAGCAGCATGCCCGCGGCGAACCACGAGAAGAAGGCCGGCGGCCAGTTGAGCGGGTTGGTGCCGGATCCCGAATGGATGGGCACCCAACCCCAGGCCCAGCTCAGTGCAGCCAACGCGGCGATCGTCGGCACCCGCGCGTCGACCGGCAGCCGCCGGGCCAGCAGCGCCAGGATCGGCAACGCCAGGTAGAAGCTGACCTCGACCGAAAGACTCCACATCTGGGTCAGCCCGCCGGTCAGGGTGAGCGGCACATAGATCTGGGTGAGAGTCAGGTTGGCCAGCCACACGGTCGGGCTGGCGTGATCCGCGTCGGGCAGCAGCGACAGGATCACGACCACCGCCACCACATAGGCGGGCATGATGCGAACCACCCGGGACCGCAGATAGTGACCGGTGCGGGGACGCGGTCCCAGGCCGCGTGCCGCCGCGGCGTGGCCGCGCCACAACAGGAAACCTGACAGCGCGAAGAACACCGCGACGGCGAGATCGAAGCGGCCGAAGAGCCGGCCGGTGACACCGCTGGAGTGCCCGGTCTGGAAGGCGACGTGCGTGACGACCACGCCCATTGCGGCGCAGGCGCGCATCCCCTCCACCGCGGGCAGGAAGCTGCGTGTCCCGCCGACCTGCTGGCCATCCGTCACCCCCACAGTTTGCATCCGGTGGGTTGGGAGAACGAATGGGTACACCCGAACCACCCGCGCGCGATAGCGACAGGTTCGTAAGCCGAGGCCTTACGTTCTGCTGTTAGGGTCAAACGGGTTTGCCCCGGTGCTTGCTCAGGTCGGGGTGGGTCGCGGCTGACTTGCGCAAGAGAGCAATAGGAGGGCACAGCAACGTGAACCGAGCAGTCATGTTGCGGTTCGCCGCATGCGGGATCATCGGACTCGGGGCCGCCCTGCTGATCGCCGCGCTGCTTTTGTCGACGTACACCACCAGCAGGATCACCAAGGTTCCCCTCAACATCGACGCCACGCTGGTCAGCGACGGCACCGGAACCGCGCTGGACTCCGCGTCGTTGTCGACCGATCACGTCGTCGTCAACCAGAACGTCCCCCTGGTATCCCAGCAGCAGGTCAGCGTCGAGTCGCCCGCCAATGCCGACGTGGTCACGCTGCAGGTCGGAACCTCGGTGCGGCGCACCGACAAGCAAAAGGACAGCGGCCTGCTGCTGGCGATCGTCGACACCGTCACCCTCAACCGCAAGAACGCGATGGCCGTCTCCGACGACACCCACGCCGGCGGATCGGTTCAGAAGCCGCGCGCCGTCAACGACGAGAACCCGCCCACCGCGATGCCTCTGCGGCACGACGGGTTGTCCTACCGGTTCCCGTTCCACACCGAGAAGAAGACGTACCCCTACTTCGACCCGATCGCGCAGAAGCCGTTCGACGTCAACTACGACAGCCAGGAAGACGTCAACGGCCTGACCACCTACAAGTTCACCCAGAACATCGGGTACAACGCCGACGGCAAGCTGGTGGCTCCCGTGGCGTACCCGTCGCTGTTGGCCGGCAACGAGGACGCCAAGCAGACCACCTCCGCGTCGATGTGGGGCGTGCAGGGCGGCGATCCGAACGAGCAGATCACCATGACGCGCTACTACGCGGCGCAGCGGACCTTCTGGGTGGACCCGGTGTCGGGCACCATCGTCAAGGAGACCGAGCACGCCAACCACTACTTCGCCCGCGATCCGCTCAAGCCCGAGCTGACGCTGGCCGACTACAAGGTCACCTCCAACCAGGACACCGTCGAGTCGCAGGTCAACGCCGCGCGTGACGAGCGGGACCGGCTGTCACTGTGGTCCCGGGTGCTGCCGATCACGTTCACCGCGGTCGGTCTGATCGCGCTGGTCGGTGGCGGCCTGCTCGCCTCGTTCAGCCTGCGGACCGAGAGCGCGTTGACCGATCCCGGCCTGGACCGGGGTGACCAGGACTTCTTCGGCCGCAGCGGGCTCGAGGAGCCGGTGCCCGGCGCCGAGGCCGAGACCGAGAAGCTGCCCACGCAGCGCCCCGGCTCGCGCGACGATCCCGGCGCGGACGCGCCCACCCTGAGTTCCGACGAGCCGCCCAAGTCGGGGCCGCCCGAGCCCGCGAGTCCACCCGAACGGGAATAGCCCGCCGCGTGCGCTGGACCCGGCCCGGGTACGCGTTGGTCTTGGCGCTGCTGGTGGTCGGGCCGCTGCTCAAGCCCGGTTACCTGTTGCTGCGCGACGCCGTGTCCACGCCGCGCTCGTATCTGTCCGACACCGCGCTGGGTTTGACGTCGGCGCCGCGGGCGACGCCGCAAGACTTCGCGGTGGCGCTGGCCTCACACGTGCTGGACGGCGGTGTCGTGGTGAAGGCGCTGCTGGTCCTGGGGCTGTGGCTCGCGGGCTGGGGCGCGGCCCACCTGGTTGCGACGGCGTTGCCCGATGCGGGCGTGGCCGGTCAGTTCGTCGCCACCACCCTGGCGATCTGGAACCCGTATGTCGCCGAGCGGCTGCTCCAGGGCCACTGGAGCCTGCTGGTCGGCTACGGCTGCCTGCCGTGGGTCGCGGCGACGATGCTGAGGCTGCGGACGGCCTCCGGCTCGTTCTTCGGGCTGGTCTTCTGGATCGCGCTGGCCGGACTGACGCCGACCGGTCTGCTGCTCGGCGCGGCCGTGGGGCTGGTCTGCGTGACCTCATCCGGCACGGGCCGGTCCCGAGGGTCGTGTGCCGCGGTGACGCTGGGCGCAGCGCTGGTGGCGGCGCTGCCCTGGCTGACCGCGTCGGCCCTGGGCTCGTCGTTGACCGCCCACACCGCGGCGAACACGCTGGGGGTCGCGGCGTTCGCCCCGCGCGCCGAGCCGGGTCTGGGCACGCTCGCCAGCCTGGCCAGCCTGGGCGGGATCTGGAACGGCGAGGCTGTGCCGATTTCGCGGACCACCTTGTTCGCCGTGGCGTCAGCGCTGGTGCTGCTGGGCGTGGTGGCGGCCGGATTGCCGACGGCGGTGCGCTGCCCCGCGCTGCGACCGCCGCTGGCGTTGGCGGCGGCGGCGGTGCTGGTTCCGGCCGCGCTGGCCACCGGCCCGGGTCTGCACCTGCTGGCCTCGCTGGTTGACGCCGCACCCGGCTTCGGCGTGCTGCGCGACGGGCAGAAGTGGGTGGCGCTGGCCGTGCCGGGCTACGCGGTGGCGGGCGCGGGCGCGGTGGTGACGTTGCGCCGCTGGGTGTGGCCGGCCGTGACGGCACCGGTCTGCTGCCTCGCGCTGATCTTCGCGCTGCCCGACCTGGCGTGGGGCGTGTGGGGCCAGGTGTCGCCGGTGCAGTACCCGCGCGGGTGGGCGGCGGTGGCCGCCGCGATCAACGGCCGGCCCGCGGCGGTGGCGGTGTTGCCGGCCGGCACCATGCGGCTCTACTCCTGGTCGGGTCGTGCGCCGGTGCTGGATCCGTTACCCCGCTGGGTGCGCGCCGACGTCCTGAGCACTGGTGACCTGGTCATCTCGGGGACCGTCATCCCGGGTGAGGGCGCCCGGGCCCGCGCGGTGCAGCAGTTGCTGCTCGCCGGGCCCGATCCGGCCGCCCTGGCCGGGGCCGGGGTGGGCTGGCTCGTCGTGGAGTCGGCCACCGCCGGCGACATGGGGGCGTCGGCCCGCACGCTCGACGCGCTGACGCCGGTCTACCGCGACGACGACCTTGCGCTCTATCGCATCGGCGGCCACACCGCCGCGGTGTCCGCCGCCGCCCGCACGGCGACGCTGATCGCGCACCTGGCGTGGCTGGCGGCGCTTATGGTGGGCGGCGCCGGCGCGGCCGTCACCGCGTGGCGGCGCCGGCCGACTACACCACGCCGCTGACCGGTTGGCCGGCCTGCACGGACTCCAGGACCGCGCGCATGGCGTCGGCGCTTTGCCGCCAAGAGAATTCACCGCTTCGGGTGTGTGCCTTGGCGCCGAGTTGATCACGCAGCACGGGATCGGAAAGCACGTCTTCGAGCCGATCCACCAGCTCGGCGTGGGTGTCCACCAAGATCCCGGTCACCTCGTCGACGATCGAATCCGACAAACCGCCCGAGGACCGGTAGCCGATGGTCGGCACCCGATGCTGGGCCGCCTCGACGACCGCCAGGCCCCAGCCCTCCTTGCGCGACGGCAGCAGCTGCACCCAAGAGCTCTGCAGCACATGGTGTTTGGTCACGTCGTCGACGTGGCCGTGGAACGTCACCGCGCCGGAGATGCCGAGCCTATCGACGTGGTCGACGAGCCGTTGCCGCCACCAGCCGTCGCCGACGATGTCGAGGTGCAGACCCGGCGTGCGCGGCCGCAGCTGCGCGACGGCCTCGAGAGCGTCTTCGATCTGCTTGTGCGGCACCAGCCGCGAGAGCACCACCACACGTGGCGCGGCGGCGCGCGGGCCGGACAGCGTGCGGGCCGGGGCCTCGTCGAGGCCGTTGCGCACCACCGCGATGTGCGCGTTGTCGACCCCGAGCGCCACCAGGTCGCGCGCCGACGGCAGCGACACCGTCACGTACTGGTTGCGCCGGTTCAGCCGCGGCGACAATCTCGACTCGACGAACCAGCCGAGCCGGCCGAGCACCGGCCCGGCCACCGGCCACTGCTCGCGGTGGCAGTGGTGCACCAGCACCGCCACCCGCCGGCCGTACACCAGCCGGGCGAGGAACGGCAGGCCGTTCTGGGTGTCGACGACCACGTCGGGCCGTACCCGCCGCAGCGGTCCGAGGCCCAGCCGCGCCGCCGCCATCGCGATCAAGGCCCAGACGTAGACGGAGTACCGGCCGCCGGCGCGGTCGATGCGCACGCCGTCGACAACTTCGCGGCGGGGGGCGCCGGGGTAGCGGGCGGTGCGCAGCGTGACTTCGACGCCGGACGCGGCCAGCTGCGCGCCGATGCGCTGCAAGTAGGCTTCGCTGCCGCCGCCCTGCGGGTGTCCGGTATCGCGCCAGCACAGCAGGAGCACGGAGCGCAGAGCAGACATCACCGGTCAGCCTAGCCCGGTGGCCTGGGCCGGCCACGACGCGCGCCGCGGGTGGCGGCCATTCCTTCACTTGCGCCACACTGGCCTCCGCCGCGGAATGACCCCTCGATGTGCCCGCCTCACAGCGACAAATCGGTCGCACGGGTGTCCCCCTGGCGTTGTCGCTGTGAGGCGGGCACTTCGGGTGCCGCCGGGTCCAGGGACGGATGTGACACCAGTGACTCGCCGCCCGCGGGCAACCCGCGCCGGTGCTGCGTAGGGTTGGCCGGTGGCCGTGACCCCGGATCCCACCGAGGTTTTCGCGCGACGGGCGACCCTGGCCCGCGCGCTGCGGCTGCTGTCCGAGTTCCGCTTCGAGCAGTCGGACCCGGCCCGCTTCTACGGCGCGCTGGCGGCCGATACCGCGGCGATGGTGGGCGACCTGTGGCTGGCCGCGCGCGGCGAGCCCCCGGCCGGCCGCACCCTGCTGGACGTCGGCGGCGGGCCCGGGTACTTCGCGGCCGCGTTCGCCGAAGCCGGGATCCGCTACGTGGGCGTCGAACCCGACCCGAGTGAGATGCACGCGGCCGGACCCCGGCCCGCGGGCGCCGCAGGGAACTTCGTGCGGGCGTCGGGCATGGCGCTGCCGTTCGCCGACGACTCGGTGGACATCTGCCTGTCGTCCAACGTCGCCGAGCACGTGCCGAGGCCGTGGCAGCTGGGCGGCGAGATGCTGCGGGTGACCAAGCCGGGCGGGCTGGCCGTGCTCTCTTACACCGTCTGGCTCGGCCCGTTCGGGGGGCACGAGATGGGCCTCACCCATTACCTCGGGGGTGCCCGCGCCGCCGCGCGCTACGCCCGCAAACACGGGCATCCGGCGAAGAACAACTACGGGTCGTCGTTGTTCGCGGTGTCCGCCGCCGACGGCCTGCGGTGGGGCGACAGCACGGGGGCGGCGGTGGCGGCATTTCCCCGCTACCACCCCCGATGGGCGTGGTGGATGACGTCGGTGCCGCTGCTGCGAGAATTCCTGGTGAGCAATCTGGTGCTGGTGCTGCGACCCCAATAGTGAAACGTGTTCTCGTTTCGCGTCGGCTTGGGTAGGGTGGCGCCCATGCGCGCCGGCGACGATGCAGCGCGACGCAATGAGGAGGAGCGGCGCAGATGACCGACAGCAAGACGGAATACGACAAGCTTTTCATCGGCGGCAAGTGGACTCGGCCGTCGACCGACGAGGTGATCAAGGTGCGCTGCCCGGCCACCGGCGACTATGTCGGCAAGGTACCGCTGGCGGCGGCCGCCGACGTCGACGCCGCGGTCGCCGCGGCCCGCGCCGCCTTCGACAACGGCCCCTGGCCCACAACGCCGCCCAAGGAGCGGGCGGCCGTGATCGCCAACGCGCTCAAGTTGATGGAGGAGCGCAAGGATCTGTTCACCCAGCTGCTGGCGGCCGAGACCGGCCAGCCACCGATGGGCATCGAAACCATGCACTGGATGAGCTCGATCGGGGCGCTCAACTTCTTCGCCGGCCCCGCCGTCGACCAGGTCAAATGGAAAGAGATCCGCACCGGCGGCTACGGGCAGAGCATCGTCCACCGCGAGCCCATCGGCGTGGTCGGCGCGATCGTCGCGTGGAACGTGCCGCTGTTCCTGGCCGTCAACAAGCTGGGCCCGGCGCTGCTGGCCGGCTGCACCGTGGTGCTCAAGCCGGCCGCCGAAACCCCGCTGAGCGCAAACGCTTTGGCGGAGGCCTTCGCCGAGGCGGGGCTGCCCGAGGGCGTGCTGTCGGTCGTCCCCGGCGGCGTCGAGACCGGGCAGGCGCTGACCTCGAACCCCGATGTCGACCTCTTCTCCTTCACCGGCAGCTCGGCCGTCGGCAAGGAGATCGGCCGCCGCGCCGCAGACATGCTCAAGCCGTGCACCCTGGAGCTCGGCGGGAAGTCGGCGGCCATCGTCCTCGACGACGTCGACCTGGCCGCCGCGATCCCGATGCTGGTGTTCTCCGGGATCATGAACACCGGGCAGGCCTGTGTGGCCCAGACCCGGATCCTGGCCCCGCGTTCGCGCTATGACGAAATCGTCGACGCGGTAGGCGCTTTCGTGCAGGCGTTGCCGGTGGGCCTGCCGTCGGACCCGGCCGCCCAGATCGGTTCGCTGATCTCCGAGAAGCAGCGCGCGCGGGTTGAGGGCTACATCGCCAAGGGCATCGAAGAGGGCGCCCGGCTGGTGTGCGGCGGCGGCCGCCCCGAGGGGCTGGACAGCGGCTTCTTCGTGCAGCCCACGGTCTTCGCCGACCTCGACAACAAGATGACGATCGCCCAGGAGGAGATCTTCGGGCCCGTGCTGAGCATCATCGCCTACGACACCGAGGAGGACGCGATCAAGATCGCCAACGACTCGGTATATGGCCTGGCCGGCAGCGTGTGGACCACCGACGTGGAGCGCGGCATCGCGGTCTCGGAGAAGATCCGCACCGGCACCTACGCGATCAACTGGTACGCGTTCGACCCTTGCTGCCCGTTCGGAGGTTACAAGAACTCCGGCATCGGCCGGGAGAACGGCCCGGAAGGTGTGGAGCACTTCACGCAGCAGAAGAGCGTGCTCATGCCGATGGGCTACACGATCGACGGCTGACCCTCCGCACGCCGAGCGCGCACTCACCGCGAGCACAACCGCGCGTTGAGTGCGCGCTCGGCGCTTTGCGTTGTTGCAGCCGATGCCGCCGGGGCAAATTATGCAAAAAAGCATAGAAAAGCCCTTATTCGACTCTCGCCGATAATGGCGTTTGACAGCCCATGCACGCTATTTCCGGTGCTTCGCCGCTTACATAGGCAATAAAACTTGCTTACTGGACCGCCGTCTTATATGCTTCTAAGCATAATCATGGGCTGCACTTAGGCCGGGAGAGAACCATGTGGATCATCGAGCTGAACATCGGCGGCTATCAATTCACCCGTGAGATGCCCGACCTGAAGCGCCGGAATTTCCGCTTCAGCCCGCGCAGCAGGCATTGGCCGGTACTGCGGCAATCCCACGCTGCATGACGTTAGCCACGGGAGGCACGAGAGTGGCGACCACGAGCGAAACAGTGCAGGACCTCGCCCCGACGAAGCGCGGCGGCACCCGCAAGAAAATGCTGGCCAGTGCCGCCGAGGTGATGCGTGAACGAGGCGCTGCCGGAGTGACCATCGACGCGGTGCTCGCCCGCAGCGGCGCACCGCGCGGCTCGGTCTACTACCACTTCCCCGACGGCCGCAATCAAATCCTGATCGAGGCGCTTCGGTATTCCGGTGATTCCATCACCGCGATGATCGACGACGCCGCCGAGCAGGGTGCCCGGGTCCTGCTGGGCAAATTCGTCGAGTTCTGGGAGCGTCTGCTGACCGAGGGCGGCTTCAACGCCGGCTGCCCGGTGGTGGCGGCGGCAATCGGCTCGGACGACGACGACGCCCGACTCTCCGCCGAAGCCGGTGCCATCCTCGGCCGCTGGTGCGCGTCGCTGACCCGGGCGTTCACCCACGACGGCTTCGACGAGCCATGTGCCGCCTCGCTGGCGGTGATGTCGATCGCCGCGCTGGAGGGCGCCATCGTCCTGTCTCGCTCGACCGGCAGCATCGACCCGCTGCGCCAGGTCGGCGATCAGCTCGAATTCCTCATCAAGGCAAGGGAATTCGTGCGACGCAACAATATCGGGGCGTAACTCCTCAGTCGCTGGCCGGCAGCGGCTTCACCTCTTTGAGCTGCAGCGCGGTCGCACCGACGCTAAGGCTGCCGGCGCCCGGCTTGGTCACCAGCACCTCGGCACCGGTCTCATCCACGTAGCGCTTGCCCATCACGGTGCCGTCGGCGAAGGCCGGGTCCAATTCGCCCGAACGTTCGGCACCTATCGGCACCATCGGCGCACCGCCACAACGCAAGTCGTCGAGGCTGTCGGCGCTCCTGACGACGATCACCTGCGTGTCACACACCTGGCTGGCCAGGCGAGTTCCATTCTTGATCATGCACGTAGCCCTTCTAACGTCTGGATGATCTCCCGGCGAAGTACCTTGCCGGTGGGGGTCGTGGGCAGCTCGTCGCGAAACACCACCCGGTCCGGGGTTCGCGACCCGCGCAAGCTTTTCCGGACATGCTCGCGCAATTCCTCGGGATCCGGTTCCGCACCGGGGCGGGGCACCACCACCGCGACGATCGCCTGGCCCCACTGCGGATCCTCGACGCCGACCACGGCGACATCCCGCACGTGGGGGTGCTCCACCAAGACCTCTTCGAGCTCGGCGGGCGCGATGTTCTCGCCGCCGCGGATGATGGTGTCGTCGCTGCGCCCGCCGATGAACAGGTACCCGTCCTCGTCGAGCATGGCGATGTCTTTGGTTGGGAACCAGCCGTTTTCGTCGAGCACCGAACCGATCCCGGTGTAGCGGCCGGAGACCTGCTCACCGCGGACGAACAGCTCGCCGGTTTCACCCGGCCCGAGCACATTGCCGTCCTCGTCGCGAATCTCGATCTCGATGCCGGGCACCGGCTGCCCTACCGACGCCAGCCGCCGGGCGACCTCGGGCGCCTCCGCGGCCTGCGCCGCCCGGTGGTCGTCCGGGGTAAGCACCGCGATGGTCGAGCTCGTCTCGGTCAGACCGTAGGCGTTGACGAAGCCCACGCCGGGCAGGAGTTCGAGGGCCCGGCGGACCAGCGGCAACCCCACCTTGGAGCCGCCGTAGGCCAGGTTGCGCAGCGACGGCAGCTCGTGGCCGCCGGCCTCCAGCGCGGCAACGATGCGGTCCAACATGGTGGGCACCACGGTCGCGGTGGTGACGTTCTCAGCGTTGATCAGCCGAACCCATTCCTGCGCATCGAAATTCGGCAGGTAGACCATCTTGCGCCCGGCGTACAGGTTCGACAGCGCGGCGCCCACCCCGGCGATGTGATAGGGCGGCACGCAGATCAGCGCGGCGTCACTCTCGGCGGCCGACTCGAATTCGACCGTGCCGGTCACGTAGCTGGTCAGGTTGTTGTGCGACAGCTCGACGGCCTTGGGTTGCGACGTAGTGCCCGAAGTGAACAGCACGATCGCGACCGAGTCCGGGTCGGGGAACTCCGCGGCCGGCTCGTTGTCGCGGGCGGCCGCCAAAAATTCCTCGGTGGTCATCAACCGGGCCGCGGCGTCGCCGACCATGTCCCGGTAGCGGCTGTCGACGATCACCAGCGGTTCGGGCAGACGCTCGATGAGCGCCTGGACCCCCTCGGCGGACAGCCGGTAATTGATCGGGGTGAAGGGCAACCCGGCGCGCGCGGCGGCAAAGATCAGCACGGGCAGCATCGCACCGCCGGTGCCCACGTAGGCGACGTGCTGGGCGTTTGATCCCGCGATCAACCCGGCCCCGCCGTCGGCGAGATCGCTGAGCTGCTGCGTCGTCAGCCGGCTGTCTCCGGAGACCACCGCCGTCCGGTCGGGGTTGCTCGACGCGGCCATCTCCAGAAGCAAAGAAATGCTCATCCTCGGTCTTCCTGGATCCCCGCGCCTTTACAAAACTTAGTCACAGTGTAACCCGTCCGGCCGAACGTCACGTGCCCGTCCAGCGCGCCGGCCGCTTCTCGGCGAAGGCGATGGCGCCCTCTTTGGCGTCGTTGGACGCGAACACCGGAGCCAGGATGGTGTTCTGCTCGGCGAACATGGTGTCGGGGCTCCAGCCGCGGGACTCGACGATGATCCGCTTGGTGGCGGCCACCGCGAGCGGCCCGTTGGCGGCGATCTTCTCGGCCAGCGCGATGGCCTCGTCGAGCGCCTTGCCCGGCTCGGCCAGCACGTTGACCAGCCCCAGCTTGTGGGCGCGCTCGGCCGGCAGGTTGTCGCCGGTGAGCGCGAGCTCCATGGCAATGGCGGACGGGATGCGCTGCGGCAGCCTCAGCAGACCGCCGCCACCGGCGACCAGGCCGCGCTTGACCTCGGGGATGCCGAAGGCCGAATCCTTGGACGCGACGATCAGGTCGGTGGCCAACGCCAGCTCGGTGCCGCCGGCCAGGGCGTAGCCCTCGACCGCGGCGATGAGCGGTTTGGCGGGCGGGCGTTCGGTGAAGCCCATGCCGCGCCCCTCGACAATCGGGAGTTCGCCGCGCGCGAAGGCCTTGAGGTCCATGCCCGCGCAGAATGATCCGCCGGCGCCGGTGAGGATGCCCACCGAAAGACCCGCGTCACCGTCGAGCCGGTCGACGGCCTCGGCCAGGCCGTTGGCCACCGCGGCGTTGACCGCGTTCTTGGCCTTCGGCCGGTTGATCGTGATGATCAGGATCCGACCCCGCTGTTCGACCAGGACTTCGGGTTCGCCGGCTTCTTCGTTCACGGTGCTCACGTGCCGCACAGCTCCTTCGGGTAGGGATGGCTGCTTATCCGAGAAGATGGTAACGGCCGCCGGAAATGGCATTGGCACCAGTCGAGAGTCCCGTTTCCACCGACGGCCGTCAGGCCGGCGCCATCGCGGCTTCGATGACGGTGAGGTCCTCGGAAAGCCCCGCGGCCCTGCGTATTTCGACGAAGTCGGCGACCATGGCCTCGGTCACCTCGTGCGGGTCCTTGAGCGTGGCGCCGTCGGACAGCACCGAGATGTTGAGCTGGTCGACGTAGCTCCACACGGTGATGTTGAGGCCGCTTCCGGCGGTCAGCGGGCCCACCGAATAGATCTCGGTGACCAGCGCCCCGCCGACCCGCCCGCGTTCGCGCGGTCCGGGCACGTTGGAGATGTTCAGGTTGAGGATCTTGTTGTGCCCGTCGCGGCCGGACGCCCACCGGAAGAACGCCTGGGTGGGCGCGGGCGGCATGTAGGCCGCCCAGCGGCTGACCAGCTCGGGTCCCATCAGCTGGTTGCTTTCCTTGGCGGCGATGGCGTTCTCGTGGGTGCACCGCACCCGCTCCAGCGGGTCGTCGGAGTCGGTCGGCAGGCCCACCAGCACGCCGGTGAAGCGATTGCCGGAGATCCGCTCGGGCGAGAAGTCGAAACTCATCGGCACCGACGCCAGCAGGGGTACGGCAGTGCCGTCGTAGCGCAACAGCAAGGTGCGCAGGGCGCCGGTGGCCATGGCCAGGACCATGTCGTTGATCGTCGCCCCGAGCTTCTTGCCCGTTTCCTTGACGTCGGCCAGCGCCAGGGTGGCGGTGGCGAAGCGGCGCTCCGGGGTGATCTTGTGGTTCATGAAAGTCGGTGGCGGTTCGAACGGCCTGCTCAACTCCGGTGACAGCTTGCGCGAGCTGCGCCGGACCCGGCCCATCCCCTGAGCGGTGTAGCGGACGGTCGCGGGGATCCGCCCGACGTGGCGCAGGTGATCCGCGAACGCCGAACTCATCAGCTGCCGGGTGGTGGGCGCCGGGTCGGACACGTATGGGCGGCCCTCCGGCCCGGGCTGCAGGTCCATGCCGCGGGCCATCAGGTTGGCCGAGGCGACGCCGTCGGCGAGCGCGTGGTGGATCTTGCCGACCACCGCGATCCGGTTGTTCGCCAGGCCTTCGATGAAGTACATCTCCCAGAGCGGACGCGCGCGGTCCAACGGCGTGCTGGCGATGCGCCCGATGGCCTCGTCCAGCTCGCGCCGGCCGCCGGGGGTGGGCAGCCGCAACGGCCGAATGTGGTAGTCGAGGTCGAGGTCGCAGTGCTCCCGCCACATCGGGTGGTGGAGCTGGAACGGAATCTCGACCAACTGGTAGCAGAATGGCTCGAGCTTGCCCAGCCGGCCGCGGATGACTTCGCGAAACGCCTCGACGTTGAAGTCACGCCGATCCGAATCGAGTTCGATCACAGCGGCTTTGATGGTGTGCATGTGCACGTTCGGCGTTTCGCTGTAAAGCAGAACCGCGTCCCACCCGCTCAGCCGTTTCACCGCTGCCCCTTACCCATAAAGGGACCATACTCAGCAGCGGCAGTTCAGATAACCTCTTTGGCCGCGTTTGTCTTGGTGCGATAGACCTGGTTGAGGAATAGCGAAGTCGCGTGCGCCGCCATGCCTGCCCGCTCCCCGTCGATGAGGTCGTACCCGTGGCCCGCGCCGGGCAACTCCAGGTAGCCCACCATCGAATGCGAGACCGCCCGCATCCGTTCGACGAAGGTGCGCGCCTGCTCGACGGGGATGACGCTGTCCTTGCTGCCGTGAATTACCAAAAACGGCGGCGCATTTCGGTGCACCCGCGCCATCGGAGACGCGTCGCGGAACACCTCGGGGTGGCGGGCGATACTGCGCTTGACCACTACCCGCTCCAGGAAGTCGACGAACCGGTCCCGCTCGGGAGTCGAGCGGTCCTCCCAGTCGTAGCGTCCGTAGATGCCGACCACCGCGTCCACCGAGGTGTTGGCGCCCTCGGGCAGCTTTGCGTGGTACTGCGGGTCGTCGGGGGTGAGGCCGGCCAGTGCGGACAGGTGCCCGCCGGCCGAACAACCCGCGACCGCGACGAAATCGCGGTCGCCGCCGAACTTGTCGACGTTGGCGCGCGCCCACGCGATGGCCGTCTTGACGTCGACGATGTGCCGGGGCCACCGGTGATGCGGGGCGACGCGGTAGTTGATCGCCAGGCAGACCCAGCCCTGCTCGGCCAGCCGGGACATCAGCGCGGAGCCCTGCCCCATGCACTTGCCGTGCACCCAGGCGCCGCCCGGCACGAAGATCAGTACCGGCGCGGGGTGTGCGGGCAGATCCTTGCGGCGCCAGACGTCGAGCACCTGCGCGGGGTGGTCCCCGTAGTGGACCGCGCGACGGTGGAGGTAGCGGCGCTGACGCATCGCGTCCCAAATCGGCGGGGTCCGTAGCGCGGCGGGCCACTCCAGCTCGAGGTCGGCGGCCGAGACGATCCCCCGGAGGGCCGCTAGGGACACGTCCTGGGTGCTCTGCCGATCCCGGCGGCGGGTCTCCTCGCTGTCCGACGGCTGCCGGGGCTTGGTCATGCCGGAGAAGAACTCGGGGGCGTGCCGTGCGCCCCAGATGCCCATGGCAGTGAGGCCGCCCAGCGGTTCGAGGTGCTTGCCGACCACCGGCAGCGAAGCACCCGCGACGCTCAAGGCCAGCGCGTAGTCGCCGGGACGAGCCCGCAGCAACCATTTTGCGCACGATGTCATAGTCGGCCCCCTTGCCGTCGTGTTAGGGCAGCGTACCCCCGGCCCCGGGTCCGAAACTGACGTTTGCTTCGACGCAACATCCGACATCGAAAAGGCATCCGACCGGTGATTGCCCTGTGCAAATACCGGCTGCTATGGGGCGACGGCGGTGTTTGCTATCGGCATGACGGGAGCCAGTCGCGACACGCTCACATCGCCGCCAGGCAGGCGATCACCCGTCCGCCGATCAGACGGACGCCGGTCAGCGTGAGTCCGACCTGGGCGGCGAGCGCGGCGGCACTGTCCACGCCGACCGATGCCCACCGGAACCAGGGCCCGATCTCGCATGCGGACTCCAGCCGCACCCAGCGCGAACGGATGCCGATGTTCTCGGCGTCGAACTCGGCCACGCAGTGCCCGCCGCGGGCCAGCAGCTCGGCGGCGCGCCTCAGGATGCGGCGCGGGTCGCCACCGAGGCCGACGTTTCCGTCGACCAGCAATACCGTCTGCCAGAGACCCATCGCGGGCAGCGGGTCGAACACGTCGCCCAGCAGGACCGGCGCGCCCCCGCGGCCCGCCAACCGGATCGCGGCCACCGAGCGATCGATGCCCAGGGCCGGTATCCCCCGCTGAATCAGCCGAGCCACCAACCGGCCGGGCCCGCATCCCAATTCGATCGTCGGCCCGGTGCACATCTGTGTGACGGCTTCGTCGAAGACTTCGTCGAAGGCGTCACCAGATCCGTCACCGGGACTCAGGTCGTCGGGACGTCGCACGCCTAACCAGCGGTGGGCCGGCAGCGGTCGCAGCTCGCCGTCGTCATGGCGAATCCAACATCGCTCGCCGCCGAGCGCCCGATCGTAAAGGTGACCCAGCATTCACGTCCCTCGCGTCCTGCCCGGCCGGGCGGTCCACGCTCGGTCCCGGTGAGGGACGTTGCGACGACGAAACGCTGGCGCGCGCCGCCCTCGCCAGCATTCCCCCGATACCCCGATCTTTGTTCGGCTAATCCACCGCCCTTGGTGCACGCTCCGAGGTGGGGAATGGTTCATTCGCGCAAGTCCCGTCCCCCATGGATTCTTACGATGGCGGAATCGATCCGTCCGAACCGCCGCACATCACTGATAGCAGGCGACGCAGTTTTCCGCGTCGGTGATACTGATGCGGTGCCGAACACCGACGTCCACCCTGACCTGCAGCGCATCGCCCGCTTCGCCCCACGCCGACTCGTCAGTCGCCGGACCCTGCCGCTGATGCGGGCGGCGATGGCCGTGCGCGGGCGCCTCAGTAAGCCGATCCGCGACGTCGAGGTGATCACGCTGGCTTCCGGGGCCGGTGTCCGGCTGTTCCGGCCGGCGGGCGTCGCCGAGCCGACCCCGGCGCTGCTGTGGATTCACGGCGGCGGTTACGTGATCGGTACCGCGCAACAGGACGACCGGCTCTGCAGCGCGTTCAGCCGGCGACTCGGCGCCACCGTCGCGTCGGTGGAATACCGCCTGGCGCCCGAACATCCGTATCCCACCCCGCTGGAGGACTGCTATTCGGCGTTGACGTGGCTGGCCGCCTTGCCGTCCGTCGACCGCTACCGGGTGGCCATCGGCGGCGCGAGCGCCGGCGGCGGCCTGGCGGCGGCCCTAGCCCTGCTGGCCCGCGACCGCGCCGAGGTGAGCCCGGCGTTCCAGCTGCTGACCTATCCCATGCTCGACGACCGCAGCTCTGCCACCGCCCGCAAGTCCCACTATCGGCTCTGGGACAACCGCAGCAACGAGTTCGGCTGGGCGGCGTACCTCGGCGACGCCGACCCACACGTCGCCGTGCCGGGGCGGCGCGATGACCTGCGCGGGCTGCCGCCGGCCTGGATCGGGGTCGGCACGCACGACCTGTTCCACGACGAGGACCTGGCCTACGCCGAGCGCCTGACGGCCGCCGGGGTGCCGTGCCACGTCGAGACCGTTCCGGGCGCCTTTCACGGCTTCGACCTCATCGTGCCCAACCCGCAAGTGTCGGAGCGATTTTTCGACAGCCAGTGCGGCATCCTGCGCTCCGCGCTGGCCGCCGCGCCGTGATCGCCGGTCACATCGCGAAGTAAACGAGTTCACCGCCGATGATGGTGGCCGCCACCATGCCGGCGTCCAGCTCGGCCAGCGCCGTCGCCGGCGGCTCGCTCAGCACACAAAGGTCCGCCGGCTCTCCGACCGCGACGGCCCGCGCCTGGGCCGGCCGATCGGGGCGGCCCAGGAACATCGTCAAAGCCTTCCGCGCAGAGACACATTCGGTGGCGTTCAGGACGGTGCCGCTGGGGGTGGTGCGGTACACGGCGGCGCGCATCGCCGTCCAGGGGTCGCCGTGACCGAAGGGCATGTCGGTGGAGAGCGCCACCGGCACCGTCGCCTCTAGCAGCGAAGCGACCCGCCACAGCTGAGGATGCTCGGCGGCGGGGACGTCGGCGAGGTAGTGATCGCCGCGCTCGGCAACGAAATTGGGCTGCGTGACCACCGTGACCCCCAGCTCGGCGAGGTCGGCCAAGTTTTCCCGGGGCACGACGGCGGCGTGCTCGATGCGATCCTGCGGATGGCCGCCCGCCGCCCGCAGGGCCGCGATGGTGACCACGAGTTGGGCGGCGGTCACGCAGTGCACCGCGACCGGCCGGTCCGCGTCGTGCTGGCCGGCGATCCAGTCCGCCAGGGCGTCCAGGTCGAGGCGGTCGTCGTGCAGAATCTTCTTGCCAGGGGCCAGAAAACTCGGCCGGGGCCGGAACTCGCCGCGCCGGTGCGCGACCACCAGCGACACCATGTCATCGGCGTCGAGATCCGGGGTGGCGTCGGTGACGCCGGTGACGCCGGTCGCGGTGATTCGCCGGCTCAGTTCCGCGAGGTCGCTTTCGCGCCGCTGCAGCAGGTCCGACCAGCCGTGGTCCGCGCTGCGCAGGCGCCCGTCGGGATGTTCGGCCAGCCCGACCCGGCCCAGCGCCTCGGAGTTGAGGATCCAGAGCGCTCCACTGCGGTGCTGGATGCGCACGGGGACGCTGCGAACCATCGCGTCGAGGGCCGTCCGGTTCAGGTCGCCGGCCACCGACTCGTGGTAGCCGACGGCGCGAATCCACCCGTCGGGACCCGGCGTCGCATTCGACAGCAGTTGTGTCAGTTCGGCTTTGGTGCTGACCCCGGGCGGCCCCACGACGAACGAATCGAGCGCGGAGGCCGCCGACCGCACGTGCACGTGGTGGTCGTGCAGGCCGGGCAGGACGGTTCCGCCGCCGGCGTAGAGCACGCCCTCGCCGCGCTCGGCGACCAGGCCGTCGCCCATTTCGTCGATCCGGCCGCTGACCCGGATGTTGGTGGAAGTCCCGTCGAGCAGCGTGGCCCGCCGAATCAGCATGGCGGGCAACCCCGTTCGACTACCATTCGTCGCACCGCCTCGTTGTCGACGCCCAGCCGCGCCGCGGACCGGCCCCGCGGCGGAACCGGCGGGGGTGGCGCGGGCAGGTGCGAGATCGACGCTTGGGTCGGCAGCGCCGCGTAGCCCGCGGCGACGGCGGCCATCGACACCTCGATCAGCTCGCCACCACCGCGGCCCAGCGATTCGGCTACCACCCGGGCGGCCTCCAGCCCCGTCAATGGATCGGCGATGGCGTCACCGCAGAACACCGGCCCGTCGGCGGCGACGCCGACGAGGCCGCCGCCCACCGCGGCGTCATCGCCGAACGCCGGCCTGCCGTCGTCGTATCCTTTGATGCGCAACCAGATTCGACCCCTGCCCGGCTCGATGTGATCCGGCCCGAGCCGGCGCCGCGTCAGCGCCGCGGGACGCGAGCCTTCGATCACCACGTCGGCGGCGCCGAGCAGCTCGCGCAACTCGCCGGCTTGGCCGTCGAAATCGACACAGTACGAGAGTTTTTCACCGTTCATCCAGTCGAAGAACGCCCGGTTGCCGCTCCGAGTGCCGTCCGGGCGGACCGGGCTCTCGACCTTGACGACCGTCGCTCCGGCGCGTGCCAGCAGCTGCGCGCACAACGGGCCCGCCCACATGGAGGACAGGTCGGCGACCAGCAGCCCCGAGACGTCGCGCGCCGGTCCGCGGCCGCCCCGCGGCCGTATTCGCGGCGCGGCGGCGGCGGCTTCGCCGAGACCCGCCGCGGGGATGTCGAGCAGCGTCGCGCGCTCGACGACCGCGCAGAGCGGTCGCGTTGCCGCCCAGCGCCGCAACGCAACCCACGGGTCTTCCGCCACCTCATCGTGCTGCACCAGCGCGGGCACCGCGGCGGCGTCGTCGGGGCGCGACAGCGTGATCGCGCACCAGCCGTCGGCGACGACCAGCAGCCGGGTGGCGCCACCCGCGGACACCCGGCCGCCGCGAGTCAGGCCCAGCAGCGCGGCCCGCCCGGTCAGCAGGCCGGCGGCATTGACCGTGATGCCCCAGCGCTCGGCCACGGCCGCGGCCACCCCCTGGGCGTGGGTCAGCACGTTCGCGCGCGAGAAGTCGGGCGGTCCGTCCGGCAGGCCGGTCAGGTAGGCCAGTCCGCTACTCCCCCACATCGACGTAGCCGAGCTCACGTCCACCATTGTGCTCGTCACGCGCCCCCTAAAACTGCAGCGCGCTGAATCGCCAGTCCAGCACCGCGCGGTCTGGTTCAGCCGCGACGTCGCTCACGGCGTAGACCAGCGACCGTAGCCCCAGCACGCCGCCGTGGCCGGTCGGCTCGGCGGACTCCACGTGCAACTCGCTGTACAGGGTGTCGCCTTCGTGGACCGGTCCGGTGTGATCGCAGGACTCCCAGCCCAGCACCGTCGCGAGGTTGGGCAGCAGCCTGCTCGCCTGCGCGAGCGCCAACCCGATGGTATGGCCGCCGTAGACCAGCCGGCGTCCGCCGACCCGCGAATCATGATGAGTGGCAGCGACATTCAAGGTGAGCCGGGCCAGCTCGGGCGCGCTGCTGACCGCGTCGGCCGTGCTGCGCAACGCCGTGCCGGCCAGGCCGGGGTGAAAGTGCGGACCGGGCACCTTGCTCCGGAACATCTCGCCGTCCCAGTGCGCGACGGGGTCGGTGGCCGGGCCCGGTGTGCCGGCGCCGATTCCGGATAGGTCGTCGCTCGGCGCACTGTGCGGATCCCAGTCCGGGCCGGCCGGCAGCATGGCGCACCGGTAGAAGTCGAGGACCAATCGATCGGCCTGGTCGATCGTGATCATCCGGAGCGCCGCCAGTCCCGTCGGGGGCCGGCCCGGCTTCAGCGAATTCGCCCGTAGCCCAACCACTTCGGTGCGGGTGTAGACGGTGTCGCCAATGACCGGGAAGCGGTGAAACGTCAGGCCGCGGTAGAACAGGTTGGCCTTGACCCGCTGGGTGGCCAGCGTCGACTGGCCGATCGCGACGTCGCAAACCAGCGCCGGGTGCGCCAGCGGTCCCGGCACGCCGGTCACGGCGGTGCACAGCACGGCATCGCACGCCAGGCGGAGCCGGTCACCCACGATCGCCTGGTGGGCCGCCGCCAGCCCTGAGGACAGCGTCACCGCAGGCGCCCAGTCGAAGACCTGGCCGACCGAGAGGTCGTCGAAGTACGGGCCCCCCGGCCGGATCCCCGCATACCCGTCACTAGTCACAACGCCACATGCTGGCAGGCTGTCGAAGCGAGGGTCAACCGCGTGGCGATCGCGAGCGCGGCGAAGCCGGGCGAAGCGGGTCGCCACCATCAACCGCGTGGCGATCGCGAGCGCGGCGAAGCCGGGCGAAGCGGGTCGCCACCATCAACTGCGTGGCGATCGCGAGCGCGGCGAAGCCGGGCGAAGCGGGTCGCCACCATCAGGGCTGGAGGTCGATAGCAGGTGAACGACGAAGAGGACATGCTGGTGGCTACGGTGCGTGCGTTCATCGATCGCGACGTCAAACCGACGGTCCGCGAGGTCGAGCACGCCAATACCTATCCCGAGGCGTGGATCGAGCAGATGAAGCGGATCGGCATCTACGGCCTGGCCATTCCCGAGGAATACGGCGGGTCGCCGGTGTCCATGCCCTGCTACGTGCGGGTCACCGAGGAGCTGGCCCGCGGCTGGATGAGCCTGGCCGGCGCCATGGGCGGGCACACCGTGGTGGCCAAGCTGCTGACCCTGTTCGGGACGGAGGAACAAAAGCGGGCCTACCTGCCGGCGATGGCGTCCGGCGAGTTGCGGGCGACGATGGCGTTGACCGAACCGGGCGGCGGCTCGGACCTGCAGAACATGACCACGACGGCGCTGCCTTTTGAGAGCGCGGACGGCGCCCCTGGCGGCCTGCGGATCAACGGGTCGAAGACCTGGATCAGCAACGCGCGGCGGTCGGGGCTGATCGCGCTGCTGTGCAAGACCGATCCGAATGTCACGCCCCGCCACCGCGGCATCTCGATCGTGCTCGTCCAGCACGGCCCCGGGCTGACCGTGTCGCGGGACCTGCCCAAGCTGGGCTACAAGGGCGTCGAGTCCTGCGAGCTGTCCTTCGAAGATTTCATTGCGCCCCAGTCGGCGGTGCTGGGCGGTGAGATGGGCGCAGGCTTTTCGCAAATGATGAAGGGGCTCGAGACGGGCCGCATCCAGGTGGCCGCCCGGGCGCTGGGTGTCGGCACGGCGGCGCTCGAGGACGCGTTGGCCTATGCGCAGCAACGGGAAAGCTTCGGCCGGCCGATCTGGAAGCATCAGTCGGTGGGCAATTACCTGGCCGACATGGCGACCAAACTGACCGCCGCCCGCCAGCTCACCCGCTATGCCGCCGAGCGTTACGACAGCGGCGAGCGCTGCGACATGGAGGCCGGGATGGCCAAACTGTTCGCCTCCGAAGTGGCGATGGAGATCGCCCTGAACGCGGTGCGGATTCACGGCGGCTACGGATACTCGTGTGAATACGACGTGGAACGCTACTTCCGCGACGCGCCCCTGATGATCGTCGGCGAGGGCACCAATGAGATTCAGCGCAACGTGATCGCCGGGCAATTGGTCGCGCGGGGCGGTATCTGAGCCGGAGTCCGAATGTCCGGGCTTGGCGTCGGGGCGTGCTGTATCCTTGCCTGACTTCTCAGCAAAGCTGCGCGGGATGAAAAGTTACTGCGATGAAAGAAAGTCGGCTGCCATGAGTTATCCCCCAGGGCCCTACGAAGGCTCGCCGGAATGGCAGGGCCAGCAGCCGGAATGGCAGGGACAGCCGCCGCCTTGGCAGGGCCAGCAGCCGGGTTGGCAGGGCCAGCAACCGGGTTGGCCGGGCCAGCAACCGGGTTGGCCGGCGCCGCAACCGGGCTGGCAAGGCCAGCCGGAGCCGGAGAACTACCTCGTCTGGGCCATCCTGTGCACGGTGCTGTGCTGTCTGCCGATCGGAATCGTGTCGATCGTGTACTCCACCAAGGTGTCCGGGCTGTGGGCCCAAGGGCGGTATGCCGAGGCCCAGGCGGCGGCCGACAACGCGAAGAAGTGGGCCATCATCGGCGCCATCGTCGGCGCGGTGTTCGCGGTGATCATGGTGATCCTGTACGTCGCCATCGGCGTGATCGCCGTCTCGAACCTGCCGTCCACCACGACCACGACGTATTCGGGCTTCTGACAACGCTTTAGGCGTTTCCTAGTCGCGGGTCGCGTCGACCAGGCCCCAGGCCAGCGCGGTGCCGGCGTCGATGGTGCGGCCGGACAGCACGAGATAGGCGGTACGCCACCGGCCGATCCGGCGGGTGACGCTGAGCGTCCCGCCGGCGCCGGGGATCAGCCCCAACTGGAGTTCGGGCAGCCCGAACACCGAATCGTCACCCGCGGCCACCCATCCGCAGAACGCCGCCATTTCCAGCCCGCTGCCCACTACGCGGCCGTGCACCTCCGCCCGGCAGGCGCGGCCGAGCCGGGCGGTCAGCTCATCGAGCGCCAGGGCGGGGCTGTGCCGGGTGCGGGCCAGGTGCGCGCTCGCCGGATCGGCGAAGGTGCCGAATTCGGCGAGGTCGCCCCCGCTGCAGAACGACGGCCCGTTGCCGCTCAACACGATCCCGGTCACCGACGGGTCGAGTTGCGCGACGGTCAGCGCCTCCAGCAGCGCGGCCCTGGCGTCGGTGGAAAACGCATTGTGTCGCTGCGGGCGGTTGAACGCGATTCGCAGCGTGTCGCCGTCGCGGTGGGTCCGCACCGGGTCGGCGATGTCGGGCATCCGGGCCGGACCGCGTTCGGCCAGCCAGCGCGCGAACTCCGGGCCCGCCTGCAAGGTCGAATAGGCCAGCGACTCGGTCACCACCGCCGACAGCGCGGGCCCACCCGGGTCGACGCCGCGCAACACGTCGTCACAGATGCTGCTGGCCTGCGGCCAATGGTGACAGCGCGCGGTCAACTCGGCGAGCGCGTCGGGCACCGAAGCGACGGTGACTACCCGGCGATCGTCGCAGCGGTCCTCGGTCAGGGTGAAAGTCGCCGCCTGCAACCATGATTCGCAGCGGGCGAGGTCGGCGGCCGAACCATGCGCCAGGATCACCCCCGGCGGACCCGCGGAGCCGGTTTCGGGGCCGGCATCCGGGGGGCTCGACAGGTCCAGCACCCGCAGCATCGCTACACCGAGTATTTCTCGATCAGCCCGTTCTTGTAGAGCTTGCCGGTGTCGGTGCGCGGCAGCTGGGCCTCGAACGCGATTGAGCGCGGACACTTGTAGTGCGCCAAGCGATCCCGCAGCCACGTCAGCAGCTCGTCGGCGAACTCGGCGGTGGCGTCGGACGGGTCGACGGTCTGCACGACCGCCAGCACGCGTTGCCCCATCTCGTCATCGGGAACGCCGAAGACCGCCGCGTCCAACACCTTCGGGTGGGTGGCCAGAAGGTTCTCGGTTTCCTGCGGGTAGATGTTCACCCCGCCCGAGATGATCATGTGGTGGCGGCGGTCGGTGAGGTAGAGGTAACCCTCGTCGTCGACGTAGCCGATGTCGCCGACCGTCGTCCACCCGCGCTTGTCCCGGGACGCAGCCGTTTTCGCGTCGTCGTTGAGGTACTCGAAGCTGTAGCCGCCCGCGAAATAGATCTCGCCGGGGTGCCCAGGCGGCAGCTCGTTCCCGTTCTCGTCCAGAATGTGGATCTCGCAGGCCATCGGCTTGCCGACCGAGCCCGGGTGCGCCAGCCACTCCTCGGCGCTGATCAGCGTCGACCCGATCGCCTCGGAGGAGGCGTAGTACTCGTCGATGATCGGCCCCCACCAGTCCATCATCTGCTTCTTGATCTCCACCGGACACGGCGCCGCCGCGTGCATCACCCGCTGCAGGCTGGACAGGTCGTACGAATTGCGCACCGCCTCGGGCAGTTTCAGCATCCGGGTGAACATCGCCGGGACGAACTGCCCGTGCGTGACGTGATAGCGCTGGATGGCGTCGAGGCAGCCTTCGGGATCGAACTTCTCCAGCACCACCGTGGTGATCCCGCCGGCCTGCGCGCTCATCGACCAGACCGAGGGCGCGGTGTGGTAGAGCGGCGCCGGGCTGAGATAGATCGAATCCGGGTTCATCCAAAAGCCGACGAGGGCGGACATCATGCCGGGCGCCTCGGCCGGCGGCACGTGCGGCAACTCGCGTTTGATGCCCTTGGGCCGGCCGGTGGTGCCCGACGAATACTGCAGCAGGTCACCCTCGCGTTCGTCGTCGATCGGGGTGTCCGGCTCGCCCGCAACGCATTCGGGGTAGCGCTGCCAGCCCTCGAGGTCGTCGTCGACGATCAGCAGCAATCCGGGCAGGCCGCCCGGAAGGTGCTCGGCCAGGTTCTCGCAGGTCTTGCGCAGCGCCGCCGACCCGATGATCGCCTTGGCGGCGCTGTTGTCGACGATGTAGGCGGCCTCGGCCGCGGTCAGGTGGGTGTTGATCGGTACGTAGTACAGACCGCTGCGGCGCGCCGCCCACATGACCGCGTGCATGTGTTCGTTGTTCTCCATCAGGATCGCGACGGCGTCGCCCTCGACGAGGCCGGCCCGCCGGAAATGATGCGCCAGCCGGTTGGCCCGCGCCTCCAGCTCGTCGAAGGTGACGACCGTGGCGGACGGGTGAAGAATTACGGCGGGCTTACCGGTGCCGAGGTACTCGCGAATCTGCATGCGCAGACTGTACCGCCGAAAAACTTGACGGGTGTCAAGGTGTACGGTTCGCGCTTGTCCTTCGCATCCCGCGCACCTGGCTTACAGTGCGTCAATGGGCATCACCGAGGGCCGGGCCACCCCGGATGCCCCGTCGGGAGTAGTGACCTTCCTTTTCACCGACGTGGAGGGGTCGACGCGCCGGTGGGAGGCCGACCCGGACGCGATGCGGGCGGCCCTGGCAGCTCATGACGACCTGCTGCGGGAAACCGTGGCCGCGTATCGAGGTTGGCTTTTCAAGCACACCGGGGACGGGGTCTGCGCGGCGTTCAGCTCTCCTAAGGCCGCCGTGGGCGCGGCCGTCGCCGCGCAGCGGGGGCTGGCGCTGCCGGTGCGGATGGGCATCGCCACCGGCGAGACCGAGTTGCGCGGCGACGACTACTTCGGTGCGGTGCTGAATCGCGCAGCGCGGGTCATGTCGGCAGGACACGGCGGCCAGATCCTGCTCGACGGCGCCACAGCGGAACTGCTCACCGGTGTCGACCTGGTCGACCTGGGCGCGCGCCGGCTGCGCGATATTGCCAAACCCGTTGCCATCCATCAAGTGCGGGCATCCGGGCTCAGCACAGACTTCCCGCCGCTTCGGGCGGTCGACGCCGTGCCGGGGAACCTCAGAGTGCCGACGACCTCGATCATCGGCCGCGAGTCGGACATCGTCGAGGTACAGACGGCGCTCAAAGCCCATCGCCTCGTCACGCTGACCGGGGTGGGTGGCGTGGGCAAGACACGACTGGCGCTCGAGGTCGCCACCCGCCTGGAGAACGACTTCCCCGACGGCGCTTTCCTCATCGAGCTGGCAACCGTCGGCGATCCGGCCGCGGTGCCCGACGCCGCGGCGGCCGTGCTGGGAATCATCCAGCAGCCCGAGATGAGCCTGGCGGACAGCATCGCGATGGCCCTGGCGGGCCGGTCACGGCTGCTGGTGTTCGACAACTGTGAACACGTCCTGGATGCAGCGGCCGAGCTGATTGAGAAGATCCTCGAGCACTCGGCGGCCGTCACGATTCTCGCCACCAGTCGCGAGGGTCTGTCGCTGGGCGACGAACAACTGTGGACGGTACCGTCGCTGGACCGCGGTCACGGCGTGGCATCGCCCGCGGCGACGTTGTTCATCGAACGCGCACAGGGTTTTGCGCGGGGCATGTCCTTCACCCATGGCGACGACGCGGCCGCCGTCGTCGAGATCTGTCGCCGCCTGGATGGGATACCCCTGGCCATCGAATTGGCCGCCTCGCGGATGGTGTCCATGAGCCCCACCGAGCTGCGCGATCGGCTTGACGACCGGTTTCGGCTGCTGGTCGGATCCCGGCGCGGGCTGGAACGGCACCAAACGTTACGGCACATGGTCCAGTGGTCCTACGATTTGCTCGACGATTCGGAAAAGGCTCTGCTGCAACGCTGCTCGGTGTTCGCGGGTGGGTTCGACCTTTCGGCCGCCTGCGCAGTCACCGGATCCGATGACGATCTGGTCACCCTGGACCTGCTGCATGCCCTGGTTCGCAAGTCGCTGCTGGTGGCCAATCGGTCGGCGTCACGAACGCGCTTCTCGATGCTGGAGACCGTCCGCCAGTTCGCCGAGGAACAACTCGTCGCCGCGGGTGAAGCGGACGACACCCGCACCGCGCACGCGCGGTATTTCGCCGGCCGGGAAAACGATCTCATGGAGCTGTGGAACAGCGCCCGGCAGCGCGAGTCCTACGCCTGGTTCACGGACGAATTGCCGAACCTGCGCAGCGCATACCGGTGGGCCGCCGACGCCGGCGATCTCGACACCGCCATCGCGATCGCTTGGTACGCAACGATTTTAGGACTATGCATCGAAAAGTACGAGTCCGTCCCGTGGGCGGAGGAACTCATCGAGCCGGCGAAAGCCGTCGACCACCCGAGGCTGGTGCACCTCTACCTGGCCGCCGTGCAGTGCTACGCCAACGGGCGCATCGAGGATTACTTCCGCTATAGCGAGGCCGGCAAGGCCGCGATCATCGGCGGGCGCTACGACGAGATTGTGGAAGCGCTCGAGCCGATGCTCGGGGTCGGTTATATCGTCGCCGGCCATCCGGAACGCTGGGTTGACTGGTGCCACAACATCATTGAGCGACGCCAGCACCCGCACACCTTGGTGCACGCCTGCCTGGTCTACGCGTTGATCATCAGCGGGGACAACGCGGCCGCGGTCGCGGCATCGCAAAAGCTCCCGTCGGCCGCCGAGACCTCGGACAACCCGAATGTCCGATCTCAGACTCTGCTGGCATACGGATACGCCAACTCCCGGGCCGATCCGGCCAAGGCCTACGACGCGTTGGCCCGCGGCCTGAAGATCGCGCGCGAAAGCGGTAACCGCCAACAGGAATCGCACCTGACGCTCATCCTTTCCCGGTTGGCCGTTTCGCAGGGCAACCTGACGGATGCCCTCGACCTGCTGACCGTGTCGATGCGAAACTTCTTCGATTCGGGCAGTTTCGCGTTGGTCCGCAGTCCGTTGGCGGTCCTTGCCGCGTACCTGGACCGCCTCGGCCATCACGTGCCGGCGGCCACCATCAGTGGGTTCGCCGCCACGCCGCTGACGTCGCACGCGTTTCCGGAAATCAACGGCGCGGTCGCGCACCTGCGCGCCGCCCTTGGCAACCGGGAGTACGAGTCATTGGCCGCAAATGGGGCGGCCATGACCAGCGCGGAAGTGGTCAGCTATGCGCTCGACCAAATCGACACGGCCCGGGCGGAACTGGTCGCCCCCGAACGTGGCTAGTCGGCGTCGGCCAGGCGTTGCTTGAGCGCCTCGAACTCGTCCTTGACACCGGTGGGCAGCTTGTCGCCGACGAACTCGAACCACTCTTCGATCAGCGGAAGCTCCTGGCGCCACTCGTCGGCGTTGACCGCGAGCGCCTTCGCGACGTCTTCGGCTTCGACGTCGAGGCCGTCCAGGTCCAGGTCGGCCGCGCTCGGCACGATGCCGATCGGGGTGTCCTGACCGCCGGCCTGGTGCTCGATGCGGTCGACGATCCACTTCAGCACGCGGCTGTTCTCGCCGAAGCCCGGCCACAAGAACTCACCGTGCTCGCCGCGGCGGAACCAGTTCACGAAGAACACCTTCGGCATCTTGGACTCGTCGGAGTTCTTGCCGAGGTCGAGCCAGTGCTGGAAGTAGTCACCGACGTGGTAGCCCAGGAAGGGCAGCATGGCCATCGGGTCGCGGCGCACCGTGCCGACCTTGCCCTCGGCAGCCGCGGTCTGCTCGCTGCCCATGGTGGCGCCCATGAAAACGCCGTGCTGCCAGTCGCGGGCCTGCGTCACCAGCGGCACCGTGGTCTTGCGGCGTGCGCCGAACAGGATGCCCGAGATCGGCACACCCTGCGGGTCGTCCCACTCCGGCGCCAGGATGGGGCACTGCGACATGGGTGTGCAGTAGCGCGAATTCGGGTGGGCGGCTTTGGTTTCCGTCTCGCGGATGTACCAGTCGTTGCCCTTCCAGTCGATCAGGTGATCGGGCTCCCCCTCCAGGCCCTCCCACCACACCTCGTCGTCGTCGGTGAGCGCGACGTTGGTGAAGACGGTGTTGCCCGCGGCGATGGTGCGCATGGCGTTGGGGTTGGACTTCCAGTTGGTGCCCGGCGCCACCCCGAAGAAACCGAATTCGGGGTTGACCGCATACAACCGGCCGTCCTTGCCGAACCGCATCCAGGCGATGTCGTCGCCCAGGGTCTCGGCCCGCCAGCCCGGGATGGTGGGCTGCAGCATCGCGAGGTTGGTCTTGCCGCACGCCGAGGGGAACGCCGCGGCGAAGTAGTACGCCTTGTTCTCCGGGGAGATCAGCTTGAGGATCAGCATGTGCTCGGCCAGCCAGCCCTCGTCGTGGGCCATCGCCGACGCGATGCGCAGCGAGTAGCACTTCTTACCCAGTAGCGCGTTGCCGCCGTAGCCCGAGCCGTAGCTCATGATTTCGCGGGTCTCCGGGAAGTGGGTGATGTACTTGGTGTCGTTACAGGGCCACGGCACGTCCTTCTGCCCGGGCTCCAGGGGCGCGCCCACCGAGTGCAGCGCCTTGACGAAGAACCCGTCGTCACCCATCTTCTCCAGGGCGGCCTTGCCCATCCGGGTCATGGTGCGCATGGAGACGACCACGTACTCGGAGTCGGTGATCTCCACGCCCAGCTTGGGGTCGTCCGCGCCGAGCGGGCCCATGCAGAACGGCACCACGTACATGGTGCGGCCACGCATGCAGCCGCGGTACAGGTCCTTCAGGATGCCACGCATCTCGGCCGGATCCATCCAGTTGTTGGTGGGGCCGGCGTCGATCTCGCGCTCGGAGCAGATGAAGGTCCGCGACTCCACCCGCGCCACGTCGGACGGGTCGGACAACGCCAGGTAGGAATTCGGGTGCTTCTTCTCGTTCAGCTTCGTGAAGGTGCCCGCCTCGACCAGGTGGGCGGCGAGTCGATCGAACTCTTCGGCGGAGCCGTCGGTGAACACCACGCGCTCGGGCTGCGTGAGCTCGGCGACCTCCCGTACCCACGACAGCAGCCCCCGATGGTTGGTGGGTGCGGTGTCCAGTCCGGGAATGGTCGCTGAGGTCATCGAAGTCTCCTGAATTCTTCTGCGTACTCGGGCTTCTTTTGGTGCCCATCGCGTATGCGGTCGCCCACACAACGGTTGACATGGTGGTGTTAACTACAGGTTATCGTGAGCACCTTGTCGGGGAGGTCTCGGGCAGGTATAAGCCTTCTCACAACAACGATTCAGAAGATCCCGCAGAATCTCCATCACCGCTCGTAGAAGCCGGTTTTCCGGTTGCCTGGATTTCTCCGCCCGATTCGCCGCTGGACACTTCAACGGCGACTGGAGATATACCCGCTTCACCCAGTTCTGCACGCACGGCGTCCAGGGCCGCCAGCACGGTCGGCATCTCCCGGTCCCGCTCGGCGGCGGCCCGCGACGCGGCCATGGCGTGCGCGCGCAGCTCGCGGTCGATGGCGCTGACCTGGTCGCTCACCTCGGCGTTCTCCACCTCGTCCTGAGCCAGCACCGCCTTGCTCAGCACCGACTCGGCGACCAGGACGCGCGTTGCGACCAACTCCTCGGCCACCGACCGCAGCGAGGAGGTCACATCGCCCGCCCACCGGTCCAGCAGCGCCCGGTCGTGCAGCAGGCTGCGGATATTGACCACCAGGAGGGTGACCGCCAGCCCGATCGCCACGCACGTCACCGACGCGACGACGGACAGGGCGGGGCTGAGCCGAGCTGCCAGCCCGCTCATCAGCCGGCTCAGGGTCAGCGCCACCCCCAGGCCGAACCCCGCGCCGAGCAGCATCATCAGCCAGGTTTCTTGTCGCCGGGATTTCAGCGGCGGCGGTGGGACGTCGACCGTCGGCAGCTCCTCGACGGGCGGCAGGGTCGTCACGACCCCCACCACCTGCGCGACGTCCGCGAGGTGGCTGGCGGTGCCCTCGTTGACTTCGGCGACCACCTCGTCCAGGCGGCCACGCGTGTGCGCCTCGAAGCCGGGCATGCGGCGCCGGGACAACCCCGCGGCGTCTTCCTGCAGTTCACTGCGCACCGACGAGCAACGATTGCGCGCGAAGTGGGACAGCTGGACCTTCGCCTGCTGAATCTGGCCGCGCAGCGTGATGGTGCGCTCGGTCTTCGCCTCGCGCCGCTGCCGCAGCGCCGCGCTGCGCTCGTCGCGCAGCGCGTCGACCCGGGCCCGCCGCCCGGCGCTGTCGGCGTCGCGGTCGAACCGTTGCGCCACGGTCTTGAGCCGGAATTCCCAGGCCCGCAGCCGGTTCCGCCGCGCGAGCTCGGGGTCGGCCAACCGGGTCGACAGCGTCTCCAGCAAGTCGTCCACGTCCCGCTCGCCGAGGTCGGGCAAGGCGGCCGCGCCCACCCAGGGCACGCCGCGGTAGCGCGGCGCGTGCGCGGCCAGCGTGTCGCGGTTGGCGGCCAGCGTGTCGCGCCAGGCGCGATGCACGTCGATCTTGGACACCACCGGGACCACCACATCGGTATGCGCGGCGGCGGCGTCCAGCAGCGCGCAGTCGGACTGCGTCAGGTGGGCCGCCGCCGACACGACGAACACCACCGCCATCGGCGCATCGCCGGGGCCCAGGTCCCCCGACTCGACGAACTTGTGCTCCGGTAGCCGCTCACGCAGCACCGCGGCCACCGCGGTCACCCCGGCCATCCACGGTCCGGTCACCAGCACCACCTCACGGCGCTGGATGCCGGGGGCATCCAGCTCCGGACTGATACTCGCCACCAGCGCGTCGACTCGCGCGACCGGGTCGTCGTGCATGTCGCCGCTCACAGCCCGTCCCCCAGCGGCTCCCCGGGCAGTGACCCGCAGGCCCGCGCCCACAGCCGCATCGATCCCCTGGCGATGTCGGCCCCACAGGCCCGGTGCAGGTCGCTCGCCGACGCCCGGCTGTAACGCTGCCACCGCACCGCGCGCGGCAGGTGGGCCGACGGGTCGCGGTCCCAGTCAGCGGGTCCGGCGTTCTCGGGGTCCAGCCCGGCCGCCTCGGCCAGGTCGACGGCGGCCGCCATTCGGGCGATCACCGTGTCGTCGTGGGAAAGGAATCCACTGATCGTCACCGCGGATTCACCCGGGCCGACCGCCAGCGCCTCCAACTCCGCGACGGCGTCCAGCACCCGCTGGTAGCGCACTTCGGCGCCGGCGCTGGTAATCCGGGACAGGACGGCGTCGACACCGCTCGTCCGGCGCAGCAGGGCCCGCATCTGCGCGGCGGTCCTGCCCTGCCGGACAGCGGCGACCCCGAGCGCGATGCCGAACAGGTCCAGGGCGTCCAGCAGGCGCAGCCGCACATCGGCCGGCACGGGGTTGTCTGCCGCCATGAATCCGGCGAACGAGCCGTCGAGCGCGGCGGCCACGCCGGGGTGCGCCGCCAACGTGCGCAGTGCCGCCCACACGGGGGCGTCCAGGTCGTCGAGCGCGGCGACCGCGAGCAGGCCGGCCATCGGAACCGTGGGCGCGCCCACCACCGCGGCAAGCTCCGCGCAACGCGTTCGCGCCGCCGCGATCGGCCCGTCCCCTCGGGAGAGGGACCCGGCCAGGTCGGCTTTGTTCAGCACCGCCAATACCGGGCGTCCGGCGGCGGAGATCGCATCGACGTCTTCCGGCTTGACCACCTCGGTGAGCACGTACACGACGACGTCGGCATCACAGTCGGCGGGCGTGACCGCGATGCCCGCGGCGGCTCCGGCACGGTCCAGCGCGCGGGCCACCGTTGAGCGCCCCACGCCGGGGCGTCCCCGGACCAGCACGCGCAACGGCGCGGCCGTTCGCTCGGCGATGGCCGTCACGCGCGGGTCGGTGTGGCCGGCGGCGAATCGCGCCAGCTCGTCGACGAAATTCTGGTGTCCTTGTCCCCTCATCGTCCCCTCATGTCCTGCGTTCGGTTCGATGGATCCGACCCGGGGGCCGATCGGTCCCAACGAATGGTGGCACTTGCGTCACTTTGATGCGAGCCACCGTTTGACTGTTACCAGCTGAAGGCAACTGTTGGGTATCAATCTGGACCAGGGGCGGCTACATCACTCGTTTATGGGCCACCATGGACGAATGCATGCGCAACCCCGGGCGGGCGCTTTTCCCGACGCGCCTGAGGAGGAATCGGACGACCGTCGCGAGCTGCGCTACCTTCCGGCATCGAGCTTTCGCTCCCGGCGATCCGCCCTTTCCGACACTCAGCGGCAGACCTGGGAACGGCTGTGGCACAAGCTGGGCCTGTCCCTGGGCGCCCCGGCCGGGGAAGGCGAAAACGAGCCGCAACTGAACACCCGTGAGTGGTTTGGCCGCGAGGCGCCCTTGGTGCTCGAAATCGGTTGCGGCAGCGGCATATCCACGCTGGCGATGGCGAAGGACGAGCCCGATATCGATGTGATCGCGGTGGAAATCTACAAGCGGGGGCTGGCGCAACTGCTGTGCGCGATCGACCGCGACGGGGTCGGCAACATCCGGTTGATCCGCGGCAACGGGATCGACGTGCTGCAGCGGCTGATCCCGCCCGGGTCGCTGACCGGGGTCCGCCTCTTCTTTCCCGACCCCTGGCCGAAGGCCAGGCACCACAAGCGCCGCTTTCTGCAACCGGGCACGGTTGGCCTGATCGCCGACCGGTTACTCCCTGGTGGTGTCCTGCACGCCGCGACGGACCACCCGGGCTACGCCGAACACATCGGCGAGGTGGGCGACGCCGAGCCGCGGCTGCGTCGCGTCGATCCCGCGGACCCGCTGCCGATCTCAGTGGTGCGGCCGACCACGAAGTACGAGACGAAGGCCCAAGAGGCGGGCAGCGCCGTGACCGAATTCATCTGGCTACGACATGAGTAGGCGATGACCATGAGCCTGGCGGAAGAACAGACCGCGACGGCAGAGCCCTTGCCGGTGTTGCCCGACGATGCGCTCGGAAGCTTCTCACCGCCGGGCGGGCGCGTGTTGCTGGTCTGGGACGCGCCCAACCTCGACATGGGGCTCGGGTCGATCCTGGGTCGACGCCCCACCGCCCTGGAGCGCCCGCGGTTCGATGCCCTGGGCCGGTGGCTGCTGGCGCGCACGGCCGAGATCAGCGCCGGCCGGCCGGGTGTCGTGGTCGAACCCGAGGCCACCGTTTTCACCAACATCGCGCCGGGCAGCGCCGACGTCGTCCGCCCCTGGGTGGACGCCCTTCGTAACGTGGGGTTCGCGGTCTTCGCGAAACCGAAGATCGACGAGGACAGCGACGTCGACCGCGACATGCTCGCCCACATCGAACTGCGGCGCAGCGAAGGGCTGGCGGCGCTGGTGGTGGCTTCCGCCGACGGGCAGGCGTTTCGACAGCCGCTCGAGGAGATAGCACGCTCCGGGGTCACCGTTCAAGTCATCGGATTTCGCGAACATGCGAGTTGGGCGCTAGCGTCGGATACCTTGGACTTTGTCGACCTGGAAGACATCAGCGGTGTATTCCGGGAGCCCTTGCCGCGAATCGGCCTAGATTCGCTGCCTGACCAGGGAGCATGGCTGCAGCCGTTCCGGCCGCTGTCCGCTCTGTTGACCGCGCGTGTGTGACACTGGCTTGAAAAACCGAAAGGTACCGTGCGGGTCGTTGACGATCCAGTAAGGAGCTTGCGTGTTCGCCTGGTGGGGTCGAACTGTGTACCGCTACCGGTACATCGTTATCGGGGTCACGGTAGCTCTTTGCCTGCTCGGCGGCGTTTTCGGGGTCAGCCTCGGCAAGCATGTCACGCAGAGCGGTTTCTACGACGAGGGCAGTCAATCCGTCAAAGCCTCGGTGCTGGGCGACCAGACCTATGGCCGCGACCGCACCAGCCACATCGTGGCGACGTTCACCGCCCCCAGCGGCAAGACCGTGGACGACCAGGCCTGGCGGGACAAGATCGTCGGCGAGCTCAACAAGTTCAAGACCGACCACGCCGACGAGGTCGTCGGTTGGGCCGGGTGGCTGGCGGCGCCGGACAGCACGAACCCCCTGATCAAGGGGATGGTCAGCGAGGACAAGAAGCACACCTTCGTGTCCATCCCGCTGAAGGGCGACGACGACGACAGCATCCTCAACAACTACAAGGCCATCGCGCCGGCCCTGCAGAAGCTCGACGGCGGCACGGTGGAACTCGCCGGTCTCGAGCCGATCGCCAACGCCCTGACCGGCACCATCGCCACCGACCAGCGCCGGATGGAGGTCCTGGCGGTGCCGCTGGTGGCGGTCGTCCTGTTCCTGGTGTTCGGCGGCGCGGTCGCCGCCGGCCTGCCGGCCATCGTGGGCGGCCTCAGCATCGCGGGCTCGCTGGGCATCCTGCGGTTGGTCGCGATGTTCGGGCCGGTGCACTTCTTTGCCCAGCCGGTGGTCTCGCTGATCGGCCTCGGTATCGCGATCGACTACGGGCTTTTCGTGGTCAGCCGGTTCCGCGAGGAGATCGCCGAGGGCTACGACACCGAGGCCGCCGTCCGCCGCACCGTCATGACGGCCGGTCGCACCGTGACGTTCTCCGCGGTGCTGATCATCGCGTCGAGCGCCAGCCTGCTGGTGTTGCCGCAGGGCTTCGTGCATTCGCTGACCTACGCGATCTTCGCCGCGGTGGGGCTGGCGGCCCTGCTGTCGATCACGTTCCTGCCGGCCTGCCTGGGCATCCTGGGCCGCCACGTCGACGCGCTGGGTGTACGGACCGCGTTCCGCGTCCCGTTCCTGCGGAACTGGAAGTACTCGCGCGCCTACCTCAACTGGCTCGCGGACCGGCTGCAGAAGACCAAGACCCGCGAAGAGGTCGAGGCCGGCTTCTGGGGCAAGCTGGTCAACTGGGTGATGAAGCGGCCGCTGGCCTTCGCCATCCCGATCGCCGTCGGCATGATCCTGCTGGTCATCCCGCTGGGCAACCTCTCTTTCGGCGGCATGAGCGAGAAATACCTGCCGCCTGATAACGCGGTACGCCTGGCGCAGGAGCACTTCGACAAACTCTTCCCCGGCTATCGGACCGAGCAGCTGACGGTGGTCATTCAGAGCACCAACGGCAGCAAGGTGACCGACCAGCAGGTCGCGGACATCCGCAACAGGATCGCGGGGCTCAACGGCTTCACCGACAAGACGTGGGAGGAGCGGCCCTGCCCGACCATCGCCGGCAACCCCTGCGTCGCCGGACCGAACGGGACGACCGTGCCCAAGGACGGCTCGGTGCGGGTGATCCAGAACGGCCTGCTCAATAAGAACGACGCCGCCAAGAAGCTGAGCGAACTGCGGGCGGTGAACCCGCCGAAGGGCCTCAACCTCTATGTTGGCGGCACGCCTGCGCTGGAGCAGGACAGCATCCACAGCCTGTTCGACAAGGCTCCGCTGATGCTGTTCCTCTTGCTGGGCGCCACCATGCTGCTGATGTTCCTGGCGTTCGGTTCGGTGGTGTTGCCGATCAAGGCGGCGGTGATGAGCGCGCTGACGCTGGGCTCGACCATGGGCATTCTGACCTGGATCTTCGTCGACGGGCACTTCTCCAGCTGGCTGAACTTCACGCCGACGCCGCTGATGGTGGTGGTCATCGCGCTGGTCGTCGCGGTCGGTTTCGGCCTCGCCACCGACTACGAGGTGTTCCTGGTCTCCCGCATGGTCGAGGCGCGCGAACGCGGCATGTCGACCGCCGAAGCGATCCGGATCGGCACCGCGACGACCGGGCGGCTGATCACGGCCGCCGCGCTGGTCCTCGCCGTGGTCGCCGGTTCGTTCGTGTTCTCCGACCTGGTGTTGATGAAGTATCTGGCCTTCGGCCTGATGGCGGCGCTGCTGCTGGACGCCACCATCGTCCGGATGTTCCTGGTGCCTTCGGTGATGAAGCTGCTCGGCGACGACTGCTGGTGGGCCCCGCGCTGGGCCAGGCGCCTGCAGAACAAGATCGGGCTAGGCGAGATCGACCTGCCCGACGAGCGCAAGCGGCCGACCCTCAACGGGCGGCCCGCGCGGCCCCCGGTGGCGGCCAGCCTGGTCGCCGCCGTGCCGCGCCCGCCGCACGACCCCACGCATCCCGCGGCCCTCGAACCCTCGCGCGCGACCCGTCCGGGGCCGGCCGAGCCCAAGCCCGGTTCGGAAGTGCCCGCGGGCGCGGCGATGCGGGCCGCGGCGCCCCCGGCCGATGCCGCCAACACCACGCGTTTGCAGACCCGGCAGCCGACGGAGGCCAAGACGACGCGCCTCTCCGTGCCCCACGCCGCCCCCGCCAACCCGGTGCACCACCCCGCCCATGAGCGGCCGGACAATGCCGCCCCGCCGGCGCCGGCGCGACCCCCCGCCCCGGGGCCGACGGCGCCGCAACCACCGCCATCCGGCGGCGAAAACCGGGCGATCCCGGTGCCCCCCAACCGCGTCGACGACCAGGGCGACGCCGTCGAGCCCACCACCGCCTTCCCGTCGACGCGGCCGGATGCAAACGACTCCGACGCCGCCACGGAGAAGCTGAACTCCCGCGGACAGGCCGATAACGGCGACGCGCGCCAGCACCGACGTTCCGGCGGCGGGCTGTCCGCTCAGGACCTGCTGCGGCGCGAGGGTCGGCTGTAGGCCCGCTATTTGCCCTAGTCGGCCTTCGCTTTTGGTTCATCGGGTTCGGCCTGCAGGATGCTGGCCTCGTCGGCCTCTTCGGTCTGCTTCTCGGCTTCGGCGGCCGGATCCGGAGCGAGCAGCACCTGGATCGCGTTGTTGAGGAACGCGACCGTCGGGACGGCCAGCAGCGCGCCGACGATCCCGGCGAGCACGCCCCCGGCGGAAATGGCCAGCACCACCGCGAGCGGGTGAATCGAGACGGCGCGGCCCATCACCAGCGGTTGCAGCACGTGCGCCTCGAGCTGGTTCACCGCGATCAGCAAACCGAGGGTGATCAGTGCGTAGACGAAGCCCTTGGCCAACAGGGCGACCACCACGGCCAGCAGGCCCGAGATCAACGCACCGATCAGTGGGACGAAGGCTCCCAGGAACACCAGTGAAGCCAACGGCAACGCCAGTGGGATGCCCATGATCGCCAGGCCGGTGCCGACCCCGGCCGCGTCGGTGAGCGCCACCAGGAAGGTGGCGCGCACGTATCCGGTCAGCGAGCCGTATCCGGCGCGGCCCGCCTCGCCCACGCGGCCGCGGACGTCCGACGGAAAGATTTTGGACACGTAGGCCCAGATGTTGCGCCCGCCGTAGAGGAAGAAGATCAGCGTGAACAGCACCAGCACCGCCGCGGTGACCAGTTCGGTGATGGTTGCCGCGGTCGACAGGGCGCCGCTTTCCAGCTTCGCCTGATTGTTGCGCAGCGCCTCGATCGCGGCGTTGCCCGCGTTGTCGATCTGTTCACGGCGCAGATGCACCGGCCCGTTGATGAGCCAGCGCCGGGTGGACTCGATGCTGTGCGTCACCTGTTCGGTCAGGCCCGGGAGACCGTCCACGAACTGGTTGACGACGAAAGCCAGGATGCCGCCCAGCACCCCGAAACCCCCCAGCAACACCAACGTGACGGCACCACCGCGGGGCAGACCGCGTCGGTCGAGCCAGTCGACCACCGGCAGCAGCAGGGCGCTGAGCAACAGCGCCACCAGCACGGGGACGATGATGATTTCGAGCTTCTTCACCACCCACAGCAGGGCGATCAGCGCGGCGAGGATGACCAGCAAACGCCAGGCCCAGGCTGCGGTCTTGCGGACGAGGGGTTCGACCGAAGCGTCATCGGTGTTTGCCGGCATTGGGTGAGCCTATCCGGCGCGGGGCACAACCAAACGTGCCCGGACCCGTCCGCACGCCAGCCGGCCGCGACCACCCCGGCACGATCCGGTTACGACCCCGACACGGTCGGCGACGCGCGGCGATCCCCGCGCCACCTGCACCGTTACCCTAAACCACGTGTCGCACGACGCACCCGCCCGCAATCTCGAGTTCCCGCGCGAAGAGGCCCCGCGCGGGAAGTACTGGTGGCTGCGGTGGGTGATCCTCGGGGCCGTCGCCATCGTGCTTGCCGTGGAGGTCGCGCTGGGCTGGCATCAGCTGGCCAAGGCGTGGATGAGCCTGTACGAGGCGAACTGGTGGTGGCTGCTGGCGTCGGTGGTGGCGTCGGCCGCGTCGATGCACAGCTTCGCGCAAATCCAGCGCACGCTGTTGCGGTCGGCCGGCGTACACGTCAAACAGTTGCGGTCGGAAGCCGCCATCTATGCCGCCAACTCGCTGAGCACCACGCTGCCCGGCGGGCCGGTGCTCTCGGCCACCTTTTTGCTTAGGCAGCAACGGCTTTGGGGCGCTTCGACCGTGGTGGCGTCGTGGCAGCTGGTGATGGGGGGCGTCCTGCAGGCCGTGGGACTGGCGCTGCTGGGGCTGGGCGGCGCGTTCTTCCTCGGCGCGAAGAACAACCCGTTCTCGTTGCTGTTCACCCTCGGCGGCTTCGTCGCATTGCTGATTCTCGCCCAGGCCGTCGCGTCGCGGCCGGAACTGATCGACGGCATCGGCTGCCGGGTGTTGTCGTGGGTCAACTCCGTCCGCGGCCGGCCCGCCGACACCGGCCTGGACAGATGGCGCCAGACCCTGATGCAGCTGGAATCGGTGAGCCTGGGCCGGCGCGACATGGGGGTGGCCTTCGGCTGGTCGATGTTCAACTGGGTCGCCGACGTGGCCTGCCTCGGCTTCGCGGCCTACGCCGCCGGGGACCACGCGTCGGTCGCCGGGCTCACGGTGGCCTACGCGGCCGCCCGGGCCGTCGGGACCATACCGCTGATGCCGGGCGGCTTGCTGGTGGTCGAGGCGGTGCTGGTGCCGGGGCTGGTATCCAGCGGCATGTCGCTGCCCAACGCGATCTCGGCCATGCTGATCTACCGGCTGATCAGCTGGCTGCTCATGTCCGCCATCGGGTGGGTGGTGTTCTTCTTCGTCTTTCGCACGGAGAACGTCGCCGTCCCGGACGACGAGGAGGCGGCGCCGAACACCGAACCGACCGGGCCGCAGGCGACGAGCACGAACGATCCGACGGAGACCGCCTTGCAGGGCCCGTTACCGCCCGATCGGAGCCCGGATAGCGAAGATTAGCCGGCGGTGTTGCCCCGGGGCGGCCCCGAGAGCGGGTTGGCCGGCGCCGGTGCGACAGGACCGGTGGCCGCCGGCGGGGCAGCCGGCGTGCCGCCCAGCGGGGACGCCGCCGCGTTACCCGGCAGGCCGGGTAGCCCACCCGCGGCGCCCTGCGCCTGCTGCATCATGCCCATCGCCTGCGCAGGTGAGATCGGCAGCTTGCACTGCAGCGACAGGTTGGTCAGCGGCTGGGCGATCGACGTCATGTCGCCGGCCACCTTGGGGTTGGCCTCGAAGTAGGACTTCAGCCCGGTCATCGACTGCGGGCCCGCCTGCTGCTGCAGCATCGAGGTCATCGTCTGGTTGGTCTCCGGATGCGAATCCAAGTAGTCGCCCATCGACTTGGAGACCGAACCGATCGTCCGGGCGACTTCGCTGGCCGAGCACGGGTCGGTAGCGCCCGTCGCCGCCGGTCCCGCCGCGACCGCGAGCGCGGCGCACGGCAGGGTGGCGGCGATCAGCCCGGCAAAGATTCTGCGGCGCCCGGTCGCGGTGCCTCTGGTCATGGAAACTCCTTAGTGTTTGCGACGTCGCACGCAGCACCGACGCCTCGCAAACGGCTGCACTGGGCGGCCTCATCGATGGCGGAGCTCCCCAGGACCCCGCGGGCCATCCGACATCCTGCCATCGCCGGCGGCGCCCCGGCCAGCCCGTCGACGTCCGTGTGATGAAAATCCCGCCGGGTCACCGGCTCACAACGACTTGGCAGCGTCTTGGCAACAACGCCGTCGCTGCAGCTCAGGAACCAGAAAGCTGACATCATCCACAGGTCGCTGCGGTATTCTCGCCAGCACGCATTTCGCGACACAGGGGAGTGACGAAATCCAGCAGTTAATGATGCGCCTGAGCCGCAGCCTGCGTAAGTACCGCTGGTTGGTCTTCACGGGCTGGTTGCTGGCTCTGGTTCCGGCGATCTATCTCGCCTTGACGCAGTCGGGGAATCTGACCGGCGGCGGTTTCGAGGTTGCGGGTTCGCAGTCGCTGCTCGTCCACGACCAGCTCGAGGAGCTCTACCACGACCAGGGGTCGTCCTCGCTGGCTTTGGTGGCGGCGCCCCGCCCGGACGCCAGCTACGCCGACATCAACGACGCGGTCGCGCTGCTCAGGCGAACCGCCGCCGAGGTTCCCGGCGTCTCGGAGGTGCCCAATCCCACCCAGCGGCCACCGCAACCCGACCGGCCGTATGTGCTGTCGCTGCGGCTGGACTCCCGGAACACCAGTGACGTCGCCAAGCAGCTGCGCAAGAAGGTCGGCGTCAACGGCGATCAGCCCGGCCAGACCGCGAACGGCCGGGTGCGGCTGTACGTGATCGGCCAGGGCGCGCTCAGCGCCGCCGCGGCGCAGAACACCAAACACGACATCGCCGCTGCCGAGCGCTGGAACCTACCGGTGATCCTAATCGTCCTGCTCGCCGTGTTCGGCTCGCTGGCCGCCGCGGCGATCCCGCTCGCCCTCGGCGTCTGCACGGTCGTGGTCACCATGGGCCTGGTCTACCTGCTGTCGGCCTACACGACCATGTCGGTGTTCGTGACCTCAACGGTGTCCATGTTCGGGATCGCGCTCGCCGTCGACTATTCGCTGTTCATCTTGATGCGCTTCCGCGAGGAGCTGCGAAGCGGCCGCGAGCCGCGCGAGGCCGTCGACGCCGCGATGGCCACCTCGGGGCTGGCCGTGGTGCTGTCCGGGATGACCGTCGTCGCGTCGCTCACCGGGATCTACGTGATCAACACCCCGGCGCTGAAATCGATGGCGACCGGGGCGATTCTGGCCGTCGCCGTCGCGATGCTGACCTCAACCACGCTGACCCCGGCGGCGCTGGCGACGTTCGGCCGCTCGGCCGCCAAGCGGTCGGCCTTCCTGCACTGGTCGCGCGGGCCGGAGGGCGGCCAATCCCGGTTCTGGAACCGCTGGGTCGGCTGGGTGATGCGCCGGCCGTGGATCTCGGCGCTCGCGGCATCGCTGGTCCTGCTCGTGATGGCCGCACCGGCGGCCTCGATGGTGCTGGGCAACAGCCTGCTGCGCCAGTTCGACTCGTCGCACGAAATCCGCGCCGGGGTGGGCGCGGCCGCCCAGGCGCTGGGCCCCGGCGCGCTCGGCCCCATCCGGGTGCTGGTCACCTTTCCCGACGGCGGCGCCGCCTCACCCGAACACAGCCAGACCATCGGCGCGATCCGGCAGCGGATGACGCAGGCCCCCAACATCGTCTCGGTGGCGCCGCCGCAATTCGCCGAGGACAACGGCAGCGCCCTGCTGTCCGCAGTGTTGTCGGTCGACCCCGAGGACATGCGGGCCCGCGAGACGGTCGGCTGGATGCGCGCGCAGCTGCCCAGCGTGCCCGACCGGGGAACCGCACGAGTGGACGTCGGCGGCCCGACGGCGCTGATCAAGGACTTCGACGACCAGGTGTCCAAGACCGAGCCGCTGGTGCTGGGGATCGTCGCGCTGATCGCGTTCGTCATGCTGCTGCTCTCGGTGCACTCGGTGTTCCTGGCGCTCAAGGGCGTGCTGATGACACTGCTGTCGGTCGCGGCCGCCTACGGCAGCCTGGTGATGGTGTTCCAGTGGGGCTGGCTGAAGGACCTCGGCTTCGCCCAGATCAGCTCGATCGACAGCACCGTTCCCCCGCTGGTGCTCGCGATGACCTTCGGGTTGTCGATGGATTACGAGATCTTCCTGCTGACCCGCATCAGGGAACGCTTCCTGCATTCGGGGAACACCCGCGACGCCGTGGCGTACGGGGTGAGCACCAGCGCCCGCACGATCACCAGCGCCGCGCTGATCATGATCGCCGTCTTCATCGGCTTCGCGTTCGCCGGCATGCCGCTGGTGGCCGAGATCGGCGTGGCGTGCGCCGTCGCGATCGCCGTGGACGCCACCGTGGTGCGGCTGGTCCTGGTGCCGGCGCTGATGGCGATGTTCGCGCAGTGGAACTGGTGGATCCCGCCGTGGCTGTCGCGCGTGCTGCCGTCGGTCGACTTCGACCGGCCCCTGCCGGAGGTCGATCTGGGCGACGTCGTGGTCATTCCCGACGACATATCGGCGCTGACGGCGCCCAACGCCGACCTGCGGATGGTGCTCAAGTCGGCGGCCAAGCTCAAGCACCTGGCGCCGGACGCCATCTGCGTGACCGACCCGCTGGCCTTCACCGGCTGCGGGCGCAGCGGCAAGGAAAGACAGGGCGCGCCGGTGCAGGGGTCCGAGCAGGATCGCGGGCGCGACCCCGGTCAGATCCCCCATCAGGTCGACATCGACGACGAGAAGGCGGGCGTCGGGGTGGGCGCCGCCGACCGCAGGACCGGGAGCAACGGTCACACCAACGGCACGGCCAAGAAGCTGGTCGGTGGACTGGCCTCACGCAACGGCATCGCCAAGGCGATCGTCGGTGCCGGCCGGCCCGTCCACCCGGTCACGTTGTGGCGCGGGCGGCTTTCGGTCGCCATCGACGCGCTGGAGAGCGAGACCGACACCGCGGACCGCCCGGTGTACGAACGCCGCAGCCCGGTGGAAACCACCCACGTTCAGCTGCCCACCGGCGACCGGCTGCTGGTCCCCACCGGCGCCGAGACGCTGCGCCTCAAGGGCTACCTCATCATGTGCCGTAACAGTCGCCGCGATTATGCCGACTTTGCCGATATGGTTGAAACGTTGGAGCCCGAGACCGCCGCTGTGGTGCTGGCCGGCATGGACAGGTACTACTGTTGTCAGTCGCCCAGGCGGGAATGGATCGCCACCCAATTGGTCCGTCGACTCGCTGATCCGGATCCCTGTGATTTAAATGACGAGCAAGGATCCGAGGCCGACGCCCGCCCGGACTGGGATGAGATCAGGCAGCGCTGCCTGTCGGTGGCCGTAGCGATGTTGGAGGAGGCGAGGTGACGTTGGCATCTGACCGACGCCCCACACTGCCGCCCCACCGGTCGGCCACCGACCCGCGCATGCGCGAGGCCGGGCCCGGCGGTCCATCTCGCAGTGGGCCCCTTCAAGACCCCGACCAGCCGGTGGAGTTCTGGCCGACGTCGGCCATTCGTGCCGCGCTGCAGGGCGGCGACATCGCCACCTGGAAGCGCATCGCGGCCGCCTTGAAGCGCGATCCGTACGGGCGGACCGCCCGCCAGGTCGAAGAGGTGCTCGAAGGCACCCGGCCCTACGGCATCTCCAAGGCGCTGTGGGAGGTGCTGGAACGCGCCCGCACCCACCTGGAGGCCAACGAACGGGCCGAGGTGGCCCGCCACGTGCGGCTGCTCATCGACCGGTCGGGCCTGGCCGAACAGGAGTTCGCCTCCCGAATCGGGGTGACCGCCGATGATCTCATCGCCTACCTGGACGGCAGCACCAGCCCGTCGGCCGCGCTGATGATCCGGATGCGCCGCCTGTCGGACCGGTTCGTCAAGGTGAAGTCGACGCGCTCGGCCGAGTCCAACTGATCATCTGATCGGCAGCACGTCCGATACCAGCCACGCGCCGCCGCGCTTGGTCAGCGCCACCCGCAACGCGGGCGCCGACTTGCTCGCGGCCTGACCCGGCGCGTTCTGGGTGACCCGCAGGATCACCGCCACACTGGCCGCCGACGGCCCCAGGGCCTCGACCCCGGCCGCCAGTGTCGCGGCCTGAGCGGTGACGTTGTGCTGGGCCAGCTCCGCGCTGGTCTTCGTGTACTGCTCTTTGAACGCGGCGGCGTGGTCCGGGACGATCAGCGCCGTGGCCCGGTCGATCGAGCTGTCCGGGGCGCCAGGGGTGAACGACGCCATCGCCTCCGCCATGCCCGTGGCCACCCGGACCACGTCGCGGGAGTCGTCCTTGAATTCGCGGTCCGACCGCGTCCAGTGCGTGTATCCGGTGACCGCCGCGGCCACCAGCGCGGCCGTGCACAGGAAGACGACCGCCAATCGCAGCCCCGGCGCGTCGTCGTCGGTACCGACGCTGACCGAATCGCGCCGCAGCAGCCAGAAGTTGATCCCGACGCCCTCGACGATCAGCAGCACCAGCACCGAGCACGCCGACACCCACCACAGCGGCCACCCCAGAATCAGGCCGATCGCCAGCAACGCCGCGATCGCGGCCACGGGGGCCAGGATGTCGAACGCGAGCAGGCGCCACAAATTTCTCATCGGATCGATTCCAATCCCGAGATCATCAGCTTGCCGTCCACGTTGCACACGTCGAGCCGCAGGTTCCAATGCACCGTCTGCGGTTTGGCGCCGGCGTTCTCGCTGACCGACGTCGCGACCAGCATCACCGAATCCAGGCGGCTCGCGAACGGCGGCAACTTGGTGGTGATGACGGGCCTTGCGACACCGGGCTGGGTGTCGAGGTCGCGGTGCACGGTCTCGACGGCCACCGCGTCGACCCGCCCGGCGCTCTTGGACTGCAATTTCTCCACCACCTGGCGGTAGGGCTGCATGGCGGCGTCGAAGTCGGTGTTGAGTTCGCCGACGGTCCCGTCGTGCAGCCGTTGCAGGCTGGAGTCGACGTTGCCGCTGTTCATGTTGATCAGGACGCCAGTCCACTCGGCGGCGGTTTGCATGACGCGGGTGAGGTAGCGGCGTTCGGCACTGTCGTTGCGGTGCCCGGACCAGAGGAAGAACCCGAACACGATCGCGGCCACCGACAGCACGCCGAGGACGGCCGACGCGATGCCGTACGGGGAGAACATCGGCCCGTCGGCGGCCTCGGATTCGTCAAGGTCATCATCGGGTTCGGCGAGTTCTGCCTCTTCCGTTTCCTGGGTTGCTGGCTCGGTGCGCTCGCCGTCGGACATGGCCCGATCGTCGCACCCGACAAAGATGGAAGGATGGCGGGGTGACTGTAGAGGCCATTCGCTCGGGGATCGACCTGAGCCATGTCGACGCCAACACCCGCCCCCAGGACGACCTGTTCGGTCACGTCAACGGTCGCTGGCTGGCCGAATACGACATCCCGGCGGACCGGGCGACCGACGGGGCGTTCCGCCACCTCTACGACCGCGCCGAAGAACAGGTGCGCGACCTGATCATCGAGGCCAGCGAGACCGGCGCGGCCCCGGGCACCGATCAGCAACGCATCGGCGACCTCTATGCCAGCTTTCTCGACGAGGAAGCCATCGAACGCCGCGGCCTGCAACCACTGCTCGACGAGCTGGCCACCATCGACGACGCCGCCGACCCGGACGCGTTGGCCGCCGCGGTGGGTGCGCTGCAGCGCACCGGGGTGGGCGGCGGCGTCGCGCTGTATATCGACACCGACGCCAAGAACTCGGCCCGGTACCTGGTGCACGTCACCCAGTCGGGCATCGGATTGCCCGACGAGTCCTACTTCCGCGAAGAGCGGCACGCCGGGGTGCTGGCGGCCTATCCCCAGCACATCGCGCGGATGTTCGGCTTGGTGTATGGCGGGACGCCGGACGCGCACGCCGAGACCGCGGCCCGCATAGTGGCGCTGGAGGGCAAGCTGGCCGCCGCCCACTGGGATGTGGTCAAGCGACGCGACGCCGACCTCAGCTACAACCTGCGCACCTTCGCGGATCTGCAGACCGAGGGCAACGGCTTCGACTGGAGCGGCTGGGCGAGCGCGCTCGGCGCCACACCCCGGGACTTCGCGGAAATCATTGTGCGGCAACCGGATTACCTCACCGCTTTCGCCGTCCTGTGGTCCAGTGCCGACCTGGAGGATTGGAAGGATTGGGCCCGTTGGCGGTTGATCCGCGCCCGCTCGTCCTGGCTGACCGACGACCTGGTCGCCGCGGACTTCGACTTCTACGGCCGCCTGCTCACCGGCGCCGAGCAGATCCGGGAACGCTGGAAGCGGGCGGTGTCGCTGGTGGAGAGCCTGATGGGCGATGCGGTCGGAAAGCTTTACGTAGAGCGGTATTTCCCACCCGACGCCAAGGCACGCATCGACGCGCTGGTGGACAATTTGAAGGCGGCGTACCGGCTGTCCATCAACCAGCTGGACTGGATGACGCCGCAAACCCGGGAGCGGGCGCTGGCGAAGCTCGACAAGTTCGTCGCCAAGGTCGGCTACCCGGCGAAGTGGCGCGACTACTCCAAGGTGGTGATCGACCGCAGCGATCTGTACGGCAACTTCCAGCGTGGCTATGCGGTCAACCACGACCGGGAACTGGCCAAGCTCGGCGGGCCGGTCGACAGAGACGAGTGGTTCATGACACCCCAGACGGTCAACGCCTACTACAACCCGGGGATGAACGAAATCGTCTTTCCGGCAGCCATTCTGCAGCCACCGTTCTTCGACGCCGAGTCCGACGACGCCGCTAACTACGGCGGGATCGGCTCGGTGATCGGGCACGAGATCGGGCACGGCTTCGACGACCAGGGCGCCAAGTATGACGGCGACGGAAACCTGGTGGACTGGTGGACCGACGCCGACCGCGCCGAATTCGGCTCCCGGACCAAAGCTCTCATCGAGCAGTACGACGCGTACACGCCGCGGGCACTGGACGCCGGTCACCACGTGAACGGCGCATTCACCGTCGGGGAGAACATCGGCGACCTGGGCGGGTTGTCAATCGCCCTGTTGGCCTACCAACTGTCGCTGAACGGCCGGCCCGCGCCCGTCATCGACGGTCTCACCGGCGTACAACGGGTGTTCTACGGCTGGGCCCAGGTGTGGCGCACCAAATCCCGTGAGGCGGAAGCGATCCGGCGGCTCGCAACCGATCCGCACTCCCCGCCGGAGTTCCGCTGCAACGGCGTCGTCCGCAACATGGACGCGTTCTACGACGCCTTCGAGGTGTCCGAGGACGACGCCTTGTTCCTCGAACCGCAGCGCCGGGTCAGGATCTGGAACTGACGGGCACTCCCGTCGGCTCGATCCGGGCGGGCACGTGCTTGTGCCACGGCGTGCCGGCGTAGGGATCGCGCCATTCCGTCGAGGTGAGCGCGTTCGGGGCGACGCCGGGAACCACCGTATGGCCGTCGCCGTCGACGTAGTCGAGCCCAAAGCCGTTGGGCAGGGCCGCATGTCCGGCCAGCATGGTCTCGGTGATCTCGACGGTGGCCTCGGCGCTGCCGGCCGCGGTGCTGATCCGGGCGCGGCATCCGTCGACGAGTCCGAGGGCCTGGGCGTCCTCGACGCTGACGCGCAGCGCGCCGTCCGCGTCGCGTTTGCGCCAGGAGGGGTCGCGGAAGATGTCGTTGGCGGTGTAGGCGCGGCGCTCGCCCACCGACAGCACGATCGGGAAATCCGGCGTGGTCAGCCGCGGGGGCGCTGCGGCCAGGGCCCGCAAATCGTCGAGCATCGCCGATATTTCCAGGGCGATCTTGTGATCGGCGTGGCTGATCAACGCGAAGTCGTCCTCGTAGTTGTGGACGGTGAACGTCACCCCGGACGGCGAGTCGAGGATCGCGTCGAACAGCGCGTTGCCGTCGGCGTGACCGGCGCGGCGCACCGCGTCGGGATAGGTCAGCGCGGCCTTTTGGGCGAGGCCCCACAGGGCCGCCGCGCCGCGCAAACCGTCCGGCAGCGTGGGTCCGAGCGTCTCATAGAGGACGTAGGGCGCCAGCTTGGCGACGGTCGGGTTGGTCGCGGTGGCGGTCAGGAAGGCTTCCGTGTACGCCTGTCGGCCGCGTTGGGCGGCCTCGGCCAGTGTCCGCAGGTCCGCGTCGTCGACCACGCCCAGGGCCCGTACCAGCCGCGCCCAGATCTCCGGTTCGGGCAGCGTTCCGGCCAGCGGTTCGAGCAACGGCCGGCGCAGCTGAAAGGCGTTGTGCGGGAACTCGAGATTGAAGAACGTGGCTTCCGGCTTCTCGAACTGGGAGGCCGCGGGCAGCACGTAGTGCGCGAGCCGGGCGGTCTCGGTCATCGCGACGTCGATGACGACCATCAGTTCCAGCGACTGAAAGGCCTCCCGGCACGCGGCCGAGTTGGCCAGCGAGTGCGCGGGATTGCTGCTTTCCACGATCATGGCCCGGAACCGGTCCGGGTGATCGGTGAGGATCTCCTCGGGCACCACGTTGCTGGGCACCAATCCTGAGATGATCTGGGCGCCGGTCACCGGCGTGCGGCCGGAGAACTGGCCGAACAGCGGCCCGAACGCCGAATGTAGATGCTGGCCGCCCTTTTTCGCGAAGTTGCCGGTGAATATCCACAGCAGCTTGTTCAGGTACGAACTGAGCGTGCTGTTCGGCGCCTGCTGCACACCGAGGTCCTCGAACACCGAGACACTGGCCGCCGCGCCGATGCGCCGCGCCGCCGCGCGCAACAACTCCTCGTCCACCCCGCACCGCTGCGCGTATTCGGCGACGGGGACCTCGCGCAGCTCGGCGCGGACCGCGTCGGCGCCGCGCACGTGTTCGGTCAAAAACGTTTCGTCGCAGAGGTTTTCCTGAACGAGGATGGCCGCCAGCGCGGCCAGGCACCACGCGTCGCTGCCGGGCCGCACCCGTAGATGGAAGTCGGACATCTTGGCAGTGTCGGTGACGACGGGATCGATGACGATCATCGACCGCTTCGGGTCCTTGGCGATCTCGTTGAGCACCACCCGGGCGCGGGGGAAGCTCTGCGACATCCACGGGTTCTTGCCGACGAACACCGACACTTCGGCGTGCTCGAATTCACCGCGCGTGTGACCGCCGTACAGCTGACCGTCGATCCAGGCTTCGCCGGTCTTCTCCTGCGCCAACGCATTCGACCGGTAGCGCGAACCCAGGGCTTTGAGGAAGGCGCCACTGTAGGCCCCGCCCAGGTGATTGCCCTGTCCGCCACCGCCGTAGTAGAAGATCTTGTCCCCGCCGTAGGCGTCGCGGATGTGCTTGAAACCCTCGGCGATCTCGACAATCGCGGTGTCCCAATCGATCTCCTCGAAGCTGCCGTCGGTGCGCCGGCGCAGGGGAGAGGTCAACCGGCCGCCGCTGTTCTGATAGTGGTCCAGCCGCAAGGCTTTGTTGCAGGTGTAGCCCTGCGACGCCGGGTGAGCCTTGTCGCCCCGGATGCGGGCCAGCCGGCGATCTTCGACCTGGACGACGATGCCGCAGTTGCACTCGCAGAGGATGCACGCCGTGGACTGCCATTCACCGGTCATTCGGGACGTCCTTTCTGTTCGCTTCGGCCGACAGCAGGTCGCGTAGCCGACGGTGCACGACGTCGAGGGGGGTCAGGTCGCGGCGCACCCGCGCCAGCACGATCGCGCCCTCCAGCGCGGTGGTGGCCAGGATCGCCAAGTCGCCGGCCCGTTCGCGCGGTATCCCGTCGGCGATGAAGCGCTGCGCGATCAGGTCGGTCCAGCGGTCGAACACGGACGCCGCGCGCTCGACGACGGGCGCCATGCGCTCCTCCTCGCCGGCCTCCACGGAAACCGCGACCACGGGGCAGCCCGCGCGGAAGTCGCTGTCGAGCAGCTGGCGGCGATACTTGTCGATCAGGGTGGCCATCAACTCGGCCCCGCTGTCGGCCTCGGCGATGATCGCGGCGACATGCTCGCCGGCGTAATCCACCGCCTCGCAGAGCAGTTGGGTCCGACCGCCCGGGAAATAGTGATAGGCCGATCCGCGCGGCGCGCCGCTGTGCTCCAGCACGTCCGAGATCGCGGTTGCGTGCGCCCCCCGCTCCCTGATCAACAGGGCGGCGGAGACCACCATCCGCTCGCGTGGACTGCGCATCGCCGCTCCTTCGCACCTAGCTTATGTATGATGCTATACATAATCGCGACGCGCCGACGCTACCAGTCGCGAACAGACGCAAAATCGCCCAATTCCGGATCGGAACGGGCGATTTTGCGTCTGCTGGGCTGAGGACTAGTTGATCCAGTCGGCGGAGCCGTCGTTCTTCTTGTAATTGCCGCCGCTGGAGTTCTTCACGACGATGGGGTCACCTGGGCCGAAGTTGTCGAAGAACCACCTGGCGTTGGAGGGGCTGATGTTGATGCAGCCGTGGCTGACGTCGCGCTTGCCCTGATCGTCCACGGACCACGGCGCGCTGTGCACGTAGTCGCCGACGTTATCGAAGCGGACCGCGTCCTCCACCGTCACCTTGTAGCCGTAGGTCGAGTTGACCGGGACCCCGTAGGTCGAGGAGTCCATCACCACCGATGCCTTCTTGTCCTGCACGTAGTAGGTGCCATTGGGGGTCTGGTGATTACCGGACGTCATGCCCATCGACATCGGAATGGTCTTCTCCACGGTGCCGTTGCGCGTGACGGTCAGCTGGTGGGTGGCGTCGTCGGCCGTGGCGACCAGCGTGTCGCCGGTCTGGAAGTTGGTCACGGTGCCGCCGGCGTCGACGGTCACCGCGGTGTGCGCGGGCCAGAAGCTGAGCGGCCGCCAGCGCAGCTGGGTGGGGGTCATCCAGTAGAACTTGCCCGGCACCGGCGGCACGGACGAGACATGCACGGCGTTGATCGCCGCGCCGGCGTCCTCCACCGTTCCGGGGAAGTTGATGATGATCGGCTGGGCCACCCCCACCGTCGAGCCGGTCTTCGGGACGAACGAGGGCGGCCCGAACGGCGGCGTACCGGTGAACGGGGTGGGGTTCTGCCCCTCGGCCGAGGCCGCGGCCGGTTGCGCTGCCGGGGGCAGCCACGGCGCCGGCGGCGCGGGCGGCGGCGGTGGTGGCGCAAGCGCGTCGGGCGCAGGCGGGGGCGCCAACGGGTCGGGCGGCGGCGCGGGCGGACCGGGTGGGGCCGCCACGACGCCCGGATCACCGGGGGCTTGATCCGGATCCGCCAGCGCGGGCGCCGCGCTCACGACCAGTGCCAAACCCATGACAGAAGCCAATCCGGCTGCGTTCAGGGCGGCCCGGAACCTCCCTCGCATCCAGCCCGACATATGCATCCCTCCACGCTCGAGTTCCTGACACAGTGTGGCATAGGGTGCATTCCAGCTAACGTTTTCTCGCGCACCCGGCGGCCTGTTTCCGCGGCATTTGCGCCGTTGAGCTGGCCAGCTATGAATCGCGTGAGCTTGTCGGCGCAACGTCGAGCACCTGGCGGTTGGTCGCCGTACCGACGAGCGCGACGGCCATCAAACCGGCCGACGCGGCCAGCATCAGGACAACGCTGCGTTCGTACAGCAGGCCGCCCGCCAGCGCGCCCGCCATGATGCCCACCTGAAACGCCGTCACGTACAGCCCCGACGCCCCGTCGGGATCGTCGGCCCCACTGCGCATCGCCGCGGCCTGCATCATCGGCGATACGGCGGTCGCCATCGCGCCCCAGAGCACGATCGCGGCCGTACCGATCAGGGCTGCCGCCGCGGCGGGCCGGCCGCCCAGCGCCAGCGCGGTCAGCACCACGAGCGCGGCCGTCAGGCCGCTCATGCACAGGATGATCGCCCCTTTGGGCCTGCGGTCGAGCGGCCGCGCCACCAGGGCGACGGCGATCACCCCCGCCGCGCCATAGGCGGCCAGCACCCACGCGAGATTCGGCCCGCGCACGCCGACGACTTCGCGGATGATCTCCACGATGTAGGTGTACGCGACGAAATGCCCGGTCACGCCGACCATGGTGATGATGCTGACGATGATCAGCCGGCGGTTGCGGTGGTGGCGGGCCCGCGGGCCCACGCACTTGAGCTGGTCCTCGGTCAGCACCATCTCCGGCAACATCGCCCGGGCGGCCACCGTGACGATGGCGGCGGCCACGGTCACGCACACCACCGCCAGGCGCCAGCCCCACATCAGGCTCATGGCCGCGGTCAGCGGGCTCCCGACGACCAGCGCGAGGCTGGTTCCGGCGTAGATCGACATCGTCGCGCGGCCGGCGTGGCTGGAGGGCACCAGCCGGGTCGCGATCGGCGCGATGACCGACCAGAGCAGCCCGTGGGTGATCGCACAGAGCACGCGACCGGCGGCCAGCACCGCGAAGGTGGGCGCCAGCGCGGAGATCACTTGGGAGACGGTCAGGCAGGTCAGGCTCAGCACCAGCACCCGGCGGCGCGGCAGATGCGCGGTCCAGCGCACCAGCGGGATGGTGGTCAGGGCTGCGACCAGGGCGTACCACGACAGCAGGGTGCCCACGAGTACCAGGCTGACGTGCAGGTTGCGGGCGATGGCCGGCAGCGCGCCGACGGGCAGGATCTCGGCGGTGACATAGGTGAAAGCCGCCGCGGCCAGCACAACGAGCTGGGCGGCGATCCGTGGGGTCCACGTTCGCGCGGCAGCATTGGGTTCGGCAGTCATGGCGTCGGTATCGGCCGGGCTACCCAGTTCCTGGGTTGTCGCGCCTAATGCGATCACACTGCCTTAGCGTACGGACCGCAACTGCGGCTCCCCCCTTGTCAGGGCCCCAGCTCAGGTCTCAACTGGATCACCAATCAGGAACGAACCAGGCGCGCGATGGCGGCCGAGGCCTCGGCGAGCTTGTGGTCGGCGTCCTCGCCGCCCTCGGCCACGGCGCGGGTGACGCAGTGATTGAGGTGCTCGTCGAGCAGGTTCAGAGCAACGGAACGCAGCGCGCTGTTCACGGCGCTGATCTGGGTGAGGACGTCGATGCAGTACTTGTCTTCCTCGATCATCCGCGCGATGCCTCGCACCTGACCCTCGATGCGCCGCAGCCGTTTGGCGTAGTTGTCCTTCTGCTGCGAATACCCGTGCGCGTTCGTCATCGCCTGCCTCACCTTTGCCGCTACGCGCCCGACGGGCGCCACAAACCCACTTTATACCCCGCCCGGGTATGACCCGCGGATTTGCCGTCCGGCCAGTTCACGCATACTTGCAGGATGGCCACCACACCCGATGCGACTGGAGTCACCGACATCAAACCCCGCAGTCGTGACGTAACAGACGGCCTGGAGAAGGCCGCCGCCCGCGGCATGTTGCGGGCAGTCGGCATGGGTGACGAGGACTTCGCCAAGCCGCAGATCGGGGTGGCGTCGTCGTGGAACGAGATCACCCCGTGCAACCTCTCGCTCGACCGGCTCGCCAAGGCGGTCAAGGAAGGCGTCTTCGCGGCCGGCGGCTACCCGCTCGAGTTCGGGACGATCTCCGTTTCCGACGGCATCTCGATGGGCCACGAGGGCATGCACTTCTCGCTGGTGTCGCGCGAGGTGATCGCGGACAGCGTCGAGACCGTGATGCAGGCCGAGCGCCTCGACGGATCGGTGCTCCTGGCCGGCTGCGACAAGTCGCTGCCCGGGATGCTGATGGCCGCCGCGCGCCTGGATCTGGCGGCGGTGTTCCTGTACGCGGGCTCCATCCTGCCCGGGCGGGCCAAGCTGTCCGACGGCACCGAACGCGAGGTCACCATCATCGACGCATTCGAGGCGGTGGGCGCGTGCGCCCGCGGCTTGATGCCCCGCGAGGACGTCGACGCCATCGAACGCGCGATCTGCCCCAGCGAGGGCGCGTGCGGCGGCATGTACACCGCCAACACGATGGCCAGCGCCGCGGAGGCCCTCGGCATGTCGCTGCCCGGCAGCGCCGCCCCACCGGCCACCGATTACCGCCGCGACGGGTTCGCCCGCCGCAGTGGCCAGGCCGTCGTGGAGTTGCTGCGCCGCGGCATCACCGCCCGCGACATCCTCACCAAGGAGGCGTTCGAGAACGCCATCGCGGTGGTGATGGCGTTCGGCGGCTCGACCAACGCCGTGTTGCACCTCCTGGCGATCGCGCACGAGGCCGACGTCGAACTGTCGCTCGACGACTTCAGCCGCATCGGGTCGAAGGTTCCGCACCTCGCCGACGTCAAACCGTTCGGCCGTCACGTCATGTCGCATGTCGATCAGATCGGCGGCGTGCCGGTGGCGATGAAGGCGCTGCTGGATGCGGGCCTGCTGCACGGGGATTGCCTGACCGTGTCGGGCCGAACCGTCGCCGAGAACCTGGCCGCGATCGATCCGCCCGACCCGGACGGCAAGGTGCTGCGGGCCCTGGACAATCCCATCCATCCGACCGGCGGCATCACGATCCTGCGCGGGTCCCTGGCGCCCGAGGGCGCGGTGGTCAAGTCGGCCGGTTTCGATTCGCAGGTGTTCGAGGGCACGGCAAGGGTTTTCGACGGCGAGCGCGCCGCGCTGGACGCCCTCGAGGACGGGACGATCGCCAAGGGTGATGCCGTGGTGATCCGTTACGAGGGCCCCAAGGGCGGCCCCGGGATGCGCGAGATGCTCGCCATCACCGGCGCGATCAAGGGCGCCGGCCTGGGCAAGGACGTGCTGCTGCTGACCGACGGCCGCTTCTCCGGCGGGACGACCGGCCTGTGCGTGGGCCACATCGCACCCGAGGCGGTCGACGCCGGGCCTATCGCCTTCCTGCGCGACGGTGACCGGATCCGCCTGGATGTCGCCAATCGTGTCCTCGACGTCCTGGTCGATCCGGCCGAATTCGCTTCCCGGCGAGAGGGTTTCACACCTCCGCCGCCACGCTACAAGACCGGCGTACTGGCCAAGTACGTCAAGCTGGTGAGCTCGGCGGCGATCGGTGCGGTCTGCGGCTAGGCCCGATCGCCGCTTCGCTCAACGGGTTTGGAAACTATGCGTGGCTGGCCGCCGCGCGCGTACGCCTGCCGAAGTACGTCGCGTTGAGGCCCAACAGCGTCAGCAACGCACCGGCGACGACATTCGACCACGTCATGCCGGCGGTCAGCGCGACGCCCGGCAGAATCCACAGCGAGACGATGACCCACACACCGAGCACCGGCATCGTCCAGGTCATGCCGTGTGCGCGGTCGAGCGCCGTGGCGAACCCGTACGCCAAGAACGCCGCCGCGATCCCGGCGACCAGGTTGGACGTGGCGAGCGATCCCGTCGTGCTGAAACCCACCATCCACGGTGACGCGGCCACATACAGGCCGGTCAGCAACGCCAGCCCGAAGGTGACGTGCGCACTCATCGACTCGGCAACGCGGTCATAGCTCGCGCGCAGAGCCAACAAATCCGGGTGGTGATCGATTGATGAATGGACTGTACTCATTTTGTGACCTTTCTGTTATGCAGCAAGCCTTTTGGGCTGTCCGCACCCATCCATCTGCCGTTAAGATTACGCTCGATCGCGCTGGGCCAGCAACGAATTCGCGGGCGCCCGGGACCCACTGACAACCCGATTGACCTGGCGCGTAGCGTCGTAAGACATGGACATCGCGGACCGGCTGCGAATGGACGTTCCGGTCGCTCAGGCGGGCATGGGCGGCGGCCTGGCGACAGCGCCGCTGGCGGCCGCGGTCGCCCAGGCGGGCGGTCTCGGCACCCTGGGCATTGCCACCCCGCGCCAGTTACGGGCGGCCATCGATCAGGTGCGTGAGCGGGCGCCGGGCCGCGCGGTCGCGGTGAATCTGTTGATGCCGTTCGTGCATCGCTCGCACGTCGCGGTCTGCGTCGACGCCGGCGTCGATGCCGTCGTGCTGGCGTTCGGTGAAAAGCGTGGACTCGTTCAGCATCTGCGCGATGCCGGCATCTTCGTCTTCGTGATGGTCGGTACTGCGGCGCAGGCCCGCGCCGCTATCGGTTGGGGCGCCGACGGTTTGATCGCCCAGGGCCGCGAGGCCGGTGGCCACCTCGTCGGCACCATGCCGGCGCTGCAGTTCCTGCCGGAGGCGCTGACCGCGGCCGCCGGTCGCCCGGTGTTTCTCGCCGGCGGTATCGCCAGTGCCACCGACACGCGCGACGCCCTGGCGGCGGGCGCCAGCGGCGTCGTCGCCGGGACGCGATTCCTGATGACGCACGAAGCCAACGCCAACCGGGAGTATCAGCGGCGAATAGCCCAGGCGGACAAGACGATCGAAACCAACCTGTTCGGCCTGAGCTGGCCGCTGCGGCATCGCGTCGTGCCCAACGCCGCGACGCGGCGCTGGTGCCGCGACGACGGCTGGGCAAAGTCGTTGCCGGCGTCCATCAACTCGGCGAGCCGCTTAATGGCCGCGCTGGGCTATTTCGACGCCGGCGCATTGATGCGCCTGCAGTCTGCAGGCCGCCCGCTGTTCACGCCGCTGGCGCCGCTCGCCACCATGCCCGATGAGTGGGTGGACCGCGCGGCGCTCTACGCCGGTGAAACCGCGCTGCGGATCGGCGAACTCACCTCGGCCGCCCAAGCGGTCGCCGATCTCAGCCCGCGTTGACCCGACGCTAGCGCACCAGGGCGAGCGCGAAGCCGTCCCAGCGCTTGGCGCCGACCGTTTGGATAACGGCCGTGTCCAGCCGTGGGTGTTCGCCCATCAGCTGCAAAGTGTTGCGCACCGCCTCGGCCTGGGCATTGCGCTGCGGCTCGAGGATCTCGCCCTCCCGAATCACGTTGTCCGCCAAGATGAGTGCGCCCGGGCGAGCCAGCCGGACCGCCCACTGTAAGTATTCGACGTAGCTCTCTTTGTCGGCGTCGATGAACACCATGTCGAAGGGGCCGCCGTCCAATGTGGGCAGCGTGTCCAGCGCGGCGCCGACTACCACCTGCACCCGGTCGGCGAGTCCCGCCCGCTCCAGGTTGGCCCGCGCGACCTCGGCGTGCTTGGGCTCGTATTCCAGCGTCACCACCCGGCCCTGCGGTCCGGCGCCGCGCGCGAGCCAGATGGTGCTGAAGCCGCCCAGCGTGCCGATCTCGAGGATGCGGTGCGCCTGGATCGCCCCGGCCAACAGGCCCAGAAACTTGCCCTGCTGGGCGGACACGGCGATCCGCGGCAAGCCGGCGGCGTCGCTGGCCTCCAGCGCCGCGCTCAGCGCCGGATCGTCGCCGACCACGGTTCCGTCCAGAAAAGCGTCGACGTCTTGGGGGGTTGGGTTCGGGGTCATGCGATCAACGCTAGCCGGTACCGGACGGGTCACGACCATTTACCAGATACCCATGGGGGGTATATAGTGGCCATGTGGTCGATCACAGCCGCAAGAGTCCACGACAAAGAAATGGGTGAGTGAAATGGCAAATTACGAAGCAGGCACCGAGCTGACTTGTGGCCACGAGGGCTGCGGGTGTCGCGTTCGCATCGAGGTTCCCTGCCACTGCTCCGGTGCGGGTGAGCCGTACCGCTGCACCTGCGGCGACGAGCTGACCCCGGTCAAGTAGTCCGCTGAGGTCCGCGTCGAGTGTGCGCCCAGGGCGGCGACGCGCCGGGGAAACCAACCCTGAGCGCACGGTCAACGCCGTGAACGCACACTCGACGCGGCCGGAATCAGCGCCCGAACGTACGATCGGCGAGCTCGACCGTCGCCGCCAGCCGCGGCGCGACCGCTGACGTGCCGACCGCGACCAGGTAATCGCCCGCCCCGATTCGCCAGCATCCAACGCTGCCGTCGTAGCGGGAGAGCAGACGCGGGTCCGCTTCGATGGTGACGCGGTGGCTGGCGCCGGGCTCGAGCTCGACCCGCTCGAATCCCAGCAACCGCAGGCATTGCCGGTCCGGGGCGGCGGTCAGGTACAGCTGCGGGACGTCGGCGCCGGCGCGGTCGCCGGTGTTGGCGACGCTGAAGCTGGCGGTCACCGTGTCCCCGCCGGTGACGGTCAGATCCCGGTACTCGAAGTCGGTGTAGGACAAGCCATGACCGAAGGCGAACATCGGAGCCTCGCCGGTGGTGGCGAACCAGCGGTAGCCGACGTCGGATCCCTCGGCGTAGTCGATCGTGCTCGGCGCCCCCCAGGGAATGCCGAGGCCGGGCAGCTCCGGGCGCGGCGTCTGGGCCAGGTCAACCGGAAAGGTGATCGGCAGCCGGCCCGATGGATTGACCCGACCGGCAAGGATTTCCGCGATGGCCCGGCCGCCGGATTGCCCCGGATACCACGCCTGCACGATGGCCTGGACCGAGTCCCGCCAGGGCATGGTCACCGGGTTGCCGGTTTCGAGCACCACGACGGTGTTGGGGTTGGCGGCCGCTACGGCGCTGATCAACGCGTCCTGCCCCCACGGCAGCGACAGGTCGGCGATGTCGAAGCCCTCCCCTTCGGCACGGATCGCGAACACGATAACGATGTCCGCGCGTCGCGCCGCGAGCACGGCCTCGGCCGTACTGATGCCGGGGTCGAACTCGATTTGCGCGCTTGGGAATTGTCTTCGGAGCTCGTCGAGCGGGCTCGACGGCAGCAGGTGCAGCTTGCGCAGCCCGGCCTCCAGCCCCGAGCCGCCGATCGGGATGACGGCCGCGTAGCCGCCCGGCGGGACCACGGCGCTCGAGCCGTAGCCGGCCGGCACCCCGACGTGTGCGTATCCGCCGATGACGGCGATCCGGGCGGTCGACTGCGGCGCCAGGGGCAGTAGCCCGCGGTTGGTCAACAGCACGATCCCCTGCCGGGCGATCCGCAACGCGATCTCGTTGTGCGCGGCCATGTCCGGCGCGGGCGCGGCTTGGGCACGGTCGACACCGACCGCGAACATCGACCGCAGGATCCGCCGGACCATGTCCGAGAGGCGTTCGCGCGTCAGCCTGCCGTCGGCGTGGGCGACCCGCAGCGGCTCACCGAAAGCCTCGGACTGCCATAGCAGCGCGTCGATTTGCGCCCCGCACTCTTGGTCCAGCCCGCCCAGCGCGCACTCCCAGGACGGGGTGGCCCCCCAGTCCGACATGACCCAGCCCCGGTATCCCCATGCGCCTTTCAGCACGCGGTTGATCAGGACGTCGTTGGCGGCGGCGTAGGTTCCGTTGACCTTGTTGTAGGCGGTCATCACCGCGCCCGGCTGCGCGCGTTCGATGGCGATCTCGAAGGCCAGCAGGTCGGATTCGCGATGCGCGTCGGGGTCGATGACCGCGTCCAGGAAGTGCCGATTGGTCTCGTTGCAGTTTAGCGAGTAGTGCTTGACGGTCGAGATCACCCGTTGCTGCTGGATCCCGTCGATCGACTCCGCGGCGATTGTCGCGGTCAAAAGCGGGTCCTCGGAAAGGTATTCGAAGTTGCGTCCGTTGCGCGGGTCCCGCGCGAGGTTCATGGACCCCGCGAGCTGTACGTTGAACCCGCGGCTGCGGGCTTCCCGGCCGATCACCTGGCCGGCGGCGCGGGCGAGGGACGGGTCGAAGCCGGCGGCCAGCGCGAGCCCGGCGGGCAGCGCGGTGGCCGTGTCGCCCGGGCGATAGCCGGGATTGGTCACGCCCAGCCCGGCGTCGCTCATCAGCAACGCCGGCACGCCGAGCCGGGGAATGCCGGGGACGTAGGCGGCGCTCATCGGAACGTCCGGCGGGATGCGCTCGTCGCGCACCGGCCACATTTCGCCGGCGCCCATCACCCCGACCAGCAGCGCGAATCGCTCGTCGTCGGTCAGCAGGGCTTCGACCTCGCGCGCCCGGGCGTCGGCATCATCGCCGAACGAGCTCACCGCACACCCTGTTTCGCGTACACGACGCGCAGCACGTGCCCGAGTTCGGGTCCCATCACCAGCTCCGCCAGCTCGCACAACGTGGCGACGAACTCCGGGCCGTGTGGCGGCTCGGCCTGGCACAGGTGGTGCGCGACTTCGTGGAGCACCACCAGCTCGCGCAGCGCCCACTCGGCCGTGTCGCGGTCGGGGACCGCGATGATGCCTGCGCCATCACGAAATTCGTAGTGAGCCGCGGTGGCGGCCCGTCGGGGGCGCACCCGCAGCGGCGCGGTGGATGGCCAACGCCGGCGCACCGTCGGCAACGCAAGCACCTGGTCAACATAGCGCTGCACGGCGGAAACCGAGCCGAATCGTCCCTCCGGCGGCAGCGTGAGCTGCCCGCCGAAGAAGTCCACGGCGCGCGACCCGTGCTCGGCGGCGCGGTCGAACAGCGTCCGGACGAACTCCTCGGCCGCGTAAACCTTGGCGCGCTGGGAGTCCCGCTTGGCGGACTGCCCCGGGCTCACCGGCCCAGCGGGGCGCGCGCTCCGGGCAGTTCGGGGCTGTTGCCCAGCCGCGCGCGCCGACCGGCCCGATCGCCGGCGCGCCGCGCCGCCGAGGAATAGCCGGCCGTCGCCCGGCTGACCTGATAGGTGCCACGCGCCTTCGACGCGCTCCGGTAATAATCGTGCAGCTCGACATCCTTGTCGCGCAATGCAATAGCGGTGCCCGGCGGGCGCCGGCGGTCCCTGGTCGCCTCGCGCCGGGCCTCCTCGCGCGCCTCCGCCAGGCGCTGGCCCACCCGCGCGCCGAAGGCCAGCTGGAAGTTGAGCCGCGCAGTGATGGTGGGCGTGGGCCGGTGCGCGCCGGACGCGAGGTAGGCGTCCGACGCCCGCACCATCTGGACGACCAGGCTGGCATACAACGCGTGAGCGGCGTCGATGTCCTCGGCGAACCCGTAGGCGTAAACGAACGTCGAATTCGATGCCACATCACAGCGCACGTCGTTGGCCAGAGCGATCAACACGAACAGCTGCACATACGTCCGCAGCCCCTTGGTGCCCGCGTTTCCGATGGTGATGGTGCGCTGGGTCGGTGCCTGCGCCGGCGAGCGGTTGGCCGCGTGCGACCGCGCCACCGCCAAGTCGATGGAGGCCGCCGTCGCCAACCGCTGCGCGGCGCTCATGAAGGCGTCCGCCTCGTGCGGGTTGTCGGTGCCTTCCGCCTGACGCAACAGTGCGGCGATGCGGGCCAGCGTTTTGTCGTCGGTCATATGCGCCAAACTACGGGAGCGATCCGACACCTTCGCCTCAGAGCCGGGCGGTGATCCACGAGACCACGTCGCTCAGCACCTGGTGGCGCTCCGGCTCGTTGAAGACCTCGTGGTAGAGCCCCGGGTAGACCTTCAATTCGACATCTGTGGATCCCACGCACTCGACCAGGCGCCGGCTGCCGGCGACCGGGATGAGGCGGTCGTCGGAGCCGTGCACCACCAGCAGCGGCGCCGTCAGCGCCGGCGCCCGCTCCGGCATGGTCTCGCCGACCTGAAGGAGCGCCCGGCCGATGCCGGCCGGAACCTTGCCGTGGTACACCAGCGGATCGTTCTTGTAGGCCGCCACCACCGCGGGATCCCGGGAGATGGCGTCGACGTCGAGCTCCTGCACCGGCAGGCCGGGCACCAGGGCGCCGAGCACGCGGGCGGCCAGCACCATCAGCGGCGACACCTGGTCCTGCGCCGCCACGGCCGGCCCCGACAGCACCATCAGGTCGTAGCTGTCGGGGCGTTCGACGCCGTAGGCGAACACAATGGCGCCGCCCATGCTGTGCCCGAGCACGATGCACTTGAGGCCGGGATGCTCGCGGGTGGCGATCCGGACCAGGCTGTCGAAGTCCGTGGCGTACTCGGAGATGTCCCGGACCAGCACCCGCTTGCCGCCCGAGCGGCCGTGCCCCCGGTGGTCCAACGCGTAGGTGACCAGGCCCGCCGCACCGAAACACTGCGCGACGTGGTCGTACCGGCGGGCATATTCGCCGAGACCATGGGACAGGACTACCACCCCGCGTGCCGGCGTGTCGGGTGTCCAGACGTCGTAAACGATGCGCACGCCACCGAATCCGTCGAAATTCCGTTCGGCTCGGTTCACTGCACGGTCCTAGTCATTACGGGCAGCGTAATGGCTCCCGGTGCGGATCGCCCTGCCGGACACTGTCGTAGGCTCATGCACGTGGGCCTGCTCGCGCAAAACACCGCAACCTCCGACCTCGGCCCGGTGGTCGGCGGGGATTTCTCGGCGCATGCCGAGCCGTACCGTCGTGAGCTGCTCGCCCACTGCTACCGGATGACCGGGTCGTTGCACGACGCCGAGGATCTGGTTCAGGAAACGTTGCTGCGGGCGTGGAAGGCCTACGACCGCTTCGAGAACAAGTCCTCGATGCGGACCTGGCTGCATCGCATCGCCACCAACACCTGCCTGAGCGCGCTGGAGGGGCGGCAGCGCCGGCCGCTGCCGACCGGCCTGGGCGCACCCAGTGCCGACCCCACCGCCGAGCTGCAGGAGCGCCGCGAGGTGCCCTGGCTGGAGCCGCTCCCGGACCTGACCAATGACCCGGCCGACCCGTCGGTCATCGTCGGGTCGCGCGAGTCGGTCCGGCTGGCGTTTGTCGCGGCGCTGCAACATCTTTCACCGCGCCAGCGTGCCGTGCTGCTGCTGCGCGACGTGCTGCAGTGGAAGTCCGCCGAAGTCGCCGCGGCGATCGGCACCACCACGACCGCCGTCAATAGCCTGTTGCAACGGGCCCGGTCTCAGCTGGACGCCGTCGGGCCCAGCACCGGCGACCGGTTGGCGGCACCGGACTCGGCCGAGACGCAGGACCTGCTGGACCGCTACATCGCCGCCTTCGAAACCTACGACATCGACCGCCTGGTGGAGCTGTTCACCGCCGAGGCGATCTGGGAGATGCCGCCCTACACCGGCTGGTACCAGGGTGCGCGCGACATCGTCACCCTCATTCACCAGCAATGCCCCGCCGAGTCCCCCGGCGACATGCGCCTTTTGCCGCTGGTGGCCAACGGCCAGCCCGGCGCCGCCATGTACATGCGTGCCGGGGAGCGGCACGTCCCCTTCCAGTTGCACGTGCTGGACGTGCACGGCGACCGGGTGTCCCATGTGGTCGCGTTCCTCGACGAGAAGTTGTTCGCAAAATTCGGGCTGCCCGATTCGCTATGACCTACCCGCTCGGCATCACACCCGCGCCCGGGCGGCCCCTGCTGCTGTTGGGGGCTTTCGACCTCGCCGACGTGGGGTACCGCACCGAGGAGTTCTTCGTCTCCGGGACGGCCACGTCCTACGCCCCCGCAGCGGCTCCGGAGTCCGATGGGCGGTGGAGCGTAACACCATCCGCGACAGCGGATTACACCACCCGAATAGTGGTGCTGACGCCCGCCGATCCGGCGCGATTCAACGGGACGGCGCTGGTCGAATGGCTCAACGTGAGCGGCGGCATCGACGCCCCCGCGGTGTGGATGATGGCGCACCGGGAGATCGTTCGCGCGGGCTACGCGTACATCGCCGTGTCGGCCCAGCGGGTCGGTATCGACGGTGGCGCGAGCCTGCTCGGTGTCGACATGTCGTTGAAAAGCCAGGAGCCGACACGCTATGCGCCCCTGCACCACCCGGGCGACGCCTTCTCCTACGACATCTTCTCCCAAGTCGCCGGCCTCATCAAAAAGCCCGGGGGCGCCGCCGTTTTGGGTGATCTGCGGGTCCGACACGTCATCGCGCTGGGCGAGTCGCAATCGGCCATGTTCCTCACCACCTACGTCAACGCGGTCGACCCGTTGGCCGCGACATACGACGGCTTCTTCGTCCATTCCAGGTTCGGCCCCGCCGCACCGCTCGACGGCAGCTCGATCTTCGACGAAACCGGCGCACCCCGGGCAGTCGCGTTCCGTCCGGACCTGCGGGTTCCGCTGCTGACCATCATCACCGAGACGGATCTCTTCGGTGGTGCGCGGGAGGGCTATTACTTCGCCAGGCAGCCCGACAACCAATGGCTGCGGGTCTGGGAGATTCCCGGCGCCGCGCACGCCGACAACTACACCATCCAGGTGGCGCCGATCGACAGCGGATCGGCACCGCTCGCGCACCTCGTCGCCGCCTACGCACCCACCAACGTGCTGCTGGGACAACGCTTTTCGCACCACATCAACTTCGGCCCGCAACACCACTACGTGGTGCAGGCGGCGCTCGCCGCGCTGAACACGTGGGTGGGCACGGGCGCGCCACCGCCCAGCGCGGCACCCATGCAGGTGCGCGATGCCGATGGGCCGCAACCCGTTCCGGACGCCAACGGCCTGGCGCAGGGCGGCGTCAGAACGCCGTGGGTCGACGTACCCGTCGCGCGAACCTCGGGACTCGGCGGTGAAGAGAGCGTCATGTCGTCGCTCTTCGGCTCCGGCGAACTCTTCGACGTCGACACGCTGCGCCGGCTCTATCCGGCCGGAAAGGCACAGTACCTGGAACGCTTCACCGCCGCGCTCGATGCGTCGATCCGCTGCGGGTTCATCCTGGCGGCGGACCGGGCCGAGATCCTCGAGCTGGCCGCCGCCACCTATCCCGCCGACCGCCCCTAGAACAGGCGGCTGTCCGGCGGCGGTCCCGCCACCGGGCGGACCAGGCCCACCCCGGTGATCGGCGGCAGGTCCAGCGCCGAAAGCAGCCCGGGTGGGGCCGCGCAAACCGTGGGGATGGCGTTGACCATCCGCGAGGCGCCGGCGATGCGCGCACCCAGGTCATGGTCGTGGTCTTCGGCCATCTCGAAATCGCATCGCATGCTTGGAGATCCCTCGATCTCCACCCGATACAGGCCGCGCCCGGATGCGCCCCCGTAACCGAGCTCCTTCGGCGCGATCGAGATGTTCGGCTGCGGCCAGTCCGGTGCGACGTCGTCGCGCATCCGGGTGACGTGGTCGAGGATGAAAGTTGGCTTCCCGCCGACGTATCCGGTCAACGTAGAGCGCATGGCCGCAATGGTCCCGGCGGCGATGTGGCCGGTGGGCGTGTCGAAGGATTCAATGGCGGGAATCCGTTCATTGCTTTCCTCGATGTCGTCGATCTTCACCCCCAGTCCGGCGGCGAGCTGGTGCAGGACGGGTCCCCAGCCGAAGGTGAAGATCCCGGGCTGGGCGGCAAACGCCCGGTATTCCGGTGGCTTGCCGAACCCGAGGATTTCGTACACCGCGGCCCGGTCCGGATAGGTGGCGTAGTTGAACATCTCCGTCACCCGCACCGAGTCGATCGACCGGGAAACCCCGGTAAGCACCAGCGGCAGAACGTCATTGGCGAACCCGCTGTCGATGCCGGTGGTGAAGAACGACACACCGCCGTTGAGCGCGGCCTGCCGCAGCGGATCGGTGAACACGGCGTCCACTGCATCGGGAAAAACCAGCGGAACTACCGAACAGGACACCACGTTCTTACCGGCCCGCAGGATCGAGACCATGTCCGCGATGGCCTCCAGCGGCCGCAGGTTGGCGCCGGCGGCGTACACCACCGCGTCGGCGTCGCCGGCGAGCAGCGCCGCCGGGTCCTGAGTGGCCACCACCCCGACCGGCCCGGTTCCGCACAACTCGCCCGCGTCGCGGCCCGCCTTGGCGTCGCTGTGCACGACGAGGTCGACCAACTGCAATTCCGGGTGGTCGATCACGCCACGCAACGCGATCACTCCCATGGAGCCCGGCCCCCACACCCCCACCTTGATCATGACGGAGTATCTCCTAATATTAGGATGCGTATTGTTGCATTTTGGACGGATCGTAGGGAGGCGCACATCGGTACGTCAACCGCCAAATCACGGCCCACCGCCCGCGTGATGAATCTGCTTGCCGCTCTGGCGGATTCCCCGTCCGGGCGCACGTCGGCCGAGCTGGCGAAGCGCTGCGCGATCAGTACCTCCACCTGCGCCCTGGTGCTGGCCGAGCTGGAGGGGCGCGCCTGGGTGGCGCGCCGCGATGATCGCCGGTACGTGCTGGGCAGTGGCCTGTTCGGGCTGGTGCACGGGCTGCGGGAGCAGTTCCCGCTGCTGGACCGGGGCCGCGAGGCGCTGCAGTTCCTGCACGAAGCGCTAGGCGCGGGCTGCTCGATGTCGAGAATCGGCGGCCGCCACCTGACCACCGTCGACGCGGTCGGCCATGGCACCGACGGCGGGCAGGCCGTCGGTCAGCGCTTCCCGATCGACCCGCCGTTCGGCCTGGTCGCGATGGCCTGGCGCGACGACGATTTCGTCCACGCCTGGCTGCACCGGGTGATGCCGCGGCTGACGAGGGCAGAAATCGCGGAACACCAGCGGGTGCTCGCCGATATCCGCGCCCGCGGGTACGGCGCATGGCGGTTCGACGACACCCATCAGTCGCTGCACAACCGGCTGGCGGACGTGCTCGCCTCCCTCGAGCCGACGGCCCACGTCACCCGCCAGCTCACCACGCTGATGACGATGGTGACGCTGCGATCGGTCACCGAAACGCTCGAAACCGACCTTCCCACAGCGGAATTCGTGGTCCTGCCGGTCTTCGGCCGGGACGGGCAGCCAGAATACCAGATCGAGATCCACCTGGGCCGCTCCGCCGGGCTGACCCTGCCCGAGCTCGACGCCGCGCTCCGGCATGCCCAGGGGGTGCTCACCGCGACGGTGGCCTGACCGCGGCGCCGATTAGGCTGACGACATGGCAGCCCACGCGGAAGTGCGTCGCGCGGCCGCGCGGGCCGTCACCACCACGCCCTGGCTGACGTCCCGGCACTCGTTCTCGTTCGGCGAGCACTACGATCCGGACAACACCCACCATGGGCTGCTCCTGGTGAACAACGACGACATCATCGCGCCCGGAACCGGATTCGACACCCATCCGCACCGGGACATGGAGATCGTGACCTGGGTCCTGCAGGGTCAACTGGCGCATCGGGACTCCATCGGCAATGGCGGCGTCATCTATCCGGGCCTGGCTCAGCGCATGTCGGCGGGCAGCGGAATCCTGCATTCGGAGACGAACGACTCGTCCACGGAGCCAGTGCATTTCGTTCAGATGTGGGTGCTGCCCGACGAGGCCGGCATCGCCGCGGGCTATCAACAGCACGAGATCGACGCGAAGGTGTTGGACGGCACACTTGTGACGATCGCCTCAGGTATCCCCGGGCAAGACGGGGCGATCGCCCTACACAACCGCAATGCCGCACTGCACGCCGCGCGGTTGCGGGCCGGCGAGGCGGTGAGCCTACCGACAGCGCCGTACCTGCACTTATTCACGGCCCGGGGCGCCGTCACCTGCGAAGGCGTCGGCGACCTGCAGGAGGGTGACGCCGTTCGGTTCACCGACGGCGACGGCCGGCGGTTGACGGCCATCGAGCCAGCGGAACTGCTGCTCTGGGAGATGCACGCGAAGCTCGGTGACTGAGCCCATAGAGTGGGCGTGACAGACAGGAGCCGGCATGTCTCAATCGCGACCGCAACACGCGGCGCCCAACCCCAACCGGAACATCAAGGCGGTCCGGACCGTACGGTTCTGGGCGGCGCCGCTCGTCATCACGTTGGCCCTGATGTCGGCGTTGTGCGCGCTCTACCTCGGCGGCATCGTCAACCCGATGACCAACCTTCGGCACTTCCCCATCGCCGTGGTGAACGAGGATGCCGGACCGGCGGGCGCGGAGTTGACCGGCCGCTTGGTCAATGGGCTTGACAAGAACAAATTCGACGTCCGCGTACTCACCCGCGACGCAGCCAAGCGCCAGCTGGACACCGGCCACGTGTACGGCTCGGTGCTGATACCGCCGAGCTTCTCGTCGAAGCTGCGGGACCTGGGGACGAGCGCCGTGCTGCCGGGCCATGCGGAACGGCCCGTCATCACGATTTCGACCAACCCGCGGGCCGGCACGCTCGGCTCCAGCATCGCCAGCCAGACCCTGAACATGGCGATGGGTATGGCCAATGGCGAAGTGGGCGAACGGCTTATCGCCGAGGTCAAGGCGCAGACGGGCGGCGCCCCGATCGCCGGGGCCGCGGAGGTGGGCCTTGCCAGTCCGATCGACATCGAGTCGAAGGTGTACAACCCGCTGCCCAACGGCACCGGCAACGGGCTGTCGGCCTTCTACTACGCGCTCTTGCTACTGCTCGCGGGGTTCACCGGCAGCATCGTGGTCAGCACGCTGGTCGATGCGTTACTCGGTTACGTACCGGCCGAATTCGGCCCGGTTTATCGCTTCGCCGAGCAAGTGCGAATTTCACGCTTTCAGACCCTGTTGCTCAAGTGGGCCATCATGGTGCTGCTGGGGCTGCTCACCTCGGCCGTCTACCTGGCGATCGCCCACGGGCTCGGCATGCCCATCGACCTCGGCTGGCAACTCTGGGCCTACGGGGTGTTCGCGATCGCCGCGGTGGGCATCACCTCCAGCTCGCTGCTCTCGGTGCTGGGCACGGGCGGCCTGCTGGTCAGCATGCTGATCTTCGTGATCCTCGGGTTGCCGTCGGCCGGCGCCACCGTCCCGCTGGAGGCGACGCCGCCGTTCTTCCGCTGGCTGGCCGAATTCGAGCCCATGCACCAGGTTTTCCTGGGCGCTCGGTCGCTGCTGTACTTCAAGGGGCACGCGGATACCGGGATATCCCAGGCGCTGATCATGACGTCGATCGGCCTCGTGATCGGCCTGCTGCTGGGCGGCATCATCACCCACCTGTACGACCGCAAGGGGTTCCACCGGATTCCCGGGGCGGTCGAGATGGCGATCGCCATGGAGCACCAGGCCCAGCATCAGGCGCGCCGAAGCAAGCACGAACAGACGAGCGCCGCTGAGCTCGAAAGCTCAAGCGAGGAAACGTAATTCGAACGCCGCCCAAGTGTCATCCGCCCGTTATCTAGATTGACAGTGTGACAGACGTGACAGATGATGTTGGTGTTGCATCCAGACCAGGGCGGAAAGGGCGATCGTGCTGACCCGACGCGCCAGCTTGCGCCGGCTGGTGGCCGGCTGCACCGCCGCGGTTGCGTGGGTCGCCCTGGCGTGCACGACGGGACAGCCGCTCGCGCACGCCGCCGACGGCCGCGACCTGCTGGCCAATGCCATCAACACCACCAAAGGTTCCTACCTGGTCTATAACTTCGGCCCGGGTCACCCCGCGCCGATGCTCAACGCCGGTGGCAGCTGGTATGAGATGAACAACGGCGGCCACCTGATGATCATCAAGAATGCGGCGGGACGGCTCTCGCCCCACCTGCTGGTCGACACCCATCGAGGCGATCAGGCGCGCTGCGAGAACAACCCCGGCGCACGCACCGGCGAGGGGCTCTGGCAGGCATCGGAACTCTATTCCCCGCTGCAGGCGTGGCAACGGATGGGCCAACCGACGATCGCCGTCAACGCCAACTTCTTCGACGTGCGGGGTCAGAAGGCGGGCTCGTGGCGTCAGACCGGTTGCAGTTCACCGCTGGGCGCCTTCGTGGACAACACCCACGGCCAGGGCCGCGCCAATCAGGCCGTCACCGGCACCGTCGCCTACCCCGGCAAGCAGGGCCTGTCGGGCGGCGGCGAAAGCTGGAGCGCCCTGACGACGATGATCCTGCCGTCCGGCGGTGCGCCCTACGTGGTGTGGCCCCGGGCCAAGAACGACTACGACTCCGCGACTCCCGTGGTCCAGGATCTGCTGAACAAGAACGAGCGGTTCGTCGCGGTGTCCGGCATCGGGCTGCTGGCGCCCGGCAACACCGGGCAGCTGCACGACGGCGGACCCAGCGCCGCGCGAACGGCTTTGGCGTACTCGAGGCAAAAAGACGAGATGTACGTCTTCGAGGGCGGCAGCTACACGCCGGACAACATGCAGGACCTGTTCCGCGGGCTGGGCAGCGACAACGCCGTCCTGCTCGACGGGGGCGGGTCGTCGGCCATTGTGTTGCGCCGCGACACCGGCGGCATGTGGGCCGGTGCGGGCTCGCCACGGGGATCCTGCGACACCCGGCAGGTGCTCTGCGATTCGCACGAGCGGGCGCTGCCCAGCTGGCTGGCCTTCAACTAGCCCGGCCCAAGCGGAAGATCAGGAGGCTGGCCGCCACCACCGCCGCCGTCACGGCGAACACCGGCGCCACGACGAATCGTGACATCGTCGCTCCCAGAAAAGCGCCGGCACACATCGTCGCGACGACGCCCAGACGCAATGTTTGACGGTCGCCCGTGCCGCCGGCCAGGCGGCTGTCCAGGCCGAGGCTGACGATCGTCGACGTCAGCACCGTAGTGGACAGCTCCTGGATGCCGAATTGGCGGGCGCTCGAGTGCTGCAGACCGAACGTGACCGCGAGGATGCCGATCAGGATCAGCTTGGTGTTGTCGTGATACCGCAGGGTCCCGGCGCCGGCCAGGATCGCCAACGCCACCAAAAGCGTGATCTCCGTTGCCAATACGGTGGTGATCCAGCTTCGCGTCCGGTCAGCGAAGTGCCGGGATATCCGGCCACTGAGGATCGTGGCGCAGACGAAGGTGGGCAGCGCCACCACGACCGCCGTCAGGTCGATGCTGGTCCTGGGCGCCGGCCAAAAGCCCAGGAAGATCACGTTTCCCGTCATGTTGGCGACGAACACGTGGCCGAGCACCAGGATGCTGATCGAGTCGGCCAGGCCGGTGGCGAAGGTCAACAGCAACAACGCCGCGACGGTCGATCGCTCCGACACCGGCGAAGTAACGGCCATGGGTCGCAGCAGACCGCGCTAGACGTGCGGCGTCAAATCCAGCGACGTGATCGTCGTCATCCTAGTCACCAGCCAGCGGCTCTTCACGCGCTTCAGGAACAGCCGGTAGGACAGGTACTTCAGCGACGGCACGTTCTTGGTCAGCGGGCTGGTGGACGTGGTGTTGGTGTACACGATGACAACTGCATTGGCATCGTCGATCGTCTCGACCGCCGCGCCGGTGACATCGGTGTGGTTGGTGATCTTGGCCTGCTTGTTGGGGGCCACGATGGCGTCGACGAACTTGCGGTACTGCGCCTCGAAATCCCCACTGAGGTAGCGAGAGGCGCGGTCGGCGAGGGTGTCCATGTTCTCCGGCGTGTACGTCCACAGGGTGGTGATCGCGTCGGCCGCGGTCCGCGCCACTTTGAGTTTCGTCGCCGCGGCGGCCCGATCGCTCAGGTACGGCTGCACCGCCGCGCCGGCGAACGCCGCCGAGCCGACGAACAGCAAAGCGGCCACGACGACCGTGATGCCCAGCCGCTTACCGGCCAGCCATTTGCGGCGTTTGCGACCGGCGGGTTGCGCCTCGGCCGCCTCGGCGTCACCGCCGTCCGCGGTGGATTCCGCTGCGGCAGTGGCGTCCTCGTCGGCGGTCGACGACTCGGTGCGCACCTCGGTCGGCGCCTCCTCCGAGGCGGCGCTCCCGTCGGCGGCTAGATCACCTGCTGCAGGTTGCTGATCTTCCACTGATTTCCTTCCTGCGTGGCGGTCGCCGTCCACCGATTGGCGTTCTCCCAAACCTGTTTACCGTCCGGCGATTTGGAGCTGACCGAGGTGGCCACGATGACGGTGACGCTGCCGTCGTCGTTCCATCGCTCCACCCCTGCGTCCAAGACGGTGCCGGTGGCCGGTTCCGCCCGGGCCACCTGCAGCAAGATCTCGTTCGCCTTGTCGCGGTACTCCTTGGCGAAGTCGCCGGTTGCCTGGGAGAGCACCCGCGTCACGTAGTCATTGGCATGGAATGGATCGATGGAGGTGAACTGCGCCATGAAGCCGGTCACGTAGCTGAGCACCTCGCGATTCTTCGACGCGGCGCGCTCGCGGGTTTCATGGTTGACGAGCATCAGGGCGCACACCGTGATCGCGGCCGTCATGACGAGCGCGGCGATGGCGGTGGCCAGCGGCAGGCCCCACGGCCGTGCCCGCGGGACCGGATGCGGGACCAGCAGCGGCTCCTCGCCCGGCTGAAACTTGCGGCGCGGGCTCATTTTCCGCTCCCGGGCGGTTTGGGCTTGGTGAGCACCGTGAGATCGTCGACGAGCCAGCGGCCGCCGCCGTCTTTAACGAAAGCCACCCGAACGGTGGCGGAGATGTAGCGTTCATCGGGCGCCGCGCCGCGCCGCCCCTGCATGAACATCAGCATCGTCGCGCGATTGGGCGACGCGGACTGGATCGCGTGGTCGGTCACCCAGTACTCGTTGATGACCGGCTTGCCCTTCTGTACCACGTCCTGCTGGTCGGCCAGCTGCCTCCGGTATTTGTCGGTCGCCAACGACAGGGCTCGGGCAAAGTCGTCGTGCAACGATTTCGGGTCGTAGGTCAGCATCTGCGCGACGATCTTCGGGCCCTGCGTGTCAAGCTGTGCCCGCGTTTGGTCGGTGGCCCGATCCCGGGAGAACACGGCCCCATAGCTCATCGCCGCACCCGCGAGGCACAATGCCGCCGCACCCAGTACCACCACCGTCGTCCACCGCCGCACGTTGAACGCCGGCTCGGCCGATTCCCGCCGCCGCACTTCGGTACGCAGCAGCATGTCTGCGAAGGTGCGGCGCCCCGAATCCCACAGCGGCCAAAGCCATCCCACCACCGATACGGTGTCGAGCAGGTGTGCCGTATCCCGGAGCAGCAGCCCCCATGGGCCGATCGGTTCGCCATCGCGCCGCACCACCGCAATGCCGAATAGTGCCCGTCCCACGCTCCAGCCGGTGATCGTCGGAAGCAGCAACCGGTTCACCAGCACCAGCAGGACGACGACCCCGATGACCGCGATGGACAGCCACCACCACACGCCGCCGGCGGGCACGGTGAAACAGGCCAGCGCCATCGTCGCCATCGCGGCGATACCGGGCAGCACATCTATGGCGAGCGCGCCGGCGCGAACATGCCAGGGCGCCAACGGTTTCCGCGGGGACTCCTGGACGGCCGTGGCCGGTGGCTTCTCGACCACCACCGTCACTTCGTCACCTGGTCGAGCTTGGCTATCTTGTATTGCCCTTCGGCCTGGGCCATCTTCACCCGCAGGCGGTACCCGGTTTCGTTCTGCGTCTGATCGTTGGCGACCTTGACGCGGACGGCGACGAGCACCTCGACCGAACCATCGGGGTTGTTGCGTTCGACCGCCGCCCGCATGTCGGACACCTGTACGTGAACGTTGGCGGCCTGATACGCCTGAACGAGCATGCTGGTGTAGAGCAGGGCTTGCGACCGGAAGGCGTCGGTGCCGCAGTCGATGATCTTCTGCTCACTCGCCGCCATCGCATTGGTGTCGGGGGCCTGCGTCGCCGAAACGCAGTCGACTGCCGCCTTGAGCGCCGCGGCGTCGTTGCGGGCTATCGCCTGGCTTTCGTGGTGGTAGCGCAAAGCGAAGTATCCGCCGGCGCCGACACCTGCGGCGCAGAGCACGAGCACCGTCGCGATGCCGGCCAACCATCCGCGGCGGCCCAGCCGCGACGGACGACGTCCGGCGACGGCCGCGGGCTCCGCCTCGAATTCGGACGGCTCCTCGGCGGCGGTCTCGGGGCTGGTCTCCTCGGTTGCGGCCTCGGGTTCCGCCGGCTCCGCCGCCGCCACTTCGTCCGTCGCCACGTCGTCCGCCGACGGGTCCTCGGTCGCCGACGGCTCCTCGGTCGTCGCCGCCGCGTCGATCGACCCCGCCCCCTCGGCGCTGGTCTCTTCGGTTGCGTCCTCGGGATCGGCCGAACCCTCGGTCGTCACGTCGGGATTGGTCGGGTCGGCGGCGGCCGCCGGGTCCTCGTTCTTCGGACGCCGTCTGCGCAGACGACGAAACTTCGGCATGGGTGGGGGGTTCAGCCGGCTGGCGCCAGCATCTCCTTCCATCCGTCGTCTCCTGTTCTGGCCGAGTTTTCGACGGAGTATTTAACTCCGTCTGGCCCTACCAGTTGGCCGCTTTGGGGACTATAGACCGCCACGGGAGGCCCGCTGGGGGTATAGACACACGGGTTGGGCTGCTGGCCGTTGCACTGCACGGTACCCGACCCCGGCCGCGACAAGGGGTCACTGGTAGGCGGAGGCGTCCCCGACACCCGGTCCGAGGGTGCCGGGTTCAGGCCGGTGTCGATCGACGGCGCCGGGATCACCTGACCGGGTTTCACCGGCTGGTCACACCGCGCCGCGGGGGCGGGGCAGGTCAAGATCTGGTTGGGGTCGCCGTACCAGGGGTTGGTCCCGGCCGGGACGTATGGATGGGGGTCGCGGCATTCCCGTGGAGTGGCCGCCCGCTTGCCCTCGATGTCCGTACACGGGATATTCCGCGATCCGCGCACGCTGTTGGCCGGGGTGTCCATCGGAATCTTGCAGTACGTGCCGGACGGCAACGGCTGCAAGCTGGTGTCAGCCGGGGACCGCCACTCCGACGCCGGGATGAAGCCGGTCAGACACGGCGGCGGCTGGTTGATCGACAACGCCAGGTCCAGCGCCGCCATGTTCGGGAACGGCGCTGCCACCGTCTGGGCGATCGAGGCGCCCTGCGGCAGGAACACCAAGACCTGCTCCACGCCGGTGTGGTAGCGCTTGAGCAGGTCGAACACCACCTCGAGATTCGCCAGCGTCTGCGGCAACGAATCCCGCACGTCGTTGAATACGTCGTTGACCTGATCGGCCGTCGGCGCCGCCTGGCGCAGAATGCTTTTGACGTGTTGGTCTTCCTGCGCGGACTGCGCGCCCAGCCGGTTCAAATTGCGCGCCCAGCGTTCGATGGCATTGCCCGAATTGACCTGGCTGTCCAGCACGCCGCCCGAGTTTTGAATGATGTCGTTGACGTCGGTGATGTTGGTCTTGAAATCGCCGACGATCGCCTGTGTGGAGTCCACCAGCCGCTGTAGGGCGGGACCCAGCCCACCCACGGATTGCGCCGTCTCGTCGAGCAGTTGGGCGATCTTGTCCTTGGGCAGCACCGCGAGCCCACGGTTGGCCGTGTCCAACGCCGGACCGATCTCGGCGGGCACGGTGCCCTTCGTGATCGTCTGACCGTCCGACAAGAACTTGCCCGGGTTCCCGGTCGACTCCAGGTCCAGGTACTGCTCACCGACGGCCGACACCGAGTGCACGTTGGCCGTCGCGTCGGTCGGGATCTTGTAGCGGCTGTCGATGCTCATCGTCGCTTCGGCGCCGCGCTCGGTCGGTTCCACATCGGTGACCTTGCCGATCGTGATGCCGCGATACGTCACGTTCGCCGTCGGATACAGGCCCCCCGAGGCGGGCAGCTCGGCCTTAAGCGTGTATCGACCGATGCCCACCAGGCTCGGGATCTGCAGGTAGTACACCCCGAGTACGAGCAGCGAGATGACCGTCAGGATCCCGAACGCGACCAACTGGCGTCTGACGAAAGGAGTCAGCAATTCCTGTCCCCCCTTTCCACCAGTGGCCCGCCAGGCGCGTCATTCGGGTTCGGCGTGTAGCGGACGTCGGGGATCATCGTCTCGGGATCACGCCCGAACGACTGCTCGAGCGCGCGCAGGGCCCCCGACAATCCGGTACCGGTGAGGAACGCGTTGTCGACGGAACTGTAGGTCACGTCGAGCGTCAGCGAAATGTTGATGTAGTCGCCGCGGAAGATCTTCGGCACGGTGTCGATGTCGAACGGCTGAGTCAGGATCAGCTTCAGCGCCCCGATCAGATACGGCGCACCCTTGCCCAGCTCCTTGAGCGGGCACTGCAGCGCCTGCAGGTCGGTGTGCAGCGGCCCGCGGGCTTCCGACAGGTACTGGTCGGCGGCCTGGCTGAGTCGTCCCACCGCGTCGACGGCGTTGATCAGCAGGTTCTTGGTGTCGGCGAAATGCTTGATCAGCGGCGGGATGTCGGTGAGCACTCGGTCGAGGACGTCGGCGCGGGCGCCCACGTAGGTGAGCAGCCGGTTGGTCGAGTCGATCGCGTGGGTGATGTCATCGCGCTGCTGGTTGAGCTGGTCGGTGAAAGTGTCCAGCTTGCCGAGAAAGGACCGGATCGCCTCGCCCCGCCCATTGAAGATGTTGTAGACCTCGTTCTGCAGCACCTCCAGGTTGGGGATGCCGCCGCCACGCAGGATCAGCGACAGGCTGGCCAGAGTCTGCTCGGTGGTGGGATACGACGAGGAATTCTTCAGCGGAATGGTGTCGCCGTTCTTGAGCAATTCCTGCGACGGGTTCGGCGGCGCGGCGAGCTCGACGTGCTGGGAACCCAGCAGCGAGGTCTGACCGATCTTGGCGGTGGCGTTCTTGGGCAGCTTGACGCTCTTGTCGACACCCAGCGTCAGGGTGGCGATCCAGTTCTTCAGCTCGATCTTCTTGATCGACCCGACGAAGACGTCGGCGACCATCACCTTGCTGTTGCCGTTGATCGCCAGGGTGTCGGGCACCTGCACGTAGATCGTCATGGCGCCCGAACCGCTGCCCGGGCCACCGGGGATCGCGACGTTCGAGATCCCGCGCCAGCCGCACGAGCTCAGCACCAGCGCGGCCACCAGCAGGACCATCGCCTGCCAGGCCCGCCGGTGGACCAGATTCAGCACGTTCATCACTGGCCGTCGGTTCGGCTTGCTCCTCGCGCGTACCGCGCTCGTCCCGCGCCTCAGTGGCCGTCGGTTCGGCTTGCTCCTCGCGCGTACCGCGCTCGTCCCGCGCCTCACTGGCCACCCCCGTCAGCCGGGACCGCGGGCCCCCCGGCGTTCGGCGCGGGCGCCGCGACCGGCGCCGGCGTCGGGGCGACCGGACCCGGGGCCACGTTCGGCCCGGGTGGCGGCGGCTGGATGGGCACCGGCGCGTTCAGGCCGATCGGCGGAACGATCGGGTTCTCGTCGTAGGCGTTCGGCGGTCCCGGCGGCGTCTGCAGGTTCGACTGGACGGGCGCGATGTTGGGGCCTCCCATGAGCTCGGACAGCGAGTCCGGGGTCATCAAACCCGCGGTGATCGGCCCGACCTGCTGGCCTTGCATCCCGGGCGCGACGATCCAGCCGGGCTGGGTGTTGCGGTGTGACGTCGGGGTGTCCGGGACCCAGATGCCGGGCACGGTGGTGTCCTTGTACCCGTTCGGCGGATGCAGCCGATCTTCCGAGTAGGCAATTTCCTTGGGCAGGGTCTCGGCGGTGCTGAACAGGTTCACGCCGAACGGCAGGTAGTTGAACTTGATGGCATCGAGGATCGGCGCCAGGTATTGCGCGCACAGCTCGGCGGACTCCTGATACCCGAGCCGGCTGCCCGCCTGGATCGAGCTGCAGATGAACTGCATCGGGTTGGCGAAGTTCGTGATCGCCGGGATGGCGACCACCGACCCGTGCGACGGGTGATAGATCTGGTTGATGTTCGCCGCGGCCGTCGGGAGGACGTGCAGCGCGGTCTCCAGCCCGTTCAGCGGGTCCGGCTGCAGGATCGTGTTCGTCACCGTCGCCAGGTTGTTGATGTCGTAGGTCAGCACCTCGCGGTTCTTGTCCAAGAACGGGCGCACGGTGGACAGCAGACCATCGAACTGCTCGATCGCGTTCGCGAGGTCGTGGTCGTTGTGCGCGAGCCGCGTGGTGAAGTCCGCGAGGTTCTCGTTCAGCGCGACGAACTGCTGGTCGTCTTTGTGCAGCGCGTTGACGAACAGCGCCAGGCTCTTCACGACCGCGAAGAAGTCGCCGCGTCCCTCGTTCAGCGCGGTCAACGCCTGCGACAGGTTGGTCAGCGTGGTGTTGAATTCCTTGCCCTTGCCGGCCAGGCCGTTGGCATAGGACTCGATGACCTCACCGAACGGGCCCTTCGGCTGCTCGGGTGTGGGACCCAGCTTGGAGATGATGTTGGTGATGCTGTTGCGCAGCTGGTCCCACTCCACCGGGACCTGCGTGCGCTCCTCGGGGATCACCGCGTTGTCGGCCAGCACCGGGCCGCCCTTGTAGGGCGGCTCCAACTGGATGGCCCGCGACGCCACCAGCGTCGGGTTCAGGATCACCGCGTTGGCGTTGGCGGGGACCCGGTACTTGTTCTCGTAGTGGAAGGTGACCTTCATCTTGTCGCCGACCGGCTCGATCTTGTCGATCGCGCCAACCCGCAACCCCATGATCTGGACCTTGTCGCCCGGGTAGAGCGCGTTCGCCGCCGGGAAGTAGGCCACCACGGTGTTGTTGGTCAGCTTCTGGTAGAGCCGCCAGCCGACGAACCCGACGACCAGGGCCAGCACGATCACCAGCGACCCGAGGATGACGGTCGCCCGGGTCAGCTTCGGTAGCCGGATGTTCCGGATATCAAAGGCGGTGCTCAATTCTGGCTACCTCCCCCGGCAGCGCCGCTGCCTCCCGCTCCGCCCGGGTTGATGAAGGGCGCCGGCAGTTGGGCGCCGGGTCCCGGTGGCGCCGGCGGTCCCGGCGGGAAGCCGGGCGCGAACGTCGACGGCGGTGGTGTCGGTCCGGCCGGCGCGAGGTTCTCGGTGCGCGCGCCCGGCGGCGCCTGCGCCGGCAACGGCACGGGCGTGCCCGGGACGTCCGGCGGCGGGTCGCCCGGCCGGCCGGCGATCGGAATGCCCGGCGTCGGCGGGAGACCGTTGGGGTTCGGCGGCGAGGTCAGCACGTCGACCGGTGCCGGGAAGCCCGGGCCGCCGAACGGTCCGATGGCCCCACCGGCGCACGGCAGCGGATTCCACGGCCGCGGCAGACCCTCGTCACCGACGGTTACGTTGCCGCCGGGGTTGGCCGGCGTGTAGGAGCATGGCGACCCGGGCGGAACGGCCGGCCCCGGGTGCTCCGGCGTGCCCTCCAGCACCGGGGGCGCCGGCGGCGGTGCGCCGTTGGGCAATCGGGTGCCGTTGGGGTCAGGCCACCGGAATTCGGGCAGACCGGCGCTGCGCCAGAAGTTCTCCGGGTCGATGCCGCGCTTCTTGAACGCGGCGTCGACCCACGGCTGAATGATCTGGTACAGCGCGAGGTTGTGCAGGACCACCTTGAAGAAGGGGCCCGAGGCGATGGCCTCGTTCAAGGACGGCAGGAACTTGCCGACCTCGGTGAGCCCCGCGGCGACGTCGTCCTTGCGCTCCTTCAAGATGTCGCTGACCTGACGCAACTGTTCGAGGACGTGGTTGAGGTTCGGGTTGTCGTTGATAAAGCCCTTGACCTGTTCGGAGAAGGCGGCGACGTTGGCCAACAACGCGTTGATGGCCTGGCCGCGTTCGTTGAAGGCGGCCAGCAGCGTCTTCGTGTTGACCAGCAGGCGATCGATCTGCTCGCTGCGGTCGCCGAGGACGCTGGCCACCTGGTTCGCCTGGGCGAGCAAATGCTTGACCTGCTCGTCACGCTTTCCGATCGTGTCGGAGAACTTGGCGACGCCGTCGAGCGCGGCGCTCAGGTGGGGGTAAGTCTGGTCGATGGTCTGCGACAGCACGTGCAGCGATTCCTTGACCGTGTCGATGTTCCAGCCCTGGGCCGCCTTGGTGACGTCGAAGAACGCGTCGTAGATCTGGTAGGGCGTCGTGCTTTGACCGATCGGCAACGAGTCTCCGGGCCTCAGTTTCTGATTGCCTCGGGCCTCGACGTCCAGGATCTTCTTCCCGAGGATGGTGTCGGTCTTGATCGCCAGCCGGCTCTCGGTGCCGATGGTTGCGGTGCCGAGATTGAATTTGACCAAGATGTGGTCGCCCTCGATATTGAGCGCCTCGACCTTGCCGACGTCCACGCCGGTGATCCGCACCTTGTCGCCGACACCGATACCCCCGGTGTCGCTGAATTGGCCGTAGTAGTGCGGTTTGGCCATCAGCATGGGCACGCTGGTAAAGCTTTGACCGACGCCGATGACGAGCAGGGTCACGATGATGCCCATCAGCCCGATGCGAACCCGGTTTTCCGGTTCCAGTGTTCTCATTGCGGCGTGCACCTACCCGTCGGCTGCTGGAAGAGCCGGACCGTGCGGACCGGGCCGCCGGCCTGCAACCCGTTGATCTTGAGTGTGATGTCGCAGGCGTAGAAGTTCACGAAGTCGCCGTATGAGCCGATGGCGCGCCCGATCATGTTCAACGCGGTGGGCACCTTCTTGAGGAAGTCGTTCAGCTGTTCGCGCTGGTCGATCAGCGGCTGCTGGACCGCGTCCAGATAGTTGAGGGTGCTGTGCAGCAGGCCGCGATCCTCCGCGAGCAGATCGGCGACCGTCCCGGCCGCGTTGCTGATGTGCGCCGTGCCGCCCGCGAGCTGGTCACCGTGGTCCTTCAGCCCGGTGATGAGCACCTCGAGGTTGTTGACCGTCTGGTCGAACTGCTGTCGGTGGCGAACCGTGGTGTCCAGGACGATGTTCAGGTTCTTGATGACCTCGCCGATCGCCTGGTCCCGCTCACCGAGCTGATTGGTCAGCTGCGCGGTCTGGTCGAGGATGTCGTTGATGGTGCCGCCCTGACCCTGGAACACGGTGATGAGGGAGGTCGCGATGGTGTTCACCTTCTGCGGGTCCAGCGCCCGGAACAGCGGTTTGAAACCACCGATCAGGGCGTCGAGGTCGAGCGCCGGCGAGGTTCGCGACGTGGGGATGAAGCCGCCCGGCGGCAGGACCTTCTGGGCGCCCTCACCTTCGCCGCGCTTGAGCTCCAGGTAGCGGTTACCGATCAGGTCGAGGTACCGGATCTGCGCGGTCGTCGACTGGTACAGCGGGACCGAGCGGTCGACGTTGAACTCGACCCGCGCCCGCTTGCCGCCGTCGACGACCTTCACGGATTTGACCTTGCCGATCTCCACGCCCGAGGCGCGGACGAATTGGCCCTCCCGCAGCCCGCTGACGTTGGTGAACTCCGCCGAGTAGCCGTTCGTCCGGTCAAACCGCATCTGACCGAATACGACGACGATCATCACAGTAAAGACCAGCAGCACGAACGAGAAGATGCTGAGCCTGACGATGGTTCCGGTGATTTTCATGGGTTGATCGTGTTATCCCCTACTTGGCGGCCCCAGACGTACTCGATGGCGTACGGGGAACCGGTGTCGAGGTGGTTGTACGGCGCGAGGCTGTTGCCGCTGTCTATCACCAATTCCGGTGCGGGCCAGAGGTCGTGGGTGATCTGCTGCCAGCAACCGGGGGCACCCCCCGGCCCGCCGCGCGCGTTCACCCGCGGCAGGTTTTCGGGGTAGGTGTACGGGTTCGGCGCGCCGCCGACGAGCCCGGCGAGCCCACCGACCAGGCTGGCGAGGGTGACCACCGCCGACACGGGGTTGGCCAGCAACCCGAGCCCCGACAGCGCCTCGGTGTGGGCGTTCAGCGAGTAGCCGTTGCCGCCCAGGAACGAGGATGCCTTGGGCTCGATGTCGTGGTAGTTGCGCACCGTGCAGAACAGCTCTGGGCTGTAGGTGTCCAGCAGCTGGGCCGTGGGCACCAGGTCCTGAGCGCCGCGCGCCAGGTACGGGCCGCCCCTGTTGAAGATGTCGGCGCCGGTGTTGCCGAACCCGGCCGCCGACAGCAGCGCCTGGTCCAGGTCCTTCTGCTGCGCGTTGATGGTGCGCGCGGTGATCACCGCGTTGTTCAGGAAGTCGATCAGGTCCGGAGCCGCGTTGGCGTAGACGTCGCCCAGCCCGGCGAGCTGCTGAATGTCGTGACGCGCCTGCGGCATCTGCGGGTTGACGTCATCGAGGATCGCGTTGGCGTTGACCACCGACTGGCCGAACTTGTCGCCCAGCCCGGTCAGCGCCTGGGCGGCCGCACTCAGCGTCAGGTTCAGCTTGACCGGATCCACCTTCTCCGCGATCGAGGTGACGGTCTGGAACAAGGTGTTGATTTCCGTGGTCACCGACCGGGCGTCGATCACCGTGTGCGGGTTGAGCCTCTGCGGCGACGGGTTTTTCGGCGTCGTCAACGAGACGTACTTGCCGCCGAACACCGTGGTCGCCTTGATGTCGGCGTTCACGTTGGCCGGGATCAGCTTCAGATACCGGGGGTAGACGTCCAGGGTGAATTTCGCGGCCGGCTTGCCGTCGCGCACGGTCTCGGAGATGTTGGCCACCCGGCCGATCTCCACCCCGTTGTAGGTGACCTTCGAGCCCGGATCCATCACCAGCCCGGCCCGCGACGCCAGCATCGTCAGCTTCGTCTTCGGTGTGAAGTCACCCCGGAACTGCCCGTAGATCAGGACCAGGGCCACTAGGGCAATGACCAACGCGGCGATGCCGGCCAGCTTGTACGGCGGCTTCCGGGGGGCATTGGTCTGAATCGGTGGGGCCATGGCGGTTACACCGTGAGCGCGAAGTTGGGGTTGACGCCATAGAGCGCCAACGCGGCGGCTAGAACGACGACTTGCACCGACACCAGCGAGAAACGCATCGATCGGCCGACGGCCTCCCCGACGCCGACGGGTCCGCCGCCGGCGTTGTATCCGTAGAAGCAGTGGGTGATCATCACGACCGCCGTGATGATGATGGCCTCGAGGAACGACCAGAACACGTCGTCGGGACGCAGGAACGTCCGGAAGTAGTGCTCGTAGGTTCCGTTCGACTGGCCGTAGAGCACCGTCGTGGTGATCTGCGGCGACAGGAACGACATGATCATGGCCAGCGAGTAGAGCGGGATGATGACGACCAGACCGGCCATGATCCGGGTGGTCGCCAGGAACGAGATCGACTTGATCCCCATGACTTCCAGGGCGTCGATCTCTTCGCTGATGCGCATGGCGCCCAGCTCGGCGGTCGCGCCCGCGCCGACGGTTGCGGCCATCGCGATGCCGGTGACGACCGGGGCGGCGATGCGCACGTTGATCAATGCGGCGAAGAAGCCGGTGAACGCCTCGACCCCGATGTTGCCGAGCGAGGCAAAACCCTGAATCGCGACCAGGGAGCTACCGGACAGCGTCACGAAGCCGACGATCGCGACGGTGCCGCCGACGACGGCCATGGCGCCGGTGCCCATCCCGATCTGGGCGATCAGCCGCAACGTCTCCTTGCGGTAATTGCGCAGCGCGTGCGGGATGTGCCCGAGGGCCACCACACCGAACCAGGCCATCTGGCCGACGTCGTCGACGCCGCGGGCCGCGGCACCGCCGTAGCGGTTGAGGTTTTCGGCTGCCCGGGGGAAGCGGGCGCGCAATACGGCAGATGTCGACATGTCAGTGGCCCGTCCCGAATCGGACGCCGATGGTCGTCAGCACCACGTTCACCGCGTACAGGGCGACGACGCAGAGCACGACGGTCTCGTTGACCGCGGTGCCGAGCCCCTTGGAGCCGCCGCGCACCGTCAGCCCGCGGTAGCAGCCGACCAGCCCTGCGATGAGGCCGAACATGGCGGCCTTGACGGTCGCGATGACCACCTCGGGCAGGCCGGTGATCGTGGTCAGGGTGGCGAGGTAGGCGCCGCCCGAGACGTTTTGCAGGTAGACCCCGAACAGGTAGCCCCCGACCAGGCCCACGGTGATCACCAGGCCGTTGAGCAGAGTGGCGACCAGGGTCGCGGCGATCACCCGGGGAACCACCAGCCGGTGGATGGGGTCGATGCCGAGCACCTCCATCGCGTCGATCTCCTCGCGGATGGTGCGGGCACCGAGGTCCGCGCAGATCGCCGTCGATCCGGCGCCGGCGACCACCAGCACCGTGGTGAGCGGGCCGAGCTGGGTGACGGCGCCGATCGCCGCACCGGCGCCGGACAGGTCGGCGGCGCCGAACTGGGCCAGCAGCACGTTGAGCGTGAAGATCAGCAGCACGGTCAGCGGGATCGACACGAAGATGGTCGGCAGGAAGGCCACGCGCATGATGAACCAGCACTGCAAGACGAATTCGCGCCACTGGAACGGCCAGCGGAACAGCGCCCTCCCGGTGAGGACGCACATCCGGAAGAACCCGCCGATGAGCGTCAGCGGCGTCTGCAGTTGGTCGCGCACGTAGCCGACGAGGTAGGGGCCCCGTCGACTCGCCGACGTTGAAGTCACCGCTGCCCCCTCCAGCCGATACCGCGAGCCTCAGGGCGCCGCGGCGGATCGTGTAGCACGTCTCGCCCCCTCGCCGCTGTGCGGCCGGGGGTGCCCCCACCTTGCCGCGACCCAACGTGTGTGACCATGGGCTCCCTACTGGCAAGTAGTAACGGAGACCACAGGAATGTACCCGATGGCCATGCACGTGTGAACTGCATCTGCACAATTAACCCTTCGTCAACAACGGGCAAACGTTACAGTTTCTGTCAGCCTTCCTCTCCGGCGGTCAAACCTTCTGTCATGGAACGGTTTTCGTTGATCGTTGCGGTGCCGTAACGGATCCGTAGCTCAGTCTTGAGTACCTTGCCGGCGGGGTTGCGCGGCAGGGCGTCCACGATCTCGAGCGCCTTGGGGTGCTTGTACCGCGCGAGACGATCGCCCAGAAATTCGGCCAACTCCTCGAGCAGCAGCTGCTCGCCGGCAACCGCCGCGACGGCGATCGGCACCTCGCCCCACTTGTCGTGGAAGCGCCCGATGACCGCGACTTCGACGATGCTGGGATGGCTGGCCAGCACGTTCTCCACCTCGGCGCAGTAGATGTTCTCGCCGCCGGAGATGATCATGTCCTTCTTGCGGTCGACCACCCAGACGTAGCCGTCGGCGTCCATCCGGACCAGGTCTCCGGAATGAAACCAACCGCCCGCGAACGCCTCCGCGGTGGCCTCCGGGTTGTTCCAGTAACCGCTCATCAAAGTCGGTGCGCGATAGACGATCTCACCGACCTCGCCGACCGGTACGTCGTTCATGTTTTCGTCGACCACGCGTGCGGCCACGGTCGGGATCACCTTGCCGACCGATCCACGTTTGCGGATCGCGTCTTCGCCCAGCAGCATGCAGGTGACCGGCGACATCTCGGTCTGGCCGAACGCGGCCAGGATCTGGGTGCCGGGGAACGTCGCCGACATCTCACGCAGCAGCGCATCGGGTGCCGGCGCCGCCCCCCACGACATCACCCGCAGCCTCAGGTCGCGGGGCCGCGCTTGTTGCTCGGCGCAGACGGCCTGCCACTGCGCGGGCACCAGGAACAGACCGGTGACCTTCTCCTCGGCCAGCACGTCGAGCAGTTGCCCGGGCTCGAAGGCGCCGAGCGGGTAGATCACCGTGGGGGTGCCGAGCAGCATCCCGGTCAGCATGTTGCCGATGCCGGCGATGTGGAAGAACGGGACGCCGACGAAACCGACGTCGCTGTTGAGGTCCGCGCCGTTGGTGTACAGCCCCGTCATGGTCTGGCCGGTCAGGTTGGTGTGGGTCAGCACGGCACCCTTCGGGCGGCCGGTGGTGCCTGAGGTGTACATGATCAACGCCGGCGAATCGTTCGGAACGTCGACGGGCTCGTGCGAAGCGCCGGGCTCGTTGATCAGGTCTTCATAGCCGAGCACGCTGTCGTCGCCTGCTCCACCGGCCACGACGATCGTGCCCAGCAGGGGCTCGACGTCGCGAACCCCGGTGGCAACCGGGGCGAGCACCGATTCGGTGATCATCACGCGGGCTTCGCAGTCCTGCACCAGGAAGGCGATCTCGGCGGCGGTGAGGCGGAAGTTCAGCGGAACGGCGATCCCGCCGAGCATGTTGACCGCTAGCACAGACTCGACGAATTCGGTGCGGTTGAGCATCAGGACCATGACCCGATCGCCGAAGCCGACTCCCCGACGGCTCAACGCATCGGCCAGCGCCGCCACCCGGCGCCGTAGTTCGCCCCACGTCACGGTCTTCCCGAGGAACCGCAGCGCCGTCGCGCCCGGCTGCATCAGGGCATGCCGTTCGAGCTGGTTCACCCAGTTCTGTCGCCGGGCCAGGTACGGCTGCTCGGTTCCCTGCGTCAGATGGCTCGCTAATTGCGCGGTCAACCCCGCCCTTCCCTTCACTCGCGCACCGCTTGCGCCAGGTTGATATTTGATAAAACATGGTGTTGTCTGGGTCACATTATGGCCTTAACGCCCAGCTGACAACCCCCGAGAGAAGTTTCAAACCAACCTCCGCGACGCCCCGAAAGCCCTGGCAGCCCCCGTGAACGCACCGATATCCACACGACTGAGGCGCCGAGGGCCCCTGCGCCGGGCGCAGCTGTCGGACGAGGTTGCGGGCCACCTGCGTGCGGCGATCATGTCCGGGGCCCTGCGGCCGGGAACGTTCATTCGCCTCGATGAGACCGCCGCCGAACTCGGCGTCAGCGTCACGCCGGTGCGCGAAGCCCTGCTGAAGCTGCGCGGTGAGGGCATGGTGCAGCTCGAACCGCACCGCGGCCACGTCGTGCTTCCGCTCACGCGCCAAGACGTCGAGGACATCTTCTGGTTGCAGGCGACCATCGCCAAGGAGCTGGCGGCCGCGGCCACCGATCACATCACCGACGCCCAAATCAACGAGCTGGAACGCATCAACGAGACGCTCACCGCGGCCGTCGGATCCAGCGATGCCGAGACCATCGCGGGCATCGAGTTCGCGTTCCATCGGGTCTTCAATCAGGCGAGCGGGCGGATCAAGTTGGCCTGGTTCCTGCTCAACGCCGCGCGCTACATGCCGGTGCTGATGTATGCCGCCGATCAGCAGTGGGGCACGGCCGCAGTCGACAATCACCGGCAGCTGATCGCAGCGCTGCGCCGGCGCGACGCCGCCGCGGTGATCGAACACACCGTGTGGCAATTCACCGATGCCGCCGCCCGGCTGACCGAGATGCGGGACCGCACGGGCATCTTCGATTAGCCGCCGGCCAGCTGCTCGGCGCGCCGCTTGAGGCTTTCGGCAAGGTGGTCGAGGACGTTGTTGAGGAGCTGCTTCACCATCGGCGCCGGGACCGGCATCGAGGTCTCGACGTCGAGGTCCACCGTCAGCAGGCTCGAAGCGCCCATCTCCACGACGCTGAACAGCTGCTCCTGCTTGGTGAAGAGGTCACCCTGCTGCAGCACGGTCTGGATCTGGTTTTCCCCCGGGTAGTACACGGCCTGGATGAACATGCTCTGCATGCCTTGGTAATCGGTGTCGAGCCGGAGCTGGCTGGGGCGCCCGTCGTCGTACCGGGCGAGCACCCAGAGGCCCTTGATCTCCTCGTTCCACTGGGGGTAAGCCTCGAAGTCGGCGACGATGGCCATGATCAAGGCGGCGTCGGCGCTGATCTCGACGGTCTTGCTCATTACGGGCATTGGCGAAGCATAGCCGGGCGGGCGACGCGGTCCGGCAGTGCTGCCCGGCTGCGGTTTTGCACGAAAGCCCCGGTCCTGCGGGCATTCTCGGGTTTATCGGTCCACGCGCGCCGTCGACAGCAGTGAGCGGACGGCGTCGGGAATCTCGATCGGCTTGCGAGTGGACCGGTCGACGTAGACGTGTACCCAATGGCCCACCGCGGTGATGGGCTGCGCCCGTTCGCCGTTCGCCGCAAGAAACACGCCGAGCCGGTACGTAACGCTGCTGCGGCCCAGCCGCGTCACCGCCAGCCCCACCGCGAGGCCCTCGGGGAAATGCAGTTCCGAGAAGTACCGGCAGCCCGACTCGGCGACGATGCCCAGCGCCGGCGTGGTGAGCGGGTCCAGCCCGGTGCTGGTGTTGATCCAGGCGTTGATGGCGGTGTCGAACAATTGGTAGTACACGGCGTTGTTCAGGTGGCCGAACATGTCGTTGTCGGCCCACCGGGTGCCCACCGGCCACAGCACGGGAAAGTCGTCACTGGTGAGCCCCTCCGGGACCGGCGGTACCGCCGGAGCCGGCGAGGCCGGGGGTTCCGAAGCCATGGTTGTATTCCAACATGGTTCAGATTCGGGGGGCCGTGCTGGACCGGATCGGTCTGCCCCGCCCGTACGCCGATTCCCGGCCAATCCGCGTCGTCGATCTCGACCTGGACCCGCCGGGCAGCGATGAGGTGATGATCCGCATCGAGGCGGCCGGCGTGTGCCACTCCGACCTGTCGGTGGTCGACGGCAACCGGGTGCGGCCGGTACCGATGCTGCTCGGTCACGAGGCGGCCGGAATCGTTGAGCAGGTTGGTTACGGGGTGTCTGACCTCGCCATCGGTCAGCGGGTGGTGCTGGTGTTCCTGCCGCGGTGCGGTCATTGCGCGGCGTGCGCGACCCAGGGGCTGACCCCGTGCGAGCCGGGCAGCGCGGCCAACGCCGCCGGGACGTTGTTGGACGGCGACATCCGGCTCCACCAAGCCGGCCATCGGGTGTATCACCACCTCGGGGTTTCGGGCTTCGCGACGCACGCGGTGGTCAACCGGGCCAGCGTGGTTCCGGTGCCGTCCGACGTGCCGCCCGAAGTCGCCGCGCTGCTGGGGTGCGCCGTGCTGACCGGTGGGGGTGCCGTGCTCAACGTCGGCGATCCGCAGCCGGGCGAGACGGTGGCCGTTGTCGGCCTGGGCGGTGTCGGCATGGCGGCGGTGCTCACCGCGCTCACCTACGAAGGCGTGCGCGTCGTCGCGGTCGACCAATTGCCCGACAAGTTGACCGCCGCCCGCGCCCACGGTGCGCACGAGGCGTACACGCCGCAGCAGGCCGCCGACGCTCGGGTGAAGGCTGCCGTGGTCATCGAGGCCGTCGGTCATCCCGCCGCGCTCGAGACGGCCATCGACCTGACCGCGCCGGGCGGCCGCACCATCACCGTCGGGCTGCCACCGCCGGATGCGCGAATCACCGTGTCGCCGTTGGGCTTCGTGGCCGAGGGGCGCTCACTGATCGGCAGTTACCTCGGTTCGGCGGTGCCCAGCCGCGACATCCCCCGGTTCGTCGCGCTCTGGCAATCGGGGCGGCTGCCGGTGGAATCGCTGGTGTCGTCGTCGATCCGGTTGGATGAGATCAACGAGGCGATGGACAACCTGGCCGACGGCACCGCCGTGCGGCAGCTCATCAGGTTCGACTAGCCGCTATCTCGGGTGCAGGGGCGCGACGGGTTCCACCGCCGCGTCCGGCAGACGGTGTTCTTCGATGTAGTCCCAACGGATTTCGTAGCCGAGTCCGGCGGGCTGTGCTCGGCGATCCGCACGCCCCGCGCGTGGGTCTGTTCCGCCGCGGCGCGACGGCGCTCGTTGAACGGGGCGCGGGTGAGTTGGATTGAGCTGAAGGAAAAATCGGTCCGGGTGGTCGCGACAGCACGCAGTTCCGGGTCGAGCCGTTCGGCTCCGCCCAATTCGGTCATCCGGGTCCACTGTCCGACAGCGTCAGTGCGCCGACATCGTCTTCCCGACCGAAAATGGTGAAGTTCCGAAACCCATTTCAGGACAGCAAAATCCCGACGGTCGAGCCGCCGGGCCCGGCGCCGATGATGCCGATCGTGGGGCCGCTCATCGGATCTGCACGCATTGGCCACCGTCGACGACCAACTCGGCACCGGTGATGAACGATGCCTCCTCGGAGGCCAGGAACGCGACGGCATCGGCGATCTCGCGCGGTTGGCCGATCCGCCCGAAGGCCGACGACGCGGCGAGTCGCAGCTGGGTGGCGTCATCGAGCATCGGGGTGGCAACCGGCCCGGGGAACACGGCGTTGACCCGGATGCTGAAGGGCGCCAGTTCGGCGGCGGCGTTTTGGGTCAGGCCGCGAAGCGCCCACTTCGCCGAACTGTATGCGGCATGGTGCGGGAACGCGCGGATCGCTCCGGTGCTGCAGATGTTGACGATGGCGGCGTGCTGCGCCGCGCGCAGGTGCTCCAGCGTCGCATGAATGCCGAGGAAAGCGCCGAAACAATTGACCCGCCAAGAATTGGCGAATCCGTCGGCCGTCTCGTTGGCCAACGAGGCCCGGTGCAGCACGCCGGCGTTGTTCACCAGCGTGGTCAGTGCCCCGAATCGACCGATCACGGTGTGCACGGCCGACTCCCACGCCGATTCGGAGGTCACGTCGAGTTCGATCGCCATCACCCTGTCATCGCCGAATTCATCGACCAAAGCGGTCAGCTCGTCGGCGCGTCGGTCGCACGCGGCCACCGAATACCCTTCCGTGCGCAGCCGTTTGGCGATAGCCCAGCCCTGTCCGCCCGCACCGCCGGTCACCAATGCGACGCGTTGAGTCATGATGACGTGACCTCCGGGGAGTCGGACAGGCCGCGGCTCGTGACGAACTGGCAGCGCCGACGCCGGAAACGCCACTGCCCGTCGGTGCGGATCAACTCGTCGTCGTAGAGGGCTGGGCGCAGGTGCAGGTCGCCCGCCCGGACGAACAACACCTGCGACCGGGCCGTCGCGGTGTGGTCGTCGACGGCGATTCGGGAGACCCCGGTCAGGTGCAGTCCGCGCGGGGCATCGCGGAACATTCGCCCGATGCCGTCGTGGCCGGCGAATGTCCGCCCATAGACCAGGAATTCGGCGTCCTCGGCGAAAAAGGCCAGGCACTCGTCGACGTCTCCCGCGTCGAGCGCGAGGGCGTAGCCGGCGATGAGCTCCCGGATCGCGGCCCGGTCATCCGTCATGTTTCGCCTCGCGCAGGTGTTCGGCGGCTCCCCGCCGCAGCGCGTGCGCTTCGGCCGTCAGGGTGATCATCGAAAGCCCCAGCTTCGCCATGGCGCGGCCCGTCTTGCCGTCGCCGGCGTGAATGCCGGTCACCAATCCGGCGTCGGTGGCCGCTCGGTGGATTCGCACGATGGCATCCAGGACGGCCGGAGCCTTGGTTGCGCCAACCACGTCCACACCCAGTGACAGGGCCAGGTCGGCGGGGCCGACGTACAGCCCGGCGAGTCCGTCGACCGCGCAGATCTCGTCGAGACCGGACAGCGCCGCGGCCGTCTCGATCATCGCGAACACGCTCACCCGGGATTCCAGCGCGGCGGTGTCGCGGCCCAGGCTGGCGCGCAGCGGGCCGAAGCTGCGAATGCCCGCGGGCTGGTACCGGGTGGCGGCCACGGCCGCGGCGGCCTGGTCCGCCGATTCGATCATGGCGATGACGACCGCGTCGGCTCCGGCGTCCAGCACGCGCCCGATCGGGGCAGCGTCGGCGTTGGGCAGCCGCACCACGGTGCCGATGGGCAGGTGTTCGATCCGGCGCAGGATCCCGGCGATGCCGGCGTCGTCGAGGTAGCCGTGTTGGGCGTCGAAACCCACGTAGTCGTAACCGGCCCCGGCGAATTCCTCGGGCCCGAGCAGCGTCGGCCCGGTGATCCAGCCGCCCCACAGCGGGCCGCCGCGGCTCAATGCGCGCTGCAACGCGCTCTGTGAATTGTCGGCCACGCTCACTGTCCGATCGCGATCTTGATGCGTTCGGGCACCGGACGGCAGGCCAACTCGAACGCGCCCTGCACGTCGTCGATCCCGAAGGTGTGCGTCAGGTAAATGGCGAGCAGCTCGGGATGTTCGGCGGCGAACTTCCCCGCCAGCTCCAGCATCCGCCGGCGGTCCAGTGTCACACCGGATTTCAGCGTCAGGTTGTTGCGCAACATGGCGCGCATGTTGATGGGATAGGCGTCGTCGTCGGCGACCCCGAAGTAGAAGACGGTGCCGCCGGGCGCGGTCGCGTCGATGGCGTGACCCAGCGTGGCGACCTGGTGACCGACGGCCTCGATGACGACGTCGGCGCGGTCGCCGGGCGCAAGCTGGCTCACCCAGCGGTCGCTGGTGGCGCGCACCGGGTCGTCGACCCCGAATCCGGTTGCCAGACTTGACCGGTCGACGGGATCGACTCCGGTGACGCGCCGCGCGCCGGCCGCCTTGGCGACGTAGGAGAACAACAGGCCGATGGAGCCCTGGCCGATGATCGCCACGTGCCTGCCGGCCAGATCCGGCAGCTGCTCGAGGGCGTAGAGGACGCATGCCAGTGGTTGCAGACCAACGGCCTGCGCCGGGGTCAGCGCGGGGTCGTAGGGCGCCAGGCCGTCGCCATTGCTGACCACGCGCTCCATCATGCCGTCGAACCCGGACGCCCAGCCGACCACGAGGTCGCCCGCATGGTGCTCGGGATGCTGGCTGGCGATCACCTCCCCGGCGACTTCGTGGATGGGGAAGCCGTCCTTTTCGGCGGCGCTGGTTCCGTCGTCACCCGGAAGGCGACCGCGGGCGCCGCGAAAGGCAGGCAAATCGCTGCCGCAGACACCGGCGGCCATGAACCGCAACAACACCTGGTCCTCGGCGAGGCACTCGGGCGTCTTCTCTGGAATCGTTGTCCGCTCGAACAGGTAGGGGGCGACGATCCGGTAGGACCACACGTCAGACCTCCACCGGGATGTTGTTCCATCCCCATTGGAAGCTGGAGGGCAGCCGCTTGGCGCCCTCGGCTTCGATCGCGTAGTCGGGCACGCGGCGCAGCCATTCCTGCAGCAGCACAGCGACTTCCAGCCTAGCTAGGTGGTAGCCGATGCAGAAGTGTTGACCGCGGCCGAAGGCCAGCGAGCGACGGATGGGCCTGTCCCAGACGAATTCGTCGGGTTCAGGGTATTCCCGCTCGTCGCGGTTGGCCGAGGCGAGCAGGGTGATGACGCGCTGTCCGGGCCGGATGGTCTCGCCGTGAATGGTGAAGGGCTTCCGGGCGGTTCGGGCGAACCACTGCGCCGGCGCGCAGAACCGGATCATCTCCTCGCGCGCGATCGGCACGTTGTTTCCGGGGTCGGCGCGCACCGCGGCGAGCTGGTCGGGCCGCCGGTCGAGCTCCCAGAGTCCGTGGGCGACGATCTTGGGCACCGTCTCGGTGCCGCCGATGAAGATGCAGAGCATCTGCGTCGCGACTTCGACGTCATCGAGCGGGCTGCCGTCGGGCAGGCGGTAGCCGAGCAAGCCGTCCACGACGGCGAGCGGTCCCCCCGACTGGTCGGCGCGGCGGCGCCGCACCACCGGCAGCAGGTATTCGAAATAGTTGGGCCGCGATTCGGCGGTGTCCACCCCGACGCCGGGCTCGGCGAGGCTACCGGCGTTGACCGCAGCCAGCACTTGAGGCGCGAGATCTACTGAGATGCCCAGTAGTTCGCATACTACGGACGCCACCACGATACCGCCATAGTCCTGGGTCAGGTCGAACGAACCGCGGGGCAGCAGCTCATCGAGACGCTCGTTGGCCAGCTCGCGGATTCTGGTCTCCCAGCCGGTGACGGCCCGGGGGCGCAGCGGCTGGGAGTGCGCGCGCCGGATCTCGGCGTACAGATCCGTGTCGAAAACCGCGTGGAATGGCAGCGGGTGCAGGGGCGGGTCGTCGACCGGGCCGGTGTTGCGCTTGGCCAGAACCGACGCCGCCGGCAGGGTCCCTTCCGACGCGACGAACGTCCCGTCGTTGACTTCCAGCACCTGCCAGATGTCCTCGAAGCGGGACAACGCGAAGGTGTCCCACTGCGGCATGTAGTACACGGGATGGTGGTCGCGCAGCATTCGGTAATACGGCAGGGGATTCGCCATCACCTGCGCGTCGAAGGGGTCGTAGGCGAAGTTCACGGCCTCGTGCTGCCGCATCACTGCAGCGGTGAGGGCGGTAGGGCCTGCAGGATCGAGTCTTCCCAGCCGTCGCGCAGGGCGGGCGCCACACTCATCCAGGTGACGATTTCGGCGGGTGGGCTCTCCTTCCACGAGGGGTAGTGGTTGGCGAAGCATTCCCAGCCGCCGTCCAGCGCCCAGTAGTGGATGACCTCGTTGTAGCGGAAGGTTGTGGTGAACGAACCCAGCCAGCGCTTGCCGGTGCGTTCCGACCACGGGACGTAAAGGCGCTCCAGCTCGCGGATGTAGTCGTCTTGACGGCCCGGCTTGGTTTGCATGATCTCCTGAATCACCAGCGGCGCAGTGAAATTCGATTCACGCAACTGGGCAAGGGTCCGGTTGCTGGGGCTGGGGTACATGATTCGCCCCTCCCCCGCGGCGCCGATGTCGGCCAGAAAGGCGGACCATTTGCCCGCCGCGGCCTCGTGACTGCCGCCGCGGGTCTGGGCGCTCCCGATCCGCGCATAGTCGGCGAACCCGTCGATCTCCCAGATGATCGTCACTTGCGGCCAGTGGCCGTTGTAGGGCGTGGTCTCCCAGATCGCGAACAGCCGGGCGCCGATCTCTTCCATCATCGGCCGGTAGGTGTCGGAGAACACCTCGGTGAAGCGGTCGCTTCGCCCGGAGCCGAGCGATATGGTCTCGTGCAGATAGAGCAGCGTGTGGCGGTAGTACTTCTTCATCGGTCGAGCCGGATCAGCCCCGAGTCGCCGCGCTCACAGGTCACCAAATCGCAGAGCAATGTCTCCGTGGAATAGACTGCCGGGCAGCCGATTCCGCCCGCCGCCAGCGCGTGGCCCTTGAACCTTTGCGCGGCCGCACTGAGCGCGTACTGCGCCCTGGCCACCCCGCGGTCCACCCGCGGGGGCCACCCGCAAGGCGCTTGGCCCCACAACGCGACTTCGGTCAATCGGTCGTCCAGCGACGTGAGCACCTTGTCGCGCACGCGCGCATCCGCGGCGAACGCCTCGGCGCTGACCGCCAGGCTCTGACTCGCCGGGCCGGGCCCGTTCGCGTCGAGCCACTCGCCGAGGTCGCGCGCCTGCACGCCGAGAATCCGCAGGGGCCGGGCGTCGCCGGGGTTTGGCAGCAGCACCGTGACGTGCCAGCCGGCCATCGCCCGGTCGTAGAGCCAACCTCCGGCCGATGCGACGACGTCCAGGGCGCTGACCGCAATGACGTCGAGCCGATAGCGCAGACATTCCCGCTCGGCACGGCTCGGCCGGGCGGCGTGGGCCCGGCTGCCTTTCCTGATGTCGAACGTTGACGTGACCATTAATCCGTTCCTCACCGCCGCACCGAATGGGTGCATCGGCCTTTACCGCAACGCTTGTTCTGGGCTGGGGGCCGCCTCACGCGACTCACCGGACAGCGTGACACTTGAGAGTAAATTTGTAAAGGTGCGACCGGTGGTCACGAGCCGCGGCGCGCCTTGAGTTCGGCGAGCACTTCCTCGGTGTGCTGCCCGAGTTCCGGTGCCGCAGAACGCGGTGCCCATGGTGTGCCGTGGAAATCGGCCGGTGTGGCCACCATCGGAACGCTGGATTCCCCGTCCGGCACGTCGACGATGCCGCCCGCGGCGTGAAACTGCTCGTCGGCGACGACATCCTCGAGGCTGTTCACCGGCGACCAGAAAAAATCGGGCTCGGCCGCGAAGGCCTGCGCCCACTCGTCGAGGGTGCGGGTGGCGAAGATGGCATCCAGCTCGGCGATCAGCTCCGTCGAGTTGACGAAGCGAGCGTAAGCGTCGCAGAACCGCGGATCGGTCAGCCACTCCGGGTGGCCGACGGCGCGACAGAGCGGGGGCCAGTGCCGATCGCCTTCGAGCCCAACGATCCAGAATCGCCGCCCATCGGCGGTCGCGTAGTTGTTCATGCAGGGATTGCCCATCGATTCGCGTTGCCCGATCGCGATCGGCTGGCCGGTGAGCAGGTAGGTGTTGAGGTCGAAGCCCACCGTGTAGGCGCCCTGGCGATACAACGACGTGCTCACCAGCTGACCGGTCCCGGTGCGGGCGCGGGCAACCAGCGCCGCGCAGATGGCGGCCGCCAGCGTCATGCCGGCCGAATGGTCGCCCATGCCGCCGCGCTGGAACGGCGGCGTGTCGCCGGGCCGGGTGAGCAGATGTGCCACCCCGGCGCGCGACCAGAAAGCGGCCACGTCGTAAGCGGCCCGGTCCGCATCGGGTCCGGTTTCGCCGTATCCGGTGATCAGCCCGTACACCAGGCTCGGGTTGCGGGCGGACACCGATTCGAAGTCGAGCCCCAGCCGTTGTAGCGCGCCCGGCCGCACGTTGGTCACGAAAACATCGGCGCCCGCCAGCAATTCGAAGGCGGTGTTCAGGTCCGCCTCCTCCGCGAGGTTCAACACGATACTGCGCTTGGAGCGGTTGTCCATTTCGAAAGGCGGGTTGACCCCCAGGTCGCAGCCCAGCATCCTGCCGAACATGCGCCCCGGGTCGCCGGTCGGCGGTTCGATCTTGATGACGTCGGCGCCCCAGTCGGCCAGGATGCCGCCGGTGGCCGGCCCGGCCACCCAGACCCCGAGCTCGACGACCGTGACGCCCTCCATTGGTCCCGCCATGGCTAAGTTCCTACCCTGCGCTCTCCGAATGTCACGCCAGCGTGACGCTGCATAGTGAGTGCCACGCTAGCGTGACATCCGTTGGCGTTTGCGTGCGATGGAAGGAGCGCCATGAGTCTGGTAGCCGGACGTGGTCCGCTCAGCAGTGATCCGGCCGGGCGATTCTCGCCCCCGCTGCCCGCAGACGTCGTCTTCATCGAGCCTCATCCGCGCCGCGTGCAAGCTGTCCAGGATGGGCGGCTGGTGATCGACACCGAACGGGCGCTGCTGGTGCACCGCCGGGGCCAACCACTCAGCTACGTCTTCCGGGCCGACGAGGTCGGTGACCTGCCCAGCGAACACGAGCCGGAGGCGCCGGGCTTCGTACACGTGCCCTGGGACGCCGTCGACACCTGGCTGGAAGAGGGCCGCGAACTCGTCCACTACCCGCCCAATCCCTACCACCGCGTCGACTGCCGCCCCACCAAGCGCCGCCTGCGCGTGTCGGTCGGCGGCACCGTGCTGGTGGACACCGACGATACGGTGATCGTGTTCGAAACATCCTTGGCTCCAAGGCTTTACGTCGATCCGGTGCACGTGCGCACCGACCTGTTGCGCCGCTCGGACACGTTGAGCTACTGCAACTACAAGGGCTTCGCCACCTATTGGTCCGCCGACGTGGACGGCCATCTGGTCGACGACATCGCTTGGAGCTATCCGGACCCGCCACCGGAAAGCCTGCCCATCAAGGGATTTCTGAGCTTCGACCTCGCTCGCGTTGATGTCGTGGCCGAGCTGCCGCTCACCCGCCGTAGCTAGGGCGGCCCAGCTTCAGCTCGTGCTGGGCGATCATGTTGCGGAACACTTCCAGGGTGCCGCCATAGATCCCCAGCGGCAGCGCCAGCCGGTAAAGGTGTTCTGCGGCGCCGTCGGTCGCCGAGCCCGGAGTCTCGGTGGGCAACGCCGACGCGGGCCCCAGCAGGTCCATCAGATCCGGCGTGACGTCACGCATCGTCTGCGCGACCGCGACCCGCCCGAACATCCCGGGCGTGGACAGCGCCGCCTCCATCCGGGCCACGTCGCGTCCGAACCGGTACTTCACCGAATCGTCGTCCAACGGCCGCCGGCCATCCGGCCCCGGCTGAGCGACCACGGCCGCGACGGCGTCGACCACTTCGGCCATCAGATCGCCGTGCGCTCCCATCGCGGCAATGTATTGCAGGCCATGGTCTTCCGGATCGACGATGCCGTGCTCGGAGTCCAGCGCCGCGCGCATCACCGTCCAGCCGCCGTTCACTTCACCGATGCGGTAGAGATCGTCGACGCGGACGTCGCTGTAGTAGACGATGTTGGTGCGGTCACCGTCCAGGGTGCGGATGCCCTGGATCTCGACGCCGGGCGAATCGAGCGGCACCAGAAACATGGTCAGGTTGCGATGTTTCGGGCCTTGGGGGTCGGTGTTGGTGAGGAGGAAGACGTACCTGGCGTTCTGCGCGTTCGACGTGAACATCTTGGAGCCATTGATGATCCAGCTAGATCCATCCGCCTCCCGCACCGCCCGCGTCTTGCAGGTGGCGACGTCGGAGCCACCTTCGGGCTCGGTGTAGCCCAAACACAGCCGGATCTCGCCGGACAGCACACCCGGCACCACCTGGTCGGTGAGTTCCGGCGCGCCGAATTGCCGCACCAGACGGGCGACAACGGACGTGGTGCCCCAGTGGTACCACGGCGTATGGGCCCGGGCGATCTCGAGGTGAAAGATGCGGCGACGAACCGGGCTGAATCCGCCCTCGGACTCGAGCTTCCAGTCCGACGCCAGGTAGCCGGCTTCACCCAACGCCAGATGCACGCGCTCGTCGAAGTTTTCGCCGAATTCCACCTGCCGGTGCAGCACTTCCTCCGTGACGTGCTCGGCGATGAACGCGCGGGTCTCGTCGCGGAAGGCCTGGTCCTCCGGGGAGAGTTCGACGCGGGAGAAGTCCATCAGGCCGCGTCGATCACGAGGGTGCGGAACCGGTCGAGCGTCTCGAGCGCGTGCGCCATGCTGTCGCCGGGAAGGTGCACGCTCACCCATGTCACGCCCAGTTTCGCCAGCTTCTCCAGGCCGTCGAGGTAGGCGCTGGCGTTGAATTCGTCGTCGGCGGGGCTGCCGCCCTCGAAGTTGGTGAAGGTGACGTCGATCGCCGACCAGTCCCTGCCGGCGGCGTCGCACCGGCGGCGCAGGTCGTCGATGCCGTCGGTGAGGCGCGCCAGCGAGTCGATGACCGCCGTGCCGGCCGTCTGCGCCAGTTGGGGCGGCGCGGGGAACGGGCACCAGCCGTCACCGTATCGCGCCACGCGCTGGCGCGCCGACGACGTGTTGCCGCCGATCCAGATCGGCGGGTGCGGTTCACTCAGCGGGCGGGGGTGTGCGGTGATCCCGCGCGCACTGAAATGCCTTCCCTCGAAGGCGATGTCGTCGCCGGTCCAGACCGCGCGGATCACCTGCAGGGCTTCCTCGAACAGCTCGGCCCGCTCGTCGTAGCTGACCCCCAGCGCGGCGAACTCCCGCTTGAGGTAACCCACGCCCACAGCGAGCGTGAACCGGCCGCCGGAGAGCAGGTCCAGCGTCGCGCCAGACTTGGCCACCACGAACGGGTTTCGATACGGCAGCACAACGATGTTGGGGATCAGCCGCAGCGTGGTCGTCGTGGCCGCCGCGAAACCCAGTGCGACGAAGGGATCCAACGCGTCATGCCCCCCGGCTTCCAGCCATCGCTGCGACGGCGCCGGGTGATCGGTGAAGCCGAACCCGTGGATGCCGGCCGCTTCGGTGGCCGCGGCCACCTTCCCGATGCCGTCCCCGCTCACCAGCTCCGGGTTGTAGGGGTGGCTGTGCATCGGGTGGGTGATGGTGAAGCGCATGGCGGTCAGAATCGTGCGCGGGAATCGATCGCCGTGTCGCTGGTGCGCAGCGGCCGGATCAACGCCTCCTGGGCGAAGGAGGCCAGCAGCTCGCCCTCCTCGGAGTGCACCGTGCCGCGCACGTACGACATGCCCGAGCCGACCTGGGTGCTTTCGTGGCTGTAGAGCAGCCACCCGTTCCAGCGCACCGGTTCGTGGAACGCCACGGAGATGCTCATCGGCGCGGTGGACACGGTCAGGTGCGCCTGGGCGGTGCCGATACCGGGGTGCGCCCGCATCGTGGTGGAAATCCCGAGATGTCCGGTGAAGTATGCGATGAGCGCCTTGGCCAGGTCGTCGCGGGTCGGGATCGGGTCGTAGTGCAGCCACGCGTACAGCTCCGGCGGCCCGACCTCGTCGGGGCTGTTGACGTCGACCACGTCGACCAGGCGCAGTTCCCGGCCGACCATCGGCATCGGCGAGGGGTGGGCGTCGGCGGGCGCGGCCACGTCGGGGCGCGGCAGGTGGTGGCGAATGACGTCACCGGTGGGGACGTCGGCCAGCACCGTGATGCTCAGGCAGCGCCGCCCGTTCTGGTGCACGGCGACCACTGCGGTGGCGGTGGACCGCCCCTCGGCGACGACGTCGAGGACGAGCTCGATCGGCGGGCCGACGGTGACGGCGCGGGAGAACACGGCGTGCGCCGAGCGCACGGACTTGTCCGGAAATCGCTTGGCCACCGCAACAATCGCCTGGGCGAGCACCTGGGTGCCTTCCACCACCTGCCGTTCGTCGCCGGCGGCTCCAACATCACCGCCGGTGTCACCGGTGAACCGGTCCTGACCGTCCCCCTGCACGTCGAACAGATCCAGCAGCCCCTGAACCGTCCACTCAGTCTGCTCAGATTCGGTAGTCAAATCCGCTCCATCTCTCGTTGGCAGCTCATCGCTCAGCGTGACACTTTGACTAAGATTTGTAAAGCTTGGCTAACAAAGGCAGGGGGGCAACGCAATTGGGCATCGTGACCAGTACTTCGGAAACCGCATTCACCCAGTCCGCAGAGACCGTCTACGACTTCGTCACCAATCCGGAGAACTCCCGACGATGACCTATCCCGGCAGCGCGCACATCGGCAAGCTGCCGGAGCTTCCGTTGCGTGTCGGCGACACGTGGAAGGAGGCGGGACCCGACGGCGACCGGATCTTCAGCTGGCAGCTGGCCATCGCCGCGCATCCGACGCTCTTCGTGTTCACCTCGATCGGTCGCCTGGGCCACGATCGCGACGGCAACGGCGGGATGGAGGGCCGCATCACCGTGACGTACCGGTTCACCAGGCCGGGCCAGGACATCACGCTGTTCTCCCGGACGATGACGATCGAGGCGGCCAAGGACGCCCCGCCGCCGGATCAGCTCTTTCAGCAGGTCAATCCGGCGAAGATCGACGCGTACCACGAGGCCGTCGCGCGCGAACTGGCCCGGTCGCGAGATTGACACCGGCACCCACCGTGCATGACACTTTGGCGGTGTTTTGTAAAGCGGAAGACGTGGTCAAAGGCGGCAGCGGATGATTCCCGAGCCGCTGGCCAACGGCTTCTGCTTCGGTGAAGGACCGCGCTGGTTCGAGGGATTGCTGTGGTTCTCCGACATGCTGGGCGAGGCGGTACACACCTCGACCATGGGTGGCTCGCTGACCACGCTGCCGCTGCCCGGGCACTGCCCGTCGGGCCTGGGTTTCCGCCCCGACGGATCGCTCCTGATCGTCTCGGTCGAAGACCGCAAGGTGTTGCGCTACGACGGTGAAACCGTCGACGTCATCGCCGATCTCACCGAACTGGCACCGGCCAACCTCGGCGACATGGTCATCGACGACGCCGGCCGCGCGTACATCGGATGCCAGGCGATGAGCGGCGGTTGCATCATCCGGCTCGACCCCGACGACAGCGCCGTCGTCGTCGCCGAAGACCTCGACTTTCCCAACGGAATGGTGATCACGCCGGACCGGAGGACGCTGATCGTCGCCGAGTCGGTCGGCCGGCGGCTGACCGCGTTCACAATCGGTGCGGACAGCGCGCTCACCGACCGCCGCGTCTTCGCCGACGGTTTGGACGGGCCACCCGACGGCATCGCGCTCGACGCCGACGGCGCCGTGTGGGCGTCGATGACGCTGGCCCACCAGTTCGAGCGGATCATCGAGGGCGGCGCCGTCACCGACCGCATCGACATGGCCGAGCGCGTCGCCATCGCCTGCGCCCTCGGCGGCCCGGAACGCCGGACGCTGTTCTTGCTGTCGAGCACGGAGGCCTATCCCCAGCGCCTGGTCGGCACCCGGCTGTCCCGGCTGGATGCCGTCACGGTGACCACGCCCGGCGCCGGACTGCCCTGACGAGAGGTTGACGATGACCGACTCCTACTACGAGCTCATCGACGGCGCCGACCCGTTAGGTGAGAAGTTTCGCGCCACCGACCTGGCACGCGGCACCTGGTCGGCCGCGATACAGCACGGCGGGCCGGTGTCGGCGTTGCTGGTGCGGGCGCTGGAGCGGTGCGAACAGCGCGACGACACCCGCCTTTCCCGCGTCGTCATCGACTTGCTGGGCGGCGTGCCCGCCGAAGGCGACCTGTGGGTCGGCTCGCAGGTGCAGCGGGGCGGCAAACAGATCGAACTCGTGAGCGCCGAGATGCTAGCCCCCGGCCCCGATGGCGAACCCCGGCCGGTGGCGCGGGCCAGCGGATGGCGGTTGCAGACGCTGGACACCCGGGCGGTGGCCCACGCGGCGGCTCCCCTGCCCGGGCCGCGCAGCGCGGCGCGCAACCGCAACCTCAAGGCACGGGATTGGGACCGCAACTACGTGCACAGCCTGGACTGGCTCTGGCTGACGGAGCCGCTGAGCGAGGGCCCGGGCGAATCGTGGATCCACCCGAACGCGGACCTGGTCACCGGCGAGAGCATGACCCCGATGGAGCGCCTGTTCGCGGTGGCCGACTGCGCCAACGGCATCGGCAGCAAGCTGGACATCACCCGGTGGACGTTCCTCAACATCGATCTGGCCGTGCACGTGTTCCGGGTTCCGGACGGCGACTGGATCGGCATTCGCGCCGAGACCAGCTACGGCCCCGACGGCATCGGGACGACGATCGGCACACTGTTCGACGAGCAGGGCGCGGTCGGCGCCATCCAGCAGTCCGTGCTGGTGCGCCCACGCCCGGGCAAGTCGGGCCGGGAAGCGAAATGACCTTGAACCACTTCGTAGAGTTGCAGATATGAGCCGGCCGGCCCAGGCCGCAGAGCCTGACACCTCGACGCGTCAGCGCATCCTCGATGCCACCGCCGAGGTCCTCGGCCGCAACGGCAAGACCAAGCTCAGCCTGTCCGACGTCGCCACCCAGGCCGGGGTGTCTCGCCCGACGCTCTACCGCTGGTTCGCGTCCAAAGAGGAGTTGCTGTCGGCCTTTTCGAGTTATGAGCGACAGATCTTCGAGAGCGGCCTGGTCCGGGCGACCGCCGGTCTGAAGGGGGTCGACAAACTCGACGCGGTGCTGCGATTCATCGTCGAATACCAGCACTCGTACTCGGGCGTGCGCATGGTCGACGTCGAGCCCGAGCACACCATCGCCCAGTTCTCCTGGGTCATCCCGCAGATGCGCGAGGGCCTGCAGCGGCACCTGCCCGGTCCCAACGCCGCGGTGAAGGCGGCGACCGTGATCCGGATCGCGATATCGCACTACATCGTCCGCAGCGACGACGCGGACCAGTTCTTGGCCCAGCTGCGGCACGCCGTCGGAATCAAGGGCAGCTAGTCGAACAGCACGGCGGCGTTGAGGTAGCCGGTCGGGTCCAAGGCGGCCTTGATGGTCCGCATCGCCGCGATGTCTGCGGCCTCCCGTGACATGCCGAGGTAGTGCCGCTTGCGGGTGCCGACGCCGTGTTCGGAGCTCACGTTGCCGCCCGATCGCGAAATCAGTTCCATCATCGGCTCGTACAGCGCCCGCTCCCGGTCGGCCGGGCAGCGCAGCACGTTGAGGTGCAGGTTGCCCTCCCCGATGTGTCCGAACAGCACGGGCACCGCCTCCGGGGCGTGGCCGGCCACCAAACCGACTGCCCCCCTGGCGAATTCGTCGATGGACGACAGTGGCAAGGAGACGTCGAACTTCAGCGGCGGCCCGTACACGCCGAGCACATCGGCGAGTGACTCGCGAACCTGCCACAACCGTTGCTGTGCACCAACATCCACGCCGACCGCGGGTTCGGAGCACAACCGCGTGCCGTCGAGCAGTTCGGCGAGCCGGTCCGACTGGTCGTGATCGGCGGCCAGCTCCACCAGCAACAGCCAGTCACCATCGACCGGTGAGCCGACGCCGAGGTGCTCGGCGGTCAGCGCGGCGGCGCGGCCGTCGATCAACTCCAGCGCCGCGATGCCGTCCTCGTCGCGGAACGTCCGGCCGGCAGCCACGAGAGCATCCAGCTCGGCGAACCCGCAGACCGCCGTTACCCGCTGCGAGGGGATGGGGTGCAGCCGCAGATCGAGCGCGGTGATGACGCCCAGGGTGCCCTCGGCGCCGACGAACAGCGACGACAGGTCGTAACCGGTGTTGTCCCGGCGCACCCGGCTGTGCCGGTCCAGCAGCGAACCGTCGGGCAGCGCCACCTGCAGACCGACCACCTGTTCGCCCATGTTGCCGTAGCGGACCGTGCGCAGGCCGCCGGCGTTCGTCGACGCCATCCCCCCGACGGTCGCGGTGTCGCGCGCGGCCAGGTCCACGCCGAACAGCAGGCCCGCGGCGCCCGCGGCCCGTTGCACCGCCGCCAGTGTCGCGCCGGCGCCTGCCCGGACGCGGCGCTCAGCGACGTCGACGTCATCGAGGTCGTGCAGCCGCTCGGTGGACAGCAGCACGTCGTCGTGCTCGGGCACGGTGCCGGCCACCAGCGACGTGCGGCCGCCCTGCACCGTCACGTGCGCCCCGGCGTCCCGGCACACCCGCAACACCTCGGCGACCTGTTCGGCCGAGCCGGGCCGCACCAGCGCGCCGGCCCGCCCGCGGTACCGGCCGGTGTGGTCGACGCTGCGGCCCGCGAGCACATCGGCATCGGTGACGACGTGCTTCGATCCGACGACCTCGGCCAGGCTACGCAGCATCGACACCATCCCCTACGCCGAACGTGCACTGACGGCGAAAAATAAGCCGGATTCTCGCCGTGAGTGCACGCTCGGCGACGAATCGGCCCTAGAACTCCTTGTGATTCACGTCGGTGATCAGGCCACCGTCCATCACGAACTCGCTGCCGGTGGAGTAGGACGACTCGTCGCTCGCCAGGAAAAGCACGAACGTCGCGACTTCCCGAACCTCGCCTGGACGCCCGAGCGGGATCGTCACCATGTCCTCGGGCAGGTGGGCGGTCATCGGGGTGCGGATGAACCCCGGGTGCACCGAGTTCACCCGAATATTGTGCGGCGCCAGCTCCAATGCCGCCGACTTCGCCAGCCCGCGCACGCCCCACTTGGACGCGACGTAGGGGTGCACCATGGGCGCACCGCGCAGGCCCTCGATGGACGACACGTTGATGATCGAGCCGCCCCCGGCCTCTATCATCGGCTCGACCGCCGCCCGCATGCCCAGGAACGTCCCGGTCAGGTTGACGTCAATCACCTTCTGCCACTTGGCCAGATCGAAGCTCTTCAGCGGGCCGAGCGCGACGGTGCCGGCGTTGTTGACCAGCACGTTGAGCTTGCCGAATTCGCCGATCGCGGTGGCGACGGCTGCGTCCCACTGTCTGGGCTGGGTGACGTCGAGGTGCACGTAGCGCGCGGAGTCGCCGATCTCCTCGGCCAACGCCTTGCCCTGGTCGTCCAGAATGTCGCCGATAACGACCTTGGCGCCTTCCTGGACCAGCAGACGCGCATCTTCGGCTCCCATACCGCCGGCGCCACCACTGATGAGCGCTACCTTGCCGTCTACCCGACCCACGTGGGTCTCCTTTCGATTTAGGTGGTCACCAAAGTGCTTGGTGCGTAAACGCCTTTGCCCGTTACCAGCGGCAGATCGAGCGTGGTCCGGATGCCCGGCGGCGCCGCGATCACTGCGGGGATGGCATTGACGACACGGCCCGCGGCGCCCGCGATCGCCGCGTGGTTGTGGTCGCCCTTGCGGCTGCTCGGGATGATGTCGACCGCATACGACGGCTCGCCGGTGATCTCCACGCGGTAGGAGCCGTCGCCCGCGGCGGGCCGGGGTAGGTCGGGGCGCAGGTCCGGCCGCAGCCGGGTGACGTGCTCGATGACGATGGCGGGGTGGCCCTTGACCATGCCGCGAATCTCGAACTGCAGCACGGCCACCGTGCCCTTGGCCACGTGGCCGACCGCGATGTCGAAATCCTCGGGCGCGGGCTCGCGTTGGTACGACTCGGTGATCTCGTCGACCTCTATGCCGAGGCCGGCCGCCAGCTGACGGATAGCGGTTCCCCAGGCGATGCTGAGGATGCCCGGCTGCAGCAGCATCGGGATCTCGTCCATGGGCTTGGCGAATCCCATGTAGTCCATGACCTCGGTCCCGTTGTACGACGCGTAGTCGTGAATCTCCATGCAGCGCACCTGCTCGATGCGCTGGCAGGTCCCGGCGAGCGCGAACGGGATCAGGTCGTTGGCGAATCCCGGGTCGACACCGCTGATGAAGATGCTCGAATTGCCTTGCCGGGCCGCGTCTTCGACGCGGTCGATGTACTTGCCGGGCATCACGCCCCACGGGTATTGCAGCAGCCCGGGCGAAGAGCCGACGACGTTGACGCCGGCGGCCAGGATGCGCATGACGTCGGCCATCGCGTCGGGCAGCCGGGTGTCGCCCATGGCGCAGTAGACGACGCACTCGGGCCTGGTGGCCAGCAGGGCGTCGAGGTCGGAGACGGCCGTGACACCCGTGACGACACCGGCCTGCAGGCCCACCCCGCACAGCTCGCCGGCGTCCTTGCCGACCTTCTCCGGAGTGGACACGCACACGCCCGTCAGCTCGAACTGAGGGTTGGTGATCAGCTCGGCCAGGGCTAACCCTCCGACGTTTCCGGTACCGACGTGCGCGACGCGGATCGCCATGAGAGTCTCCGTCCTTTGGGCGCTCAAAACTTTTCCAGACACTAGTCCATAACATTTGTTGCGCATACCGGCGGACCGACCGCCGATTCCCCGGGCAGAATGACTCGCTGATGACACAACGTGAAGACGTCCAATTCCCCTCCGGTGGCGATCTGATCAGCGCCTGGCTCTACCGGCCGCCGGGCCCCGGGCCCGCTCCGCTCGTGGTGATGGCGCACGGCCTGGGGGCGGTGCGCAGCATGCGGCTCGACGCCTATGCCGAACGATTCAGCGCGGCGGGTTACGCCTGCCTGGTGTTCGACTACCGCAACTTCGGCGACAGCGGGGGCCGGCCGCGCCAGGTGCTCGACATCGGGCTGCAGCTCGCCGACTGGGCCGCGGCGGTCGCCCACGCCCGCACCATCCCGGGAATCGATGCCAAGCGGATTGCCCTGTGGGGCACATCTTTTGCCGGTGGGCACGTCATCGCCACGGCGGCGCGGCTGCCGGGTATTGCCGCCGCGGTCGTCCAATGCCCTTTCACCGACGGCATCGCGTCCGCGCGCACCATCACCAATCCGTTGATCACCGCGCGCATCACCACGCGGGCGGTGCGCGACGCGATCGGCGCCCGGCTGGGCCGGCCGCCGGTGATGGTCGCGACGGCGGGCAAGCCCGACGAGGTGGCGTTGATGAACACACCCGACGCGTATTCGGGCTACCTGCGGCTGGTGCCCGACGGAGTCGAGTTACGCAATGAGGTCGCGGCCCGAATCGCGTTGCACGTCTTCACCTATCGCCCGGGACGCCTCGCGTCCGAGATCACCTGCCCGATCTTGTTCTGCGTGTGCGAAGCCGACTCGGTGGCCCCCGCGGGTGCGACGCTGCGCCATGCGGCCAAGGCCCCGCGCGGTGAGGTCAAGCTTTATCCCGAGCGCCATTTCGAGATCTACGTCGACGAGGCGTTCGACCGTGTCGTCGCCGACCAGATCGCCTTCCTCGACAAGCACCTGAAGGGCGCCTAGGGGCGATCGCGAACGCGGCGTAGTCGGGCGAGGCGGGTCGCCCCCATTGGGCTAGGGCCCGAGCGGGGAACTCGTGCGGATCGCTTCGTCGCGGATCAGGCCGCGCAGCAGCGCGGTGCTGAACTCGGCGGCGATCTCCTTGGCGCTGCGGCGCCCGCTCGGCCGCAGCCACCGGTAGGCGCCGAGCGTCATGCCGATGTATCCGAGTGCCAGGACGTGGGAGTCGCATTGGTAGAACTCGCCGCTGGCGATTCCCCGGTCGATGAGGCCGTGCACGTGCTCGTAGACCTGCGTCTCCTTCTCCCGGACCGCCGCGACCTGTTCTTCCGTGAACCACTCGGCGATGTAGGGCGCCTCCTGGAAGTAGACGGCGGCCCGCTCGGGATTGGCCGCGATGCCGGTGAGCAGCCGGACCGTGTACTGGTAGAGCGCCTCGCGGGCCGTCCAGGACGGATCGTCGTGGACGGCGGCCAGCGTGCCCTCGGCGGCTTGCTGGTAGATGTCGTACAGGATCAGCGACTTGCTGGCGTAGTAGTGGTAGACCGTCGCCTTGTTCAGGCCGATCACGTCGGCGACGTCATCCATCCGGGTGCCGTGGTAGCCGCGGGCGGCGAACAGTTTGGTGGCAACCGCCAACAACTCTTCACGCCGGGTTAGTCCGTTCTCGGATGGCATCTGTCCTCGCTATCGTCACTGCCGGGCGGGGCGCTGGGGTGCCGGGCAAGGCCAATTATCAATCAACTGGTTGGACAGTTTAGGCAAACGCCAGGTGTTGCCCCGACGAGGATGGGACTAGACTCGCTTCGAAAGCTCAAGTCGCGACTGGAGGGGTGGTTTCATGGATCCGAACCCGGACTATGACATGAGCGACGAGATCGAGTTCTTCTTCCGCTACGTCCCGTGGGGTCTGCGTGGCGTCGTCGACGGCAACGGCTATCCGCCGCCCGCCTACCCGCCGGTCTAACCACGTTCTTTAGTGGTGACCCGCTTCGCCCGGCCCCGCCGCGCTCGCGATCACCACTAGCCACGTTCTTTAGTGGTGACCCGCTTCGCCCGGCTCCGCCGCGCTCGCGATCACCACTAGCTACAGCGCCTTCAGTTCCTCGGCGACCTCGGTCACCGATTTCTTCGCGTCCCCGAACAGCATCGTCGTCCCGTCGGCGTAGAACAGCGGGTTGTCGATGCCCGCGAATCCGGAGTTCATTGATCGCTTGAGCACGATCACCGACTTCGCCTTGTCCACGTTGAGGATGGGCATGCCGTAGATCGGGCTGGATTGTTCGTTGCGGGCCGCCGGGTTGGTGACGTCGTTCGCCCCGATGACGATCGCGACGTCGGTACGGGCGAACTCGTCGTTGATGTCGTCCATGTCCTTCATGGCGTCGTAGTCGACTTCGGCCTCGGCCAGCAGCACGTTCATGTGCCCGGGCATCCGCCCCGCGACCGGGTGAATCGCGTACTTCACCGGCACGCCCTTCTCCTCGAGGAGGCTGGCCATGTCCTTGACCGCGTGCTGGGCCTGCGCGACCGCCAGCCCGTAGCCTGGGACCACGATCACCTGGTTGGCGTACGCCATCTGAATCGCGGCGTCGGCGGCCGAGGTCGCCTTGACGTGCTTGTCGCCGCCGTCCCCGCCGGCGCCCGGGGCCACGCCCCCACCGCCGAAGCCACCGGCGACGATCGCCGGGATGGAGCGGTTCATCGCTTTGGCCATGAGGTTGGTCAGGATCGACCCGGATGCGCCGACGATCATGCCGGCCACGATCATCGCGGTGTTGTTGAGTGCCAGGCCGGCCGCCGCGGCCGACAGCCCGGTCATCGCGTTGAGCAGCGAGATGACCACCGGCATGTCGGCGCCGCCGATAGGCAGCACGACCATCAGGCCGAGCACACCCGCGGCGACGAGAAGGCCGATCATCCACCAGAGCGGCGCGCCACCGGTGCCGGGATGGGCGTGGATGCCGACGATGACCGCGGCGGCCACCGCCGCCGCCAGCAGCAGCAGGTTGATCGGTTGCTGAATCTTGCCGAAGCCGATCGGCGAACCGGAGATGATCTCCTGCAGCTTGCCGAAGGCGATGATCGACCCCCAGAACGAGATCGACCCGATGATCGCGGCGAACAGCGACGCGACCACGATGTGCACGGTCGGCGACTCCCCGTGCTGGAAGGCCGAGAAACCCTTGGTCTCAATGAATTCCGCCAGCGCGATGAGCGCGACAGTGCCCCCGCCGACGCCGTTGAAGAACGCCACGAGCTGTGGCATGGCGGTCATCTTGGTCAGCCGCGCCGGCGGCACGCCGAGAACGACACCCACGACCAGGCCCGCGATGATGAGCACCCATTGGTCGGTGTGGCGGATCTTGATCAGCGTCGCCGTCACCGCGAGGGCCATGCCGACCGCGGCGATCAGGTTTCCCCGCACCGCGGTCTTGGGCCCGGTGAGGCCCATCAGGCCGTAGATGAAGAGGGCGAACGAGATGATGTAGAGAACGGTGACGAGGTAGTTCATTTCGCCGCCAGGTCCTCGGTCTTGACCGGTGCGGCTCTCTTCTTGCCCTTGAACATGCCCAGCATCCGGTCGGTGACGATGAAGCCGCCGATCACGTTGAGCGTCCCGAACACCACCGCGACGAACAGGATGATCTGCACCGCCAGCGACGGATGCTCAACCTCGCCGAAGACCACCAGCGCGCCGAGCACCACGATGCCGTGAATGGCGTTCGTCCCCGACATCAGCGGTGTGTGCAGCGTGTTGGGCACTTTGGAAATGACCGCGAATCCGACGAACCCGGACAGCACCAGGATCGCCAGATTGGCCAATAGCTCGTCGTACATGTAGTCCTCTCTTACCGGGTCACTGGGCCCGGGTGACACACGCCGCCGCGACGACCTCGTCGTCGAAGTCGGGGGCCAGCTTGCCGTCGGTGATCAACAGGTCCAGGAGCGCCGTGATGTTCTTGCTGTAGAGCTCGCTGGCGTGCTCGGGCATGGTCGCCGGCAGGTTCAGCGGCGAGGCGATGGTGACGTCGTGCTTGACGACCGTCTGCCCCGGTTCGGTCAGTTCGCAGTTGCCCCCGGTCTCCCCCGCCAGGTCCACCACCACGCTGCCGGGCTTCATCGACTCCACCGCCGCGGCGGTCACCAGGCGCGGCGCGGGCCGTCCCGGGACCAGCGCGGTGGTGATCACCACGTCGAACCCGGCGATCGCCTTCTCCAGGGACTTCTGCTGCTGGGCGCGTTCTTCTTCGGTGAGTTCGCGGGCGTACCCACCCTCACCGGCCGCTGTGATTGTTTCTGAGATCCCGAGCTCGAGCCACTGCGCCCCCACCGAGCGGACCTGGTCGGCCACCTCGGGACGCACGTCGTAGCCGGAGGTCCGCGCCCCCAGCCGTTTGGCCGTGGCCAGCGCTTGCAGCCCGGCCACCCCGACGCCGAGCACCAGCACGCTGGCCGGCTTCACGGTGCCGGCCGCCGTCGTCAGCATCGGGAAGAACCGGGTCGACTCCGACGCCGCCAGCAGCACGGCCTTGTAGCCCGCCACGTTGGCCTGCGACGACAGCGCGTCCATGACCTGGGCGCGCGAGATTCGCGGAATGGCCTCCAGCGCAAACGCCTGCACACCGGCCTCGGTGAGGGCGCCGATCGAGTTGTCCGCGTTACGCGGTGCCAGGAAGCCGATCAGGGTCTGGCCGCGGCGCAACCTCCCGACCTCTTCTTTGGTCGGCGGCGCCACCTTCACGACGATGTCGGCGGCCCAGGCGTCCCCGATGCTGGCGCCGGCCTCGGTGTAGAGCTGGTCGGGAAGCAAAGCGCCCTCGCCCGCGCCCGACTCGACCACTACCGCCACACCGCTGCTGACCAGCGACGCCACCGCCTTGGGTACCAGCGCGACCCGCCGTTCGTCGGCCCCGGACTCGGCGACCACCCCTACCGTCGTCTGCGCATCTGTCATGGCGCGTACATCTGCTTTCCCGCACTTTCCTGCCGTTTGACGTGCCGCTGGCTGGCCGCACGCTTCGCTACCTTAACGCCTGCCGAATTTCGCCCCGGACGTGCGATCGACCGAGCGGGGATACCGCCGGCGCGGCAGATCGACTCCCGTCGATGGTTCGTTGCCCGAGCCGCACGCAGAAGCGGCCGCCGCGTTGTGGACCCACAAGACGGGGTTGTGGCCTGCCGGCTACCAGAGCGGGATGTCCCGCCCGTGCTCCGCCTCCGGCCGGGGCCCGAAGTAGCGGCGCTCGGACTCGTCGATCCGCACGTCGTTGATGCTGGCCTCGCGGCGTGCCATCAACCCCGACGGGGAGAACTCCCACAACTCGTTGCCGTAGCTGCGATACCATTGGCCGCTCGCGTCGTGGCACTCGTACTGGAACCGCACGGCGATGCGGTTGCCGTGGAAGTCCCACAAGCTTTTTCGCAACGCGTAGTCGAGCTCGCGCTGCCACTTGCGGGTCAGAAACGCCACGATCGCACCGCGGCCCACGACATGTTCGTCGCGATTGCGCCACTGCGAGTCGGGCGTGTACGCCAGGCTGACGCGGTGCGGGTCGCGGGTGTTCCAGGCGTCCTCGGCGGCCTGCACCTTTTCCAGGGCCGTCTCGTGGGTGAACGGGGGGAACGGCGGACGGGATTCGGTCATGGCGTCCATGGTGCGTGAACGGGCTCGCGACCGCGACCACGTTTTCGCCGCGACGAAAGCGTCGCGCTGGCCACCAGAAACGACCCGCCCTGACACGTGTCCTATCGTGGCGGCATGGACTTCGCGATGTCGGCCAAAGCCAACGACTACCACAAGCGACTGTCCGACTTCATGACCGAGTACGTCTTCCCGGCCGAGGCCGATTACGACAGGTACCGGGACGAGGCCGGCCCCGACGATCACACGGTCCCGCCGATCATCGAGGAGCTGAAGACCAAGGCCAAGGAGCGCGGCCTGTGGAACCTGTTCCTGCCCGCCGAGTCCGGCTTGACCAACTTGGAATACGCGCCCCTGGCCGAGATCAGCGGCTGGAGCCTCGAGATCGCGCCGGAGGCGCTCAACTGCGCGGCGCCCGACACCGGCAACATGGAGACGTTGCACCTGTTCGCCACCGAGGAGCAGCGCAAGCAGTGGCTGGAGCCGTTGCTGAACGGCGAGATCCGCAGCGCCTTCTCGATGACCGAGCCGGCGGTGGCCAGCAGCGACGCGCGCAACATCGAGACCTCGATCGTGCGCGATGGCGGCGACTACGTCATCAATGGCCGCAAGTGGTGGACGTCCGGGGCGTCCGACCCGCGCTGCAAGATCCTCATCGTGATGGGCCGCACCAACCCCGAGGCGGCCAGCCACCAGCAGCAGTCGATGGTCCTGGTGCCGATCGATACGCCGGGTGTGACGGTGGTCCGCTCCACCACGGTGTTCGGTTTCCAGGACCAGCCGGGACACTGCGAGATCATCTACGACAACGTCCGGGTGCCGGTCACCAACCTCCTGGGCGAAGAGGGCGGGGGCTTCGCGATCGCGCAGGCACGGCTGGGGCCCGGCCGCATCCACCACTGCATGCGTGCGCTGGGCGGCTCGGAACGGGCGCTGGCGCTGATGGTGGACCGGGCACAGAACCGGGTGGCGTTCGGCCGTCCGCTGGCCGAGCAGGGCGTGGTGCGGGAGGCGATTGCCAAGTCTCGCAACGAGATCGACCAGGCGCGGCTGCTCTGCGAGAAGGCGGCGTGGACGATCGACCAGCATGGGAACAAGGCCGCCCACACGTTGGTCTCGCAGATCAAGGCGGTCGCGCCGCAGGTGGCGTGCAACGTGATCGACCGTGCGATTCAGGTGCACGGGGCCGCGGGCGTCAGCGAGGACACGGTGCTGGCCCGCATGTACGCCTGGCACCGGGCGATGCGGCTCTTCGACGGCCCCGACGAGGTACACATGCGGACCATCGCGCGCGCCGAGCTCGGCCGGGAGAAGTCTCCGCTCGCCGCGGCGGTCACCGCGCATGAGTAAGGCCGCCCTCCGGGAATTGCCCGGCGCGTGGAACTTTCGCGATGTCGCCGACGGTGCGGGCGCGCTGCGGCCGGGTCGGCTGTTTCGGTCCAGCGAGCTGAGCCGCCTGGATGACGACGGCCGGGCGACGCTGCGCGAGCTGGGCATCACCGACGTCGCCGACCTGCGCGCGGCGCGGGAGGTGGCCCGCCGCGGGCCCGGACGCGTGCCCGACGGGGTCGACGTTCACCTGCTGCCGTTCCCGGACCTCGCCGACGACACCGGTGAGGGCGACGAAGCCCCCCACGAACACGCGTTCCGGCAGCTGATGACCAACGGCGATCCCGACGAGTCGATCAGCGACACCGCGGCCCGCTACATGGTCGACGAGTACCGCCAATTCCCCACCCGCAACGGCGCCCAGCGCGCGCTGCACCGCGTCGTCACGCTGCTGGCCGCCGGGCGGCCGGTCCTCACGCACTGCTTCGCGGGCAAGGACCGCACCGGCTTCGTGGTGGCGACGGTGCTGGAGACCGTGGGCATCGATCGCGACACCATCGTCGCCGATTACTTGCGCAGCAACGACGCCGTCGCGGAACTGCGCGACCGCATCGCCGAGATGATCCAGCAGCGCTCGGAAACCGAGCTGACGCCGGAGGTCAGGACCTTCACCGAGGCCCGGCTGTCCGACGGAGTCCTCGGCGTCCGCCCCGAGTACCTCGCCGCCGCGCGCCAGACGATCGACGAGCAATTCGGCTCGCTGGACGCCTATCTGAGCGACGCGGGCATCACCGAGGCCGACGTGGATCGACTTCGTCAGGCGCTGCTGGCCTGATTCGAACCACGCGGGCCCCGGCCCCGAACCGCTACAGCTTGAAGCTGGCTTGTTTGGCCGCGGACAGGTCGTCGATTTGCGACCAGTGCGAGGCGACGTCCTCGACAGTCGGCGGCTTGTCGAAGTTCGCGCCCTCGTTCTGGAACAGCGCCACCCGCTGCACCTTGCCGCCGCCGACGACGAAAACCGAAGCGGTGTTGGGGTTTTCCTCGGTGCACAGGTAGGCCACCACCGGCGCGACGTACTCGGGCGTCAGCTTCTCGAGCACCTCCTTCGGGAGGATGTCCTCGGTCATCCGGGTGGCCGCGATCGGCGCGACCGCGTTGGCGTGGATGTTGTACTTCGCCCCCTCCTGCGCCAGCGTGTTGATCATGCCGACCAGGCCGAGTTTGGCCGCGCCGTAGTTGGTCTGCCCGAAGTTGCCGAACAGGCCGCTGGTGGAGGTGGCGACGACGACCCGTCCGTAGCTCTGCTCCCGGAAGTGCGGCCAGGCGGCGCGCAGCACGTTGTATCCGCCGTACAGGTGCACCTTGAGCACGGCGTCCCAGTTCTCGAACGTCATCTTGTGGAAGGTGCCGTCGCGCAGGATCCCCGCATTGCTCACCACGCCGTGCACGGCGCCGAACTCGTCGAGCGCAGTCTTGATGATGTTCGCGGCGCCCTCGGGCTCGGCGACACTGTCGTAGTTGGCGACCGCCCGGCCACCCGCGTCCTTGATCTCGTTGACGACCTGGTCGGCCATGTTGTGGCCGGCGCCCGTGCCGTCGCGGGACCCACCGAGATCGTTGACGACCACGCTGGCCCCCTCGCGGGCCAGGGTCAGGGCGTATTCACGGCCCAACCCCCCGCCGGCTCCGGTGACGACGATGACGCGATCCTGCACTCCGGGCATCAGGTTCCTCTCTAAGTTGAAAATTACGTCCTAGCAAGCGGATTGGAGCAGTGGTCAGAACATTCGGCGGGCCATCTTGAAGGCCCGCGCCGTGTACGGCGGGTAGATGAAGCTGGACAGGTCGGGCCGGGTCGGCTTCGTCAACACCGACTTGCGGTGGCTGAACTCCTCGAAGCCGTAGCGGCCGTGATAGGCGCCCATGCCCGATGCGCCGACACCGCCGAACGGCAGCTTGGCCGTCGACACCTGGAAGGCGAGGTGGTTGACCAGCATGCCGCCGGCCGGCACCTCCTTGATCACCCGCTCGCGGGTCTCGCGCGTCTTGGTGAACAGGTAGGCGGACAACGGCTTGGGCCGCGAGTTGATGAAACGTATTGCGTCGTCCAAAGATTGGACGGTGATCACCGGCAGCACCGGTCCGAAGATTTCGTTCTGCATCAACGGCCCGTCCGGATCGGGGTCGACCACGACGGCGGGCTGGATGCGCAGGCTCGACGGGTCGCACTTGCCGCCGACGATGACCTTGCCGTCCCCGCCGGCGAGGTAGCCACTGATCCGGTCGAACTGACGCTGGTTGACGATCCGCATTCCGTCGGGCTTGTCCGAGGTGAACTTCGTGATGGCCGCGCCGATCTTGCTCACCAGTTCGTCGCGAATCTTGGCGTCCGCCAACACGTAATCGGGGGCCACGCAGGTCTGGCCGGCGTTCAGCAACTTCATCCAGGCGATCCGCTTGGCCGCCACCTCCACGTCGGCGTCGGCCGCCACGATCACCGGGCTCTTGCCGCCGAGCTCCAGCGTGCACGGGGTCAGGTGCGGCGCCGCCCCTTCGTAAACCTTGCGACCGATCTCGGTGCCGCCGGTGAACAGCACGCGGTCCAGCCCCTGCGCGATGAGCTCCTGGCTCACCGAACCGTCGCCCTCGACCACGGCGATCGCGTCGCTGTCGAGATATTTGGGCACCAGCTCGGCCATCAGATGCGCGGACGCCGCGGCGATCTCCGACGGCTTGAGGATGACGGCGTTACCCGCGGCGATCGCGCCGACCGCCGGGCCCAGCGTCAGATAGAACGGGTAGTTCCACGCGCCGATGATCAGCACGGTGCCGTAGGGCTCGTATTCGATCCAACCGCGGCCGGGCAGCTGCGGCACCTCGAGCAGCCGGTACTTGCGGCGCGTCCACCTGCGCACCCGCTTGGCCGCATACTTCGCTTCGCCGGCCGTGGTCGCGATGTCGGCGATGAACGCCTCGAACGGGCTGCGGTCGAGATCGGTGGCGAGGGCGTCCGAGATGGCCGCCTCGTTCTCTTCCATCAGCTTGGCCAGCTGCAACAACTGCCGTTTGCGCCACTCGACGTCGCGGGTGCGTCCGCTCGCGAAGGTCTTGCGCAGCCGCGCCACCGTCGCGGGGATATCCGCCGGCTGAGGAGTCGGCGCGCCATTGGCGGCGGATGTCTTGGGTGTAACCGATTCGGTGGTCATCGTTGTCCTTCCCCTGCTTCGGTCATCCCCGAGGCGCACGCTGCTCGTCGCACGAGCGCTCATGGGTGATAACCGCGATCCTAACCATCCGGTTGGGAGAGCAGTAGAAAGGATCTGACCGGGCGAACCGGCTCAGAGTTTGGTCGCCGTCACGAAGCTGTTCGCGAACGGCCGGTCCTCCGGTTGCGGCGCGCGGCCCAGTCGCTCGCCCTCGTCGCGCGCGCTCACCGTGCTCGTCGTCCAGCCGTGCGCGGCGAACCACTCGGCGCAGTCGGGTCGGCCCTCGTCGGAGAACCAGAGGTCAAAGGGGTTGAACGAGGTGTCTTGGCCGCGCGCTTCGCGCTTGGCCCGCAGTTCCTGCCACCTCTGCTCGGCCTCGCGACGCTTATCCTCGTCGAATCCGAAGTTCTCCACGGCCACCCGGCTGCCCGGTCCGCTCAGCGCGTCGATGGAGGTGAACAGCGCCCCCTGCGCCGCCGCGGGCAGGAATGGCAACAATCCCTCGGCCAGCCAGGCCGTTGGACGCTCCGCGTCAAAACCGGCGTCGCGCAAGGCCTTTGGCCAGTCGTGACGCAGGTCGACGGGCACGGGCCGCCGGTCGGCGGTGGGCTCGGCGCCGTGGCTCGCCAGGGTCTCGGTCTTGTACTCGAGCACCTTGGGCAGATCGATCTCGTACACCACGGTGCCGGCCGGCCAGTCCAGGCGGTAGGCACGCGAATCCAGCCCGGCGGCCACGAGCACGACCTGGCGGACGCCGGCCGCCACAGCGTCGGCGAAGTACGCATCGAAGAAGTGCGTGCGCACCGCCTGGTAGTCGATCATGTGGTTGGCGCCCGGGGCATCATCGCCGGAGTCGTCATCCGGGTCCCCCGCCCACCACGCGGCCACCTGCTCGCGGACTCCGGCCAGCTCGGGCGTGGAGACCAGCGGCTCGGCGAACTGGTCACGGATGAGCGGCTCGTCGCCTGCGGTCTCGGCGGCGCGGGCCAGGGCGACCATCACCGCGGTGGCGCCGACGCTGGAGGCGATGTCCCAGGAGTCGTCCAGCGAGCGGGGCATTACAGCCGCTCGGCGACGACGAAGTCGGAGAAGGCGTCCTTGTCGTCGGCCAGCGGGACGTTCTCGATCCAGCGGCCCAGCCGGCGCATCTCGTCCGTCGAGCGCTGCGCCCGAGCACGCCAGCCGTGGTTGTTGAGCCACTCCGTGACGTTCGCCCGATGCTCGTCGCGGTACATCAGCTCGCCGACGTCGACGGTCTCTTCGATGCCGAGTTCGTCGGCGACCTTCCTGAACCGCTCGCGCATCTGTTGGCGGCGCTCGTCGGCGTGCGCGGGTGCGGTCTCCGCCGAAACCCGGCTTCCGGCCGGGCTCAGCTCGCCGATCTGGGTGAACAGCCGGTCCTGCGCCTCGGCAGGCAGGTACATCAGCAGGCCCTCGGCCAGCCATGCGGTCCGCGCCGTCGGGTCGAAGCCCGCGTCGCGCAGCGCGGCCGGCCAGTCCTGCCGCAGGTCGATGGCCACCTCGCGGCGGTCGGCCGACGGCGTCACGCCGTTGTCGGCCAGCGTCGCCGACTTGTACTCCAAGACCTGGGGCTGGTCGATCTCGTACACCACGGTGCCGGCGGGCCAGTCGAGGCGGTACGCGCGCGAATCCAGACCCGACGCGAGGATCACCACCTGCCGGATTCCTGCGGCGACGGCGTCTTTGAAGTAGGTGTCGAAGAAGTGGGTGCGCACCGCCTGATAGCCGCGCATGTGCTCGAGCTGCGCGGCGGAGTCGGCGTCGAGGGCTTCGATCTTGGCCGCGACCTCGGGGTCGAGCATGTGCTCCCACAAGACGCCGGCACCTGCGTTGGTGACCAGGAGTTTGGCGTAGGGGTCGCGGATGAGCGGGTCGGTTCGTTCGGTTTCGACGGCCCGGGCGGCCGCCACCATCACCGCGGTACTGCCGACGCTGGTCTTGATGTCCCAGGTGTCGTCGTGGGTGCGCAGTGAACTCATTTGCTTGCTCCTTGGGTCCTCGGGCGGAAGTCAGGCGGTCGGCTCGCCGAGACGCGCGCGCAGCAGCACGCTGCGCACGGCGTCTTCGGCCAGGTCTTCGGGTACGGGGCGGCCCAGCCGGGCCATTTCCTCGCGGTTGTCCACGGTCTGCACCTGCCAGCCGTGCTCGGTCAGGCACTGGGCCGGGTCCGAACGGTCCGGCTCGTGATAGGTCAGCGCCTGCACGTTGACGTCCAACCCGAGCCGCTCCCGCATCCGCAGCCAGCGCTGCGAATTGCTCCGCGAGTTCAGGCCGAACGCCTCGATGGCGACCTGGCTGCCCGGCGCGCTGAGGGCGGTGAACATCTCGAACAGGCGGTCTTGCGCGTCGCCCGGCAGATACGGGAGCAGGCCCTCCGCGAGCCAGGCGGTCGGTTGGTTGCGGTCGAATCCGGCCGCGGCCAACGCCGCGGGCCAGTCGTCGCGCAGGTCAACGGGGACCGGGCGGCGGCTCGCGGCGGGAGCGGCGCCGTGTTGCTGCAGAATTCCGGTCTTGTACTCCAGCACCTTGGGCTGGTCGATCTCGTAGACCGCGGTGCCGTCCGGCCAGCTCAGGCGGTAGGCCCGGGAGTCCAGCCCGGCGGCCAAGATGACCACCTGGCGAATTCCGGTGCCGACGGCGTCGGAGAAGTACTCGTCGAAGAAGTGGGTGCGCACGGCCTGGTAGTCGATGCCGATGCGGTGCGCGCGGCGGCCGTGCTCATCGCCGTCGAGCCAGGACAGGTCGGGATCGGTGAGCCGCGCCCACGCCGGGCCGGCCGACGAGACCAGAACGCGGGCGAACTCGTCGCGGATCAGCGGGTTGCTTCCTGCGGTTTCCGCCGCTCGTGACGCGGCGACGCCCAGCGCGGTGGCACCGACAAGTTCGGTGATGGCCCAGCTGTCGCCGGCGGTTCTCAGGGAGGGCGGTAACGACTCGTCCAGATCAGTCATGACCCGGCCATATTACCGGAATAAGTTAGTTAGCCTATGCGCTTTGTGCGCAACTTCACTGCGCGCGACGGCTAGGCCGAAGACCGGCGGAACGCACCTTCGAGAAGCCGGCGCATCATTCCGGTGATGCCTAGCAGGGCGTCCGGGCTCTGAACGTAGCCCGCGTACAAACCCACCCCGCACATCAGCACCACCAGCGCCTCGATCAACGCAGTCGTGTCGACATCGGCGGGGACGTCGCCGCGTTCGATACCGTCATCGACGACCCGGACCAGAAACTCGCGGACCATCCGCACGGAGTCATTCTCGGTTCTGTTCCACTCGGGATGGCGCTGCGATTCGAGCACTCCGGTGATTATCAGCGCCGACCCGGAGGGATTGTCCGAATTCGCGCGCACCGCGGCAGTGATGAATGCCGTCAGCTGCGCCGCCAGTGTGGTTTCGCGCTCGGCCCGTTTGATGCCGGTTCCAATGATGGCTTCGTTGGTTTGGTCCAATACCTCGCGATACAGGACGCGCTTGCTGGAGAAGTAATGGTTGATGGCCGGACGGGTCAGGTCGGCGCGGGCCGCGATAGCCTGGAACGTCGCGCCGTCGTATCCGCGTTCGCTGAACACCAGGCGGGCGGCCCGCATGATCCGCTGGCGCGTCTCGTCCGCCTTTGCGGCAGGGGGGCGTCCTGGCCTGCGACCTGCCCCTGACGACATTGTTAAATTGTGCCACCGCCGCGGTGCGGCATTAGCGCATTTGGCGGAATGCTGCCGAACTTCCCGGCCTGGTAGTCCTGCACCGCCTCGACCAATTCCGCGCGCGAGTTCATCACAAAAGGCCCGTAGTGGAATACCGGCTCGCGAATGGGCCGCCCGCCCAGCAGCAACACATCCATCGCGGTAGTGCGGGACGATTCCTGCGCCCGGTCCGCGCCCAACGTGATGCGATCTCCGGGGCCCAGCACCGCCAATTGGCCCGCGCGGATCGGGTGAGCGACCGGACCGATGTATCCGCTGCCGGACAGCACGTATACGAGCACATTGAAGTCGCGCTGCCACGGCAGGTTGAGCCGGGCGCCGGTCTCAATGGTGGCGTGCGCCAGCGTGATGGGAGTGTGCGTGATCCCGGGGCCGCGGTGACCGTCGACCTCGCCCGCGATGATGCGAACCAGCGCGCCACCATCGTCCGACGAGAGCAACTTCGCGTCGCCACCTTCGATGGCCTGATACCGGGGCGGGGTGAGCTTGTCTCTTTTCGGCAGATTCACCCACAACTGGATGCCATGAAAGAGGCCGCCACTGTCGACCAGTTCCGCGGGCGGCGTCTCGATGTGCAGGATCCCCGAACCGGCGGTCATCCACTGCGTCGCACCGTCGGTGATCAGGCCCCCACCGCCGTGCGAGTCCTGGTGCGCGAACTTGCCGTCGATCATGTAGGTGACCGTCTCGAATCCGCGGTGCGGGTGCCAGTCCGTGCCCCTCGGCTCGCCGGGCTGGTAGTCCACCTCGCCCATCTGGTCCATGTGCACAAAGGGATCGAGCGCGGCGGCGCTGACTCCCGCGAAGGCGCGGACCACTGGAAAGCCCTCGCCCTCGTAGCCGCGCAGCCCGGTGGTGACCGACCGGACCGGGCGCTCGGTGTCGGTGGGCGCAGCAGCACCCACGCGGGGCAGCGTCAACGCGTTGGCGGTGATAGCGGGCATGTGACCTCCGTAATGAGAACTACTCCAAATAACCGGACCGTGGTCCAGTTATTCCCGGGTGCCGCCGTCGCGGACAAAAGTTGCGTAGTGCAATATTTGCTGCAGTAGATAGTCCAGCGGCGTGCCCGATCCAGAGGCGGTCGAAGCAAAGTGAGGCCGTCGGGGGAAGGATGCGTGGATGGGACAAAAAGTGGCGGCCACGGCTACGGCTCGGCCGACCCGGCCCGTGGCCAGAGCCGTGCGTCAGTTCGCCGGTTGGCTGCGCGCGAACCGGGCCGGGCTGTTCTGTGTGGCGGTCGTCGTCGGTCTCGGCGCCGGCCTGGGCGCGGTGGCGTTCCGCTACCTGATCTACGGCTTCACCTGGTTGGCGACCGGACACGACGAATTCGGCCAGGACGGTTGGGTGGGCAGCGACCAATTGCCCTGGCTGGGAATTGGCTTCTTCGTCATCATCCCCGTCATCGGCGGACTACTGTATGGGCCGCTGATCTCGCGGTTCGCCCGGGAGGCTCGCGGCCACGGCGTCCCGGAAGTCATGATCGCGGTGGCGGAGAACGGTGGCCGCATCCGTCCGCAGGTGACCGTCGTGAAAGCGCTGGCCTCCGCGCTGTGCATCGGTACGGGCGGATCGGTCGGACGTGAGGGACCCATCGTGCAGATCGGCGCGGCGCTGGCCTCGGGTTTCGGCCAGTGGGTGCGAATGCCGGAAAATCGGCTGCGCGTGCTGGTGGCCTGTGGTGCGGCGGGTGGCATCTCGGCCACCTTCAACGCCCCGATCACCGGCGTGTTCTTCGCCGTCGAGCTGATCCTGCGTGAACTGTCCGTCGAGGCCATCTTCACGATCATGTTGTCGTCGATGGTCGCCGACGTGGTTGCCCGCGTGTTTTTCGGCTCGGCCCCGTTCCTCACCCAGTTGCCCGCCGGCATCGAGCTGAATCACATAGCCAACTACCTGCTGGTGGCGCTCCTGGCGGCGATCGCGGGGCTGATCGGGATCTCTTTCAAAAATGTCCTGTACAAGACCGAAGACCTTTGCGACCGGGTGTGGGGCGGTCGTCCAGACTGGGCACGGCCCGCGGTCGGCGGTATCGTGCTCGGCCTGCTGCTACTCGCGTTGCCGCAGCTCTACGGGGTCGGCTACCCGGTGATGTACGCCGCCTTCGCGGGCCACTACGCGCTGTGGTTCTTGGTGCTCCTCGCGGCCGGCAAGATGCTGGCGTGCAGCCTGACCATCGGGATCGGCGGGTCGGGCGGCGTGTTCGCTCCATCGCTGTTCGTCGGGGCCACTTCGGGCATGGCCTTCGGGCTGCTGGCCCAGCAGACGATCGGCACGGCCGTCGGGCATCCCGCCCTCTATGCCATTGTCGGCATGGGCGCCGTCTTCGCCTCCGCCGCGCGCGCACCGCTCACGGCGCTGGCGAGCACGGTGGAGATGACCGGGGATTTCACCCTCACCCTGCCGGTCATGTTGGCCGTCGCGGTCGGCACTACGGTGTCCCGCGGGGTTTCCTACGGCACCATATACACCACCAAGTTGCTGCGGCGAGGGATCGACATCGACCGCCCCACTCCCACCCATGCGTTCGCGGAGCTCACCGCCGCGGACGCCATGCACCGGTTCGCCTTCCCGCTGGATCTCACCCGCCCCGTCGAAAAGGCCGATCACGACCTGACGAGCTTGCTCGGACCCGTCACCCGCATCCGCGAACCGCAGGCGCTGTTCGCCAACGACAGCCTGGCCCAGGCCCTGCGCCAGCTCGTCCTCTACGGCCGCGACGGGCTGCCGGTCATCGACACCGAGGCCCGCTCGGTTCAGGGATGGCTGACGAACCAAAACGTCCTGCGCGCGGTCGGCACCCACTTCACCGACGTGCAGCCGGCCGGCGCCGGCGGCCATCAGGCCGCCGATTGGGCCTATCCGCAAGCAGCGGCCGCCGAACACGACCCGCACAGCCAGCTGGAGGGGTACTGCATCATCGAGCACACGCTGGCAGGCGACTCGATGGCCGTGGGCCGCATTCTCAGCGACCTCGAATGGCCGGAGGGTCACTTCCCCGTCTCGGTGCTGCACAACCGGCGACTCGTCGATGCGGACACCACCCGGCGGCTCGCCGTAGGCGACCGCATCAACGTTCTCGCACCCAAAAATGGCGCGAGGCAACCGGATTCGGGGAGCGCTTAGGATGCGCTACGCGCGCTGCTCGCCGCGTCCTTCTCGGTGGTCGAGCCCTCGTGGGTCAGTCGCCCGCCCGCGCTCTCCAGGTGGGCCCGGACGAACCACTGGAACTTCTCCAGATTCCCGGCCTGATCGATCAACAGATCCTGGGTGACCGGGTCGAGCTCCTCGGTCTCCTCGATGTACTTGCGGGTGTCCTCGATGACGCCGGTGTAGACGAGGTCGAGCGCGGCCAGGTGGGCCTGAACGGTGTCGCGCCCAACGGAGTAGTCGTCCCAGGTGCGGTCTTTGATGATGGCTCCCGGGGTGCCCTGCGGTGATCCCCCGAGGGCCGCGATGCGCTCGGCAACGTCATCGGCGAAACCGCGGACCGCCTCGACCTGCGGGTCGATCATCTCGTGCACGCCAATGAAGTTGGGCCCCACCACATTCCAGTGGACGTGCTTGAGCGTCAGGTGAAGATCGTTGTACGTGCTCAGTTGCTTTTGCAGCAGTTCCGTCAGCCGCGCTCCCTGTTTGTCGGTGAGCCCCGGGATGGTGAACTGTGTCATCGATTCCTCCGTTTCGCACACGGTCACGTCTTTGGAGTGGGTTACCCCAAGGCCGTTACTGAAAACGCGACGCCGACGAGGCCATGACCACGTTTAGAGCTCGCTGATGTGCTGGACCGGTAGCCGGGCGCCCCGCCGCGGTTCGTATGCCAATCCGCTGGCCTCGAGCAACCGGACCACCCGATGGCGGTGCGGCCGCATCGGCTCGAGCAGCTCGAGCATGCCCGCGTCGTCGACCGGGTGGCCCGCCAGCGTCCAGCCGATCATCTTCGGGACGTGATAGTCGCCGACCGAGAGCGCGTCGGCGTCACCGAAAGCCCGTTGCGCGGTTTCGGCGGCGGTCCACTCCCCCACCCCGGGCAGCGACATCATCGCCTCGCGCGCCTGCGCGTGCGGACGGGACGCCAGCCGTTCCAGCGAGGCGGCCCGTCGCGCACACGTCACCACGGTCCGCGCACGCCCGGGGTCGACGTTGGCGCGGTGGAAGTCCCATGACGGGATGTGCCGCCACTCGTCGGCCGACGGCGGCACCCGCATGCGCCCCGGCGCCGGCCCCGGGGCCGGTGACCCGTACTTGGACACCAGCAGGCGCCACGACCGAAACGCGTCGGCGCCGGGCACCCGCTGCTCGATGATCGCCGGGATCAGCGCCTCGAGCACCAGCCCGGTACGGCCGAGGCGTAAGTGCGGTACCCGGCGGTGCGCGGCGGCAACCACCGGGTCGCGGGGCAGGAAATCGGAAGCGTCGTCCTCGCGGCCGAGCAGCGCGGGCAGGCGTTCGACGAACTCCGGTGCCCCGCTACCCCACGCCACGCACTGCGCCGCGTTGGCGGCCGCACGGCTGATCCGGGCGGTGACGGGTCCGGTCGGCAGCAGGCTGGTCCGCCAGATCGCGCCGTCACCGGACGCCTGGAAGCAGGGATCCCCGAGCCCGCGGCGAAGCGGCGCCAGCGTGTGCCCGAAACTGACCGCCCCGGGGAACGTGACCGTGCGCGCGCTTTCCACCGACCAACTCTCCGATTGACCGTTAACGATGTGCCAAGTCAATATTGCGATGTGATGACGCCGTTCGATGACCCGCAGGGCGAACTGGCCTGGATGTTCCTTCAAACCACGAGCGAGGGAGGCGACCTCGACGAGGGCTTCGCCCTGCTCAGCGACGACTTCACCTACTGGTCACTGGTCACCCGCACCTCCTGCGACAAGGAGACCTTTCGGCGAACGGTCGAGCGGCGCAAGGCCGAACTCGAGCTCACCATCGACCTGGTGCGATGCGTCAACGAGGGGGAGACCGTGGTGGTCGAGGCGCAGGCCACTGGCACCACCACCGGCGGCGTCGAATATGACAGCCCGTTCGTCTGCATCTTCGACACCCGCGATGGGCTGATCGTCTCGATGCGCTTGTACAGCGACACCCGGGCGCACGAGGCCGCGCTCCCCGGGTGGATTTGCTAAGACGACGAAACGCTGATTTCGGCCTTGTTCGGGTAGAACGCGACATGCCCGGCGATCGCCGCGACCGCCGGATAGGGCTGCTCGTAAGTCCAGATCACGTCCTCGACGGTGTCACCGGACGAGGTGGTCACGCTGTAGTAGCTGGCCTCGCCCTTGAAGGGGCAATACGTGCCGGTGTCCGTGCGGGTCAGCCGTTCTTGCACCACGTCACTCAGCGGAATGTATTGCACCGCAGGCAAAGTGGCTTCGCGCAGTTCGAGCGCGGCCGTCGTGTCGGCGATGACCTCGCCGTTGACGCGGACCTGTACCCGCCCCTTCGTCGGCTCGATGGTGATCGGGTGGCCGGCACTGGGTTCTTTGATTTCGGGATGGCCCATGGTCTCCTCCTATACGCCGATAAAGCCTTCAACACGAGCCACGGCTTGAGACTTCCCGATCAGGCGGCCCGAATGCGTAGCGGTGATACTGCGCCATGTTGGCCATGGCCGGAACCAGCGACATGGCCCGGCCCATCACGTGGTAGGCGCGCGGAAGTCGCTCGAAGGTGTCCGATTCAAACCACCGCACCCAGGAAAGCGGCCGGGTGCCGGGCACCGCCGCGAGTATCTCGCCCGGCCCATCGATGCCCCAGCTCAACTTCGATCCGGACCGGCGCACCACCGCGTTCATCCACTGAGACTTGATACCCATCCGGTTGAACGCGTCGAATTGCAGTTCGCCGCGGTCGAAGTGATCAATGACCCGGCGCAGCAGCGCGATGCCGTCCTGTTCGCACAGATACATGGTCAGGCCTTCGGCGATCATCAGCGCGGGCCGGCCATTGGGTATCTCCGTCAGCCAGGCCGGATCCGTTACCGACGCCGCGACCACGTGGCAGTGCTCGGTGGCCGGATAGAGCCGCGTGCGCAGTTCGGCAACGCCGGGGTAGTCGATGTCGTACCACTCCACCAGCGGGCCCGGTTGGAGCCGGAAGTACCGGCCGTCCAGTCCACAGCCCATATGCAGGACGACGGCGCTCGGCTGCGCGTCCAGGAATTGGCGAGCCCAAATGTCGAAGTGCGCGGTGCGGGTCGTCACCGAGGCTGATTTGCGCGCGGTGATGGTGGTCTTCGTCCAGTCGTACTCGATCCGCTCGACGGCCTCCTTGGCATAACGATCGCCCAACACCGGGTTTGGCAGGTCGGCATCCAGTGCCTTGGCGTACAGCGTCGCCAGCATCGTCTGCTGCGGCCCCGAGAGATCGACGCGTATTCGGTCCACGGGCCGGGCGCCTATTCGGACTGCGCGGCCGGACTGGCTTTTCGCGGGCTGCGCATGGCGGCCCAGAACCGGGCCGCCTCGCGGATCGATTCCTCGACCGGCCGCGGCTGCCAACCCAATTCGCGTCTGGCCTTCCCGCTGTCCACGTCGGCCTCGGCGCGCATCATGCGCACCGACGCGAGACTGAGTTCGGAGTCCTTGCCGGTGAGCCGCGCCTTCAGGCTGCCAAGCGCGGAAAGGGCGTAAAGCATCGGAACGGAGATCGAGCGTTGTGGCGCCGGTACGCCGGCCTCGTCGGCCGCGATGCGTACGACCTCGTTCAACGCGATCATCCGCTCGGAGACCAGGTATCGCTCACCGATGCGGCCGCGCTCGGCGGCCAGGATCATGGCCCGCGCGGCGTCGTCGACGCCGACGACTTCCAGCTGAATGCCGTTCATTCCGAAGGGCAGCTTGCCGAAGACCGCACCGGCGATGAAGGCGCCGTGCGGCGTGCCGCCCCAGTCTCCGCTGCCGTAGGTCGTCGACACGCACATCGCGATCGCGGGCAACCCGGCCTCGGCCACGTACCGCATCACCAGGTTTTCGGCCTGCACCCGGGACCGCACGTAGGGGGTCTGTCCCCGCGGGCTGATCACGTCGTCCTCGGTCGCTACGTGCCCATGCCGCCGGCCCACCGTCGTGTAGGTGCTCGTGAAGATGAACCTGCGCAGGTCGGGTTGGTTCACGGCGACATCGAGAACGTTGCGCAGGCCTTCGACGTTGGTGCGGAACAGTGGCGCGGGGTCGCGCAACCATGCGCGGGTGTCGACGACGCAGTAGTAGACGTCGTCGACACCGTCCATCGCCTCGCACAGCGTGGCGTCGTCGAAAACGTCGCCGTGAAAGCGGGTCAGCTCGAGGTCGTCGATGGAACGGGTGTTGGCATCTGGGCGCACCATCGCCCGCACCTGGGCACCGTCCGCAACCAGCTGGCGGGTGACATGCGAACCCAGAAAGCCGTTGGCGCCGATCACGAGTTTGGGCTTGGTGCTCACTGAGATCCTCCGTTTTGCCGCATCCACCGCGCGGCGTCTTCGTCGAGCGTGCCAAGCGCCTGGGCCTTGCGACACCACTTCATCCCGGCCCGAAGGAAACGCAGCGGGTTGTAGATGTCTTCTTCACGGCTCCATTGGCCGTCGCCGGCGTACGTGATGATCGTGATGTTGGTGGCGCTGATGACGCTGCCGTCGCCGGGGTCGCGCATCGGATTGTCCAGCTCGAGGATTACCCGGCCGGTGGGCTCGTCGATCACCGACCACAGGGTGGGGAACGCGACCATGTGGCTGCCGGGGAAGGTCGTCATCGTTTGCTTGATCCACTCGCGCACCTCATCGCGGCCGTGCATGGTGCCTGCCGCATGCTCGACGTACTCGACGTCGGGCGTGTACTGCTCGACCCAGGCGTCCCAGTCGCGCGTCTCGGCGGCGCGGGCGACCGTCTCCTCGAACTTCCCGAAGGCGGCGGCCAGTTCGCTGCGGGAGAACGAACGGGTGGTCACCTTGCAGCACCGTTGCAGCTCATCGGCGGAGTGTAGCCTGGGCGGCACCGTGGCCGGTTAGGAGGACGAGCAATGGCAACCGAAAAAGCGATACTCGCCGGCGGCTGTTTTTGGGGGATGCAAGAACTCATCCGCAAACAGCCGGGGGTGGTTTCGACGCGGGTCGGTTACACCGGCGGCGACGTCCCGAATGCGACCTACCGCAATCACGGCACGCACGCCGAGGCCATCGAGATCGTCTACGACCCGGCGGTCACCGACTATCGCACCATGCTCGAGTTCTTCTTCCAGATCCACGATCCGACAACGAAAGACCGCCAGGGCAACGACCGCGGCCCCAGCTACCGGTCGGCCATCTTCTACCTCGACGAGGAGCAGAAGCGCATCGCGCTGGACACCATCGCCGATGTCGACGCCTCCGGGTTGTGGCCAGGCAAGGTCGTGACCGAGGTCAGCCCGGCCGGAGATTTCTGGGAGGCCGAGCCCGAGCACCAGGACTACCTGCAGCACTACCCGAACGGGTACACCTGCCACTACATCCGCCCCGGCTGGAAACTGCCGCGCCGGGCCACCGCGGGCCAGTAGGCGGGCGCGGCTCAGCGCCGGTGCACCACGATCCGACCGCCGTCTTTGGGCGTGTAGGCAACACCGCGGCCGTGCCACCGCTCACCCGGCGCCGTCGTGGTTTCGATGGTGAAGTGGCGCAACACCGTTCGCAGCACGACGTCCATCTCCATGTTGGCGAACGCCGCCCCCACGCAGCGGCGGGTGCCACCGCCGAACGGGATCCACGCGAAGGCCGACGGCTTGGTCCCGACGTACCGTTGCGGGTCGAAGCGCTCCGGATTCGGGAAGACGTCGGGGTTTTCGTGGATCTGCGCGATGCTCACCAGGATTGACTTGCCGCGGGGAATGACCCACTCCCCGAGCTGGTAACGCGGGGGGTAGACGCGCCGGGCAGCGAAATCGATCACCGTCCGGGCCCGCTGGACTTCCAGGATGGTCGCCTGACGCAGCTCCTGGCCGTCGCCGTCGGCCTCTTCGACCAGCGCCGCCAGCACGTCCGGGTGCCGCGTGACCCGCTCGAACGCCCACCCCAGCGTGGAGGCCGTCGTCTCATGACCGGCGGCCAGCAGCGTAAGCAGCTCGTCGCCAATGTCCTTGCGCGACATGACCGAACCGTCGTCGTACGTGCTGCGCAACATCAGCGCGAGCACGTCGCTGCGCTCGTCGAAATTCGGATCGGCCCGCTCGGCTTCGATCAGCCTGTCGATGACGGCGTCGTACCGGCGGCGCCACTCGTCGAGCCGCCCCCACGGGCTGAAGCGCCCGTAATTGCGTCGCGGTTTTGGCATCGTCGCCATCCGCGAGCCCAGCGTGACCCACGGCGGGATGAGGCGGCGCAGCTCATCGAGCTCGGCGCCTTCGGCCCCGAAGACCGCGCGCAGGATGGCGTTGAGCGTGATCCGCATCATCGACGGCAGCGTCGCGAACGCCTCGCCCTCCGGCCAGCCGGCGGTCTCCCGCAGGGTCTCTTCTTCGATGATCGCCTCGTACTTCTTCATGCTCTTGCCGTGGAACGGCGGCGCCAACAGCCGGCGACGCCGGCGATGGTCCTCCCCGTCGAGCGCGAACACGGAGCCGGAGCCGAACAGCCGGCTCAGGTTGGGCTGGATGTTGCCGAGCTCGTCGGGGCTGGTGGTGAAGATCTGCTTGGCCAGCTGCGGGTCAGCGACGACCACGACCTCGCCGTACATGGGGAGGTTCAGCGCGAATACGTTGCCGTACCGACGGGCCAGCCGCTGAATCATCCCCCGCCGCGATACCGCAAAGCCCAGCCCCTGCAACAGCTTTGGGAGCCGGGCCGCGGGAGGCAACCTGACGGCGGCGGTGGCCGCGGGAACGGTGACGACTTCACTCATGCGGGTTGCTCCCCATAAATCCCCCCGAGAACCGGGGTGGTACCGCGGTGTACCAAAACATTTACCGATACGGTACTCTGTGGTACCAACCCTGACAAGGGGTCCCGCACTGACGGAAGGGGCCGCCGTGAGCCCAGTGGCGACAGCAACGGCTGAGGAAGCGGTTCTCGGCGACCCGTTCCGGCTCCGGTTGCTCGACGGCCTCGCCACCTCGATCGCCGAGCGCGGCTACCGCGCCAGCACCGTCGCGGACGTAGTCCGTCACGCTCGGACGTCCAAGCGCACCTTCTACGACCAGTTCGCGAGCAAGGAGGACTGCTTCCTGGAGCTGCTCGGGTCCGACAACGAAAAGCTCGGCGCGTGCATCCGGGCAGCGGTCGACCCCGAGGCCGATTGGCACCAGCAGATTCGTCAGGCCGTCGAGGCATACGTCGGCTACATCGAATCCCGGCCGGCCATCACGCTGAGCTGGATCCGGGAACTTCCATCGCTCGGCGCCGCCGCCCGCCCGGTGCAGCGCCGCGGGCTGCAGCTGCTCTCCAGCCTGTTGATCGACCTCAGCGCCAGCCCCGGGTTCCAGCGCGCCGAGCTGCCTCCGCTCACCGCGCCATTGGCCGTCATCTTGCTGGGCGGTTTGCGCGAGCTCACGGCCCTCGCCGTCGAAGACGGAAAGCCGGTGCGGGTCATCGTCGAACCGGCTGTCGACGCGTCCATCGCCCTGCTCGGCCCGCGGCACTGACCCGAATTGCCCGCTTCTCCCCTCGCCGCTTCGCCGCCGGGAGGTTCCCCCACAACGGGCCGTTCCGGTAGGCATCGTCGTCGGGCTAGGGTCAACGCGTACCCCTCAACCCGACGGAGGACCTTGCGATGCGGCTATCGACCCGAAACCAGCTCAAAGGCACCATCACCGAGGTCGACCTCGGCAGCGTCATGGCGATCGTGAAGGTGAAGCTCGACGGCGGCGACCAAGTCGTCACCTCATCCGTCACCAAGGACGCCGCGACCGATCTCGGCCTCAAGGTCGGCCAGCCCGCAACCGTGTTCATCAAGTCCACGGAAGTCACCATCGGCGTCGACTAGCCCATGGCGGCGACCATGCGCGCCGAGCGCTTCCGCGCGGACACCAAAAGGGTTGCACTCGAAGCTGTTCCAATAGCGGACCCGGTGAAGTCATCCTGCGGCGGGGTGTGGGCCAGGGCGACCGCGACACCTAACCGGTTGCGACGCACGCCGAAAGGGCGAGCAACGGTTTATGTTTGGCGCAGGAAGGCCCGCACCCGGTCGAGCACCAGCTCCGGGCGCTGGGCGACGATCCAGTGCCCCGCCCCGTCGACCAGTTCGACCTCGAAATCGCTGATGTGGTCGGCATATCCGTCGGTCAGATCCGCCGTGATCACGGGGTCTTGGGTGCCGGTCAGCCAGCGAACCGGTACTTCGACACGGGCGTCGTCGTATTCGCCGCGCATCCAGCGCAGCATCTCGCCGGTCTGAAAGCTTCGATACCACCGTGAACCGGCCTCCGCGTGGCCCGGCTGACGCATGCATTCGAGGTACAGGTTCACGGCCTCGTCGGGCAGCGCGTAGCCGCCACCGACCCACGATCCCAGCAGGCGAACGAACCGCGAGTCGGGGGCGCTGATCATCCGCGGACCGATGACCGGCAACGAAATCGGGATCTGATACCAGAACCGCCAGATGTTGCGGACCGTCGACAGGCCGCGCTTCACCCAGGGCGCCACAGTGTTCACGCCGAAGAACCCCGTCACCTTCTCCGGATGCCGCAGCATCATGATGAACGCGACCGGCCCGCCCCAGTCGTGGGCGACGAGCTTGACCGTCTTCACGTCCAGGCGGTCCAGGACGGCGGCCAGATCCTCGGCCATCTCGGCCTTGGTGTAGCTCGACCGCGGCGCCGAACTCCAGCCCGCACCACGCAGATCCGGGCACAGCACCCGGTAGCCGTCCGCGGCCAGCGGGCCGATCAGCTCGCGCCACTCCCACCAGTTCTCGGGGAAGCCGTGCACCAGCATCACCGCCGGCCCGTCGGTGGGACCGGCGTCCGCGACATGGATCGTCACACCGCTTCCTAAATCCACATACCTGTGTTCGACACCGTCCAGCGCGGGCATGTTGACCATGCCTTCAGAAGGTAGCGGCCTGTCGCGGGTTAGGCCAGAAACCGCTCTACATAGGGCGCAAATCGGCGGTGCAGGTCGGCCTCGTCCAACCCGAACATCTCGCAGGACGTCGCGACGTTGCCCAGCCGGCCGCGGCGGTGACCGGCCAGGTACTCGTCGATCGCCGTTCGGGCCTCGTCGGTGAACGGCTCGCCGGCCAAGGCGTACACGCGCTCGGCGACGCCGAGTTCGTCGGCCATGAAGTCGTCGAACCGGATGTCGATCGAACGCTCCGGGCCAATGGTTTCCCGGTCGCGGACCAACGCGGTGAGCATGCTTTCGAGACGGCCGATCCACGACGCCGCGATGCGTTCGACGGGCACCGGTGACCGGTGCATGCGTGCGGAGTAGGTGATCATCGCGATCATCGACAGCGCCACCGGCACCGGGTCGCGATGCGTGAAAACGACAATGCTGCCGGGGAAAACGCGATCGAGCACGGGCACCTGCTCGAGATGCTGGGGCGACTTGAGCAGCCAGCGCCGCCCGCCCCGCAAGAACTGCATGACCTTGAGCTGCCGGGCGAGGTACCGGTAGTGCGGTGTCTGGTCGTGAGCCTGGTAGTACTCACGCCAGCTCGGCACGTCGGCCAGCGTCTCGAAGAGCATGGTCGACAAATCGTTGGCGAGCAGTTGGATCTCTTCGTGGACATGCTCGGTGGTCATTTCGTGCATCAGCGGGAAGTAGGGCATCACAGTGTTGATCAGCCCGACCGCGACGTCCATCCGCGCGCGCCGGGGATCCGGCTCCACCCCGGCCTCAGCCGGCAAGGGAAACGGTTCGACGCTTTCCCAGTACGGCATGGTGCGAAAGGTGGGCGGGGCCGCCAGCAGGTTGTGCAGGTGCGTGGTACCTGTGCGGGGCAGACCGGCGATCACCACCGGAGGTCGCAGCTCGATGTCGTCAATCTCGGGATGCCGTCGCAGCAAGTCGGTCAACAACAGCCGGTTCTTGAGCAACTGCAGCAGCTGGCCGAAGAAGTTCACGACCCCGGCCTCGTGCAGCCCGTCGATGTCACGCAGTGCGGCGAGGTAGACCTCGAGCCGCTCGCGGTAATCGTCCGGACCGAAGTCGTCCAAACCGGTGTCCGCGATGGCCCGCGCGTGTAGCGCGTCGGCATCCAGCGGGCAGTCCGGTGCCAGCGTGGCCATCATGTCGAGAAGTTGCTGCGCCTCGGCGCTGAATCGGGGCGCGGCGAGGTCATCGAGGCGAACGGCATCGGTCACGGCGACTTATGTTACTTTCGGTTTCGTAATGGTAGTGGATTTTGGGCGACCCCGTGACCCACGCATCGACGGCGCGGTGCTGAGCGCGACCGTCGAACTGCTGGCCGAGACCGGCTATGCCGGGCTGTTGGTTTCCGCGATCGCCGACCGCGCCGGCACCAGCAAGCCGGCGATCTACCGGCGCTGGCCGAGCAAGGCGCACCTCGTCCACGAAGCGGTGTTCCCCCTCGGCGCCGCGACCGAGCTGCCCGATACCGGGTCACTACCCGAGGACCTACGCGAAATGGTCCGTCGCTCAATGGCTTTCCTGACGACGCCGGCCGCCAGGGCGGCCTTGCCGGGGCTGGTGGGCGAGATGGCCGCGGACCAGGCCCTGCACTCGGCGCTGCTGGAGCGATTCGCCGGCGTGATCGGTGGCGGCCTAACCGAGCTGCTGGACCGGGCCGCGGGCCGCGGCGAGGTCCGGCCCGACGTGACCGCCACCGAACTCACGGAAGCCATCGCCGGCATCACCCTGATGGGACTGCTGACCCGTGTCGGCGAACTCGATGATGCGTGGGTCGATCGCACAACCACGTTGCTCCTGAAGGGAATCCGCGCATGACGCACGAAACGACGGCCGCGTGGCAGGAACTGCTCGGCACCCTGGGCACGCTGGACCGCTCCTTCCTGGAGGGCGACCGGGCGGTGACCGACGACCGTCACGTCGCCGACGGCTACCGCATGCTCGCCAGCACGCTCGGCGTGGCCTTCGACGCCTACCTTTTCGCCGAGCCCGGCCGGCCCCAGTTCGTGGCGGTGAACACTCCGTTCCGCCGCGACCGCCGCTGGGGTGGCGACAACACCGACGCCTACTACTTCATGTGTCCGATCGACCCGAAGCGCCGCTACCGCATCAGTGGCAATTGCGGCGACAGCGTCTACTTTTCGGTAACCGCCTACAACGAGCCGTCGCCGGGCGCGTGGTCCGACCGGGTGGTCGCGATAGTCCGTGACAGCGATCTCGACCTGGGCGCCGACGGCGACTTCGCCTTCGAACTCGGCCCCACGCCCGACGCCGCCGTGCTGATGACCCGCGACTACCAGGCCGACCCGTTGACCGGCCGCCCCGTCACCTGGCGGATCGAGGCGCTCGACGATCCTGAACCGATCCGGCACGGCGACGCCGAGACCGCCGCGAGCCTGCGCGCGGTCGCGAGCTGGTTGCGCACCATGTTCGCCATCGTGCCGCTGGCGGTGGGCACGCGTGTCGACGAAGACCATGGCCTCGGCCACGAAACCGCCCATGCGGCAAACCAATTCGCCGATCCGTACCAGGTCCCCGACGCAAACTTCGGTTGGTCGGCGCGCGACGCCTGCTACTCATACGGCAGCTTTGTGCTCGCTGACGACGAAGCGATGATCATCACGCACCGGCCCCCCACATGCAGGTTCTGGAACCTGGTGGTGTGGAACCAATTCATGGCCACCTTCGGCGCCTCCGAGGGCCCGGACGTCCGCTGTTCGATCAACGGCCACAGCGCCGTGCTCGACAGCGACGGCTCCGTGACGATCGTCCTGTCACGCGAATTGACCGGCCACCCGAATTCGCTTACCACGCTGGGCTACCCGCGGGGCAACCTCGCCTTCCGGTGGTTTTTGGCCGATGACGTGCCGGCGCGGCCGGAGGTGCAACTGGTGAAGGTGGCGCAGGCGCCGACGGCGGTGTCCTAGACCTCCGAGACCAATTCGACGGCCCGGCCGAGCGTGCGAAGCTTCGCCTCCAGCGTGTCTCCGGCCGGGTACAGCCGCACAGTGTTCACGCCGCTGTCGCGCCACACCGCAAGCCGGGCACGCACCATCTCCTCGGTGCCGATCAGCGTGGTGGCCAACACCATCTCGTCGGTGACCAATGCGGCCGCGCCGTCGCGGTCGCCCCGCTGCCAGCGCTCGCGGACCTCGGCGGCGATGCCGGCCCAGCCTTGCCGGCTGTAGGCCCGGTTGTAGTAGTTCGTGCTCGACGAACCCATCCCCCCCAGGCTGAAAGCGAGCTCCTTCTTGCGGCCGGCAATCATGCCGCGCAGTTCCTCCTCGTCCGAGGCGAAGGCGACTTCGGCGCCCTGGCAGATGTCGACGTCGGCGCGCGCGCGGCCGGCGGCGGCCAAGCCCTCGTCGAGATGCGAAAAGTAGGCGTCGCCGGCGCCCTCCGGGACGAAGCTCGTGCCCAGCCATCCGTCGGCGACCCGACCAGTCAACCGCAGCATCGCGGGTGACAGCGCGGCCAGGTAGATCGGGATGCGGTGCTCCGGCCGGGTCGACAGCCGCATCGGCACCCCTTCGCCGCCGGGCAGCGGGATCTGAAACTGCTTGCCCGAGTAGGAGATTTTCTCTCCGGTGAACACCTGCCGCACGATGTCGACGGTCTCGGAGATGCGGGCCAGGGGCGCGTTGAACGAGACGCCGTGCAACCCCTCGATCACCTGCGGGCCGGACGCGCCCAGCCCGAGCAGGAAGCGCCCGCCCGACAGGTTGGACAGCGTGATGGCGGTCTGGGCGACCATGACGGGCGACCGAACGCCGACCTGCAGGATGCCCGAGCCCAGCAGGATCCGCTCGGTCCGCGCCGCGAGGTAGCCCAGGGCCGACGGGGCGTCGGAGCCCCAGGCCTCGGCCACCCAGCACACCCCGAGGCCCAGTTTCTCGGCCTCGACGACGAAAGCCGCGGTTTCCCGGCCTGCGCTCGACAGCTCGACCGTGGTGGCGGTGCGCATCAGCGCACCCCGTGCTCGGCCAGCCTCTTGATCGCCGCGAGGGTCTTGCCGATCGCGGCCTCGAACTCGCGCATCCGCACGAAGACGATCTTCTGCTCCTTGTCGGGCATCGATTCGATGGCCGCCGAGAGCCCCGAACGTCCCGGTCCCATCTGCATCCAGTAGCTCAGCGCCGTGCCACCATCGCGGGACTTCAGCCGGAATCGCCACATCGCCGCGGGGTAGTCGGGTTCCCCAACGGCCCAGGCAAATTCATGCGGCTCATCGCACGCGACGACTTGCGAGGTGGTGGTCCATCGCCCGAACGCCTCGTGCTCGTTGTGCCCGACGAAGCGGGCGCCCACGCGCGGGCCGTCGGCGCCTTCGGCCCACTCCACCGCCTGCAGCTCATTGCTCAGCGTCGGCATGAGCTTGATGTCGGACACCAGGCTCCACACCCGGGCCGGATCCGCGTCGATCCACGTCGACGCCTCAACCGTCGGTTTATCCGCATACCGCGCGCCGGTCCACTCCATCGCAGCCCATTGTGCCCCCGCACGCAGCGCCCGGGCTACGTGCGGGGGGATGTGGGCGATCGTCAGGCGGCCGCGGGCACCGGATCGGCCGACCGGTCGGCCGTGGCCTTCCGCAAGACCGCGTCCGGGAAGGTCAGCCGGACGATCTTGCGGACGACGGTGCCGAACTGGCGCAGCAGCGGGCCGCGGTTGTAGGGGATGCCGTAGCGCTCGCAGATTGCTTGCACCTCCGGCGCGATCTCCGCGTAGCGCCGCGCCGGCATGTCCGGGAACAGGTGGTGCTCGATCTGGTGGGACAGGTTGCCGGACAGCAGATGGAAGAGCTTGCCGCCGGTGAGGTTTGCCGAACCGAGGACCTGGCGGAAGTACCACTGGCCGCGCGATTCGTCCTTGGTCTCCTCGACCGTGAATTCCTGGGTGCCGTCCGGGAAGTGGCCGCAGAAGATGATCATGTAGGACCACACGTTGCGCATCAGGTTGGCCGAGAGGTTGCCCGCGAAGACGAACGGCGCGAAGGGTCCGGCCAGCAACGGGAAGGCCACGTAGTCCTTGAGCGTTTGGCGACGCGTCTTCTTCCAGATCGCACGCAGCACCCCGCGTTTGTCGGCGAGCTCAATTTCACCGGAGCGGATGCGCTCGGTTTCCAGTTCGTGCAGCGCGACGCCGTACTGGAACAGCACCATCAGCAAGAAGGCGTAGAGCGGGTTGCCCAGAAAGTACGGCTCCCAGGGCTGGTCCTCACTCATCCGCAGGATGCCGTAGCCGATGTCGCGGTCCATCCCGACGATGTTGGTGTGGGTGTGGTGCATGTAGTTGTGCGAATGGCGCCACTGGTCGGCCGGGCACGCGGTGTCCCACTCGAAGGACCGGCCGGAGATGTTCGGGTCACGCATCCAGTCGTATTGACCGTGCATGATGTTGTGGCCGATCTCCATGTTGTCCAGGATTTTCGACAACCCCAGCATCGCGGTTCCCAGCAGCCAGGCGGGCGGCAGGAACAGCAACGCGCGGCCGCCGACTTCGAGCGCGCGCTGGGCCTTGATGACGCGACGGATATAGTCGGCGTCCTCCGCGCCGAGGCCGGCCATCACGCGGTCCCTGATGGCATCCAGTTCGCGGCCGAATGCGTCGGCCTGTTCGGGGGTCAGATTGATCTTGTTCGGTGTCATGGCTTGTCCTCCAAGGGTTTTGGTGGCGACTCGCTGCGCCCGGCTGCGCCGCGCTTGCGATCGCCACGGGGTTGTTGGCGCTAGAGCGACAGGCCCACGTCGCCGACCGGGACGGACACGCAGATCTGCACGTCCTCGTCGGGACCGGTCGAGACCGCGCCGGTGATCAGGTTGCGCACCGTTCCGGCGGTCTTCCGCCGCGTGCAGGTGTGGCAGATGCCCATCCGGCAGCCGTTTTCCGGCGATAGGCCGGCCGATTCCGCCTGCTCCAGCAGGGGGCGTCCGTCGTCGATGACGTCGATCCCGCTGTCGGAGAATGTGACTCGTCCACCGGAGGGATTGGCGGGCGCCTCGAAGGACGGCGGCACGAAGCTCTCGGTGTAGACGTTGTCGCAGTGGTCCCGGACAGCGTCGACCAAAGGCGTTGGCCCGCAGACGAACACCGCATCCGGTGCCGGCATCGCGGCTTGAAGGTGGGCGGCCTCGAACCGACCGGTGAGGTCACCGTCGCCGGATCGGGTGTAGCCGTGCAGCACGCGGACGCCGGGCAGCTTCGCGAGTTCGTCGCGGTAGCACGCCTCGGCGGGCGTGCGGGCGTAATGGATGAACGCGATGTCGCCCGGATGACGCTCGGCGACGAGCGTGCGAAGCATCGCCATCACCGGGGTGATGCCGCTTCCCCCGGAGACGAAGAGGATCCGTCGCGGCCTCTGGGGTCCCTGCGCCGGCAAAACGAAGTCGCCGCCGGTACCGGCCAAACCGAACACCATGCCGGGCCGGGCGTGTTCGTACAGATAGTTCGACACGAGCCCGCCGTCGTGCTGACCGATCGTCAGCTCGAGGTTGGCGGTCCCCTCCGCGTTGGCCGGGGAATAACAGCGGGTGTGCCGACGGCCGTCGATCTCGACGGTGAGGTTGACGTACTGGCCCGCCTTGACGGTCTCGGTGGACGCGAAGCTGTCGTTCGGAGCGAGGGTGAGGGTGACGCTGCGCGTGGTAGTGCGACGCACGTCGATCACCTTGGCGCGGGCCTCCCCCAGTGTCCAGGTCGGCGCCACCAGCTCGGTGTACCGGTCGACGCCGTGCGGGCCGGTGAGCAGGTCGAGAAGGTCTGAACCCAAGACTCGCTTCCGGAAAGTCCGAGCGAGGGCTCGACCCGAAGTCTTTTGAGTGAACATATGTACACCGTGCGACCGCACTGCCCGGTCAGTCAAGGGTTTCTGCTGGTCTGTGGTAGGGTTCACACAGTGAACAGCCGTACTCCTAGCTCACGGGTGCGTGGTTCTGGTCGCGAGCGCTCGCGCGAAAGTCGGTCGCGCGAGGAGCGCAAGGAGGCGACCCGTCGCGCAATCATCGCCGCGGCGCTCAAGCTGCTGCAGGACCGCAGCTTTTCCAGCCTCAGCCTGCGCGAGGTGACCCGTGAGGTCGGGATCGTGCCGGCGGCGTTCTATCGGCACTTCGAGTCGATGGAGGCCCTTGGGCTCGTCCTGATCGACGAGTCGTTCCGAAGCCTGCGCGACACCCTGCGTGACGCGCGTGCCGGCAAGCTCGACCCGAACCGGGTGATCGAATCGTCCGTCGAAATCCTGGTCGCCAGTGTCGCCCAGCGGCGGGAACACTGGCGATTCATTGCTCGCGAACGCAACAGCGGGCTCAGCGTGCTGCGTTATGCCATTCGCACCGAGATCCGGTTGATCACGTCCGAGCTGGCCACCGACCTGGCGCGCTTTCCGCGGCTGCACGAGTGGACCACCGAGGATCTCAACGTGCTCGCAACCCTGTTCGTCAACGCGATGATCGTCATCGCCGAGGCGATCGAGGACGCGCACAGCGCCGAAACGCTGGAAGACATTCGTCGGCTCGCCGTCAAGCAGTTGCGAATGATCGCGATCGGCATCGCCGGCTGGAAGAGCACGCCTTAACGACGCCGTACTCGGAGTGAACAGTCGAACACTGGCTACCTCACTCCGTCGTCTGATTGAAGTCCGGCGGCCCGTTCTCGTCGACGACCTCATACAGCGACTCGCCGTCTTCGGGCGCTCCGTCGATCTGGCCCCGATGAGCGCGTCCGGGGGGACCGTCAGGGTCATCGATTACCACCGGGGAGTCGGGCGAGATGTCCGGCTCTTCTTCTGCGAGCCGGGCATCCAGCGATTCGCCCTCGCGCTCTTCCCGCGCGGTCATGCCGAACCGGTTCGCTTCGCTCCAGCCCTCGGGCGGGTCGACGACGATGTCGCCATCGTCGTTGTGCAACTCGTCGGAGTCGGTGCCTTCGCTCGCGTTCAACGTGTCACCGGGGCCGCCTTCTTCGGGGAAGTCCGCGGGGTCCACCAGCTCGTCGGCTTGCGGGTTTTCGCTCATGCGGGAACGGTTGCCCGCCGGATCGGGGGGCTAAACGCAACCGGCCGCTACCGCGGCGACCGCCACATCGCCCACATGGTGGGACCGCCGTCGGGGACGACGATCTCGCGAGTCACCGTGAAGCCGAAACGTTCGTAGTACGGCACGTTTTCGGGCTTGCTCGACTCGAGATACGCGGGGCAGTACTCGGCGTCGCAACGGTCCAGCCGCGACCGCATCAGCGCCTGACCGAAGCCCCGCCCGCGGACCGAGGGGTCGCTCCCGATCACGGCCAGATACCAGTGCGGCTCTTCGGGGTGCATGCGCTTCATGAGCTCTTGCAGGCCGCGTGCCCTCGCCGTGCGCAGGCCGAACACCCGCAGAAACGTCGGGATCATCGCCAGTTCGCCCCCGCGAGTCTCGCGCCACCGGTTCGGCGGATCCCACAGTGCGGCCGCGCCGATGTTGGGACCGTCACAGGCCACCTCGACGCCGCCGCAGCCCAGATGGTGGTGGCGCGTCATCGTCGCGAACAACCGGTGCAGGTGCGCGGTCCGGGCCCGGGGATCGGGCAGCAGCCAGGTCGTCACCGGGTCGTCGTAAAAGGCCCGGCCCAGGGCGCGTGACAGCTCGCGGACATCGGCCTTCCGCGCCGGGCGTGGCTGGGGAGTCACCCGAGTCAGGCTAGCGGGTGCGCCGCATCCGGGTGTCATGACGGGAGCGGCGGGTACGTTAGGTCGGTGACCGGCGTTTCGCGTCGCGCATTCGGGCGGATGGCCGCCGGTGCGAGCATCCTCGGCACAGCCGGGCTTCCCGCCGGCTGTGGGAAGCCGGGCAACGATCATCCCGCTCCCGCCACCCCGCCCCCGCCCGCGGCCAAGCCGGTGGGTGTGGTGCTCTCGCACGAACAGTTCCGCACCGACCAGCTGGTGGCGCAAGCGCAGGCGGCCGAACAGGCCGGCTTTCAGTATGTCTGGGCCAGCGACCACATCCAGCCGTGGCAGGACAACGAGGGCCATTCGATGTTCCCGTGGCTGACGCTGGCGTTGGTGGGCAACGCCACCAGTCGCATCGGGTTCGGCACCGGGGTCACCTGCCCCACCTACCGCTATCACCCGGCCGTCGTGGCACAGGCGTTCGCCTCGCTGGCGATCCTCAGCCCCGGCCGGGTATTCCTGGGGGTCGGCACCGGGGAACGGCTCAACGAACAGGCGACCACCAACACATTCGGCAAGTACGCCGAGCGCCACGACCGGCTCGTCGAGGCGATCAATCTGATCCGTCAGTTGTGGAGCGGATCGCGAACCTCGTTCGCGGGCCGCTACTTTCAGACCAACGCGTTGAAGCTCTACGACACGCCGGCCGCACCACCGCCGATCTTCGTGGCGGCCAGCGGGCCCAAGAGCGCGGCCATGGCCGGTCGATACGGTGACGGCTGGATCGGTCAGGCCCGGGATGTCACGAATCCGACGTTGGTGGCCGCATTCGGCGCCGGTGCGGAGGCCGCCGGCCGCGACCCGGGCAGCCTGGGCAAGCGTGCGGAGCTGTTCGCGGTCGTCGGGGATGGCACCGAGGCGACGACCGCCGCCGGCCTGTGGCGCTTCACCGCCGGCGCCGTCGACCAGCCGAACCCGGTCGAAATCCAGCGCGCCGCGGCCGTCAATCCCATCGACAAGGTGCTGGCCAACTGGACGGTCGGCACCGACCCCGCCACCCACATCAAGGCGGTGCAAGCGGTCCTGGACGCCGGGGCCGTGCCGTTTATGCATTTCCCGCAGAGCAACCCGCTGACGGCCATCGACTTCTACCGCACCAACGTCTTGCCCAAGTTGCACTAGACGGACTTGGGCTCAACTTCGGGCTGAATGTAGACGACGCGCACCGCGGGCACCGTCTCCCGGATGCGCGCCTCTGCGTTCCGGATCACATCGGCGGCGACCGCGAATTCCCGCTCCGGGCCGAACACGACCTTGGCGGCCACCACCATCTGGTCCGGGGCGAGGTATTCGGTGCGCAGGTCAAGGACGCTGTCGACATGCTCAGCCTGTTGCAGGGCCGACCGAATCATCTTGCACTGGTTGGTCGTTGCCCCCTCGCCGATTAGCAGGCTGTGCGTCTCGACGATCAAAACCACGGCGATCACGGCCAGCAGCACACCGATACCCAGGGTGCTGACCGCGTCCCACAACGCGTTCCCCGTTACCGCCGTCAGCGTCACGCCCGCGAACGCCATGCCGAGGCCGAGCAGCGCGGCGCTGTCTTCGAGCAGCACCACGGGCGGCTCCGGGATGCGCGAATTCCGGATGAACTGCCACCAGCTGTCGGAACCCTTCAGCCGCTTGGACTCCCTGAGCACGGTTCGCAGGCTGAAACCCTCCAAGAGCGCGGCGACCACCAGGATCGCGATGGCGACACCGGGCGAGGTCAGCGGCTCGGGATGGGAGATCTTCCGATACCCCTCGTACACGGCGGCAACCGCTCCGAGCACAAACACCAGCAGGGCCACAACAAACGAGTAGAAATATCGGCTCCGGCCGTAACCGAACTGGTGCAAGGCATCTGGCCGCCGGAGCGCTTCGTGCTTGCCGACCATCAACAGCACCTCGTTGATGGTGTCGGCCAGTGAGTGCACCGATTCGGCGAGCATGGCCGAGCTTCCGGTCACCAGATAGCCGACGAATTTCGCGGCCGCGATCCCGGCGTTGGCGGCGAACGCCACCACGACAGACTTCGTTGTACCGTCGGCCGCCATCGCGTAGAGCTACCCGCGACGGGACAGGGCGAAACGATCGATGTTTTGCCACAACCACACTCGAGCCTGCGTCGCGGGCCGCCCGTTTCAACGCCCCAGGCCCGGGTATCCGCAGGCCACTTCGAGTGACAAGCCCGATTGGAAGGCAAGGCATGGACGCAATCACTTTTCTTCGCCAGGACCATAAGAGCGTTCTCGGTCTGTTCGAGACGCTCGACGGGGCGCCGTCGGGCTCGGGCGCCGAGGCGAGCGGCCTGGAAACCATGGTGAACAATCTCATAATCGCCGAGTCGCAGCACGAAGCCATTGAGGAGCAATTCTTTTGGCCGGCGGTGCGCGACGCGATCGGTGACGGACTCGTCGACAAGGCGATCGAGCAGGAGCAGGCCGGCAAGCAGCTGTTGCAGCGGCTCGAGAACGGCAAGCCAGGCGAGCCGGACTATCACCAAGCGTTGCAGGAGTTCGTCAGGGCGGGTCGCGAACATATCGCGTACGAGCAGGACGTGGTGTGGCCCCAGGTCGAGCTGGCGATCGGCCGAGAAGAGCTGGAGAAGATCGGCGAAAAGCTGGAGCAGGCAAAGAAAATCGCTCCGACCCGGCCCCATCCGGGCACACCGCCCAACCCGGCGGTCCTCAAGACGGTGGGGATGGGGGCGGCGGTCGTCGACCACGTGCGCGACGCATTGACCGGCCGCGCGGAGGACAACCCACCGGACCCGCAGGTCAAGTAGAAACTCGAAGCCCGGGCGCTGGATCGTCAGCGCCCGGCCTTCTTGTCCACCGATTAACTTGTGGGAGTGCGCTGTTCGTGCGTGAACGGCTTCTCGGCCTTGATCGCGGGCGATCCCTGCGGGTTCTGCTGTGCGCCCTGGTTCTGGCGAGTAGTGCCGCCGAGCCACTGCTGTTCGGGCTTCTCGACGTACTCCCACTCCATGCCCTCCGGCCACGGCCCCTGGCCCTCGTTCCACGGGCCGCGGATCGATTCGCCGCCGCCATTGGACATGTTGAACGCCATATTCTGGAAGCGCGGGTCACCCGGCAACTGCCCGGGCGGGAAGTTCACCGGCAGCTCGTTGAGCGCGGCGGTGAACTGCTGGTAGTGAGCCACCTCGCGGGTCATCAAGAAGTTCAAGGTGTCTTGCACGCCCGGGTCGTCGGTGTACTGCTTGAGGTACTCGTAAACGATTTTCGCGCGCGACTCGGCGGCCAGATTGCTTCGCAGATCCACCGTGGGGTCGCCGTTGGCGTTGACGTAGGAGCCCATCCAGGGCACCCCTTGCGAGTTGCTCACATCCGGGCTGCCGCCGTTGAGCGCCAGATACAGCGGGTTGACCGCGACTTGATGGATGATCTGGTCACGACCGTCGCCACTGGCGACCGCGGGCATCCAATCGCACTTCTCGTTGGCGATCTTCAGGTTGTCGTTGAGGCCGTCCAGCAACATCGTGATCATCGAGCCGACCATCTCGAGGTGACTGAGTTCCTCGGTGGCGATGTCCATGAACAGGTCGTACATCTTGGGGTTCTTGTCGCGTAGCACGAACGCCTGGGTGAAGTACTGCATGGCGGCCTTGAGTTCACCGTTCGCGCCACCGAACTGCTCTTGCAGCAGCGTCGCAAAACGTGGATCGGGCTCGCTGACCCGGACCTCGAACTGAAGATCTTTGTTATGAACGAACATTGGGGCTCCTTGGGCTTGTCGGCAAGTACTGGTGTCGGCGGATACCCGTGGGTCTTGGCGCCAAACGCTGGCAACAGCAAATCGTTGGGCCGGCCCGCCGAGGGCCACCCAGGTGTCGCGGTACGCCCGCATCGTGGAGAATCCGGTCTTATGGAGTCCCTAGACCCAGCACCCACGCACCAGCTGGCTGTGCGCATGGCCGAACTAGCCCGCGACATCGCCGCCCCACGCTCGCTCGGTCACGTCCTCACCGAGGTGACCACGGCCGCGGTGGAGCTGATACCGGCGGCGGACATCGCGGGAGTGCTGCTGATCAAGGGCGGCGGTGACTTCGAGTCGGTCGCGGACACCGATAGCTTGGTTGCGCAGCTGGACGAGCTACAGCACGACTTCAGTGAGGGCCCCTGTCACGATGCGGCTCTGCAACAGACGATCGTGCGCACAGACGACCTCCGTAACGAGCCGAGGTGGCCCCAGTATGCGCCGGCGGCCGTGGAACGCGGTGTGCTGAGCAGCCTCTCGTTCAAGCTCTACACCGCGGAGCGCACGGCCGGCGCGCTGAACCTGTTCAGCTTCCGGTCCGACGTATGGGACACCGAAGCCGAGACCATCGGATCCGTGTTCGCCGCACACGCCGCCGCAGCGATCATGGCGGGACGCCACGGCCAGCAGATGCAATCGGCCCTGTCCACGCGAGACCGGATCGGCCAGGCCAAGGGCATCATCATGGAGCGCTACGGCGTCGACGAGTTGCGCGCCTTCGACCTGCTGCGCCGCCTGTCCCAGGAAAGTCAGGTCAAGCTCGTCGACATTGCGCAACGTGTGATCGATACCCGCAGCGACGACTGATCGCGCACCGCCGCCATCTACGATGGGGTGGCTTCATCGACGAGGCCGGCGCGAAGCGGCGCCGGGGAACGGGTGGCCACCGTGTGGGATTTCGAAACAAACCCCGAATATCAGGCAAAGCTCGACTGGGTCGAAAAGTTCATGGTCGACGAACTCGAACCGCTCGATCTGGTCGCCCTCGACCCCTATGACAAGAAGAACGCCGAGATGATGGCGATCCTGCGTCCGCTGCAGCAGCAGGTGAAGGATCAGGGGCTGTGGGCCGCGCATCTGCGACCGGAACTCGGCGGTCAGGGCTTCGGCCAGGTCAAGCTCGCGCTGCTCAACGAGATTCTCGGCCGGTCCCGCTGGGCGCCGTCGGTGTTCGGCTGCCAGGCGCCGGATTCGGGCAACGCCGAGATACTGGCGATGTTCGGCACCGACGAGCAGAAGGCCCGCTACCTGCAACCGCTGCTCGACGGCGAGATCACGTCGTGCTATTCGATGACCGAACCGCAGGGCGGCTCCGATCCGGGACAATTCGTCACCGCCGCTACCCGCGACGGCGGCTACTGGGTGATCAACGGGGAAAAGTGGTTCTCCACCAACGCCAAGCACGCCTCGTTCTTCATCGTCATGGCGGTCACCAACGCCGAGGCGCGCACGTACGACAAGATGTCGCTGTTCATCGTTCCGGCAGAGACACCGGGCATCGAGATCGTCCGCAACGTCGGCGTGGGAGCCGAGTCATCGACGCGCGCCAGCCACGGGTACGTCCGCTACACCGACGTGCGCGTCCCGGCCGACCACGTGCTGGGCGGCGAAGGTCAGGCGTTCATGATCGCGCAAACCCGGCTCGGGGGTGGGCGCATCCACCACGCCATGCGCACGATTGCCTTGGCGCGCAGCGCTTTTGACATGATGTGCGAGCGCGCCGTGTCACGCAAGACGCGGCACGGGCGACTGTCGGATTTTCAGATGACCCAGGAGAAGATCGCCGACAGCTGGATACAGATCGAACAGTTCCGGCTGCTGGTGTTGCGCACGGCGTGGCTGATCGATAAGCATCACGACTACCAGAAGGTGCGCCGCGACATCGCGGCGGTCAAGGTCGCCATGCCCCAGGTGCTGCATGACGTCGTGCAGCGGGCCATGCACCTGCATGGCGCACTCGGCGTTTCCGACGAGATGCCGTTCGTCAAGATGATGGTGGCGGCCGAGTCGCTGGGCATCGCCGACGGCGCCACCGAATTGCACAAGATGACGGTGGCCCGCCGCACCTTGCGCGAATACCAGCCCGTTGCAACGCCGTTCCCGTCCGCGCACATACCCACCCGGCGGGCGGAAGCCCAGGCGCGACTGGCCGAGCGGCTCGAGCATTCCGTCGCGGAGTTCTGACCCGCCCCCGCCACGACACATAAACGTTGGCGACGACACGCCGTAAACGTCGCCGTGGTTTATGTCTCGCGGTGGCGGATCACGAGACGTAGCGGACGATGCTCTCGGCCACGCACGCCGGCTTGGGCGCGCCCTCGATCTCGACGGTTGTCGACATGGTCGCCTGCATGGCGCCATTGCCGACGTCGTCGACGCTGACCAGCGACGTCTGCGCGCGCACCCGGGAGCCGACCGGCACCGGGGCGGGGAAGCGAACCTTGTTGAGGCCGTAGTTGATTGCGAGCTTGATCCCGTTGACGGTGTAGATCTGATGCTGCAGACGCGGCAGCAGTGCCAGGGTCATGAAACCGTGGGCGATCGTCCCGCCGAAGGGACCGGCGGCGGCGCGTTCCGGGTCGACGTGGATCCACTGGTGATCGCCGGTCGCGTCGGCGAACAGGTTGACGTCTTCCTGGGTGATGGTCACCCAATCGCTGTGGCCGATGGTTTCGCCCGTTGCGGCCGCGAGTTCGGCTACTGATTCGAAGGTGCGCATTGAGTTTCTCCTTGACTCCGGGGCGCTAAGAATATCGCCGAGGCCATCCGGCATCGCCATCCGGCCCATCCCGTTTGGCTGGGCATCCGAGGGGTAGTCGCCGCTGAGGACAGCAGCTCCGCCTCGGCAGGAAAGGTCACTCGATGCCCAATGTCACCGCACACCATGGGCTTTTCAAAGACGCTCGCCTGCACGTCGATGACACCGGGGGCCCGGGCCGGCCGGTGTTGCTCATTCACCCGTGGCCGCTCTCCGGGCAGGCCTGGTCGGCACAGGTCCCGGTGCTGCACGCCGCCGGCTACCGAGTCGTCACCTACGACCGGCGCGGTTTCGGCCGCAGCGACAAACCGGTGACGGGCTACACCTACGACAGCCTCGCCAACGACCTGCGCGCATTGATCGATGCCCTCGACCTCCGCGACGTCAGCTTGGTGGGCTCCTCCATGGGTGGCGGCGAGATTGCGCGGTACATCTCGTCCTATGGCGCCGACCGCGTCCGCAGCGTCGTGTTCGCGTCTTCGGTGACCCCGTACATGCTGCATGCCGGCGACAACCCGGACGGCCCACTCACCAAGAAGGACGCCGCCGCCGCGACCGCGGCCTTCGTCAGGGATCCAAGCGCATTCTACGACCAGCAGATGACCGAATTCTTCTCTGTGAACGGCGAATTGCGCGTCAGCGAGGACACCCGCGCTGCGGCGGTTGCGTTGTGCAAACAGGCGAGCAAGGAGGCGTCGATGGCCTGCATGGCCGCGTGGGCCGGCACCGACTTTCGCGACGACCTGACGCGGGTCACGGTACCCGCACTGGTCATTCACGGCGACGGCGATGCCTCGGTGCCGTTTGACGGTTCGGCCCGACGCACGCACGAAGCGCTGCCCGGCAGCGCGCTGCGGGTGATTGCCGACGGGCCGCACGGGTGCCAGATCAGCCATCCCGACCAATTCAACGACGCTCTGCTCGAATTCCTTGCGCGATAGCCGGAATTCGTTTGGCGGCGGCCGCCCGGGGAAGCCCTGCGTGAACACGCGAACCGCACGGAGGGGAACGGCATGCCTGAACGCACGAACCGCGCAACCGAATCGGAGGCGCGCGGGTCACGGACGCGCGTCACCGATCAGGGAGACGGCGGGGTGCGCCTCAACGTCCCGATCATCGGACAGGTACGAGTGCCGCACGTCGACCACCTCGCCTTCTATGGCGGACTGGCCGCACTGGCGGAGCTGCAGATCCTCGAATGGCCCGTGGCCCTGGTCCTCGGGGCCGGCCAGGCGCTGGCGGAAAGCCAACACAACCGCGTCGTTCGCGGGTTTGGCGACGCGTTGAGCGAGGCTTGATCGATCGTTCGTCTGTGCTCCCGGGACGGCGTCCTCAGTAACCGACATGTGGTTTGCCGGCCCGTCCACGGGGAACCCCTCGGGACGTCAGGAACCGCGCCGGAAGGAAGCAAATGGGAGAACCGAAGGGCCACAAGACGGAGTCGGATGTCGAACCCGAGGCTCACGAGTCCCGGTCACGTGCAGCGGCCGGCGAGGCCGACGGCTCCTACGTCGGAGCGGCTGGTTCCGATGACTCTTTCGATGCCGGCGAAACGGGTGCAGAAGCGCGGAGCCAGCAAAGCTGACTCCCCGCAACTCAGCAGATCGGCTACCGAAGCGCGCCGATCGCGGCCTGCAATTTGGTGGTGGCCTGATCCGCAACTTCCTGCAAGGCCCCCTGCTCGCCCGTCACCTTGACCATGAGTTGGGGATCCATCGCCTCGACGAGGATCGCATCGTTTTCCGCGGGGTCGGTTCGCACCACGACGTTGCACGGCAGCAACTGACCGATCTGGCGGTGAATGCCCAGCGCGCGATGCGCCAACACCGGATTGCAGGCGCCCAGGATCACATAGTTCTCCATGTCCTCCCCGAGCTTGTTCTTCAGGGTGGCTTTGACGTCGATCGTGGTCAGCACCCCGAAACCCTGGTCCGCGAGGGCTTTGGTGGTTTGTTCCACCGCCTCCTCGAACGAGGTGTGCAGCGTAGCGGTCAATCCTGATGTCATTTCTTCCTCCTCGGTCTCGAGCTACCTGGAATTTCGTTCAGCACTAGGGCAATTCGCGCCCGGGCCCGTCACAACTGAGCCCGGGTGCGCGGGCGTTGCAGCTGGGCGAACTGCGGGACCGCACCCATTGTGGCGATCGCATCGAACAGTGCGACCGAATCCTCGGCATCCGGTACCGCGGTGAGGACCGGTCCGAAAAAAGCATGCCCGTCAACCCGCAGGATCGGACTCCCCCCGGTTTCGCCGAGCGCGTCTTGCGCCTCCTGGTGTCCGCGCCGCACGACTTCGTCCAGCGACGCGTCCGAGACAACCGAGGCGGCGGTGTCGAGTGCACCGGCCGCGGCCAAAACGTGGGCGACGAGACTGTCGTCAAGGGGTGCCGAGCCGTCGAAGTAACGCTCACCGAAGGCGAAGTACGCGGCGGTCCACCCGGCGGTGCCCTTTTCGCGCGCGATCGCAACCATCAGCCTGCCGACTTGTTGCGAGTCGCGCATGCGGGCCTGCTGAGGGGCCGGGAGCTCTCGCCCCTCGTTGAGCACCGCCAAACTCATCAATTGCCAATCGACAGCCATGCCGGTCTTGTCGGCGACGGCGCACAGCCACCGTGCGGTGTTCCACGAGAACGGGCACACCGGGTCCACCCACAGTGTGACCTTCGATCCAGCTCGACCGCTGTCGGCGGGGTCCATTGCGCTTTCCCTCTCGTCGGCGCTGACCGTCAGGCCAGGCTCAGGAACAGTTTTTCCAGCTCGTCGATCGACATGCCCGGCCCGTCGGTGGGACTACCCGCCGGTCGGGCGATGCAGTCGCGCAGCCCCGAGGCAATGATCTTGAAGCCGGCGCGATCCAGCGCCCGCGACACCGCCGCCAGTTGGGTGACGACGTCTTTGCAGCTGCGCCCCTGCTCGATCATCCCGATGACGCCGCCGAGCTGCCCGTGCGCTCGACGCAACCGCGCAAGGACGGCATCCATGTCGTCCGGGTCGTGAACTTCGTTTGCCATGACTCCTTCATACCATACCCACCGGGGTATATCGTCTGCCTTGCCAATACCCCCGGGGGTACGGTAATAATTTACTCGCGGATTAAGCCGTGGCCCGCGGGTACCCATTCACGCGATCACGTGCGACGTGTGCCCGCTGGCCCTCAGGTGCGGGCCAAACGGCCCTATTGGCTGCGCCGACGCGGGCAGAAACTCCGTACCAGGGCGACCAGGTCACGAGGGAAAGGAAACGTCAGTGTCCACGTTCCTCAAACGGGCTTGGGTGCCGCTCGTCGTCGTGGTGGCGGTCATCCTCGGCGGTATCGCCGTCGAGCGGCTCCGCGGCGTTTTCGGCTCCGATGCGATCTTCACCGCGACGGGCAGCAGCGCCCGACCACTCGAACCCTCGCACATCAAGCAGGTGACCTACGAGGTCTACGGCCCCAGCGACACCGCGGGAACCGTGAGCTACCTGGACAACAAGGCGCAACCGGAACAGGCGAACTTCACCACGCTGCCGTGGACCTTCACGGTCACCACAACGGTGCCCGCCGTGATCGCCAGCGTGGTGGCACAGGGCAACAGCGACGACATCGGTTGCCGCATTACCGTCAACGGTGTGGTCAAGGACCAGCGCTCGTCGGCCGGCCGCCACGCCCAGACTTCCTGTCTGGTGAAGGCCGCATGAAAACCGATAGCGACACCCGGCCCAGATTCATGCGGTTCGTCCGCGCCTTCGCGTGGCCGATCATCATCGGCTGGCTGCTCCTGACCGTCGCCCTGAACGTGCTTGTGCCGCCGATCGAGTCGGTCGCACGCCACCATGCGGTGACGATGTCTCCGCAGGACGCGCCCGCGATGATCGCGGCCAAGCGGATGGGCGCCACCTTCCACGAGTCGGATTCCGACAGCATCGCGATGATCGTGCTCGAGAGTGATAAGCCACTCGGTGACGAGGCGCACCGCTATTACGACGGCTTGGTGAACAAACTGCAGGCCGACCCCAAGCACGTGCAGCACGTTCAGAACGTCTGGGGAGACCCGCTCACCGCCGCCGGTGTCCAGAGCCGGGACGGCAAAGCCGCCTACGTCCAACTCAACCTGGCCGGCAACCAGGGCAGCACCGAGGGCAACGAATCCGTCGACGCGGTGCGAAAGATCGTTGACAGGTCAGCGCCGCCCCACGGGCTCAAGGTCTACGTCACCGGCCCGGCGCCGCTGACGACGGACATGAACGAGGCCGCCGACAAGAGCATGTTCAAGATGATGGGCGTGACGGGCGTGGTCATCATGATCATGCTCTTCATCGCCTACCGCTCCGTCAGCACGGTGCTCCTGGTCCTCGTCATGGTCGGTTTCGAGATGGGCACGGCCAGGGGGCTGGTCGCGCTGCTCGGAAACAACCGGCTGTTGGGATTTTCTACGTTCGTCGTCGCCATGCTGTCATCGCTGGCGATTGCGGCGGGAACCGATTACGCGATCTTTCTCATCGGCCGCTACCAGGAGGCTCGGCAGGCGGGTCAGGATCGAGAGACGGCCTGGTACACCATGTTTCGTGGGACCTCGCACATCATCTTGGGCTCGGGATTGACCATCGCCGGGGCCACGTTCTGCTTGCACCTGGCACGCCTGTCGTACTTCAAGGCACTCGGCATTCCTTCCGCACTGGGCCTGTTGGTCGTCGTCGCGGGAGCGATGACAGCGGCCCCCGCCGTCGTCGCGGTCGCCACCGGGTTCGGCCTGCTCGACCCGAGGCGGATGATCAAGACGCGCGGGTGGCGGCGCATCGGCACCGCCACCGTGCGCTGGCCCGGTCCGGTGTTCGCGGCCTCACTTGTCATCGCGATCGTCGGCATCCTCATCATGCCGAGCATGAAGGTCAGCTACAACGATCGCTTCTACATACCGCACAACCTTCCCTCGAATGTCGGATACGCGGCTGCGGAACGCCATTTCAGCGCCGCCACAATGAATCCCGACATCCTCATGATCGAAGCCGATCATGACATGCGAAACAGCGGCGACATGATCATCCTGGACCGGCTCGCCAAAGACGTATTCCGCTCACCCGGAATCGCGATGGTGCAGAGCATCACCCGGCCGTTGGGTGGACCCATCGAGCACACGTCCATACCGTTTCAGATCAGCGCCCAATCGATCCCGATCCAACAGAACCTGCAATTCATGCGGGACCGCACGGACGACATGCTCAAGATGAGCGACGACCTCGGCGCCATGATCGCCTCGATGCAGCGGATGCAGGGCTTGCTCGGGCAGATGAGCGACGCGACCCATCGCATGGTCGGTGATATGGGCGAGATGCAGGCCACGCTGAACGAGATGCGCGACCACCTAGCGGATTTCGACGATTTCGCTCGGCCGTTCCGGAGCTATCTGTATTGGGAACGGCACTGCTTCAACATCCCCGTCTGCTGGGCCGCGAGGTCGGTGTTCGAGGCGATCGATGGCGTGGACAAGTTCAGCGAGAACATGAGCACGCTGATCAAAGATGTGAACAACGTCGACGCCATACTGCCCCAGATGCAGGCCGAGTTCCCGCCGATCATCGCCGTCGCCAAATCGATGCAGGGGACCCTGCTCACGATGCACAGCAGCTTCTCGGGCCTGGTCACCCAAATGGCGCAGATGACCGATACGGCCAGCGCGATGGGCCAGGCCTTCGACGCTTCCCGGAGTGGCGACTACTTTTATTTGCCGCCGGAAGCGTTTCAGAATCCCGACTTCCAACGCGGCCTGAAGCTTTTCCTGTCGCCCGACGGTAAGGCCGCGCGCTTCATCATCACCCATGATGCCGATCCGGCGACGCCGGCGGGTATTTCCGCGGTGATGCCGGCACTGGCCGCCGCGCATCAAGCGGTGAAGGGGACGACGCTGACCGGAGCCAAGTTCTATCTCGCGGGGACGGCGGCCATCTATCGCGATATCCAGTCGGGCTCCCATTACGACCTGCTGATCGTCGGACTCGCGGCGCTGACGCTGATCTTCGTCGTCATGCTGATCATCACGCGTGCGCTGGTCGCATCCATGGTGATCGTCGGCACGGTGTTGCTGTCGCTGGGTGCCGCCTTCGGGCTCTCGGTATTGGTGTGGCAACACCTCTTGGGCCTGGAGTTGAACTGGATCGCGCCGGTTTTCGGGCTGATCATCCTGCTGGCCGTCGGATCCGACTACAACCTGCTGCTGGTGTCGCGGTTCCAGGAGGAGATCGGCGCGGGGTTGCGGACCGGCATCATTCGCTCCATGGGCGAGACCGGTGGCGTCGTCACCTCCGCGGGCCTGGTGTTCGCCTTCACCATGATGTCGATGGTCGCCAGCGACCTGCGCTCAATCGGCCAGGCCGGCAGCACGATTGGCCTCGGCCTGTTGTTCGACACGCTGATCGTGCGCTCGTTGATGACACCGTCGATCGCGGCGCTGCTGGGGCGCTGGTTCTGGTGGCCGTTGCGCGTGCGGCCCCGCCCGGCCAGCGCCATGCTGCGGCCCTTCGGACCCCGTCGCCTTGTTCGTTCCTTGCTGCTGGGCGAGGAGGCAGATGCGCCCACCGGCCGGCTCCACAAAGTCGAAGTGTGAGGGACCGCGCAAGATAGGGCGCAAGATAGGGGTTGTGCGGCTGCTGCTGATCTCCGATACCCACGTGCCCAAGCGCGCCCGCGACTTGCCCGCACGGGTCTGGGATGAGGTGGACGCGGCCGACGTGGTCATGCACGCGGGCGACTGGGTGGTGCCCGAGTTGCTCGACGAACTCGAGACCAGGTCGGCCCGGCTGGTGGCTTGCTGGGGCAACAATGACGGGCCGGCGCTGCGGGCGAGGCTGCCGGAACGCGCGGACGTGACCCTGGCGGGCGTGCGATTCACGGTCGTGCACGAGACCGGCGCAGCGGCGGGCCGCGAAGCCCGGATGTCGCGGCTGTACCCCGACACCCAGGTGCTGGTGTTCGGGCACAGCCACATCCCCTGGGACACCAGTGCCGACACCGGGCTGCGCCTGCTCAATCCCGGCTCGCCGACGGATCGCCGCCGGCAGCCGTTCTGCACCTACATGACCGCACGCCTCGCCGACGGGGCCCTCGCCGACGTGGTCCTGCATCGCCTTCCGAAGTAGCGGGTACATACCTTCTGCACAGCTTCCGCACATAGATAGCTCCACTACAGAGGTATTATCGAGAAGGTGAAGTCAAGTACCGACGTGGTCACCGAGGTGTTTCGCGTCGTCGGCAGGTTCCGCCGGCAACTCCGACGGTCGGCCGGGCGCGGCTTCGATTCGTCGCGGTTGACCGAGTCGCAGTCCGAGCTGTTGTGGCTGGTGGGCCGGCGGCCGGGCGTCTCGGTCAACGCCGCCGCCGCCGAGCTCGGGCTGGCCCCCAACACCGCTTCGACCCTGGTCTCCAAGCTGGTATCCGGCGGATTGCTGACGCGGACGGTCGGCGACACCGACCGCAGGGTTGGCCGGCTACACCTTGCCGAGCCCGCCCAGCAGGTCGTCGACGCGTCCCGCGCCGCACGGCGAGCCGTGCTGGCCGAGGTTCTCGCCGAGCTTGACGATGATCAAATCGAGTATTTGACAAGAGGATTGGAGGTCATTGAGACGATGACCCAGAAACTGCTGGAGCGACGACCATGAGCGCATCACTGCCGATGGCGATCGATGCCAGACACCTGACCTATCGCTACGGCCAGTTCACCGCCGTCAACGACGTGACGTTGCAGGTGCGGCCGGGCGAAACCATGGGCTTGCTCGGTCCGAACGGCGCCGGAAAGACGACCATGGTCCGGATGCTCACCACGCTGACGCCGGTGCAGCAGGGTGAACTGCGCGTCTTCGGCTTGGACGCCCGCCGCCAAACCACCGACATTCGCAGCAACATCGGCTATGTGCCGCAACAGCTCTCGATCGAGCCCGCACTGACCGGCCGGCAGAATGTCGAATGGTTCGCACGCCTCTACGGTGTGCCCCGGGCCGAGCGTTCCGAGCGGGTCGGTCAGGCGCTGGCCGCCATGGACCTGCTCGACGTGGCCGACCGGATGGCCTCCGCGTATTCCGGCGGCATGGTCCGCCGCCTCGAGGTGGCCCAGGCGCTGGTGAACCGGCCGTCGCTGTTGGTTCTCGACGAACCGACCGTCGGGCTGGACCCGATTGCGCGCGACGGCGTCTGGACACAGGTGCGGAAGATGCAGGCGCAGTTCGGGATGACCGTGCTGCTCACCACCCACTACATGGAAGAGGCCGACGCGTTGTGCGACCGCGTCGCGCTGATGCACCACGGTGAGTTGCGGGCGGTGGGCTCGCCCGCCAAGTTGAAGTCGACGGTGGGGCCGCGCGCGACCCTCGATGACGTGTTCCGCCACTATGCGGCCTCGGGCTTGGAGGACGAGGCGGCGTCGTCCGAGGCGGCGGGATCGCTCCGCGAAATCCGTTCTGCCAGAAAGGTTGCGCGCCGTGTCGGTTGATAGCGCCATGCCGGGCACCCTGGTCCGCGCGCCGCGCGGATGGCAACGGGTCGGTGCCGTGTTCAGCCGCATCGGCGCGTTCGCGATCGTCGAACTACAGAAGTTGCAGCACGACCGGACCGAGCTCGTCACCCGGATGGTGCAGCCTGCGCTGTGGCTATTGATCTTCGGGACAACATTCAGCCACCTGCACGTCATCCAGACCGGATCGGTGTCCTACCTCGCCTTCCTGGCACCGGGGATCATCGCCCAGTCGGCGCTGTTCATCTCCATTTTCTATGGGATACAGATCATTTGGGATCGAGACGCGGGCGTCCTGGCCAAGCTGATGGTGACGCCCGCCCCCGCGTCGGCGCTGATTTCCGGCAAGGCGTTTGCGGCCGGGGTGCGCTCGGTCGCGCAGGTGGTCGGCGTGATGGCGCTGGCGTATCTGATGAACGTCGGCCTGACGGTCAACCCGTTGCGGATCCTGGCGGCGATGGCCGTCGTGATGCTCGGTGCCGCGTTCTTCGCCTGCCTGTCAATGACGCTGGCCGGCTTGGTGCGCAACCGCGATCGCCTGATGGGGATCGGTCAGGCCATCACGATGCCGCTGTTCTTCGCCTCGAACGCGTTGTATCCGGTCGACGTGATGCCGACGTGGCTGCACGTGTTGAGTCGAGTCAACCCGCTCAGTTATGAGGTCGACGCCTTGCGGGGGCTGCTGATCGGCACGCCATTCAACCCGATGGACATCGTCGTGCTGGTGGTGGCCGCGGTGCTCGGAATCGCCACGGCATCAACGCTATTGCGCCGGCTCGTCGCCTAGGGGCCATCGGCGCCATAGCCGATAGGCCAGCGGTTGGAAAGGCCGGCACGCGGTTCCGATAACGAATCGTGACCCAACGGTGACGATTCCCGGCTGACGCCCAATCGTTAGCCAACCGCGACGTGAAGCTCCGGCCGCGACAGGCGAATTGCGCCCTCCCTCCGTGTTTCACTGCCCAGCGAACGGATTCGACCGCCGCACACGGCAGATGAAAGTTGGGATGGGTAGAGAGCTATGAAGTTCTTCGAAGAGTTGCGGAAGTTGCGTAGTGCCGCGGCAACCATGCCGCGTCAGCTGGCGGTCGCGGCTATGGGGGCTGCCCTGATGTCCGGCCTCGTCACCGCCGCCGGCGGCGCGGCTACCGCGGGGGCGTTCTCGAAGCCGGGGCTGCCGGTGGAGTACCTGGAGGTGCCGTCACCGTCGATGGGCCGCAACATCAAGGTCCAGTTCGAAGGCGGTGGACCGCACGCGGTGTACCTGCTCGACGGTTTGCGGGCCCAGGACGACTACAACGGCTGGGACATCAACACCCCGGCCTTCGAGGAGTTCTACCAATCCGGCCTGTCGGTGGTGATGCCGGTCGGCGGGCAGTCCAGCTTCTACACCAACTGGTACCAGCCTTCGTCGGGCAACGGTCAGAACTACACCTACAAGTGGGAGACGTTCCTGACCCAGGAGATGCCGCTGTGGCTGCAGGCCAACAAGCAGATCTCGCCGGCCGGCAACGCGGCGGTGGGCCTGTCGATGTCCGGCGGCTCCGCCCTGATCCTGGCCGCGTACTACCCGCAGCAATTCCCTTACGCCGCATCGCTTTCGGGTTTCCTCAACCCGTCCGAGGGCTGGTGGCCGACGCTGATCGGGCTGGCGATGAACGACTCGGGTGGCTACAACGCCAACAGCATGTGGGGTCCGTCCACTGACCCGGCGTGGAAGCGCAACGACCCGATGCTGCAGATTCCGCGGCTGGTCGCCAACAACACCCGGATCTGGGTCTACTGCGGCAACGGGACCCCCAGCGACCTCGGCGGCGACAACATGCCGGCCAAGTTCCTGGAAGGTCTGACGCTGCGCACAAACCAGCAGTTCCAGAACACCTACGCGGCCGCGGGCGGGCGCAACGGCACGTTCAACTTCCCGGCCAACGGGACGCACTCGTGGCCCTACTGGAACCAGCAGTTGCTCGCCATGAAGCCCGACATCCAGCAGGTGCTATTGGCCAGCAACACCACTGCCCAACCGGCACAACCGGCGCAACCGGCGCAACCGGCCACCTGAGATCCTCCCAGCCAGCAACGGCAGTAGCGCACCGGTCAGCGCTACTGCCGTTGCTTTTTGGCCGACTCGGCTTCCAGCAGCAGCGCGCGGCGGTCCTGATGGAAATACGTGTAAGCGGTTGTCAATGCGCACAAGGCCGTAGCCATCACCAGCATCCAGGTCCCGTTGACGACCAGGCTGATGAAGCCGCCCACGGTGGCGCCGACCACAAAGCTGCCCAGCAGCAGAAAGTACCCGAGCCAGTCCGAGGTGCTTCCGCCACCGGCGATGTGGCGTTCGATGCCCTGACCCATCTTCACGGTCGTGCCGGTCACATAGCTCAACGGCACCGAGACCTCGCCGTCCTTGACAAACGACGTGTTCAATGCCCCGGTGCCGAAGGCCATCAGCACTATCGGCGCGAAGTCGAGGAGATTTGCTTCCCATCCCGTATCGACAAGGTCCACCACGGTCGCGGCCAGCAGGCTGAAGGTGGTCAGCACTGTCGGGCCGTGCGGATGGTCCACCCAAAAGAATCGCCGGCACAGTGATGCAACGATCACGCCGGCGACGAACGCCACAATGAGCAGGCCGGCGCTGGCGGCAAGCCACACTTCGCCGGTGAAGTACCCGAGCACGGCGCGTTGGGCATTGCCGGTGACGAAAACCACGAAGTATCCGGCGGAGTGGGTAAATGAGATCGCGCCCACCACACCCGCGAGCACCGCCAGCACCCACGACAGCCGTGCCTCGCTATTGAACGTTTCACTCGCCACACGCACATGCTGTCAGACCATGGCGGCGCGCGCAGCGCGGACGATCTCCCTAGGTGGCGGTGAGCCGGGCGATCGAGCGCAGCGGGATCGGCAGCCAGCCGGGCCGGTGCCGCGCCTCATAGCCTGCCTCGTACACGGCCTTGTCGAGTTCGTAGGCGGCCAGCAGCGCAGCCGAATCGCGCGGGTCGGTGCCCGACGCGGCGGCGTAGCCCTCGCAGAACGCGGTCCGGTTGCGCTCGACCCATTCCCGGGCGCGGGCGGCCAATTGCTTGTCGGCCGCCTGGTCCACCAGGGGTCCGTACGCGGCGTATTCGAACGACCGCAGCACACCGGCCACGTCGCGCAGCGATGAGTCCGGCGCCCGGCGCTCCTCGAGCGGCTGCCCCGGTTCACCCTCGAAATCGATGAGCAGCCAGCTTTCGGGCGTGCGCAGCACCTGGCCGAGGTGCAGGTCCCCGTGTACCCGCTGGACGGTGATCGTCTGGCCGGCGAGTTTGGAGAATCGCTCCTCGATGGTCGCCGCGTACTCCTGCAGTTCGGGCACCTTCGCCACGGTCGACGACAGTCGTGCCAGCACGGTGTCGACCGGGAAGGCCGACTGCGCCGTTCCCAAGGACTCCGCCAGGGTGGCGTGCACGGACGCCACGGCCTCGCCGAGCCGCCGGGATTCGCCGGCGAAGTCGCCGCCGACCTCGTGCGCATACAGGTCGCCCTCCGCGAACAGGTCGCGAACGCTCGCGGTGGCCATCGCCCACCCCTCCGCGGCGTTGGACGCAAACTCCGTCACCATGCCTAGCGGCCACGCCGCATCGGCGGTGCCGTCCGGCGCCGCCATCTCGTAGGTGCCCAGCAGCCGGGCCACGTGCGGGTTACCGGCGCGCCCCAGCACGCGGTTCAGTTCGACGTCCGGGTTGATGCCGGTGCTGACCCGGCGAAACGCCTTGAAGATCGCGTCGCGGTCGAAGATGACGCTGGTATTGCTCTGTTCGGCGTCGGAGACGTGTGGCAGCGCCTCCAGCGGCAGCACGACGTCGGGTTCTTTGAGGAACCTCACCTCGGTGCCGGACGCGGTACGAACGGCCGACGAGTCGATCAACGACAACAGGAACTGGGGCGCGTCGGTGTCGTACAGGCCGTCGAAGCCCGTGCGGTCGCCGGCCGCGCCGATGGTGGCCACGGTGCTGTACTCGGAGACCGGCGCGGCGTCCCACCGCACGATCACCTGGTAGCGCTCGGACGAGCCGTCGGTGTACTGGGCGTCGACCAGCACCAGGTCGAGGTCCTCCCGCAGCGGGACGACCACGGCGGCTTCGGCGGAGGTCAGTTCCCGATTGCGTCCGGCGTACCACCGTTGCTGTGGGAGCCAGTCCGACCACGGCAACTTGGCTGGCTCAGTCACGAGAGTCCTCCTCACATGCGGTCAGCTGGAACCAGTAGAACCCGTGGCCCGGCAACGTCAGCAGATAGGGCAGGTGCCCGATCCGCGGAAATTCGACATGCCCGGTCAGTTCCACCGGCGTGCAACCGCTCCAGTGCTGCAGATTCAGTTCGATCGGCTGCGGAAACCGCGACAGGTTGTTGACGCACAACACCGTGTCGCCGTCGTCGGGCACCTGGCGCACGAATGCCAGCACCGACGGGTTCGAGCCGCCCAACTCCTCGAATGTGCCGATCGCGAAGGCGTCGTGGCGGCGCCGCACCGCCAACATCACGCGGGTGAAGTTCAGCAACGACGTGGAGGTGTCACGTTGGGCCTCCACGTTGACGGCCTGGTAGCCGTAGACGGAGTCCTGGCTGGGCGGCAGGTAGAGCCGGCCAGGGTTGGCTTTGGAGAACCCCGCGTTGCGGTCCGGCGTCCACTGCATCGGGGTGCGCACACCGTCGCGATCACCTAACCAGATGACGTCGCCCATGCCGATCTCGTCGCCGTAGTACAGGACCGGCGAGCCGGGCAGCGACAGGAGCAGCGCGGTGAACAGTTCGATCTGGTTGCGGTCGTTGTCCAGCAGCGGCGCCAGGCGGCGCCGGATCCCGACGTTCGCCTTCATTCGCGGATCCTTGGCGTACTCGGAGTACATGTAGTCGCGTTCTTCGTCGGTGACCATCTCCAGCGTCAACTCGTCGTGGTTGCGCAGGAAGATTCCCCATTGCGCCATCTCGGGGATTTCCGGCGTCTGCGCCAGGATCTCCGAGATCGGAATCCGCGACTCCCGGCGAACCGCCATGAAGATGCGCGGCATCAGCGGGAAGTGGAACGCCATGTGGCATTCGTCGCCGCCGGTGCTGCTCTCGCCGAAGTACTCGACGACGTCGGCCGGCCACTGGTTGGCCTCGGCCAGCAGCACTCGGCCCGGAAACTCGTCGTCGATGACCTTGCGGACGCGCTTGAGGAAGGCGTGCGTCTCGGGCAGGTTCTCGCAATTGGTGCCCTCCCGCTCGAACAGGTAGGGCACCGCGTCCAGCCGGAATCCGTCGATGCCGAGGCCCAGCCAGAAGCGCAGGACGTCGATCATGGCTTCCTGCACGGCAGGGTTGTCGTAGTTCAGGTCCGGCTGGTGCGAGAAGAACCGGTGCCAGTAGAACTGTTTGCGCACCGGGTCGAAAGTCCAGTTGGACTCCTCGGTGTCGATGAAGATGATCCGGGCGTCGGTGTACTTCTCGCTGGTGTCGCTCCACACGTAGAAGTCGCCGTACGGACCATCGGGGTCGTGCCGCGACTCCTGGAACCAGGGGTGTGAATCCGAGGTGTGGTTCATCACGAGATCGGTGATGACCCGGATGCCCCGCTCGTGCGCGGCGTTGAGCAGCGCTACGAAATCCTCGACCGTGCCGAACTCGGGCAGCACCTTGTAGAAGTCCCGGATGTCGTAACCACCATCGCGCAGCGGCGAGTCGTAGAAGGGCGGCAGCCAGATGCAGTCGATGCCCAGCCACTGCAGATAGTCCAGGCGTCCGAGGAGCCCGCGCAGGTCGCCCGACCCGTCCGCGTTGGCGTCGAAGAACGCCCGCACCAGCACCTCGTAGAACACGGCGTGCTTGAACCACGTCGGGTCGGTGGGCAGCGCGGCGGCGTTGTCGAAGTCATCGGAATCGGGGTGCTCGACGACACCGCCCTGGACGTGGCTGCCCCCTGCGGGATGGTGCTCGACAGCTTCTCTTGCGTCGTTCATCAAATCCACGATGCCACGGGTACCCGAGGCGTGACATTCGGAATCACACCCGCCGATATGTGACGAAACAAGCTCGGCACCAAGGGAATTGGCCAGCCGCCGGGCATCGTCGAGGTGAGGATCAGGCCGGAGGGCCGTCGGCCAGCGTCACGTTCGTGGTGCGGTCGCCGCCCCCGGCGGAGCGGTAGCGCAGCGTGATGTTGTCGCCGGGGTGGTGCGGGACGAGCACTTCCGTCATCGACGTGGCGCCGGTGATCGCGACGTTGTCAACCCCGGTGATGACGTCACCGGGGGAGATCCCGGCCGCCGCCGCGGGGCCGCTGGTGACCACCCGCTCGACGCGGGCGCCGTTGCCGTTGTTGTCGGTCACGCCCAGGCCGAGGAACGCGGTCGGGCCGATGTGCACGGTGTTGGAGCCCGCGCCCGACCTGATCTGCCCCGCCACGCCCATCGCCCTGCCGATCGGGATGGCGAAGCCCTGCCCGCCGCCTGACATCTTGTAGTTATCGGTGGCGGCGGTGTTCACACCGACGACCTGGCCGCCGCTGTTGACCAGCGGACCGCCGGAGTCGCCGGGCCTGATCGGTGTGTCGGCCTGGATCAGCCCGCCCAGCGATTCGTTGGCGCCGGTCAGGGTGTCGGTCGCGGAGACCGACTGGTTCAGCGCGATGACCTTGCCGGACACCGCACTGGGCGTTCCGCCCTGGCCGCCGGCGTTGCCCATCGCGACGACCGGTTCACCCACCGAGACGCCGCCCCCGATCGCGGCGGTCGGAAGCCCGGCTCCGCCGCGGAGCTGTAGCACCGCGATGTCCTGGGTGCGGTCGTAGCCGACCACGTCGACGTCGTACGTCTGCCCGTTGCCGACGTCGAACGCGCTGATATCCGTCGCACCGGAGATCACGTGATTGTTGGTGAGCACGACACCGTTGGGGTCGATGACGATGCCGGTTCCGGCGCCGACCGCGTTGTTGTAGCCGAACTTCGTGCTGATGTTGACCACTTGCGGCCCCACCTGGCCGACCAACGCGGCGGGGTCGAGGGGCGCCTGCGGTTGAGGGAACGGCGCTGCGCCCGCAGGCACGGTGCCCAAACCGAGGCCCAGTCCGACCACAGCCAGCACGCTGACCAACCATGACCACCAGACCGAGCGGTGGTGCGATTTGCTCATCCGACACCCTTCCTGCTTCGCGGTAAACACCAAACTGTCCCGGCCTTGCGGTTCTGGGCGGCACAATTATGTGTATATAACCGTAATGCAGGTAGCTATTCACGGCAGTGGCAAGGTTCCGATCGGCCTACGCTGACACGGTGGGCGAATTCGACCCCAAGGCCAGCTTCACCCGATCCCCGGTGGCCCGACTGGCCACGATCACGCCCGACGGCCTCCCCCACCTGGTGCCGGTGGTGTTCGCGGCCACTGACGACGCGCCCGACGTGGTTTACACCGCCGTCGACGCGAAACCCAAGACGACGCGGCGGCTGCGGCGGCTGGCGAACATTGCAGAGAACCCCCACGTGAGCCTGCTCGTCGACCATTACGCCGATGACTGGACACGGCTGTGGTGGGTGCGGGCCGACGGTACGGCGAGCGTCCATACGAGCGGGCCGACGATCGAGTCCGCATACCGGCTACTGCGTGCCAAATACCCTCAGTACCAATCGGTTCCGTTGGACGGACCGGTGATCGCGATCGCGGTTCGCCGCTGGTCGAGCTGGCACGTCTGACGGACGACGCTTCCTTACCCTCAAGGCCCTGGCAAATGTGGCCCTCCCGCGGCCTTGTGTTGGGCCGCGGTTGGGGGAAAAGTTGCCTGTAGACCCCTGTGAGCTAGGACACATCACGCTGGGCGCACCCGCCGGCGATGCCACCGGGGAGAACTGGAGGAAGGTCATGGCGGACAGAGCGAATGCCTCCCAGGGCGCGGCGGCCGCCCCCATCGCGAACGGTCCCGGCGACGTGCGCAACATCGTCCTGGTGGGGCCCTCGGGTGGCGGCAAGACCACCCTGGTCGAGGCGCTGCTGGTTGCCGGTGGGGTGCTGACCAGAGCGGGTTCGGTCACCGAAGGCAGCACAGTCTGCGACTACGACGAAGCCGAGATCCGCCAGCAGCGGTCCGTCGGCGTTGCCGTCGCCTCCCTGGCGCACGACGGCATCAAGATCAATTTGGTCGACACCCCGGGGTACGCCGATTTCGTCGGCGAGTTGCGGGCCGGCCTGCGCGCCGCGGACTGCGCGCTGTTCGTGATCGCGGCCAACGAGGGTGTCGACGAACCCACCAAATCGCTATGGCAGGAATGCGATCAGGTCGGCATGCCCCGCGCCGTGGTGATCACCAAGCTCGACCACACCCGGGCCAACTACTCCGAAGCGTTGGCCGCCGCGCAGAACGCGTTCGGCGACAAGGTGTTACCGCTGTACCTGCCGACCGGGCTGCCGTCCTGCGAAGGACTGATCGGGCTGCTGTCGCAGACCCTCTACCACTACGCCGACGGCAAGCGGACCACGCAACCACCCGATCCGTCCGACGCCGACCGGATCGAGGAGGCTCGCGGGACCCTCATCGAAGGCATCATCGAAGAATCGGAGGACGAATCGCTGATGGATCGCTACCTCGGCGGCGAGTCCATCGACGAAGCGGTGCTCATCGAGGACCTGGAGCGCGCCGTCGCCCGTGGGTCGTTCTTCCCGGTGATCCCGGTGTGCAGCAGCACCGGCGTCGGCACCCTGGAACTGCTCGAGGTCGCGACGCGCGGATTCCCGTCGCCGATGGAACATCCACTCCCGGAGGTGTTTACGCCGCAGGGCGCCCCGCACGCGACGCTGACCTGCGATGCGGACGCACCCCTGCTCGCGGAGGTGGTGAAGACGACGTCGGACCCCTACGTCGGAAGGGTCAGCCTGGTCCGGGTGTTCTCCGGGACCATCAGGCCCGACACGACGGTTCATGTGTCGGGCCATTTTGCGTCGTTCTTCGGGGCGGTCAACGGGAACGGCAGCACGCACCCCGACCACGACGAAGACGAGCGCATCGGAGTCCTGTCCTTCCCGCTCGGCAAGCAGCAGCGGCCCGCACCGGCGGTGGTGGCGGGCGACATCTGCGCGATCGGCAAGCTGAGCCGGGCCGAAACCGGCGACACCCTCTCGGACAAGGCCGAACCGCTCGTGCTGAAGCCGTGGACCATGCCCGAGCCCCTGCTGCCGGTCGCGATTCAGGCGCACGCCAAGACCGACGAGGACAAGCTCTCGGTCGGGCTGGGCCGGCTGGCCGCCGAGGACCCGACGCTGCGGATCGAGCAGAACCAGGAAACTCACCAGATCGTGTTGTGGTGCATGGGCGAAGCCCACTCCGGCGTCGTCCTCGACGCGCTGGCCAACCGGTACGGCGTCACGGTCGACACCGTGGAACTGCGGGTGCCGCTGCGAGAAACGTTCGGCGGCAAGGCGAAAGGCCACGGCCGCCACGTCAAGCAGTCCGGCGGGCACGGCCAGTACGCGGTGTGCGACATCGAAGTGGAGCCGTTGCCGGAAGGCTCCGGATTTGAGTTCCTCGACAAGGTGGTCGGGGGGGCGGTACCGCGCCAATTCATCCCGAGCGTGGAGAAGGGCGTGCGCGCGCAGATGGAGAAGGGCGTGCACGCCGGCTATCCCGTGGTCGACATCCGGGTAACCCTGCTCGACGGCAAGGCCCACAGCGTGGATTCGTCGGATTTCGCGTTCCAGATGGCGGGCTCCCTCGCGCTGCGCGAGGCGGCCGCGGCGACCAAGGTGAGCCTGCTCGAGCCCATCGACGAAATCTCGGTGCTGGTGCCCGACGATTTCGTGGGTGCGGTGATGGGCGACCTGTCGGGCCGTCGCGGCCGCGTGCTCGGTACCGACACCGTCGGCCACGAACGAACTTTGGTCAAAGCCGAGGTACCGCAGGTGGAGTTGACGCGCTACGCCATCGACTTGCGCTCACTGGCCCACGGGGCGGCGTCGTTCACCCGGGCCTTCGCCCGCTACGAACCGATGCCGGAAACCGCGGCCACCCGGGTGAAGGCCACCGTCTGAGCGCGGAAGAATGGTCAGGACGCGAATCGCTCGGCGACCGCGCGGCGGTCCAGGGATCCCTTCGCGGTGTGCGGTAGCTCCGCCGCCTGCCGGAAACTGGCCGGCACCTCGAAGGGGGCAAGCCGGTCGCGGGCGAAAGCGGCGAGTTCGTCCACGCTCGGCGCGGCGGATCCACGGGGAACGATCACCGCGGCCACCGTCTCGCCGTACAGCTTGTCGGGCACCCCGAAGACGGCCACCTCCAGCACGTCGGGGTGGCTGCTCAGCACGCCCTCGACGCGTTCGGGGGAGATCTTCTCCCCGCCCCGGTTGATGAGTTCCTTGATCCGCCCACGGATGATCAGTTCACCGGCCGCCGACAGCGTTCCCAGGTCGCCGGTGCGCAACCACCCGTCGGTGAAATTGGCGGCGGTGATCGCCGGGTCGCCGAGGTAGCCCCGGACCACGGTCGGTCCGTGCAGCCAGACCTCACCGACCTCCCCCGCGGGCACGGGCCGGCCGTCGGGCCCGACGATTCTGATCTCCGGTCCCGTCGAGCGGCCGACGAGACCTGGTGTCGCAGCCGGGTTTTCGGTGTGACCGATTTCGGTGGTGGCGACCTGGTGGGTGGCTTCGGTCATGCCGAAGGCGCACACCACCGGGGCAGAGAACGTGTCCTGCAGCGCCTGCGCCGTTTCGGCCGTGAGGGGGGCGCTGCAGCTGCGGATGAACCGCAATGCGGCGTCGCCCGGTCGGTCGGTTTCGGCCCGCTCCAAAAGGATCTGGTGAATCGTCGGGACCGCCGTGTACCAGGTGGCGCGGACGGACTCGATGTCGTCCCAGAAGGTGTGGGCCGAGAACCGTCCGCGCGCGGGCAGCAACACCGCTCCCCCGGACACCAGCGTCCCCAGCAGCGCTGCGAGCAGGCCGTGACCGTGGTAGAGCGGCATCACCGCCACCGTGGCGTCCCCGGGGCCGAGCCCGTATCCGGCGATGATGGCCCGCACCGATGCGGCGACGTTACCCCGGGTCCAGGGGACCATCTTCGGCATCCCGGTGGTGCCGCCGGTGAACATGATCATGGCGTCGTCGTTGCGCAGACCCTCTGGCGTCGAAACATGTTGCGCGGGAGCGCCGGTCACATCCAAGTGCACCGTTGGCCCGCTTTCCGTCACCGCGAGGGGCCACCACGGCAGGCCCGGTTCCCCTTGGTCGGCGGGCGCGTCGCCGTCGATGAGCGCGGCCCGGGCGCCCACCGCCTCGCTGCGGGCGCGCTGATCACCGACGGGAAGGGCCGGGTCCAGCGGGACCGCAATCAGGTCGGCCCGCGAAGTCGCCAACAGTCCGACGACGAATTCCGCGTTGCTTCCGGAGCGCAGCGCGACGCGATCGCCCGGCCGCAGCCCGGCCCGCTTCAGTTGCCCGGCGAGGTCGTCCACCAGCCGCGTCAGGTCGCGGTAGCTGACCGGTGTCCGGGCGGAGCTGACGACGAGCGCGGGCGCCCCCGGGGACCGGCGCGCCGCCTCCTCGACCAGATCCGCGATGCGTGGGCCCGGCACGTCCGCCGTGACACGGCCGCCGATGATCGCCTCGGATTTCATCGCCGCGCTCCTTCTCCCGTTGTCGTCCACCTGCTCGAACCATGCCCCGTGCCCGTCCGCGCGTCCAATACCGATTCACTCACGACCGATAACCGTCGGCTATCGACGCGATCGAGCCCGGCTGGCCGGCGCCGATAGACGGCGTGAATCGCGGCATAGCGGCTCCGTCTTGGACACCCGCCGGGCGGCCGGGTCACAGTAGGGGCGGAGGCTTTACTTCAGCTCCGACCACAGACGAGGAGTCGGCACCATGACCGCAGTTTCGGCATCTCCCGGCCGGGCGCAGCAGCCCACGCGTTTGATCGACGGCTTTCACCTGGTGGTGGATGCGCTCAAGGCCAACGGCGTGACCACCATCTACGGGATCGTCGGCATCCCCATCACCGACCTCGCCCGCGTCGCGCAGGCGTCGGGCATCCGCTACATCGGCTTCCGGCAGGAGACTTCGGCCGGCAATGCCGCCGCCGCCGCGGGATTCCTGACCCGCCGGCCGGGCGTGTGCCTCACGACGTCCGGGCCCGGTTTCCTCAACGGGTTGCCGGCGCTCGCCAACGCCACCGCGAACTGCTTCCCGATGATTCAGATTTCGGGCTCCAGCAATCGGGCGCTGGTGGACTTGCAACGCGGTGACTACCAGGACATCGACCAGCTCAACGCCGCCCGGCCGTTCGCGAAGGCGGCCTATCGGATCGGCCGGATCGAGGACATCGGGCGCGGCGTCGCACGTGCCATCCGCACGGCGATCTCCGGCCGTCCCGGCGGCGTATACCTCGACATCCCCGGCGATGTGTTGGGGCAGGCGATGGACGCCGCGGCCAGCGCGGACACGATCTGGCGGATCGTCGACCCCGCACCCCGGCAGCTGCCGGCGCCCGACGCGGTCGAGCACGCGCTACAGGTGCTGGCGCAGGCGAAGCGACCGTTGATCGTGCTCGGCAAGGGCGCGGCGTACGCCCAGGCCGACAACGTGATTCGCGATTTTGTCGAGGCCAGCGGCATTCCGTTCCTGCCGATGTCGATGGCCAAGGGGCTGCTGCCGGATTCCCACCCGCAGTCGGCGGCGGCCGCGCGCTCGCTTGCGGTCGCGCGCGCCGACGTCGTGTTGCTGGTCGGCGCCCGGCTGAATTGGCTACTCGGCCATGGGGCCTCACCGCAATGGCCCGCCGACACGAAGTTCGTACAGGTCGATATCGCGCCGTCGGAGTTCGACAGCAATCAGCCGATCGCCGCGCCCGTGGCCGGCGACATCGGCTCGGTGATGTCGGCGCTGCGGGACGGCCTGGCCGCCCGCCCCGTCGCCGTGCCCGCGGAATGGACCGAGGAGCTGGCCGAGCGCATCGCACGCAACGACGCCAAGATGCGGGAACGCCTGGCCGAAAACCCGCATCCCATGCGCTTTTACAACGCGCTGGTCGCGATTCGTACTGTTCTGCAGGAAAATCCCGGGACTTACGTCGTCAACGAGGGAGCCAACGCGCTGGACCTGGCCCGCAACGTCATCGGCATGGAGTTGCCGCGGCACCGGCTCGACACGGGAACTTGGGGCGTCATGGGCATCGGCATGGGCTACGCGATCGCGGCCGCCGTCGAAACCGGCGACCCCGTGGTCGCGATCGAGGGTGATAGCGCATTCGGCTTCAGCGGAATGGAAATCGAGACGATTTGCCGCTACCGGCTTCCGGTGACAGTCGTCATTCTCAACAACGGCGGCGTCTATCGCGGCGACGAGGTTGCGCCGAACACGGCGGCCACAGACCTCGATCCGGCGCCGACGGTCCTGAACGCGCGGGCGCATCACGAGCTGCTGGCGGAGGCCTTCGGCGGCAAGGGATATCACGTCACCACCCCTGCGGAGCTGCAGTCGGCGCTGTCGGAGTCGATCCGCTCGCGGATGCCGTCGATCATCGACTGCGAGCTCGACCCTGGGGCCGGGGTGGAGAGCGGGCACCTGGCGCGCCTGAACCCGACCAGTGCGGCGGCGGTCAGCGCCGGTGGGTGATTCGCGAGAGCTGCGCGTCGAAGAACTCGTTCAGCGACAGCTGCGCCGCCGAGGCGGCGAGCGCGCGGGCGATCGGTGATCCCGGTCCGGCCGAACTGGTGGCCAGTGCGACGTCGGCCTTGAGCACCGGATCGACCATCTCCACCGCGCGGACTTCCGGCCCAAGCGGCGATGTCCACAACCAGGTGTGCGGCACGATGCATGCCCAGCTTCCCGCTGCGACCTGAGCGAACAGCGAAGCGACGGAATCGGTTTCGACCTGCGGTGCCACCTCGATGGCGTGGTCGGCGAAGGCCTTGTCGATGATCTGGCGATCCCGCATCTCGGGCGTGAGCAGCGCCAGCGGCAACTGCGCGGCCTCCGGCCAGGTCATCGTCGAGGCGGCGGATCCCAGCATGTCCGCCGGCGACAACAACACATAGTGCTCCTCATACAGCGGCACCAGGTTCACATCGTGGCCCTCGTCGGGCGCCGCATGCACGATCGCGGCGTCCAGTTCGAATTCGCGCAGCCGCCGGTACAATTCGGTGCCCGACAACCGGGAAAGGATATGCACCTTCGCCAACGGGTGCGCCGAACAGAACGCCGAGAGCAACAGGGAGGCGGTCGTCGAGGCGGTGGGGACCGTGCCCAGGCGCAGCATGCCGGTGATACCCGACCGCACCGCATGCACCTCGGACTTGAAGGCGTCGTGCTCGGCGAGAATCCGCTTGGCCCACACCACCAACCGCTCGCCTTCGGGCGTGAGGCCCTCGAAGCTGTGCCCCCGATTGATCAGCGTGACGTTCAGTTCCCGCTCCAGCTTGGCGATCGCGGCGGACAACGCGGGTTGGGATACGAAGCACTTCTCCGCCGCGCGGGCGAAGTGGCGCTCCTGCGCGACGGCGACGAAGTACTCCAATTGACGGAAGAGCACCCGCACCTCCTCGGCCCCCGAATCTTTGCCGAGGCTAACGCGTCGCAGGCGCGCGAGCCAGTCCGGTTACCCCGCCGCCAAATTGCCTGTGCGGGCGCCGAACCGCCGCAAGACGGGGTGATCGCGCCCGCGTGCGGCGCAATTTAGCGTTGGCTTCACGACACCGTCGAACCGGTTCGGCCGCCGAATCGTTATCGTGGCGACCAGCGAGCCCGTAAAGTTTGCTGAAAGCGGCAATGCGGGTACAGCCGGTAGAATACAGTCGTGTTAATCGCACCATCTCGAAGGGCGGGCGCTATGCGTCGAGGTGTTCGTTATCTATTTGTTATGGTCGCGATCACAGCGATGGGTCTGGTCGCACCGATCGGCCGCAGCCACGCGTCGGTCCCGGTGCCACCGCCCGCCCCGGCGATTGCCGCGGTTTTGCCGGCTAACGGCGCGGTGGTGGGCGTGGCGCACCCGGTCGTGGTGACGTTCACCGCTCCGATCAGGGATCGAGGCGCCGTCGAGCGGTCCATCCACGTCACAGCGCCGAGCAACACGCCCGGACACTTCGAGTGGGTCGAGAACAACGTCGTGCAGTGGGTGCCGAACCAGTACTGGCGCCCCCACACCCACGTTTCGGTGGGCATTCAGGCCCTGACCACGGGATTCGACACCGGTGACGCGTTACTCGGTGTCGCCAGCATCTCCGCGCACACCTTCACCGTCAGCCGGAACGGAGAAGTGCTGCGCACCATGCCGGCGTCGATGGGCAAGCCCAGCCGACCCACACCCATCGGCAACTTCACCGCCCTGGAAAAGCAGCGCACAGTGGTCATGGATTCGCGGACCATCGGCATCCCACTCAGCTCGCCCGAGGGGTACAAGATCACCGCCAGTTATGCGGTTCGCGTCACCTGGAGCGGCGTCTACGTGCACTCGGCACCCTGGTCAGTCGACTCACAGGGATACGCCAACGTCAGTCATGGCTGCATCAACCTCAGTCCCGACAACGCCGCCTGGTACTTCAACCAGGTCAACGTCGGCGATCCCATTCAGGTCGTCGCCTGATGCTGGCCGTGCGCCAGCGAAATTCCGCCCCTGACGCCCACCGGTGTGGCAACCGTCACAACGGTTGAACGGAAGACCGGCCCGTGGGTACGCCAACAGCAAGTGGGCCGGCGAGGTGTTGCTGCGCGAGGCGCACGACCTGTGCGAGCTGCCCGTCGCCGTCTTCCGGTCCGACATGATCCTCGCCCACCGCCGCTACGCCGGTCAGCTGAACGTGCCGGATGCCTTTACGCGGCTGATCTTCAGCTTGCTTGTCACCGGCATCGCGCAGTCGTCGTTCTACGAGACCACCGGCACCGGCGGCCGCCCCGTCGCCCACTACGACGGGCTGCCCGCCGACTTCGTGGCCGAAGCGGTGACCGCGCTCGGCGAGCAGATCGCAACGGTCGCCGACGATGCGGAACTTGCCGGGGTGTTTCGCTCCTATGAAGTGATGAATCCGCACGATGACGGCATCTCCCTGGACGTGTTCGTGGACTGGCTGATCGCCGACGGCCACGACATCCTGCGGATCGACGACTACGACGAATGGCTCGGCCGCTTCGCCACCGCGCTTCGGGCCCTATCGGACAAGCAGCGCCAACAGTCCGTGCTGCCGTTGCTGGACGCTTATCGGAAGCCGGAGAAGCCACTACGCGGCGCGCAGGCCCCGACCGATTCTTCCGCGGCGCGGTCCGGGCGGCCAAACTCGTTGCGGACAAGGGCATTCCGCATCTGTCGGCGGACTTGATCGCCAAGTATGCTTTCGATCTGCGGTTGCTCGGCCTGGTATAGCCGCGACGGGGCTAGCCGGGCATGCCCTTCTTGATCGCGGCGTCCTGCTTGCGCCCGATATCGATTGTCATGCCCGGGTCGATCGGATCGCCGGGCGCGCTGTGAAATTCGAGATTGACCAGCGCCTTGCCCTCGCTGAACAGCAACACCGTCACTGCTTGCGCATTGTCAGGAGACGTACCGGAGATCATGATTCCGCCTGCGCCGACGTCAACCGGGTGCCACGTACCGATGACCTTGCCTCCGTAATTGGCCCTGGTGCTTTCCACTTCGGCCGCCGCCGTCGCGGGATCCGCGAATATCAGGATACTGTCGCCGATTCGCCGCTTGTTGTCGGCGCTTGCGAACAGCTGCGCCACCCCCGGTGCGTTGTTCGGGTTCAGCACGGGTGGCTGGGGGGTGGTGAGATCGCCGGGGATGTCGGCCGGCTTGATCAGTAGTGCGGTGTAATCCGTCGGTTGCCCCGGCGACGGGCTGGCCACGCTGGAACTGACAGAGGGAGATGCGGAACTCGAATACGTCGGGGCTGGGTTGTTGCCGCCGCCGCAACCCGCGAGCGCCGCGCCGACCACGACGCCGGTCGCGACGGCCCACCCGGCGACACCGATGCGACGTACCTTCATGGGCGTTCCTTCCGCGTCCCGGCCCCGGCGGCGCAACGAACATCCACCCGGACGTCGACGACTGGGTACCCGTTTTGCGGTGCCTATGCTGGCGTGGGAGGCCGTCTCCGCGGGCGGGGAGGAGATCGACATGACGGCTACGACCGCGCGCGCCGTTCGGTTCGACCGGTACGGGGGCCGCGAGGTCCTGTACGTGGCGGAGATCGGCATGCCCACCCCCGCGGCCGGGGAGGTGGTCGTCGAGGTCCGCGCCGCCGGAATCAACCCCGGCGAGGCCGCCATCCGAACCGGCGCCATCCACGACATATTTCCCGCGACGTTTCCGTCCGGCGAGGGCAGCGACCTCGCCGGCGTCGTGACCGCGCTAGGCCCCGGGGTCACCGAATTCTCGGTCGGCGACCAGGTTTTGGGATTCAGCTTCAGCCGATCCAGCCATGCGACCCACGTCGCGGTGCCGGTCGGTCAGCTGATTCGCAAACCGCCCCAACTCAGTTGGGAGATAGCGGGTTCCCTCTACGTCGTCGGCGTCACCGCCTACGCGGCCGTCCGCGCGGTGGATCCGCAACCGGGTGAGACCGTCGCCGTCTCGGCGGCCGCGGGCGGCGTGGGCAGCCTCGTCGTGCAACTTCTGGTGCTGCGGACGGCGCGGGTACTCGGTATCGCCGGGCCGGGCAACGCCGACTGGCTGCGGACTCATGGCGTCATCCCGATCCCCTATGGCGACGGCCTGGCTGACCGGCTGCGCGAAGCGGCGCCGACCGGGATCGACGCATTCATCGATCTCTTCGGTCCCGAGTACGTCCAGCTGGCCGTCGACCTCGGCGTCGCACCCGAACGGATCGACACCATCATCTCCTTTCAGAAGGCGGGCGAGGTCGGCGCCAAGACCGAAGGGAGCGCCGAGGCGTCGACCCCGGAGGTGCTGGCCGAGATGGCCGGCCTCATCGTCAGCGGCACCATCGATTTCGAGGTCGCCGCCACCTATCCACTGGATCGGGTCGCGGACGCCTACGAAGAACTGGAGAAGCGGCACACGCGCGGCAAAATCGTTCTGCTGCCTAATGATTCACAATGACGCGGCCGGTCCAACCACGCCGGCCTGCACGATCTTGACGACCACCAGCGCGACCGCCACGACCAGGTAAGCGCGCAGCGTGAACAGCCCCGCCCTGCGTGCCGGCGACATGGCCGGGCGCGCCAGACCGGCGAGGCTGGGCGTCTGCCACGTCAATCGGTCCTGCCGGCGCACGACGCGACGCTCTGCGCGGGTGAGCGTCGGGGTGTCGTCGAGCTCGTCGACCTGCCCGGGGTCGAGGCCGCCCCCGAGCGTCCGCACGACGGCTTCCGCCTCGCGCAGCCCGGTATAGCGGCGGCCCGCGATGATGACCGCAGCGCCGCCGACGACGCCGATCGCCGCGCCGACTGCGAGGCCGGGTCCGATGGTGGACGTCGACAGGCCCGGGAAGAATGTCGTTGCCGTCAACGCCAGCGACAGCAGCACCAGCGACCACACGATGGTCCACGCAACGATGTTCTGCGGCACGCTGTTCGCCCACGGGCCCAGCAGCGCCCGGTCATTGCAGAGCAGCACGAGGAAGACCGTCGCCGAGGGCAGCAGGACACCGGCGAGCGCCTGCACACCCTGGGTCACCAGACCGAGGATGTGGTCGGGGCTGAACGCGACCGCCGCCGAGACCGCGAGCAGCAGGGCGTAACCGCCGTAGAACAGGGGAGCCTCGGTGATCTTCCAGTGCAACGAGTGCCGCCTGCCCATCGCGTCCCCGATGGCATACGTGGTGGCCAACCCGATGGCATTGGCCCCGATCAGCGAGGCGTCCAGCAGGATGACCGCGAACAGCGTCCCGACCGTGCCGCCGAGGTGCCTGGACAGCCCGGCCGCCACCGCGCCGGCGTCGGTGAAATGCCCCGCGTCGGAGGTGCCGGCCATCCCGAAGGCGGCGACCGCCATCAGGGCCGTCGCGCCGACCATGACCACGACGATCCCGATCACCAAATCGGCTCGGGCGTAGGACATCCAGCGGGCGGTGATGCGCTTGTCCACCACGTTGGACTGCTGGAAGAACAGCTGCCAGGGCGCCACCGTGGTGCCCACGATCGCGATGACCAACAGCAGGACGGTGGAGTTGACCCCGCCCGTGAATCGCGGAACGAGCCCGCCGGCAATCCCTGTCACCGTCGGATGCACCAACAGCACCATCGGGATGACCAATACGTTCACCGCGATCAGCAGGAACATCAGTCCCTCCCAGCGCCGAAACGACCCGCCGGCGACCACCGCGAACAGCAGGACGGCGGCGGCCGGGATCGCGATCACCTTCGGGCAGCCCAGGAACCCGAGTGCCAGTGCGACGCCGATAAATTCGGTGACGATCGTCAGCGCGTTCAAGATCAGCAGGTCACCGACGCTGAACGCACCCCAGAACTTGCCGAAGCGCTCGAAGATCAACCGCGCATGGCCGACTCGGGTGACCGCGCCGAGCCGGAGCACCATTTCCTGGTTCACGTACAGCACCGGGATCAGCAGCGTCAGCGTCCATAGCAGCGCCATCCCGTAGTTCTGCCCGGCCTGCGCGTAGGTCGCGACGCCGCCCGCGTCGTTGTCGCCCACCATGACGATCAGCCCGGGACCGGTGATGACCAGCAACGTGCGCACACGACGCCAGAGCCCGCCCTGCGCGCCGGCGCCGTCACGCCGGATACGCCCGAACGCACCGATGATGTCGCCGGCGTGGGCGGCGTCGGGATGCGTCGGCGCAGCGGCGTTGATGGCGCCGACGGCCTCGGAAGAGGCGGTGGTCATTGTGTTCTCGCCGAACCCGTCACCGGCGGTTGCCGGTGGAGGCGTGCCCGCCCAGCGAGGCCGTGACGACCGCGATCGGCATCCGCGACACGTACAGGTTGGCCCGCTCCTGGGGAGTCAGGGTGGTCCGCGCGTGCACCTTGCCGGCCAACAGCCGGGCCGACCGCAGCAACGCCCGTCCGCGCGCACCGGTCCGACCGGTAACGCGCTGTGTGACAACAAAAGCCATGATCTTCTCCTTAGGGGAGGTCCGATCGGCTCAGCTCAGGGCGCCGGGGCAGCAATGGCAAACCGCGGGCAGGTCAATGCGCGCGAATAACCTTTAGCGCCCGGATAAGCTCAGGCGGCGGAAGGAATGCCGGAGCCGGATTCGGACAAGACGGATTTCGGATAAGGACTATCGCCCGGACTCATCTCGCCCTCACCTCCTCACGGCCACGACACACGCGGGTGTCATCACGTTTCACCTGAAACGGGAGAGGCGTAAATGCCGGCGCCGCGCCGGCGGACGCACCCCTCTCGTCGGAGCTTCGGCACTGCACGGCGTATCCGGAAGTCCGGAAGCCACTTGGGCTCAACCCTTGGGTCCGGGAAGAGCTGTCCTGACCCGGGGCGTCTCTCGACGTTCGGGGTCAGTGGCCTGTGTCCATGCAGACGCCTCACCTACCGAGGTGCTTGCGAAACCCTTTCTACACCGTGGCCCAGGGCCCGTCAAACTGATTGACATATCCGTTACGCCAGCTCACCACCGCTCCCGGCTCCGCGCGGCCGCCGGCGCCTACCCTCAACAGCATGGCCATCACTCTGCAAGATCCAAAGGTCGCGAGCGTGCTCGACCGGATGTATGCCGAAGCGAAGAACCAGATGTCGCTGTTAAGTCAGCGGCACAGCGACTTCGACCGGCCGATGACCGCGCGGGAGCGCGCCGACGCGATGAGCGAGTTCTACATTCCGGTCACGCCCGAAGCGGGCCGGCTGCTGTACGCCCTGGTGCGCGCGACGCGTCCCGGGATCGTCGTGGAGTTCGGGATGTCGTTCGGCATCTCCGCGGTCCACCTGGCGTCGGCGGTGCGGGACAACGGCGCCGGACGGGTGGTGACGACCGAGCTCAACGACACCAAGATCGCCGCCGCGCGGCAGACGTTCGCCCAGACCGGCCTGGATGATGTGATCACCATCCTCGAAGGAGACGCGCTGACCACGCTGGCCGGCCAGGACGGACCGATTGACTTTGTCTTGCTGGACGGTTGGAAGGACCTGTACCTGCCGGTGATCGAGTTGCTCGAACCGCGGCTGTCGACGGGGGCGTTGGTGGTCGCCGACAACGCCAGTGCCGCGGACATGCAGCCGTATCTGAACCGGGTGCGCGATCCCGCGAACGGTTACGTCAGCTTCAATTTCCAGGTCCGGGAGAGCGACAGCATGGAAATCAGCTGCCGCACCGGGGATTAGGGCCTAACGCAGGGATTCCTCGAGCCACGGCGTCAACCACTTCACCCCTTCGGGGGTGAGGTGGACGCCGTCGCTGCGCACCTTGATGCCGTCGACCTTGGCGGTGTAAACGCCGTCCGGACACAGCTTTTTGTTCAGGTCCAGGATTTGCACGTTCGGATGGTGGCTGACGGTCTTGCGCAGCATGGTGTTCCACAGGTTGACGCGGTCGGGCTGGTCCTCCGGATACAGTCGGCCGTCAGGCTTTTCGCCGCCCCTGCTGTACGGCACGGTGGCGACCACCACTCGAACGCCGGTGGAGCTCACAATGTTCAGCGCCCGCTCCAGCTCGCCGTTGAGGTACGCGTCGAAGGTGGGGTCACCGATGTGGGTCCATTGCCCCTCATTGACCCGGTCGACGGTTTCCCAGCGGCCGATGATCAGCAGCGCGACGTCCGGCTGGTCCTGGCTGACCTGGTTCGACCATCGAATCGGCCAGCCGTCGCATTCGGCTCGCTGCTCCAGAGTTTGGCCGATGTACCGATATGGCGTGCCGCGCACCAGGCTGCAGCCGATGACGGTGTGGTCGAGGAACGCGAATCCCGGTGTGGGTGGCAGGTAATGCATCCACGTCCACCCGATCGAATCGCCGAACACCGAAACGGTGAACGGCCGGTTGGGGTCCCGGGGACCGGCCGGGCGGCCGTCGCCCGGCGGGGACGGGGACACCGCGGCGACCGCCGAGACTCCCGGTGGCAGGCCGGCCTCACGCAGGCCGGGCCCCGTCCCCACCGGAACCACCAGCAGGGTCACCGCGGCGGCGCTGGCCACCGTCGCCGCCGCCAGCGGCAATAGCGGCACCCGTGCCGGCCGCCAGCGCCGGATGGGTTGCTCGATCAGCCACCAGGACACCGCGGCCAGCGCTACCGTCGCGCCGCACCGGGCGGCGAACAGCGGCAGCCCGGTCCAGCCGGTGCGTTCGCCGTTGAGTGCCAGGAAGATGGGCCAATGCCACAGATAGACGCCGTAGGAGATGGCCCCCAGCCACACCAGGGGTGGCGCGGCCAGGATGCGGGCGACCACTCCCCGCTGCTCCAGGGCGACCGGCGCCACTACGAGGACGGCGGCGATCGCGACCCAGGTGAGCAGACCGTGGCGGAACTCGCCGCTGCTGCCGGTGGCGTAATGGGTCGCGGCCGCGAGGCCGGCCAGGCCGGCGAACGGCAGAACGCGCGCGACGCGCCGGGCCCAGCGGGTCCGGATCAGGCACCAGCCCCGGTTGAGTGACGGCCAGTCGCGGACCAGCAGGGCCGCCGCCGCGGCGCCGGTGAGCAGCGCCTGCGCGCGGGTGTCGGTGCCGAAATAGACTCGGTCGCGCGTGTTGTCGGACACCATCACCATGGCGACCGCGGCCGAAGCCAGGGCCCCCACGGTGGCGATGATGAACGTCGCGAACCGCACGCCGCCGACGGTGGCCCGGGTGAAGCGGCGCCTCGCTCGCGCGGCCAGCAGCAGCGTCACCGCGATCAGCAGCACCGGCCACACGAAGTAGTACTGCTCCTCCACCCCGAGCGACCAGGTGTGCTGCAGCGGCGAGGGTGGGGCGCCCTGCGTGAAGTAGTCGGTCTTCTGGGCGACGAACCGCCAGTTCGCCATCCACACGAACGCCGCGACCGCGTCGTCGCGCAGGCCCGTGAGGGACCGGTCGGGAAGCAGCTGGCGGGCCGCCGCCACGGTGAGCACCATCAACATCAGGGCCGGGAGCAACCGGCGGGCACGGCGAATCCAGAAGCCGGTCAGCTCAATACGGCCGGTGCGCCCCAGCTCGTCCAAGAGCAGCGAGGTGATCAGGAACCCGCTCAGCACGAAGAAGACATCGACGCCGACGAATCCGCCGCCCACGCCGGGGATGCCGCCATGTCCGACCAGCACCAGCGCGACCGCTATCGCGCGTAACCCATCGAGTGCGGGAATGCCGCTGCGCCGCTCCGGCTTATCCCAGATCGCCAGCCGACCGGCCCTGCGCACGGGAACGACCCAGCGGGGCGGCCGAGCACGACGGGCCGGCGCGGGATTCGTCCCGGCCGGCTCGCTGCTTGCTGTCAGCGCGCCGTAACTACCATCTCGCCCGGCGCCATGGTTGATGCCGATACGTCGCTGCTCCTCCTGTTGAGTTCAGCAAGCCAGCCTAGAGGTGGGCGCACAGGATTCAGTGGAGGACACGCGACGGTTTTCCGCTGCGGCGCGTTCGGATTTCGGCCCAGGGCGCTATTGGGCGGACGTGTCGGGTGCGTAGCCCAAGATGCTCTTGACCTCCAAATATTCGTGGAAGCCGAAGTCACTCCACTCGCGGCCGTTGCCACTGCGTTTGTAGCCACCGAACGGCGCGTTCAGGTCGAAAGCGTGGTTGATCGTGACCCAGCCGGCGCGGATCTTGCGGGCCACGTCGCGGGCCTTGTCGAGGTCGTCTCCCGAGACGAAGCCGGCCAGCCCGTACTCGGTGTCGTTGGCGAGCTCGACGGCGTGATCGATGTCGTTATAGCCCACGATGCACAGCACCGGCCCGAAGATCTCCTCCCTCGCGATCGTCATGTCATTTGTGACGTTCGCGAACACGGTCGGCTTCACGTAGTAACCCCTGTCCACCCCGGCCGGCCGGCCGGGGCCTCCAGCGATGACGGTCGCGCCCTCGTCGATGCCCTTTTGGATCAGGCGCTGCACTTTGTCGAACTGGGCCCTGGAAGCGACCGGCCCGATCGCGGTCGCGTCGCCGGGGCTGCCCACCCGGACCTGCTCAGCGGCCTCGCGTGCGATGGTGATGGCCTCGTCCATGCGGGAATTCGGGACCAGCATCCGCGACGGCGCGTTACAGCTCTGCCCGGAATTGGGCATCATGTTCGCGACGCCGGCGCGCACGCCCTTGGCGAAGCCACTGTCGTCGAGGACGATGTTGGGGCTCTTTCCGCCGAGCTCTTGGGTCACCCGCTTCACGGTCGGGGCGGCATTCCTGGCCACCTCGACACCCGCGCGGGTGGACCCGGTGAACGACACCATGTCGATGTCGGGATGGCTCGCCAGGGCCACACCCACGCCCGCGCCGTCACCATTGATCAGGTTGAACACCCCGGGCGGCACGCCCGCGGCATCCAGGATCTCGGCGAAGATGTACGGCGAATACGGCGCGACCTCAGACGGTTTGAGAATGACGGTGCAACCGGTGGCCAGCGCCGGGTAGACCTTGACCGCCACCTGGTTGATCGGCCAGTTCCACGGCGTGATCAACCCGCACACACCGATCGGCTCCTTGGCGATCAGCGTCGCGCCGCGTTGTTCGGAGAACGGGAAGTTCTTCAGCACGTCGATGGCCGTGGTCAGGTGACCGATCCCGAGAAAGACCTGCGGCCCCGCGGCCAGCGACGGGGGTGCGCCGATTTCCTCGGTGACCGCGTCGGCGAGATCCTCAGCGCGCTTCTGGTATTCGGCGAGGATGGCCTGCAACAGGTCCAGGCGCTGTTCGCGGGTGCTTTGCGCCCAGCCGGCGAACGCTCGCCGGGCGGCTGTGACCGCCACGTCGACGTCGGCGGCCGACCCCAGCGAGATCTTCCCCGAAACCTGCTCGGTGGTCGGGTTTTCCACGTCGAAAGTGTTGGGCCGCACCGGGTCGACCCATCGTCCGTCTATGTAGAACTTCAGGTATTCACGCATGCCATCGTCCTTTACTTACTGGGTGCCCTCGGCGTACCAGGTGCGGAATCGGTCGTACTTCGGCATCTCCTCGGAGTTGGCCTTCGGGTCGATGCAGACGTGCACTACCCCGACTTTGCCACTGGCGTAGGCGCGAGCGATCGCCGGGCCGATCTCCTTTTCCTTCTCGACGTACTCACCGTGGCAACCGAAGCCCTCGGCAACCTTGTCCATCCGGACGTCCTTGCTCCAATGCACGCCGGGCTGCGGCGACGGTTGCTCAAATGTGCGCTTGTAGACGCCCACCTCGAGGCCCCACTGGTGGTCGACACCGACCACGCATACCAGGGGAAGGTTCTGCCGCACAGCGGTTTCCAGCTCGGCGATGTGGAACAGGAAGGCCGAGTCACTGGTCAGCAGCATGACCGGACGTTTGCCGCCCTCGGCGACTGAGGCGCCGACCGCGTAGGGCAGACCCGTGCCCAGGTGACCGAAGTTCTGGTTCCAGATCACGTCACGCGGTTTGGTCTGCGAGTAGGTCCACTGGAAGATCACGGTTGCGCCCCCGTCGCGCACCAGGATGCCGTCTTCGAGTTCGTTGAACGCCTTGGTGGCCTCGACGACGTAGCGCGCCGGGTGGATCGGCGAGCGTCCCGACGGTGCCGACTCCGCCACGACCGCAAACTCTTTCGCGTCCATTTTGATCAGGCCGTCAAGCGCGGGTGCGGGTTTGCGGGGAGCATCCTTGAGCGCCTCGACCAGCTGCGGCACCACGCCGCGCAGATCGCCGACCAGCGCCACGTCGACGGGCCGGTTGACGCCGATGGCGGTCGGGTCCTGTTCGACCATCACCCATTTGCGGTTCGCGTTGTTGGCGGCCCAGTGCTGGGTCCGGCCATAGTGCATGGGCTCACCGAGCTCCGTTCCCAGCGCGACGCAAAGGTCCGATTCTTCGACAGCCTGGTTGGCGGCCGGGGAGAACAAGTAGGGGAATGTCCTGTCCTGCAGTCCCGGAATGAACGAGGTGCCACCGGAGGTCTGGATCACCGGGCAGGCCATGAGCTCGGCCAGCTCCTTGACCTCCTGTTGGGTGCGGGAGGTGTGCACGCCGTGGCCGACTAGCAGGATGGGGCTCTTGGCGTCGCGGATCAGCTTGACGGCCGCGGCCACCTCGCGCTCACCCGCGGTCTGGTTGACCAGCCGGTACCGCTCGGGCGGCGGCGGATCCGGCACGTCGAGCTCTTCGAGGATGACGTGCGAGGGGTACTCGATGTAGGCCGGGCCGGGGGTGCCCGACATGGCCCGCCGGATCGCCTCGTGGACGATCTCGTCGGTCTGGTCGGCGTATTCGATGGATGCGCTGTACTTGACGGACGCTGCGAAAAGAGGTTCCTGGCGGACGAATTGGATGCGTCCGCGGCGTACCCGACGCTCGGTGATGCGGGCGCGCTGGCCGCCGAGGAATATCACCGGCGAGTTCTCCACCAACGCGCACTGGATCGCTCCGGCGATGTTGGCCATTCCCGGGCCGAGCGTGCCGATGCACAGGCCCGGCTTACCCGTCATGCGCGACGCCGCCTCGGCCATGAATCCCGCGCTCAGTTCGTGATGGGGTGCGACCACCGACCACCCCCGGGCGTCGGCCTCGGCGAACATGTGCACGAAGTTCGGGTCCGGGATGCCGAACAGGGTATTCACCCCCTCGGCCTCGAACAGGTCGAGAATGCGCTTGTAGACGGGCACACCCATGGTTAGAAATCCCTTCCTTCGCGAGCAGTCGCAAAATCGTCTTCTGGACGCAGATTTTGGGCGACTTTGTGTCTGCTCGCGCTGATTTCGGCGAGCACTTCTTCGGTGTGCGCGCCGAGCTCCGGTGCCGGTCCCGCGACCCGGCCCGGTGTCTGCGAGAACCAGGTGGGTACCCCCGGGAAGCGCACCGGCCCGTGCGGCGTGTCGACCGTCTCGAACATGCCGACGGCGTTGAGATGAGGATCGTCGAACAGCGCGCCGGGGGTGTTCAATGGCGCGGCCGGGATCTCGAGTTGGCGCAGCAGCGCCAGCCACTCCGCGGTGGAACGCTCCTTCATCGTCTCGGCCACCAGCCCGTAGATGGTGTCGATCTCGCGGGCGCGCTGTTCCAGCGTGGAATACAGCTCGCTTGCCCACGGCGGGCGCACGGCTTCGATGAAAGCGTTCCAGTGCTTGTCGTTGTAGATCAACGCGGCGATGTAGCCATCGCTGGTGCGGTACGGGCGGCGGTTGGACGCCACGGTGCGCGGATACACCGCGGGGCCTAGGGGCGGGTCGAACAGGGCGCCGTTGGCATGTTCGACGAGCATGAACGATGCCATGGTCTCGAACATGGCGACCTCGACTTCTTGCCCCTGTCCGGTGCGCTCGCGATGGAACAGCGCCATCGTCGTCGCGTACAGCGCCGTCAGCCCGGCAATCTTGTCGGCCATGATGGTCCCGACGTAGTCGGCCTCACCGGTCAGCTGTTGTTGCACGGCCGGCAGGCCGCATTCGGCCTGGATGGTGTCGTCGTAGGCGGGTCGGTCACGATCGGGCCCACGGCGCCCATACCCGTAGCAATTGGTGTAGACGATCGCCGGGTTGAGCGCGGCCACATCCTCGTATCCGAAGCCGAGCTTGGCGATTGCTTTGGCGCGCATCGAGTGGACGAACACGTCGGCGGTCTCGACGAGAGCGCGCAACGCGCGCTTTCCGGTATCGGTTTGCAGGTCCAGCACGATGCTGCGCTTGCCCCGGTTGACGTTGACGAACACCCCGCTCATGCCCGGCGCCGGACCCACCGAGATGTAGCGGGTGTTATCCCCTTGTGGGGGTTCGACTTTGATCACATCGGCACCCATGTCGGCCATGATCTGGGTGCAGTACGGCCCCATCACCATTGCGGTGAGGTCGACCACGCGCACACCGGCCATCGGGCCCCGGCTCCCCTCGTCAGCCATGTAGCGCGCCCCGATCATTGGACCGGTGCGCCAAGCCGAAGCTGTAGCGGATGTGCGCGGCGTGGCCGTCCGGCAGGACCGGAAAAATCAGCGGCGCCTCGATGTTTCGGATCGCATCGAAGTGCTCGCGGACATCCTCGATCGTCCACGACGGCCGGCAGACGCCGGGGCTTTCGGCGATGACCGCGCGCGCGACGCGCCCCGCCAGGGCGATGAAGATCTCCCCGCTCACCGAACAGGATTCGTGTGCCAGCCAGCCCACCACAGGAGCGACAAGGTCCGGGCCCATCGGTGGGTACGCGGAGGTGTCGATGCCCTCGGCCATCCTGGTCACCGCGGCCGGCACGATCACGTTGCACGTCACGCCGTCGGCGGCGCCTTCGAGCGCCGCGACGTTGGACAACCCGATCACACCCGCCTTGGCGGCCGCGTAGTTGGCCACGTTACGATTTCCGTACAGACCCCCGATCGACGAGGTGAGCACGATCCGCCCGTAACCCGCCGCGCACATTACCGGAAAGGCCTGCCGCACAACGTTGAACGCTCCGCGGAGATGCACGTCGAGCACCGCGTCGAAGTCCTCGTAGTCCATCTCCTTCAGCGATGCGGGCCGCACGTTGCCGGCGTTGTGGATCAGGACATCGATCCGGCCGTAGCGTTCGAGGGCGGTCCGGATGATCGCGGCGGCGCCGTCGCGGGTCGCGACCGACGCGGTGCAGCCGACGGCTTCTCCCCCGGCCGCCCTGATCGCATCGACCACCTGTCCGGCCGGGGCGGCATCGGCCCCGTCGCCGGCGAGGCTGCCGCCGTGGTCGTTGACGACGACGTTGGCTCCGCGCTCGGCGAGCAGTTGCGCGTATGCGCGACCCAGCCCGCGGCCGGCGCCGGTCACGATGGCGACGCGGTCGTCAAATCTTGCGACCGTCATGAGCCCAAGACCAGACCTTCCAGGTCGCCCTTGTCGCGCCACAACCGCAGCAGGTCCTCGAAGGCGTAGAACCCGGGCCCGTACGGCTCCCCGAGGTGCGACCGGATTCCTTCGCCGCCACCGCCACCTTCGTTGTTGTAATAGCCGGGCGTGCACTGGGCGTCGAACGCCGAGTTGTCTACGGCGGTCTCCCGGATCGTGGCGCACCAATCGTCTTGTGCGCCTTGGCTGGGCTCCACGGTCGCCGCACCACGGGACAGGGCCTGGGCGATGATGTAGGCGATGTGTTCGCCCTGTACCTCGTAGTTGGCGGCGATGTTGGCGGAGATGCCGACCTGGGTGAAGCCGGTGTAGAACTGGTTCGGGAATCCCCGGCTGGTCATCCCGTGCAGCGTCTTATAGCCATCGCTCCAGTAGTCGAACAGTGACAACCCGTCGCGTCCCTGGATCGTCTCGATCGAATAGCGCCGGCTGATTTCGGTGGTGATCTCGAAGCCGCTGGCATAGATGATGCAGTCGACTTCATACTCGACGCCGTTGGCCACCAAGCCCTTTTCGGTGATGCGCTCCACGCCTTTGGAATCGGAGACGTCGACGAGAGTGACATTGGGCCGGTTGAACATCGGCAGGTATTCGTCGTTGGACAGCGGCCGCTTGCACAGGAACCGGTAGTAGGGCTTGAGTGCCTCCGCGGTCTGCGGCTCCTCGACGATCGCGTCGATGCGGCGGCGCAGCCGCTCCATCAACTTGTAGTCCTCTTCTTCACGGATGGCCATGAACTGCTCGGGGGTCATCGACGCGGGGTCATCCAGGGCGAGCACCCGGGCCGCTGTGTTGCGACCGAGCTCGGTCCAGAAGTCACACACCAGGTCCGGCTGGCCCAGCGCCATGCCCTCGAACGTCCACGAGTGAAAATTGCGTTGCCGTTCCTTCTGCCAGCCCGGCCGTAACGACTTCGCCCAACCCGGGTCGGTGGGCGCGTTGTTGCGCTCGTCGACCGTCGAGGGGGTGCGCTGGAAGACGTAGAGATGCTGGGCATCTCGGCCCAGGAACGGGACGATCTGGATAGCGGTGGCGCCAGTCCCGATGACGGCGACCTTCTTGTCCGCGAGCTTGTGCAGGTTTCCGCTCGTGTCGCCGCCGGTGTAGTCGTAGTCCCACCGCGACGAGTGGAACGCGTGTCCCTTGAAGTCCTTGATCCCGGGAATGCCGGGGAGCTTCGGACGGTGGAACGGGCCCGACGCCAGCACCACGAACCGGGCGCGGATGTCATCGTCGCGGTTGGTGCTGATTCTCCAGCGTTTGATCTCCTCATCCCAACGCAGGTCGCGCACCTGGGTGGAGAAGATCGCCGAGTCGTAGAGGCCGAAGTGTTTGCCGATGTTCCGGCAGTGCTCGAAGATCTCGGCACCGTCGGCGAACTTCTTCGACGGCATGAAGCCGAGCTCTTCGAGTAGCGGTATGTAACAGTAGGATTCGTTGTCGCACTGAATTCCGGGATAGCGGTTCCAGTACCAAACACCGCCGAAGTCACCGCCGAGCTCGATGATCCGCACGTCATCGACGCCCGCCTTCTTCAGATGAACGGCGGACAGCAGGCCCCCGAAGCCACCGCCGAGCACCGCCACGTCGATGTCCTCGGCGATCGGGGCGCGCGGCGTCACGGGCGTGTAGGGATCGACCTCGTAGTAGCCGGCGAAGTCGTCCTCTAGTTCGATGTATTGCTTGGAACCTTCCTTGCGCAGCCGCTTTTCCCGTTCGAGCCGGTACTTTTCGCGCAGCGCGGGGATGTCGATGTCGTCGGGCGTCCGGGTCGGCCCGCAGTTGTCCTGGTGATTTTCCAGCTGGGTCATGCGTGTGGCTGCTCCTCATCAGAAAGTTTCCGGGGCTCGCCGGTACCCATGTATTTCGACAGTTGGTAGTGCAGGTTGACGGTGCTGCGTTCCCGGTACGGGTTGGGCTTGGTGCCCGGAAAGCCCAGCGATTTCATGCCTTGCTGGACGGCCGCCATGTTGGAGAAGTCCTGCGGCAGCACCGAGCGCCACCGCGGGTCTCCGACCGGCGTGTATTCCCATTCCGTCTGGGGCTCTTCGCCTTTGGGGTACAGCTCGAACACCGACACCTCGAAGATGCACTTGTCCGGGTTGTAGCTGGGGTGCGGCCGGGCGCCGTAGCACAGCGCAACCGTCAAGCCCTGACCGATCTGGAAGTTCGGGAAGATCTGCCACGCGGTGCCGGCCTGCCCGAGGATGTCGGACGGGATCGTCGGCCAGATCACGCCGCGGGCCTCGTCATCGCGGCGCGCGGACGCCAGCCAGTGCTCGAGGACCTTGTCGGCCGGCGTGCCCTCGGGCAATTCGTCGACCAGCCGCTTGGCGGCGTTGACCAGCGTCTCGGTGGTGGAGGTGTTGGTCTCCTCCATCGTGTAAATCTGCATCTCCGCAGTCGAGACACGGGGATCGGCGCCGGTGCCGAGGCGGATCTTGGACTTGGTCGCCGCGAGATCGTCCGGGGCGTCGTAGCCGATGTTGCTGTGCTTGCCCTGCACCTTCGCCCAGCCCTTGAATTCGCCGAACCTGTTGAACTCGGGATGGGTGGTGTACACGTGGTACGTCTCGTTGAAGGCCTCGAGCGCCACCTTCCAGTTGCAATCGAAGTCCAGCCACTTGCGCCACTTGAAGCGCATGTTCTCCAGTCCGAAGGGATCCAGGATCTTCGCGGCCGGGAACAGATAATCGGCCAGCGGTTCGCAGTCGGGGTCCATATTGATCCACAACCAACCGCCCCACGTGTCGACCCTGACCGGCCGTAGGTGGGTGTTGTCGGGCGTCAGCGCTTCCTGCCAGTCCTGTTGTTCACGGATGTGCGTGCACGCACCGTCCAAGTCATAGGTCCAGCCGTGGAATCCGCAGACGAACGATTTACGGGTGCGGCCGCGGGCGTTCTTCGCGCCTTCGGGTGTGTCGATCAACCGCCGCCCGCGGTGCATGCAGACGTTGTGATGGGCGTGAAATTCGTGCTCGCCGGTGCGCACCACGATGATCGAGTCGTCAAGGATGTTGTAGGTCAGGTAACTGCCCATTTCGGGCAGCTCTTCGACCCGGCCGACCTGCTGCCAGACCTTCCGCCAGAGTTTGTCGCGTTCGGCGCGCGCGTAGCTCTCACTGATGTACGCCTCGACGCCGATCGTCATTGGGTGCGACAGCTCCTCGGCCGCTGCGGAATTCGCGTCTTTGGCCAGGTCGGTCATCACATCCTCCTAATCGCCGCGCGGAAGGATTCGTCCTTGAGGAACAAAGAAGTGTTGTCTGCGCCCAGATGGCTCCATTTGAGGTCGAGCCCACCGTCGACGAGCAGGGTCTGGCCGGTGATGTAGCTCGACAGGTCCGACAGCAGGAACAGGATCGCGCCGGCCTGCTCCTCGGGCCGTCCACGACGCCCCATTGCGATGGCCTGCCGATCCCGGACGGGGTCCTCGTCGACGTAGGTACGCGAGGCCGCGGTCTCGGTGACGCCGGGAGCCACCGCGTTAACCCGGATTCCGGCCTCCGCCAGCTCGAGGGCCATGGTGCGGGTCATCGCCGTGATGGCGGCCTTGGCGGTCCCGTAGGCGATGTGAAACGGCGCGGTGTTCATGCCGCTGATGGAGGAGATGGACACGATCGACCCTTGCCGCTGTTGTGCGACCAGCTCGGCGGCGACGGCGCGGCTCATGAAGAAGGCCGTCTCGAGGTTGTCGGTGAAGATGGTTCGCCAGTCGCCGCGAGTCACCCGGGTCGACGGCATCCACGTCGACGGCGCCGCGCCGCCGGCGACATTGACCAGACCGTAGAGCTCCCCGTCGGCACCGCGGGCATGTTCGATCACCGAGGCGATGCCCTCGTCCGTCGACGCGTCAGCCGCAACGGCAATCACCGCCAAACCCTCTTGGGCGAGCGGAACGACGTGCTCGTCGAGGTTCTCCTTCGACCGGCTCACCGCGATCACGGTGGCCCCCGCCCTGGCGGTCATCGCCGTCACGTTGGTGCCGATACCGCCGCCTCCGGCGCCGGATACCACAACGATGCGGCCGTCGAGTCTGAGGAGGTCCTCCATGTCCTACTTCCGCCCACAACGGGATGCGCTGTAATCTTGTCCGGACAAAATATCGCGTTCTGTCGCTTGGAGAACACTATTCCCATGGCAGAACTCAGCTGTCAAGGTCGGGTGTGATGCATCAACGGCTATTGTCTGGACTAGCTTGGCTTTGATAACGTCCGGCCAAATGGTCACTTCCGCCGAGCAGGAAGGGTCGAGGCAACACACGTGTCCCCCTCGAACGCCATCGGCGCGCAGCCGTCGCGCTATGCCTCCCCGGTTTCCACAAGCCGCGCGGTCGAAGTCGCGGATTCCTGGAGACTCGAGCGGGTGACCGCGCCCAGCCGCCTGTTCGGCGCGAACGGTCTTCGCACCGGCCCCGACGGCCGCGTATATATCGCGCAGGTGACCGGCAGTCAGATCAGCTCGCTGGATTGTCGCAGCGGGCAGTTGGGAACAGTCAGCGCCAAGGGTGGCGAGATCATCGCACCCGACGACGTCGTGTTCGACGCCAGTGGCAATCTGTACGCGACCGAGGTCATGGACGGCCGGGTCAGCGTGCTCGAGACCGCCGGCCGAACGCGGGTGCTGCGCGACGACGTTCCGTCTGCCAACGGCATCACCGTCCACCGGGGCCGACTGTTCATCGGTGAATGTCGCGAGGACGGGCGCCTGCTGGAACTCGACCTGGCCGGCGGGCCACCCCGGGTGCTGCTGGAAAACGTGCCGTCGCCCAACGCGATGGAAGTCGGCCCGGACGGTCTCCTCTACTTTCCGGTGATGGGCGCCAACGAAATCTGGCGCGTCGACCCCGATGGGGGCGAACCACAGCGCGTCGCAGGCGATCTCGGCGTCCCGGACTCGGTCAAGTTCGACGCGCGGGGCCATATCGTTTCAACTCAGGTCGCGACCGGGCAGGTGCTGCGCATCGATCCACGCAGCGGCGAACGGCGTCTGCTGGCACAGCTCAGTCCGGGCCTGGACAACTGCACGTTCGTCGACGACCGGCTGCTGGTCTCCAACTTCACCGGGGAGATCACCGAGATATCGGCGGACGGCGCTACCCGGACCGTGTTGCCCGGCGGGCTCAATTGGCCCCTGGACCTGACGGTGGGAAACGACGGGCAGCTCTATGTCGCTGACGGCACGTACTTCTATGCCGTGCTACCCGACGGGTCGTTGCACACCGTCGGAATGCTCTTCAGCCCGGGCTATCCGGGATTCCTGCGCGGTGTCGCAGCCAGCGGACCCGGCGAGTTCGTGGTGACGACATCAGGGGGACAGGTCGCCCGCTACCGGCCGGCCGTCAGCGAAAGTGATTTGCTCGCAGACGGTTTCGACCAGCTCTACGGCGTCGCGGTCGCTCCGCACGGCGTCGTATTCGCCGAACTGGGCACCGGCCGGCTGCTTTCGGTGCGAGCGGGTGATGTCCGGGTGCTGGCCACCGACCTGCGGGATCCGGTCGGTGTCGCGATCGACGCGGACGGGACGTGCCTGGTGGCCCAGGCCGGCGAAGGCACGGTGGCGAGGGTGAACCGGTCGGGGGTCGACACCGTGGTCGCCGATCTGCAACGACCGCAAGGCATCCTGGTCCGCGACGAGGTGCTCTACATCGTCGACGCCGGCGCTAAGCAAGTGATCGCGTTTGACCTGAAGAGCAAGACCCAACGGATCATCGCGTCCGGGTTGCCGGTCGGCCCGCCGCCGGGTGTCACACCGAAACCGCTGAAAGGCATGCCACCGTTCTCCGGACCGCAGGGCCCCTTCGCCGGCATCACCGCGGGACCCGACGGGACGCTCTACATTTCGGCCGACGGTGACGGCAGCGTCCTGGCGTTGCGCCGGTCGGGGGACGGCCGCTGATGCCCCCGGCCATCGCCACCGATCACCGCTATCTGCAGATCGCGCGCACGCTGCGGAAGGAGATCGTCGACGGTGTCTACCCGGTGGGCTCGCAGCTGCCGACCGAACACCAACTGTGCGAGCGATTCGCGGCCAGCCGATACACGATCCGCGAGGCGCTGCGCCGGCTGCGAGAGGACAACCTCGTCACGTCGCGGCCGCGGGCGGGCACGCGAGTGGTCCCTCGTTCGGCCACGAGTTCCTATGCGCAGGACGCGATGTCGATCGATGACCTGCTCGCCTTCGCGGCCGGGGCGCAGCTGACCATCGAATCCAACGAGATGGTGGCGATCGACGCGGAGATCGCGGCACGCACCGGACTGCAGGCCGGCAGTCAATGGCTGTCGGTGCGTGGCTACCGTCAGGCCGAGGGTGCGTCGGCGCCCATGTGCCGCACGGAGTACTACATCAGCCGCACGTTCGCCGCGGTCGGCAGGTTGTTGCATCGCCACACCGGTCCGATCTTTCCGTTGATCGAAGACCTGTTCGGCGTGAGCATCGCCGAGTTGCACCAGGAGATCGCCGCGGTGGTGCTCTCGCCCGAGCTGGCCGACGGCCTCGGAGTGGAGGCCGGGACGGCGGCGCTGCAAATGCAGCGCACCTATAAGACCTCCGAGGGCGATGTCGCCCAGGTGACGGTGAACACCCATCTGTCATCCAGCTTTCGCTATGCGTTGACCATGCGCCGCGTGAGCGGTTAGGTCGGTCATGTGATCGGCCGGGTCCCGCACGACACCGCACAAGCGGCAGAGGCGTATCGGCGCGGCCTATGGGTGCATACCACGCTGGCCGATTCGCTCCGGACGGCCGCGCAGTCGACGCCGCAGCGAACGGTGCTGGTCGACAGGGAAATTCGGCTGGACTGCGCAACGCTGTACGCCCAGGCCAGCGCGCTGGCGGGGGTCCTGCTGGCGCGCATGCCGACCGGCAGCGTCGTCTCGCTCATGCTGCCCAACTGGCACGAGGCCGCCGTCATCTATCTGGCGGCGACGCTGGCCGGGATGGTGGTGAACCCGATCCTGCCGTCGCTGCGCGACCATGACCTGCGGTTCATCCTCGATGACGTCGAAGCGCGGATGATCTTCGTCCCGAGGCAATTCGGTGGCCATGACTATGCGGCCATGCTCGATCGCGTGACTGCCGCGATGGGCCGGGCGCCCGAGGTTGTGGTGCTGCGCGGCTCCGAAACGGGGCAAGCCGGCTCGCATACGTCGTATCCGGCCCTGTTCGACGGGTCGGACCCGCCGGGGCGGCTTCCTCTGGATCCGGACGCGGTCCGGATGGTGCTCTACACCTCCGGCACTATGGGGCGCGCGAAAGGCGTTCTGCACAGCAGCAATTCGATACACGCCCTGATAAGCCAGCTCCGCGATCACTGGCTCATCGATCCGGGGGACACCTTCCTGGTCCCGTCGCCGATCGCCCACATCGGCGGTTCGATCTACGCGTTCGAATGTCCGCTGTTGTTGGGCACCACCGCGGTGCTGATGGACCGGTGGGATCCGGCGCGGGCCGTGGCGCTCATGAACGACGAGCGGTGTACCCATCTGGCCGGTGCGACACCGTTCCTTCAGCAGCTGCTGGCCGCCGCCGAACGCGCCCAAACCCGCCTGCCCGACCTGAAGGTGTTCATCTGCGGCGGCGCCTCGGTGTCGCCCTCACTCATCCGCCGCGCCGCCGGCTATTTCGACCGGGCGGTGGTCACCCGGGTCTACGGCTGCACGGAGGTCCCCGTGGCGACCGTCGGCGCACCACGACATGACGAAGCCGATCGCGCCGCGGACACCGACGGGAGGCCCGGAATCGCGCAGATCAAACTCGTCGCACACGAAACGGCCCCCGCCGGTGACGGCGAAATCTGCGTGCGCGGTCCCCAGATGCTCTTGGGTTACCGTCATCCCGAAGACAACGTCGAATCCCTGGATGACGAAGGGTTTTTCCACACAGGCGATCTGGGACGCTGGGTTGATGACCAATACCTGCTCGTGACGGGTCGGGCCAAGGACGTCATCATCCGCAACGGCGAGAACATCTCGGCCAAGGAGGTCGAGGACCTCCTCGCCGATCACCCGGGCATCGCCGAAATCGCGGTCGTCGGGCTTCCCGACGAGCGAACCGGGGAACGGGCATGCGCGGTGATCGTGCCCGCGGGTGCGGCTAGGCCCGACGTCGCCGGCATGCTGGCGCTCCTGGAGAGCAAAGGCGTCGCGAAATTCAAGGCGCCCGAACAGGTGGTCGTCTGGGATGCGCTGCCGAAGAACGACGCGGGCAAGATACTCAAACATCGGATCCGAGCGGCGCTGACTTCCGCCGCGATCGCAGGCGCGGCGGAGCCGGGCGCGACGGGTGGCCGCGCGCGAACCAAGGATGGGTGAAATGCAGGTCGCGATCGTCACCGGAGCAAGCAGCGGCATCGGCTTGGGGTGTGCAACAAAACTCGCCGAGATGGGCATGGCGGTCGTCGGCGCGGGCCGCGACAATGACCGACTCGCCGAACTGGAAGGGGCGGTCGATGATCCCGATCGCGTCGCGACCCTCGCCGTCGACCTGACCCAAGACGACGCACCGCGACGCATCGTGGACCTCGCGGTCTCTCGGTGGGGTCGCATCGACTTCCTGATCAACAATGCCGGGGTGGGCAGCCCCAAGCCGCTACACGAGACGGACGACGAAACGCTGGACCACTTTTTGGATTTGATGCTGCGGGCACCGTTTCGGCTTGCGCGTGACGTCCTGCCCCACATGCGACCCGGATCGGCGATCATCAACATCACATCGACGTTCGCGGTCATCGGCGGACTGCGTGGCGGCGCCTACTCCGCGGCCAAGGGCGGGCTGACCGCGCTGACCACACACATCGCCTGCCAGTACGGGGCGTCCGGCATCCGCTGCAACGCCGTCGCGCCCGGTGTGACGATGACGCCGATGGTCGAGAAACGCTTGCAGGACGAGCGATTCCGCAAGATCAACACCGAGATGACGCCGCATCAGCGCTTGGGCACCGTCGATGACATTGCCGGCACCGTCGCCTTCCTGTGTTCGCCGGCCGGCAGTTTCATCAATGGGCAGACGATCGTCGTCGACGGCGGCTGGAGTTCAACGAAGTATCTCTCGGAGTTCGCGTTGACGTCCGAATGGATCGCGCGGTGAAGCTATCGAGGAGGTCGCAATGAAGTGTCAGGCCGCTGTGATCCGCGGGGTCGGCAGGGACTGGGAGATCCGCGAGATCGAACTCGACCCGCCCCGCAGCGGTGAAGTCCTGGTGCGGATGGCCGTCGCCGGAATCTGCCACTCCGACGACCACTTGTTCACCGGCGATGTGGTACCGACTCCGGAGGCGCTGGCGGCAAGCGGTCAGCCCGCGCCGGACTGGTTCCCATTGCTCGGCGGTCACGAGGGTGCCGGTGTCGTCGAGGAAGTCGGGCCGAACGTGACGACGGTGCGGCCGGGCGATCGGGTGGCGCTCTCGTTCATCCCGGCATGCGGCAACTGCCGGTTTTGTGTGAACGGGCAGAGCTACATCTGCGATATCGGCGCGAGCCTGTTCGTGCGGGAGATGCCCACCGACGGTACCTGCCGCAGGCATCTCGGCGACGAGAATCTGTTGGCTTATGGGCAACTCGGCACATTCGCCGAATATGCGGTGCTGTCGGAAAGGTCCGTCATCAAGATCGGCGACGCCATCCCGTTCCATGCCGCCTCCCTCGTGTCGTGCGGTGTCAGCACCGGATGGGGCTCCGCCACGGTGTCGGCGGGCACCGAGCCGGGCGACACCGTGGTGGTCATCGGCACCGGCGGCGTCGGGATGAACGCTCTGCAGGGTGCGCGCGCCGTCGGCGCGAAATATGTCGTCGCAGTGGATCTGGTTGAGTCAAAGCGAGATTCGGCCAAGTTTTTCGGTGCCACGCATACCGCGGCCTCCGCCGAGGAAGCGATACCGTTGGTCAAAGACATCACCGCGGGCGTCATGGCCGACCGAGTCGTCGTCAGTCCCGGCGTTGTGCACGTGGACCTGATCCCGTTGGCGATGGCGATGCTTCGCAAGGGTGGCATATGCGTGCTCACCGGCATCACCCCGTTCACCGAGCCGCCGGTTCCGTTGGTGTTGCAGGAGATGACGCTGTCGGCCAAACAGCTGCGGGGAGCGCTCTACGGCGGGATGAATCCGCGCACGAGCGTGCCGATGTTGTTGTCGCTGTATCAGGCCGGCGAGTTGAAACTCGACGAGTTGGTCACCCGGCACTACCGGCTCGGTGAGATCAACGAGGCGTTCACGGACTTGCGCGAGGGCCGGAACATTCGCGGGATCATCGAGTTCGCCGACCGGTAGTGGCGATCGCGAGCGCGGCGTAGCCGGGCGAAGCGGGTCGCCACCATCAAGACCAGTGGCGATCGCGAGCGCGGCGTAGCCGGGCGAAGCGGGTCGCCACCATCAAGACCAGTGGCGATCGCGAGCGCGGCGTAGCCGGGCGAAGCGGGTCGCCACCCTCAAGACCAGCCGTTGATCATCCGGTCTCGAAGTGGCGGCGGATGCCGGCCAGCATCTCGTTGTGCGCCTTGACGGCCTCGCGCGTGGTCACCGGGGCCAGCAGCCGGGGCGCCGCTATCCGGATTCGCTCGGTGACACGGGTGCCCGCCGCGATCGGCTCGAAGCTCACCGTCCCGCGCAGGTGAACCCCGGGGGACTGGTCGGCCTCGGTCAGCACGTCGCCCTCCGCCGGAACCCGCAGCCGCGCCCGGTAGTTGATGGTCATGGTGAACGGCCCCAACGGAATCCGGTCCCGCACCCGATAGCTGTGGACGACGCCGTCCGCGGTTTCGGTGCGCGACAACGTCTCCACGGACACGATCAGCGGGTGGACGAGCTTGATGTTGTCCAGGTCCACGTAGAAGTCACGAACCGCGCCCGCGGGTGCGGGCACGTCCTCGCTCAGGGTGCGCTCGGCGTGGGCGACCCACCAACTCATGCGGAGAACTCCGCGAGCAACTGCGCCGTGCGCCACCAGATCAGCACGGCGAACGCCGCCAGCACGACGATCGTAACCGCGGCCTGAACCGCGTTCCGCCGCTCCCGCGGCGGGTAAACGTAGGCCGCGGCGATAAGCCCGCCCGTGACCAGCCCGCCCACGTGCGCCTGCCAGCTGATGCGCTGCGAACTGATCAGCGGGACAACGAAAGTGAAGACCAGGTTGATCGCGATGACCACCACGACCCAACGCACGTCGACGGCCAGCCGCTTGCCCACCACGAAGGTGGCACCGAAAAGACCGAAGATCGCCCCCGAGGCGCCCGCCGTGGACGTGTCGAGCGGTGAGACCAGGTAGACCAACACCGAGCCGCCCAACCCGGCGACGGCGTACAGCGTGCCGAAACGCAGCCGGCCCAACCACATTTCGAGCGGCGGCCCCACTACGTACAGCGCCCACATGTTGAACAGCAGGTGCGTCGCCCCATAGTGCAAGAACGCCGACGTCATCAGGCGGTAGAACTCGCCGTCGGCGACGGCCGGCGGCCACAGCGCGAGCTCCGCTTCCAACTGCCCCGACGCCATCTGCAGCACGAACGCCGCCACATTGACCGCGATCAGGGCGTACGTGAGCACCGGCGTCGCCGACCGCTGCCGTCCACCGAAGCGTGTCCGGGGCTGCCGAATGGTCCGGGCGCCCGCCCGGACGCACTCCACACACTGCTGGCCGACGGCGGCGCTCCGCATGCAGTCCCCGCAGATGTAGCGGTCACAACGGTTGCAGCGCACGTACGTCGGGCGGTCCGGATGCCGATAGCAACTCGGAGCCGTGGGCGGCGAATCCGGTGCGCTGGGTGCGCTCATCGCACCATTCTTCCCCGGATCGCCGCGTCCGGCGCAGCGCTTGGGCAAACCTGCTTTCTGACCCTGCCCTGCTCGCCTACTGTGTTGTGCGTGGAGTCGACGTGACCACCGGAGTGGTCGAGCGCTACCTGGCGTGCCTGGCCGCACACGACTGGGACGGTCTTGCGGCGACGATCGCCGACGAAGGCTTGACCCGCGAGGGCCCGTTCTGCGACGTCGTCGAGGGCAAGCAGCACTACGTCGCCTACCTGCGCAAGGTGCTCACCAATTTGGCCGGTCATCGGCTGGACGTGCAGCGGGTTTCGCATGTGGACGACCGCCTGTCCTACGTCGAGCTGACCGAGGCGTTCGAGATCGACGGCGACACCAAGCGGTGGCCGGAATGCATCCTGTTCGAGCGGACCGACGACGGGCTGATCTCCCGCGTCAGCGTGTTCTTCAAGCAGCCCGGAGGGCAGTGAATCGTCCCAGGTGGCGGGAAAGTATTCCCTCGCTCGCGAATTTCACCTAGCGTGTGATGGGTGGAATCAAACGGAAGCCCGGAATTGGTGCCCGTCGAAACATTGCACTCAGGCGATCCCATCATGGATTGCGGTCAGCGATACATAGTCCTCGAATCGAAGGCCGTCGGCGACAGCTGCGTGGTCCTCGAGCTCGAGTCCAGGGTCGACCACCAGCTGCAGGTCATCGAGAAGTCTTTCCCGGCCGGCTACCACGTGAACAGGGCGAACCACCGAATTCTTTAGCCCGAATTTACTCAGCCGAATATTGCGCGAGTAGCCGCTGGACGGCTACCGCGCATTCGTGTTATTCGGCCCCGAAACGGCAAATAGCGCTGCGCATTTAGCCGCCGCGCGCCGGCCGCGGGTCGTTGGGATTGTCCGGATCGGGATCGCCGAACCACCGCGATGGCGCGCGCTCGCCGTACGCGTCGTGCCATTCCCACCACTCGTACGGCGCGGTTTGCGGGTAACCGTCCGGCGAGTCCTCCCAGTTCTCCTGGCGCCCGAGCGCGGTCATGTCGAGGTAGCTCCAGGTGTTGCCCAGCACCTCGTCGCCCCGGTTGTTGATGAAGTAGGTCCGGAACACGCGGTCACCGTCATGGATGAACGCGTTGGTGCCGTGCCACTGGTCAACGCCGAAGTCGGCATCGAAATCGTCGGTGAGCGTGTACCACGGCATGTGCCAATCCATCCGCGCCTTCAGCCGCGCGATGTCGACCTGGGGTGCCCGTGAAGCGAACACCAGGGTGGTGTCACGGGCATTCAGATGGGCGAGGTGCCCGACGTGGTCGGCGATCATCGAGCAGCCGCGGCAGGCATGGTCGGGCCAGCCGTCCACGCCCGGCTCGAAGAAGGCGCGGTACACGATCAGCTGACGCCGCCCCCCGAAAAGCCCAAGCAGGCTGACCCTGCCCTCGGGCCCCTCGAACCCGTAGTCCTTGTCGACGGCCGCCCAGGGCATTCGCCGCCGCGCCGCCGCCAGGGCGTCGTGGGCTCGCAGCACTTCCTTCTCTTTCACCAGCAGCTGTTCACGTGCGGCCGCCCAGTCGCTGGCCGACACGATGGGGGGTGTGTTCATTGCGTTGTCCTCCTTGGGTTTCGAGGGGCTCAGGCCACTGCCGACAGGCCGGTCGAGGTGAGCAGGTACGCGTCCCCGCTGCCACGACCCGCGGTCGCGATCGCCAGGACGGATTCGCCCACCTGCCGCGCGCTGAGCGGGGGCCCACCGGCCCGCACGAACGACTCGACATCGACCCCTTGCCGTTCGGCGTAAGCCGCGACGGCTTGGGCGCCGAGGTCGGTGGCCGGCGTCAACCGCGGCAGGACGGACACGAAGCGGATCCCCAGGCCGGACCGCTCCGATTCGGCGGCCGCGTAGCTGGCGATGAACCTGACCGTGGCCTTCGCGCCCGCGTAACCCCCGCTCAGCGGTGACCCGACCACGGCGGCGCCGCTGGACACGGCGATCACCGAACTGCCCGGCGCCAGCGGCCGTCGCAGCGCACAGCGGGTCCAGTGAAACGCTTGCGCGACATCGACATTCCAGTTCTGACTGAAGCTGTGCCAGCTCTGGTCCTGTAGTGGGCTCATCTGGGGCGCCGCCCCGGCGCACAGGACCACTGTGTGCGGCCGGTACTCGTCGATGAGCCGTTGCGCCGTCGCCGGGTCGGCGGCGTCGGCCACCACCGGGAGGAATACACCGCCCAGCTCCTCGCTCACCTCGTACAGACCGGACCCGTTACGCGCAACGCCGACCACCTCGGCGCCTGCCACCGCCAGGGCGCCGGCGATGGCACGGCCGAACCCGCGGCTCGCACCGGTCACGATCGCCGTCGTGCCGGCCAGCCCATCGGTTGTCAGTGGCTCGTTCATGTTCGTCCTCGCTCTCATGGGATGTGCGTCCACTAGTTGAGAGACGTCGCCGCACCGAGATTCATCGCCCACGCACCGATGAATTTCCCCGGCCCGCGGTCTCTGTACTGGAGTAGCGTTCGGTCGCAGCCGAGACAGGAGATGCCATGCCGGCGAAAGAGGACTTCATCGCGCAGGCGGCGCCGTTTCGTGCCGAGCTGATCGCCCACTGTTACCGCATGCTCGGTTCGGTGCACGACGCGGAGGACCTCGTCCAGGAGACCTATCTCAACGGTTGGCGGGGCTACCAGGCCTTCGAGGAACGCGCGGCGCTGCGAACGTGGCTGTACCGGATCGCCACGACCGCCTGCCTGAGGGCCCTACAGAACCGCGCCCGCCGGGTACTGCCGGCCGGGCTGGGCGACGGGTCGATCGACCCGGACGCCGCGCTCGACGTGCCGGCCGGCGCGCACGAGTGGCTGGAGCCCATCCCGGACACGCTGATGTTCCCGACACCGGAGGACAACGTCACCGCCCGGCAAAGCCTGCGGCTGGCCGTGATGACGGCCCTGCAGGAGCTTCCCGCCCGCCAGCGGGCGGTGCTCATCCTGCGTGACGTCGTCCAGTTCAGCGCGGCCGAGGTTGCCGAGCTGCTCGAAACGACACCGGCCGCGGTCAACAGCTCGCTCCAGCGGGCGCGCGCCCGCCTCGCCGAGCTCTCCCCCGCCGAGGAAGGCCTGTCCGAACCCGACGACGCCGAGCGCCGCGAACTGCTCGACCGCTACTGCGCGGCATTCGAAAACGCGGACATGGCCGCCCTGACCGCGCTGCTGCAAGCGGACGTAAAACTCGAAATGCCGCCTCTCCCTGTGTGGTTCGCCGGTCGCGACCCGGTGCTGCGGTTCCTCGCCGCGCGAGCCTTCGCCAACGCCGGTGATGTCGCGATGATCCCGACGGCCGCGAACGCGCAGCCCGCGGTCGCCGAGTACCGCCGCGGCACCGACGGGACGATGGGTGCCCATTCCATCCACGTCCTCACCGCGGGCGCCGCCGGGATCGCCACCATCACCGTCTTCCTGGATCCCGGCCTGTTCAGCAAGTTTGGTTTTCCGGCGAGCCGGTAACCTGTCCGCAGGGGACGCGGCCGCACCACCGGTCACCGAAGGAAGGCACGATCCGCCGGCGTCATCGCTGTCGTCGCACGTCCACCGTTCCAAATGTGGACAGGCCCCCCGAGCCCCCAGGATCATAGGCGCGGTAGAGGTAGTCGAAGGGTGACCGAGTGAGGATTCCGGGCGTTGCCAGCGTCGTCGCGGGCATGACCGACGGAGCCGCGCAGGTGGTGCGCGCAGGGGTGTCCACCGCGGCCGGGGCCGCGGACGCTCTGCAGACGTTGGCCAGCCCGGTCGCCGAACTGGCTGTCCCGGTTGTGCAATCGATGGCCCAGACGACGGGCCGGGCGATCGGATTGACCGGTGCCGCCAACGGTTCCGGGCCCGGCGTCACCCCGCCGGTCCGGTGGCAGAGCGGGCGGCGCGTGCACCTGGACCTGGACCCGTTGCTGCCGTTCCCGGGCTGGCACGAGCACGCGCCGACGGTCGAGGAGCCGGTCCGCCGGATTCCGGGAGTGGCCTCGGCCCACGTCGAGGGCGCCCTTGGCCGGCTGGTGGTCGAATTCGAGAAGGAAACCGATGACGATGCCGTGCTGGAGCGGGTTCGCGAAACCATCTGCCGTGTCGCGGCGGACCTGACCCTCGTCGCCCCCAAGGAGGCAACCCGGACCGCGCCGTTCGCCGACCCCGGGAATCCGTTGGCGATCCTGGTCCCGTTCAGCGCCGCGGCGATGGACGTGGCTGCGATCGGCGCCGCGGTGACCGGCTGGTTGGGCCGGCTCCCCGTCGCGCCGCGCAGCGCCCGCGCCGCCGCCGCGCTGCTCAATCATCAGCCGCGGGTGGTCGGCGTGCTGGAGTCGCGGCTGGGCCGCGTCGGCACCGACATCGCCCTCAGCGCGTCGACCGCGCTGGCCAACGGGCTGACCCAGGCAGTCGGCACACCGCTGCTGGACCTGGCACAACGAAGCTTGCAGGTCTCCGAGGCCGCGGCGCACCGCCAGCGATGGCGGGACCGCGAACCGGAGCTGGCCTCGCCCGGCCGGCCACAGGCCCCGGTGGTGCCGATCATCTCCTCGGCCGGCCCGAAATCGCAAGCGCCCCGGCATAATTGGGCCGCCGCCGCCGCGGGAGAGGTTTCCCACGTCGTGGTGGGCGGGGCCATCGACGCCGCCATCGACACCGCGAAAGGATCGATGGCCGGGCCTGTGGAGGAGTACGCGGACCAGGCCGCCAACGCGTCGCTGGTCGCCGCGGCGGGCGCGCTGCTGGCCGGCGGCGGCACCGAGGACGCGGCCGGCGCGCTGCTGGCCGGCGTGCCCCGGGCCGCCTACACGGGCCGACAGGCGTTCGCGGCCGTACTGGGCCGCGGCCTGGCCAACGCCGGGCAGCTGTTTTTAGATCCGGGCGCCTTGCGGCGGCTGGACCGGGTCAAGGTGGTCGTCGTCGACGGCGCCGCACTGCGTGGCGACAACCGCGCCGTGCTGCAGGCGCGGGGCGACGTACCCGGGTGGGACGAGGACCGCGTCTACGAGGTCGCCGACGCGCTGCTGCACGGCGAGGAAGCCCCCGAACCGGACCCCGATGAGTTGCCCGCCACCGGCGCCCGGCTGCGGTGGGCCCGGGCGCAGGGGTCGTCGGCGACGCCGGCGCAGGGTCTCGAGCATGCCGACCTCGTGGTCGACGGCGAGCGGGTGGGCAGCGTCGACGTCGGCTGGGAGGTCGACCCGTTCGCCATCCCGCTGCTGCAGATCGCGCACCGGACCGGCGCCCGGGTGGTGCTGCGCCACGTCGCGGGCACCGAGGACCTGACCGCCAGCGTCGCTGTGAGCCACCCGCCGGGTACCCCGCTGCTGCAGTTGGTGCGCGACCTGCGCACGGATCGCGGGCCCGTGTTGCTCATCACCGCGCTGCACCGCGACTTCGCCTCCACCGACACGCTGGCCGCGCTGGCCATCGCCGACGTCGCGGTGGCGCTGGACGACCCGCAGGCGGCGACGCCGTGGACGGCGGACATCATCACCGGCACGGACCTCGCCGCGGCGGTGCGGATCTTGTCGGCGCTGCCGGTGGCCCGGGCGGCGACCGAGTCGGCGGTGCGCCTGGCGAAGGGCGGCAGCACGCTGGCGGGGCTGCTGCTGGTCACCGGCGACCCGCGCACCCTTAGCCCCTTCGCCGTGCAGCGATGGCTCAACCCGGTCAACGCCGCCGCGGCGGCCGCACTGATGCAGGGCAGCTTCGCGGCCTCCCGGGTGCTTCGGCTGCCCGACCCGACACCGCAGCCCCTGACCGCCTGGCACGCCCTCGACCCGGAGATCGTGTATTCCCGGTTGGCCAGCCGCACCCGGCCCCTGACCGTCGAACCGGGTGCCGCGCCGTGGCGACAACTCCTCGACGACCTGTCCTACAACCCACTGGTCGCGCCACTGCGCGGGCCGGCCGCCCGGGTGGGGCGGCTGCTGACCGCGACGCGGGCCGAGCTCTCCGATCCCCTGACGCCCATCCTGGCCGTGGGGGCGGCGGCCTCGGCGATCGTCGGCAGCAGCGTCGACGCGCTGCTGGTGGCGGGCGTGATGACCGCCAACGCGGTCGCCGGCGGGGTGCAACGGTTGCGGGCCGAGGCCGCGGTCGCCGAGCTGTTCGCCGAGCAGGATCAGTACGCGCGCCGCGTGGTTCTCCCCGCGGTGGCCACCGCACGCCGCAGGCTGGAGGCGGCCCGCACAGTCGAGCGGACGGTCTCGGTGAACGCGAAGTCGCTGCGCCCCGGCGACATCATCGACCTGGCCGCCCCGGAGGTGGTCCCGGCGGATGCCCGCCTGCTGGTGGCCGAGGACCTCGAAGTCGACGAGTCCTTCCTCACCGGCGAGTCGCTGCCGGTGGACAAGCAGGTCGAGCCCGTGGCCGTCGCCGACTCCGACCGCGCCAGCATGCTTTTCGAGGGCAGCACGATCGTCGCGGGGCGCGCCCGCGCGATCGTGGTGGCGACGGGTGCGGGCACCGCCGCCCAGCGCGCGATCTCGGCGATCGCCGACGTCGAGTCGGCGGCCGGGGTGCAGGCCCGGTTGCGCGAGTTGACCAGCAAGGTCCTGCCGCTGACCCTGGCCGGCGGCGCGACGGTGACCGCGTTGGCTCTGCTGCATCAGGGAACGTTGCGCCAGGCGGTCGCCGACGGGGTGGCCATCGCCGTGGCCGCCGTCCCCGAGGGCCTGCCGCTGGTGGCCACCCTGGCCCAGCTGGCCGCCGCCCAGCGGTTGTCGCGGCGCGGGGTCCTGGTCCGCACGCCGCGGGCGGTCGAGGCGCTGGGCCGGGTGCAGACGGTGTGTTTCGACAAGACCGGCACGCTCACCGAAAACCGCCTGCGCGTCGTCCGCGGCGTCCCGCACGGGGCCGGCGCGGACACTCCGTTCCCCGACTTGACCGACCCGGCGGCCGCCGCGGTGGTGCGGGCCGCCGCGCGCAGCAGCACGCAGCCCCACAATGGGGGCGGGCACGCGCACGCGACCGACGAGGCGATCCTGACGGCAGCGAATTCCATTGACAGCCAATGGGCGTCGGACTGGACCGTGCTCGCGGATGTACCGTTCGAGTCCAGTCGTGGTTACTCCGCCGCGATCGGCACGGCAAGCGGGAACGGCGGGCCGATGCTCATGGTCAAAGGCGCGCCGGAAGAAGTGTTGCCGCGCTGCCGCCGCGCCGATGCCGACGCCGACCTCGACCGTGCGGAGGCGTTGGTGTTGCGCCTGGCCGAACAGGGCCTGCGGGTACTGGCGGTGGCGCAGCGCCGTTGGGAACACGGGACCGGCGAGGAGGACACCGACGCCGACACTGTCGATGCGGCCGCCCACGACCTCGAGTTGATCGGCTACGTCGGTTTGGCCGACACCGCGCGGGCGTCGGCGCGGCCACTGATCGAGGCGCTGGTGGAAGCCGGCCGACGGGTGGTGCTGATCACCGGGGACCACCCGGTGACCGCGCGGGCGATCGCCCGGCAACTGGGCCTGCCGGCGGACGCGCGCGAGATGACGGGCGCCGAACTCGTCGGGTTCGGCGAGGAGGATCGCGCCAAGGTCGCCGCCGACGTCCAGGTCTTCGCCCGCGTCAGTCCGGAGCAGAAGGTGCAGATCGTCGCGGCGCTGCAGGACAGCGGACAGGCGGTCGCGATGGTCGGCGACGGGGCCAACGATGCCGCCGCGATCCGGATGGCCGACGTGGGCATCGGTGTGAGCGGTCGCGGCTCGTCCGCCGCGCGCGGTGCCGCCGACATCGTGCTGACCGACAACGACCTGGGCGTTCTGCTCGATGCGCTGGTCGAGGGGCGCGGGATGTGGGGTGGCGTACGAGACGCGGTGGGCATCCTGGTCGGCGGCAACGTCGGCGAGGTGTTGTTCACCGTCATCGGCACCGCCCTGGGCACCGGCCGGGCACCGGTGGGCACCCGCCAGCTGCTGCTGGTGAACCTGCTCACCGACATGTTCCCCGCGCTCGCGGTCGCCGTCACGCCGCAGTTCTCCGAGCCGGAGGCGGACGAGGACGGCGTCGACCGCGACGCCGAGGAATTGCACCGCGCCTTCCAGTTGGCGACGCTGTCCGGGCCCTCGCCCTCGCTCGACGCGCCGCTGATGCGGCAGATCGTCACCCGGGGCGCCATCACGGCCGCGGGTGCGACGGCGGCGTGGGCCATCGGCCGCTGGACACCGGGCACCGAACGTCGCACGTCGACAATGGGACTCACCGCGCTGGTGACCACGCAGCTCGCGCAGACCCTGCTGACGCGCCGCCACAGCCCACTGGTGCTGGGCACGGCGCTGGGCAGCGCGGGTGTGCTGGTCGCCATCGTCCAAACCCCCGGCGTCAGCCACTTCTTCGGTTGCACGCCGCTGGGCCCGGTCGCCTGGAGCGGAGTCATCAGCGCCACCGCGGGCGCCACCGTCGTCTCGGTGCTGGCGCCCAATTGGCTGGCCAAGCATGTCGCCACCCTGGAACCCAAGCAGGAGTGAGGCTTTCGCCGCCCCGCCTAGCCGGACAGCTCCCTGCGCAGGACCTTGCCCGCCGGATTGCGCGGGATGCTGGTGACGACGTTGATGTCTCGGGGCTGCTCGAATCGCGAGACTCTGCCCTTGAGGTACTCCCGCAACGCCGCCTCATCGGTGTCACTGTCCGGCTGTAGGACCACGAATGCCGCCAGCCGATGACCGAACTTTTCGTCGGGCACCCCGATGACCGCGTTGTCGGCGACGGCGGGGTGCTGGGCGAGCGCGTTTTCGACCGCGCGCGGATAGACGTTCTCGCCGCCGGAGATGATCATGTCGTCTTCGCGGCCGACGATGTACAACCGGCCCGCGTTGTCCAGGTAGCCCATGTCGCCGGTACTGGTCATGCCCTCGATGACGGCCTTCGCGGCGGGCTGGTCGCCACCGCCGGTATAGCCCTCGCTCGCCAGCTCGCCGCCGACAAAGATCCGGCCGGTGACCCGCGCACCGACGGGCCTGCCGTTCTTGTCGAGGATGCGCACCGGGCAGCCGGCGACCGGTTTACCGACGGTCTCGGGCGCTTCGCGAAGCTCCGCCGGGGTGGCCAGCGCGCCGATTCCGACCTCGGTGGAGCCGTAGCCGTTGTAGAGGATGTCGCCGTAGGCGTCCATGAACCGCTGGCCGAGGGCGGGGTCGAGCCGGTCCCCGCTCGACATCACCACCCGCAGGTAGGGCACCGGGTTGCGGGCGCGCACGCGATCGGGCAGGGCGAGGATGCGTGCGAGCACGACCGGCACCGCCGTGAACGCGTCGGCGCGATGCAGCGACGCCTGCGCCAGAGCGGCTTCGGCGTCGAAGTGGCGGTTGGTGAGCACCGTGCCGCCCAGGGCCACGGTGAGCATCAGCATGCCCAGCCCCAGCCCGTGAAACATCGGCATCGCCACCGAGATTCGCGACCCGGTGCGCAGGCCGGTGCGGTCGAGGATCGTCACCCACACGCCCACCGCGGAACGCAGCTGCGGTGAGCGCGCCACCCCTTTGGGTGTGCCGGTGGTGCCCGACGTGAGCAGAATGATTCGGCCCGGCGTGGCCACGTCGGGCCGCGGCTCGCGCTCCTCGGCCGTCACAGTCGCCGGGTCGATCACGACGACCGATCCGTCGGCGGCCAGGACGCGCTCGCTGAATTCGGCGTCGGCGACCATCGTGGGGATCCGGTGGCCGCTCATCGCGGAGGCCAGGGCGTCGCTGCGGAAATCCGTATTGACGAGGACCACGTCGGCGCCCACCAGGGCGGCGCCGAAGACGCCGGTGATGAAACCGCGCCCGTTGCGGCACATGATGCCCACCGCGTCGCCGGGTCCCACACCGTCCCGGGACAGCCGGCGCGCCAGCGCTTCGGTCGCCGACTGCAGCTGCCGATAGTCCCAGACGCCATCGTCGTCGACGATCGCGGCCCGGTTCGGCCATCGAGTCGCGGTCACCGCCAGCAGGGTGTACGGGTTGGTGCCGCCCCGGCGCGCCTCCCGGATCAGCCGCAGGACTCCGAGCGGCGAAGGTGGCGTGAGCAATCGCGACCGCAGCAGCGCCCGGGCCGCGGTGCCGACCACGCCTTCGTGGCTCATCGCCGGGCCTCGCCGTCGCCGGAATCCGAGAAGAATCGCCGGTACCACAGCCGGGCCGCGCGTTCGGCCGGCCCGGCCAAGAGGACCGAGGCCAACTCGGCCGGCAACACCCACGGCGGTTCGTTGCTGCGGGGCCGCTCGATGATCGCTTTGGCGATCGCGTCGGCGGCCTGGTCGGCCGACAAGCCGGGGAGCCGGCCCAGGATGGGCGTGGGTTCGATCATCCGGGTCCGGACGAGCGCGAAGTAGACGGTGGTGACCTCCACACCGTCGGCGTGCAGTTCCGGCGCCACGCTGCGCAGCCAGCGGTCGAAGGCCCCCTTCGACGCCTGGTACGCGCCCCACTGCGGCCCCGGCACCACGCGCACGCCGACACTGGAGACGTTCACGATGTGCCCGCGACCGTTTTCGCGCATGGCCGGCAGGAGCCCCAGCAGCAGCCGGATTGGCCCGAGATAATTGATGTCGATGGTGCGCTCAAAGTCGTGTGGCCGGTCGTATTGGTGATGCAGCGAGCGGCGCAACGACTTTCCGGCGTTGCTGACCAGGATGTCGATCGCTCCGTGCTCCTCGGTGATCTCCTTGGTCAGCGCGCTGACGGCGGCCTCGTCGGTGAGGTCGGTCGGATATGCGATGGCGCGGCCGCCGGCGGCGTTGATCGACGCCGCCAGGTCGCCGAGCCGCTCCTCCGACCGGGCGACCACCAGCACGGTGGCCCCGGAGGCGGCCAACCTGCGCGCGGTCGCCTCGCCGATTCCGTACGAGGCGCCGGTCACCAGCACAGTCTTGCCGGTGACGGCGCGGCGCAGCTTGTCGGGATCCGACACTCGCGCCGGATTGGCCACGTGGTCCGTGGCCTTGTTGAGGGCCTGCACTAATACGTTCAACATTGCCGCCGCATTCACTCGGGCCGCTTGTCGAGCATTCGGCGGATGGCTTCACCGTGCACTCGACGTGTCATAGATAGCAGACCACATCCCGATCCGGGCCCGAGCCCCGGCTCGGCTTTATCACTCCGGTCGAGCCCGGCGCCGGATCACCGGCCGCCGCAGCGGTGGATGAGCCGCGCGCGCAAGCAATCTCGGCCCGCACACCAGGAGGTGAACGGGGTTATGTGAATTCGCAGTTATTTCCATGCATTCACCTGTTTAGCCGGGGGGTCGACTGGGCACAATTGCGGCATGATCGCACGTCAAATAGCCCGTTTTCTCGGTCCAGCAGTAGTTGCAGCGTCCGGCCTCACCGCATCGGCCATTACCGGCTCCGCCCTCCCCTCCGCCGCCGCCCAGTGTCCGGACGTGCAGGTGGTGTTCGCCCGCGGCACCGGTGAAGCGCCCGGCGTCGGTCCCACCGGGCAGGCCTTCGTCGACGCCCTGCGCTCCCGCGTGGGCGCAAAGTCCTTCGACGTCTACCCCGTCAACTACCCCGCCAGCGACCAATGGGACACCGGCATCGACGGAGTCAGAGACGCGGGCGCACACGTGGTTTCGATGGCCCACGACTGCCCCAACACCAAGATGGTGCTCGGCGGCTACTCCCAGGGCGCGGCCGTGATGGGCTTCGTCACCTCACCCTCGGTCCCCGACGGCATCGACCCCAACACCGTGCCCAAGCCCCTGGACCCCTCGGTGGCCCAACACGTCTCCTCGGTCGTGCTCTTCGGCATGCCCAACGTGCGCGCCATGAACTTCCTTAATGAGCCCCCCGTGGTCATCGGCCCCACCTTCGCCGACAAGACCATCAAGGTGTGCGCCACCGAAGACCCGGTCTGCTCGGACGGCATGAACTTCTCCGCCCACAACACCTACGCCGACGACGGCGCCATGATCGACAAGGGCGTCGCCTTCGCCTCCAGCCACCTCGACGCGGGTACCGCCGGAGCCTCGTCGGTCGCGAGCGGCAGGGGTGGCTTCGGGAGCTGAGCGGTCACTTTGTTGAGTTCGTCGCTCGACGCGCGACTGGCCGCGTCAGCCGCCGCCGCGGATGAAGCCCTTGTTGCGCATCAGGGCGTCCGCCAGGAACCCGTCGTGCGGGATGTCGGGCGCCGCGTGCCACGTCGGGTGCGGCCCGGCATACACGTTGGCGATCGTCGGTTCGGCGAGTAGATCGTCGATCAGCCGCTCGTCATCGGTGACCGCGGTGATGACCAACGAATGCCGCAGCGGTTCCAGACCCGCTTCGCGCGACCATGGTGACACCCACACGCAGGGAAAGGGCAGCTCGACGTTGAGCGTGTCCGCGGCGGGCGCGGGCAGCAGGTGCACGGCGGGGCGCAGCGCCGCGTAGCCGTCGCCGAGGTCGGCCACCACCTGATCGGCGCCCAGCAGCGGCGTCGATCCGGCGGCCTTCGCCGCCAGGTAGTCCGCCAACGCCCGGGCGTGATCGAAGGGCTGGGTGGGCAGTATCGCACGCTCGTCGTCGCTGGGCAGCGGCTCGATCGCCGCCAGCCGCCCCGCGATGGCGCGCGCCAGCGGAGCCGCGTCACCCTCGTAGAGCACGGCGGTGGTGTTGACGCAGGCCATGCCCCCGAGGTTGGCGACCGAGTCGACGATCACGTCGACGTGGTCGCGCCAATCCTGGTCGGCGGTGATGAGGATCTTGCTGCGCCCCGGGCCGTTCACGATCACCGAAGGGTCGTCCGCGTACTTGTCGACGACCTCCTGGCCGCCGTACACCATGGCGAGGTCGGCCGCTCGGATGATCTCGTCGGCGCCGGCATGATCGGTGGGCAGGTAGACCGCGTCCTCGGGTCGAAAACCCGCCTGGCGCAAGGCGTGTACCAGCCGGTGCGCGGTCAGCGGCTCCCGGCGGGACGGGCGCACCGCGACCCGATAACCGAGCGCCAGTGCCTGCGGCCACAGGCCGTGCACGCCCGGACCGTTCCCGGCCGCGTGCACCGCGAAGACCTCCCCACGCCGCACCCACACCGCACCGCCCCGGCGGGCGCGTTCCTCGCGCCAATCGAGCGCCGCGCCCACCGGGCGCGCCGGCCGGACCGCGTCGAACGCGCCGCTGACGGCGTCCGCGACGCTGCGCGCCCCGAGGCGGGTCACCGCGATGGGCAGCCCCGAAATCCGGCTGGCCAGCCGGACGTACGCCTCGAAGTCCAAGCCGGCGACGATCCCATCCGCGAAGACGCCGGCGGCATGCGACAGCGCCGCCGCCCGCTGCTCGACCGGCAGCTGGGCCACTTTGCGCTGCGCGGCCAGCGTGCGCGAAACATAGAGCGGGGGCACGATGCTCAACTCGGCGACCGCGCCCCCGGCGGTGCCGAAGACGACCTCGCGGCGGCGGGTCCGGTACTCCCCGTCGGGGCCGAGCGCATCGATCAGCGTCAAATCTGTTGCGGTGCCGACCCGTTCGCTCGTCATGCTCAGTACACGCCTTCGATGACGGCTTCGCCCTCGAAGGTGGCTACCGGCCGCACCTCGCTGACCGAGTCGCTGAGCTCGCCCGCCGGACCGGGCATCCGGACCGCCAGATCGCGCTCCAGGTTGTTCGGAATGAACATGCCCTTGCTGATGTGGTTCATCACGACCTGGCCGGTCTGCCCGTAGGGCACCCGTTCCCCGGTGTCGGGATCGATCACCCAGAACACCACGTACGGTGCCCGCGGGTCGAACACGAACGCGTCGCCGTCGGCGGTTCGGGTGACCGCCTGGGATAACACCATCGTGCTGCCGAAGGCCATGGTGATCGTCGTGTCCGGGAAGATGCCGCGGAGCAGGTCGAGGGTGTCGGCGTCCACGTGCGCGCCGCTGAGCAAGAGGTAGCGGATCTTCTCGTTCAGCAGATCGACCAGCCGGTCGTCCCGGGCCATCGCCTCAAGCAGCGGCGGGGTGGTGTGCAGGTTCGCGACGTTCTGCGTCCCCAGCACGAACGCGGCCTGCTCGACGACATGGTCGACGTAGGCGGCGACTTCGGCAGCGGCGCCGCGGGCGGCGATCTTCTTTACCCAGCGCGGATCGATGTCGATCGCGTGAAAGACCGCGCCGAGCCGCTCGGAGACCAGCCGCGAGAAGTAGCCCACCCCGTGCGGCCCGCTCGGCATCAGGCACAGGAAGCCCTGGCCGCGGCGAAACCCGCCGCCGGCGAAGTCCTCGGTCTGCCACTCGACCACCTGCGCGACCCAGTCCGGTAGCTGCACAGTTCGTTTCGGGGCGCCGGTGGTGCCGCCGGACTCGAATATCTGGGGCACCGGCGGCGTTCCGTAGCCGCGCGGGATGAGATCCTCCACCGGCACACCGCGCAATTCGTTGACGAGGTTGGGAAACAGCCGCAGATCGGCGAAACTGTTGACGTCGGTCACCGGGTCGAAGTCCAACGTCGCCGCGGTCCGCAACCAGAACGGCGAACCGGTGTCTTCGCCGAAATGCCAGGCGATCGCCGCGCGCAGGAAGGCCTCCGGATCGACGACCGGTTCCGATCTCGGAACGTCCAACAACGAGAAGTCGACAGCGGCCATATCAAGAGATCCTGGCCCATCCCTAGCCGCTCGCCAAGCACCTGAGCGTCAGAGCCCTCCGTAATCGCCTACTTCGCAGGGAGTTTCGACTCCGTGTACCCGGTGTTCACCTTCGTAAGGCCAACGGCGTCAGGCGGCGGCGTTGTGCAGCCGGCGCGGGTCGACGCCCGAGCGCCGCCACGCCCTGGCCGCCCAGGGAGTGTAGATCGCCCCAATGGGCAACCGGTTGATCAGCGGGTTAAGCGCGCGCATCGCGGCGGCGAAGCGCTGAAAACGCTTCTCCTTCTTCGCGTTCCACTCCAACTGGCAGACCTCCCGCATCTGCGGCGGCATGGTCCCGACCAAGACCAGGCGGGTGTAGGCGTTGAGCGGTGCGGACACCGCCCGCCAGACCGGCTCGGGAATCCAGCGCGGCCCCGGAATCCCCTTCCTGATGTAGCCGGTGCCGTACAAGACGGTCTTGTGCGGGACGAACCGCTCGAGCATCTCGTCCCAGTAGGCGAGGAACTCGTCGTAGGTCTGCGGCTGGCCGCGGTCGCTGACCCCGTAGAGGCTGTACCACACCTTGCCCTCGTTGAAGATCTGCTCCTTCTCCGCATGGGAGAGCCGGCGGATGAACGTGTCGGTGTTGTAGATGACCTGGTCGACGAAGCTGGCGTGCGCCCAGTAGAACAGCTCCGGATTCAGCGCGTGATACCTCGAGCCGTCGCTGATGGTGCCCTTGATCGTCTTGTGGAAGTCCCGGACCTTGCGGCCCCACTCCCGGGGTTGGTCGGAGTAAACGGTCTTCATCAGCGGCGGCGCGGTCCGCTTGGCCCGCCCCAACGTGTCGCTGAAGACCACCGAGTGGTCGAGCACGCCCTGGGCGAGCTGCTCGATGCAGTTCTCCACCCCGGCCGTGCGCTGGAACCCGAAGAACTGGGTGCGGTTGTCCCCGTAGAACTTCCAGATCAATGACTGGGGTCCCAGCCGCGTGGAGTCGCCGGCTTCCCCGGCCGGTCCGTCGACCGGCATGGGCAACGCCTCCCGCACACCGGTGTCGAAGCGGGCTCCCGCAGTCACGGCGCCCAGTTCGTCGTTGTGGGCCGTCATGCTCCCCTCCCCGCAGCGGCCGTCCTTGCGAATCAATGACACAAAACCGTATCTTTGTGTCAACAGCCTAACAACCGGTCGGCGGATGCGCACACCCGGACCGGCGCCCTTGGGGGCCAAGTCGAGGAGTCGAGACAATGCGGACAGCCACGAGGCCCGTCAGCGCCCCAGCGGATTCGCTCACCGACCTAGACCGCACCATCCTGGACACCGCGCGCGCCGTGTTCGAGACCTACGGCGTTCGCCGGGCCAACATCGAGGACATCGCCGCGCGCGCCGGGGTCAGCCGCAGCACGATCTACCGGCGCTTCCCCACCAAGGACGACCTCTTCGGGCATGTGGTCCGCCGTGAGGCCGAATCGTTCTTCGCCACGCTGGACCGGGCCACGACGGGTTGCGACCCGCAGCAGGCCGTGATCGAGGCGTTCGCGCTCGGGGTGCGCCTGGTCCACGATTTCCCGCTGTACTCCCGGATCGCGGACAGCGAGCCCGAGCTGCTGGGGATGTTCTCCCGCTCGCATGCCTTCCCCATCGGTCAGTTCGCCAACGGGATCGCGCACACGCTGCGCCGGTGCGGGGCCGACGTTCCCGAACGCGACTTGACCAACATCGCCGACATCCTGCTCCGCGTCGCCCTGGGCATCATCGTCTTTCCCACCGACCGGCTCGACACGTCGGACCCCACGGCCGTCCGCGAGTACGCCGCCCGCTACCTGGTGCCGATCATGCGCAGTTGACCGTTCCGGCTTGTCGGTGACCTGCACTAGCCTGAATGCGTGGCTGGGAGTTCTGCGGCTCCGCGGACCCGGTACGCCAGTTGCGGCGAGATCGACATCGCCTACCAGGTCTTCGGCGATGGCCCGATCGACCTGCTCGTGCTGCCGGGCCCGTTAATCCCCATCGACTGCGTCGACCTCGAGCCGTCGATGTACCGCTTTCATCGCCGGCTCGCATCGTTCTGCCGGGTGATCCGGTTCGACCAGCGCGGCATCGGCCTGTCCTCGCGGGTGCCCTCGCTGGACATGCTCGGCCCGGAATCCTGGGCGCAGGACGCGATCGCGGTCATGAACGCGGTGGGGTGCGAGCGTGCAACGGTCTTCGCCCCAGGTTTCACATCGCTGGCCGGCGTCGTCCTCGCTACCGACCATTCCGACCGAATCAACAGCCTGGTCATTGCCAACGGCGCCGCGCGCAAGCTGCGGAGTCCCGACTACCCCATCGGCGCCGAACTCGACGAGGCCGATCGATTCACGTCGGTCGGGATGGAGCCGGACGCCGTCGAGCAGGGTTTCGACATGCTCGGCATCATCGCGCCCTCGGTGGCGGGCGACGCCGCATTCCGCTCGTGGTGGGACATGGCCGGCAATCGGGCCGCGTCCCCCAGCATGGCTCGCGCGTTCATCAACAAGGTCAGGGAAGGTGACGTCCGCGACCGGCTACCTCGCGTAGCCGTGCCGACGCTGATCCTGCATCGCGACAACCCCGCCTTCAGCCCCGTCGAGCACGCGCACTATCTCGCCGAGCACATCCCCGGGTCGCGCCTCGTCGAGCTGCCCGGTGACGAAGCCCTGTACTGGGTCGGCGACACCGGCCCGATCCTCGACGAGATCGAGGAGTTCATCACCGGCGTGCGCGGCGGCTCCGACGCCGAACGCCTGCTCACCACGATCGTCTTCACCGACATCGTCGGCTCCACCGAGCGCGCCGCCCTGCTCGGCGATCACCGCTGGCGCGACCTCCTGGACAACCACGACACCCTGGTGCGCCACGAGCTGCAGCGGTTCGCCGGGCGCGAAGTCAACACGGCCGGCGACGGATTCGTCGCCACGTTCAGCAGCCCGAGCGCCGCGATCGCCTGCGCCGACGCCATCGTCGACGCGGTCCGCGTGCTGGGCATCGAGGTGCGGGTGGGCATTCACGCGGGCGAAGTGGAGGTGCGCGGTAAAGACGTCGCCGGCATGGCCGTACACATCGGAGCACGGGTGGCGGCACTCGCCGGACCCAGCGAAGTGTTGGTGTCCTCGACGCTGCGCGACATCGTCACGGGGTCGCGACACCGCTTCGGCGACCGCGGCGAGACCGCGCTCAAGGGGGTGCCGGGCCAGTGGCGGCTGTACTCCCTGGTGCGCGAGCACGCGATCGTCCGGCGGTGAGCAGGCGCGGCTCGGCGTAGGCTTCAGGGGAGCCCCATTCGCCCGGCCCGGTCTTCGAGTTCCGGCGCAGCGGTTGGCTTTTCCCGAAGGAGTACGCATGACCGACGTGCACGTCTCGCTGCCCCCCGCGCTGCGGCGAGCGCTCGATCTGCTCGCCGATCCGCCGGCGAATCCCGACGTGACCAAGGGTTATCTCGATCTGCTCGGCAGCGAATCCGCCGAGGGCGACGGCGTCGCTAAAAACACCGGGCCGATCCAGGCCGCGTGGGCGTCACCGATCGGTTCGATGCTCTACGACAACGCCCAGGCCCTGTCGCGGCGGCTGATCGCCGCGTGGCAGACACCCCTCGAGTGGTTGAACATCCCGCCGGGCGGCATCGCGCTGGATGTCGGCTCCGGCCCGGGCAATGTCACCGCCTCCCTCGCCCGCGCGGCCGGCCCGGACGGGCTGGCCCTGGGGATCGACATCTCCGAGCCCATGCTGGCCCGCGCCGTCCGCAACGAAGCGGGGCCGCAGGTGGGCTTCATCAAGGCTGACGCGCAACGACTTCCGCTGCGCGACGACACGGTCGACGTCGTCGTCTCGACGGCCGTGCTGCAACTGGTTCCGAACCCGGCGGCGGCCCTCGGCGAGATGGCGCGAGTGCTGCGACCGGGCGGCAGGCTCGCCGTCATGGTGCCCACCGTCGGTCCGGCCGCCCGGCTCTTCCAGAGGCTGCCGAACGTGGGGGCGCACGTCTTCGACGACGACGAGATCGCCGACATCCTGGAAGACCACGGCTTCGTCAGCGTGCGGGTGAAAAACCTCGGCACGGTTCAGTGGGTGCGCGGCAAGAACGGCTGAGTCAGGCCCGCTGCAATGCCTTGCCCTCACGCGTCGGGGTTTTGCGCGACCACGGCTAGCCGGTCCATAGACTCGCGCAACATGTCCGGCGTCGTCGCACGCGCGCGCTCGAGCCGGGTGGGGTCGGCCAGCGCCGTCCAGTCGTAGGTGTGGGTCACCGTGGTGAGCTCGGCGTTGACCGGGCTGAGCTCCCAGCGCCAGAGGTGGCCGGGCGGCTGCTTCCTGGGTTCGGCTGGGCACCAGGCGATTTTGCTGCCTTCGACGAATTCCACGACGTGGTTCTCCCGCACGGCACCGCTGGTCAGTGTCGTCTTGAACACGTCGCCGACCGCACGGACCCGCTGACCGGGAGCGGCCGATGCGAGATTGTTGTTGCCATCCCAGCTCGGCTGGCGGGCAGGATCGGCGATCAGTTCGAAGATCCGCGCGGCGTTGGCCGCGATGACGCGCGTGGCGCTCACGACGCCTTCGATTTGCATGTCGGGCATGTCGCTATCCAAACACGTCGCCCCGCCGGCCTCGCCTCGTTGCTGATGGGACCTTCGGCCGACGCATTGGGGACCTTCGACCGTCGAAGCGGCGGCCCGTGGGTGCGACCGTGGTGGATGCCGGGACACCCCGGTGGTCTGCCCGAAGTGCAGCAAGCCCATTTTTGGGCGAGGCCATCCGCAAGGGCCTGATTGACCCACCGTCTTAAGACGGGGATCTGCCTTCGGGCAGACCCTTATGCTCACGGCATCGTTGGCAGCGCCTCGACCGGTCCCGACAGCGCCGCCTTGACGTATCGGGTGTCGTCGTCGGCCAACACCTCGGTGTCGTCGCGTTCGATGCCGTCGACGATCGCGCGCGCCACCTGGCGCGGATCGTTTTTGGGGGCGTCGAAGCCGGACGTCATCTCGGTGTCGGTGAAGCTGAGGTGCGCGGTGACGGCCCGGGTGCCCTGCTTCTCGAGTTCGATCCGCAGCGAATTCGTCATCGACCACAACGCCGCCTTGGAATCTCCGTACCCGCCGGAGCCGGGCATCCAGGACAAGATCGAGGCGATGTCGACCAGGGCTCCACCGCCGTTGGCCGCCAGGATGGGCGCGAACTCCTTGGCGACCCGGAGCGCACCGAAGTAGTTCGTCTCGAACACCGCGCGCACTTCCTCGATGTCGCTCTCGAGCAGCTTCCGCGCGCCCAGGACACCCGCGTTGTTGATCACGATGTCTGCGTCCGGAGCCGAAACAGTCAGCGCCGCAACCGACTCCGGCTTGGTGACGTCCAACTCGACACTGACCACCCGGGGATCCGCGCTAGGCTTGGGCGTCCGCGCCGTGGCGTAGACCTTGGCCGCGCCGCGGCGCAACAACTCGTCCACGATGGTCTTGCCGAGCCCGCGCTGCCCGCCGGTGACCACGACCGTCGATCCCTTGATGTTGACCATGACCCGTACTTTCTGACGTAGGTATTAAGAGTTTGGTTCTGTCACGATAATTGACCCCAGAGACATAGTCAAGTAGCTTTTAGCTATGTCCTCTGCATGGTCTGCGTCACAGCGGTACGGCATCACTTCGGCACCGGGAGGCCTGGGCTTGGTCCAGGACTTCCTGAACACCAGGGGAATCGGCGACTACGGCCCGGACCTGCTCGCCGACACCGCGCTCGCGGGCGAGTGGGTCGCGGACGCGGTGCGCGCCTGGTCGGCCGCCCGAGGCATGGATGTGCGGGCGCCGGCGCTCGATGACGCGGACCTGGCCAAGCTGCGCGCCTTGCGCGCCAGGATCGATTCGCTCGTGGCCGGCGAGGCGCCCGGTGGAGGAAGTGCCGTCCCCGCAGCTCTCGTGGTGACCGACGCCGGTGAGGTGCGACTGGAGCCCAGCGGCACCGGCTGGCGCTGGCTAGCCTCGGCGCTGTGGGCCGAGATTCTGCTCAGCCAGCATGCCGATACCTGGCGACGCATCAAGCAGTGCCATAACCACCGCTGCGGGTCCACGTTCTACGACCGCTCCAAGAACAACAGTGGGGTGTGGCATGACGTCAAGACGTGCGGTAACGCCGCCAACCTGCGCGCTTCCCGGGCTCGACGACGCGAACGTGAGCGCGCGGGCGGCTCAACGGTTGCGCCACGGTAGCCGGTAACGGTAATAGAACGCCTCGCCGCGCCGTCAGCAGCGCTCGACGCCCCTTTGCATGAGCGTCACGTTGGTGTGCGCCCGGCGTGGTGCGCTTCTCAGCACGGCCTGCCACGCGTCACAGGCGCGCGTCTTGAGCGGGGTCACCACATCGAGGCTGGTAGGGCTCTGGCTGATCCAGGACGGCAGTGTTGCCACGGTTGAGATCCTTCGTCTGTTCGGCCTGTGCGCCGACTCATTGAATTCGACCGCGGCCGCTTTACGGATGCGCCGCGCCGGGGTGAACGCCACGAAAAGCCGCATTGTGGTGCGACGCACACCCGCCGGAGTGCCGGTCATCCGTCACGCTCTGCCCGAACCCCTGAACCGTCGCAGGTAGCCCGGCAACCCGTGCGCCGGCGGCGCTTTCGGCCAATCGTCGGCCCGGAAATAGGCGTCGGTCCCGCCATCGACGAAGATGACGCTGCCGCAGAGAAATTCGGCCGACTCCGACAGCATGAAGCACATCCAGTCGGCCATGTGCCGCGCCTGACCGAAGCCACCGAGCGGTACCGGGAAAGACCGGACGGCCTTGGCCTGCCGCGGCGTCGCCAGCTGTTCCTGCAGCAACGGCGTCATGATGGCCCCCGGCGCCAGAACATTCATGCGCACACCCGAGCCCGCCCATTCCGGCAGCACCGCGTGCCGGCGCACCCAACGACTGACGGCGATCTTCGACGCCGCATACATCATCGTCGACGCGGCCGGACCGAACGGGCGCACCGACCGCAACGCCTTGTCGGCGTCATGGGCAAGCAGTGCCTTCACCGTCCGGCGCGGGACGAGCGGCACGGTCGTCGACGAGTTGCTCCCCACGACGACCACTTTCGCGCTTTCGGCCGCGGCCAGCGCCGGCCGCCAGGCGACGAGCGGTTCGATGACGCCGAAATAGTTGACCTGGCCGATCTGGCGCAGCCGATCGCGACCGGGGCTGGGCCCGAGGCCCGCGGCCAGCACCGCACCGTCGAGTGTGCCGCCCGCGGCCGTGAGCACTCGGTCGGCGGCCTCTTTGCGTCCGTGCGGCGTAGACAGGTCGGCGACGATATCGGCGTCTTTGATGTCAACGCCGATCACGGTGTGCCCGTCGGCCTTGAGCCGCTGCGCGGTCTCGTGGCCCATTCCCGAAGCCGATCCGGTGACCGCATAAGTGCCCATCGCTCCGTTCTTACCAGTCGCCGTCCTGTTAGGTTGCCGGGATGCCTGACCAAACGCCCTGCATCGACCTCAGCCGGCTCGAATCCGTCTACGCGCCGCTGGCCGACTCGATCCGCCGGCTCATCGACATCAGCATCCGGACCGAAGCGGAACCGGCGGCGGTGGCGGCGGCGCAGGCCAAGATCGACGCGGCCGCAGCGGAATTGAGCGAGGCGGCGCCGCCGGGGCCCGTCGGCGTGCACTACCTGCCCGACGGCCAGACCGTCGCGTGGGGCAACGCGGTGGTCGGTGTGCGGAACCCGGTGGCACCGCCGTTGGTGGTCCACCACGAGCCCGATGGCGTGGTGTGGTCGGAGTTCACCCTGGGTGCGGCCTACGAAGGACCGCCGGGCCACGTGCACGGCGGAATCTGCGCGCTGGTGCTCGACCATGTGCTCGGCGCGACGGCGCACCGGCCCGGCCGGCCCGCCTACACCGGCACCCTCACCCTGCGCTACCGGCGCCGAACCGCACTGGAGCGGCCGCTGCGCGTGCAGGCGCATGTCGAGCGCACCGAGGGCGTCAAGACGTTCGCCGTTGGTCACCTGGCCGATGAGGACGGCGTCACGGTCGAAGCGGAAGGCATTTTCATCCACCCCAGGCAGTCGCCGGCCTGAAGTCAGGCCTTGGCGGCGGCCTTCTCGACATCGAGCAGCTGCTCGCCGCGCCGTTCCTCGTCGTAGGCTTCGCGGCCGCCGCGCAACCCGAACAGACGTTTCGAGAACAGCAGATAGATCACGGCGGCCACGTTGATGGCGAAGGTGACCAGCCGGGTCATCGTGATGCCCTTGGCCAGGTCGTGAATCTCCAGGGGCAAGAACACCGAGGTGGCTATCACCGCGAAGTACTCGCCCCAGCGTTTCAGCAGCCACAGGCCGACGCCTTCGACGACCTCCACCAGCGCATAGGCCGCCAGCATCAAGGTCAGCAAGGCCAGGGTGGATGGCTTGGCGGCCAACGCCTTTTCCAGCTCGTGCACGATGGTCATCTGATCGACCTTGAATCCCGCGGCGCGAAAGACGGGCAGGTCGCGCTCGAGGGTCGCCTGGATGGCACCGCGCGCACCGCGAAACTTCCACACCGCATACGCGGCGAGCGCGATCACCACGGCCCGGAACAGGCGCTCCACGGCGAGCGTCCGGATGATGATGGCCTGGCGTAAAGCCTTGCCGCGCATGATCATCGGCGCGTCTTCGGCGCGCCCTCGCCCGTGCGGCTCGCCGACGGTGAATTCACCGCAGCGCAGGCAGCGCCACGCTTCACCGAGGCCGGTGCTGCCGCTCAACCGGGCTGCTAGTTCCTCCTCGTCGGGCGCGTAGGTGGCGTGTCCCGCGATTGCACAGGTGACCAACTCCCACCGGTTGCCGCCCTGATCTTTGCGCATGGCCGATCATCGACCGCGGGCAGCGGGCCACGCAAGGGGGCGACGGCGCGCGTCAGAACCGGGGCTTGGTGCGCGGCCGTCGGGCGGTGGGGCTCGCCGCGCCCAACAGGCCGGTGAGTTCGGCGACGGGAATCGCGTCGAGGTGGTCGACGGCCGCGACGATCTCCGCGCGCAGACCTTCGTCACAGAAGGCTTCGGCCAGCCAATGAAACTTCTCCGCGACGCGTTCCCATGACATGGGCCGGGTCGGTGATCCCTCGTAATCGGCCTGCTCGCGGTCGAATTCCCGCCCGTCCCGGGTCACCAGGTGCACCCGCGCCGCCGTGCGCTGGGGATAGCCAGCTGTCAAGTCGGCGGCCGGCTTGACGTCGACGCGCGTCAAGAGGTCCTGCACGTCGGCGCGCAGAACCCGTTTGGTTTCCAGTTGTTCGGGACCCACCCCGCCGTCGAGCAGCGCCACCGCGCTCAGATATTTGAGGTTGTAGTCGGCCTGCTCCTTGGTGCGCGGATCGTCCTTTGCGCCGTACGCTCCCCCGCCGGCGAAGTCATACGCGCCCTGAAATACCTCGAGGGTCGCCCGTGCGACGTCGTCCCCGCGCAAGTCGTTCTCGGTGCGCAGGGCCAAGATCGCATCGATCACGACCTGCCCGTGGATGAGCGCGCAGTACTGCTTCAGATAGGTCTGTTCGATGCAGGTCAGCCCGCGGTCGGTGGTCGTGAGGTCGATCGGCTGATCGAAGAGCTGCACCAGACCGTGCGGGCCCTCGAACAACGACCTGGGCCCGGTGACGCCGCGGGCGGCCAGCATGGTCGCGTACACGCCGCGCATGCCGGTGCTGGCCGGTGAGATGCCCTTCCAGTTCGAGACCGGCTCGGCGTGCACCGTCGCCAGCGATACGTTGTCGGTCGCGGCGGCGGCGATGGCGTTCGCGGTCTGTTCGACGCCGAGCCCGAGCAGCTTCGCGGTGCCTGCCGCCACCGACATCGACAGCTGCAGCGCGTGATTGAGTCCGCGCGCCATGACAGGCACCTGCGCGCTGAACCGGCATTGCACCTCGTAGGCGACGGCCAGCGCCAGCAGGAAGTCGGCCCCGCTGGCGCCCGTGTGCTCGGCAACGGCCAAGACGGCGCCGAAGTTGTCGGCGGGATGACACAGCCCTCCGACCGCCAGGTAGGTGTCCAGCAGATCGGGGTAACGCACCAGCACCGCGTTGAAGAACGCGGCCTGGTCGACCGACGCCCGTCCGCCGCCCACCAGTGTCGCGGTGGGCGCACCGCTGAACTGGGCGGTGTGTTCGCGAATCGGTGCGACGAGCTGACCGTCCAGGGAACCGACGGCGCAGGCGATGCTGTCCAGCACATTGCGTTTCATCAGCGCGAGCGGACGTCCGGTCAGGTCGGCCCACTGCGCGTCGACGACGAAGTCGGCCAGTTCGTCCACAACGTAGTTCTCTGCCATGCCTTTTCGCCTTCCGCCCAGCTTGTATTCACTGAAGCGCAGCGCCGGCTTGCCGTCCAGGACCGTTCTCTTACCAGTGCTCGATGAGACTTCTCACCGCAGGTGGGGGTCGTCGGCCGGGGCCCACCACGGACCGTCGGGAGGGGTCGGCCAATCGCGGCTGCGCGCCACCGCCAGCAGCGCTTCCACGGCGGCGCGCACGCTGGCGCGGTCGTCGTCGCGGCGGTGCAGCAGCGACCACGTCCACAGCGGCACCGGTTCGGCGACCGGACGCTGACCCAAGCTGGGCGGGAGCGCCGCGGTGTGGCGCTTGGGTGACGCGAGCACCGCCGCACCCACCCTGCGCACGTGCGCGTAGAACGCGTCGCCGGTGATGCCGCCGTCGTCGATTTGCACGACGCGGGCGCCGACGTAAGCGGCGAACTCCTTGGCGTACCGGTTCCACGACGACCATGCCGACTCGTCCGCGTCGATGAGCACGCTGACCCGTTGTGCGGCAATGGGTTCCGTGGAACCGATACCGGGAACAACCGCGTGCAGCGGCTCGGTTCGCAGCAGGTGCGCCGTCAGGCCGCGCTCCTCGACCTGGCCGGCGGTGACCCACGCCAGCGCGACGTCGAGGGTTCCCTCGGCCACGCGGTCGGCCTGCGCGTGCGACGGCAGCACCCATTCGTCGAGGCGCACATCCGCGGTGGACCCCACCATCGCGGTGAGGTCCTCCGGCAGCCAGCTGACGTAACCCAGGCGCACCGGCGTGCCGCGCGCGGCGGCCTGCCGCAGCCGGTGCTTGGCATCGTCGGCCAGAGACAGGATTCGGCGCGCGTCCGGAAGGAAGGTGCGTCCGGCCTCGGTCAGCCGAACGCTCCGCCGATCCCGGACGAACAGGTCGGCGCCCAGCTCGCGCTCCAGCGAGATGATCTGTTGCGACAGGGCCGGTCCGGAGATGTGGACGCGTCGCGCGGCGCGGCCGAAGTGCAACTCCTCTGCGACGGCCACGAAGTAGCGCAACTGCCGCAGTTCCATACGCCGAGCCTAGACGGCGCGATCGGCCGCACCCGGGCGCGGCGGGGGCAGGCTGATCGCCGTCGTTTCGTCGGTCAGTCGTTTACCGATGACCCGGATCTGCCGCGCCGACAGCGGGCACAGCGGATGCATGGCCACCATCAGGTTTACGCGTCCGTCCTCGAAAACCGGTGCGGCGATGGTCACCACCGGTTGCTTACGCCGCCCCGGGCTGTCGTCGGAGAGGAAGCCGATGGTGGTGAATTCGACGAGCAACTGATCCATGATGTGCCGCACCGGCGTTGGCATCTCGTCGCTGTCCAGCGTGCCGACCACCTGCACCGCCTGGGCCAGCGCGGGCGTCGTCCAGTCGACGTCGAAGCCGCGCTCGCGCGTGTGCTCCAGCACCTGTTCGAGCCGCCGGTTGCGATCGGGATTGTTGCCCGCACCGCGGCGGATCCAAGCGCGTCGTTCCTCCTCGTCGTCCCACGCGGCCAGCGCCACCCCGAAGGGCGGGGCGTAAGGAATGCGATCGCCCGGAATGCCGGACGGCTGGGTGGCAGGCTCGCCCTCAAAAGCGGTTACCACCAACGAATCTCCGAAACGTTCGACCACGGAGCAGGCATAGCCGACCTCACGGGACAACCGCAGCGCCGCGGAACGGGCCGCGTGCGCGAGCGGCCGGGCGGTGTCCGTTCGCGCCGCCACGACGGCCAACGCGGGGCCGAGAGTGAAGGTTTTGGCGACCGGATCGCGGCTGGCCCACCCCCGGTCGCATAGCGTCTTCAGAATCGCGTGTGCCGTCGCCTGCGTGAGGTCGAGCTCGCGAACGATGTCGGAGAACCGCAGCCGCGCATTACCGGACCGGGCCAGGAGCTCGACGACGTCGAGCACCCGGGCGGTCGGCGCAGACGTCGATCCGCGAATGGCTTGACTCCTCTGCCACACGATTTAGGGTGAGACGAACATTTTCGAGATCCTATATCGATTATTCGAGAAGGTAACGCATTGCGCGCTATGGTGCCGAGGGACGGCCGGCTCCAGGTCCGCGAGACGCCGGACCCCGAAACGGGACCGGGTGAGCTGTTGCTGCGCACGCTGAGCACCGCGATCTGCGAGTCCGACGTGCATTTCATGGACCATCCGGAGCTCGCCGTCGACGATCCGACCGGTTGCTCGCTGTACGACATCGACCGCGACATCGTGCTCGGTCACGAGTTCGTCGGCGAGGTCGTCGGCCACGGACCCGGCTGCACCGATCAGTTCGCGGTCGGTGCGCACGTGACGGCCATGCCGGTGCGCCTTGTCGACGGCGGCGCCGGCGGGATGCGGATCATCGGCCAGCATCCCGAGGCGCAGGGCAGTTTCGCTGAGCTGCTGGTGGTTTCGGAGGTCGCGGCCAAGCCGGTCCCGGGCGACGTTTCCGGTGATGCCGTCGCATTGACCGACGCGTTCACCGTCGGTGAGTTCTACGTTCGGTCGGCAGGGATGCAGCCGGGTGAGGTCGCCATCGTGATCGGGCAAGACCGATACGCCCGCGTTGCGACAACTCGAGCACAGCCGCGGTCAGATCGGTTCCCTCGACGAGGTGCCGCCGAACGAATGCTCGCGTCGCTAACCCGCAACCAGGCCGTCGAACTGTTCGCCCAAGCCGTGGCAGCGGCCATGGGTCCGGATAATTAGGTGGAACCTCTGCCTCTCGCGGCGCGTCGTACTGCGTAGGGGGCGATTGGCGAACTGAAAGGTTTGCCAAACTTCGGGATCAGGACACCCTAACTTTCGCACCGTGCCCCAGTTAGCCAGCAAAGATGCGTCTGGGCACGAGGCCGCTCCGGCAATGAGCGACGTTGCTGGCGACGAGCTTCGCGAGTAACTTGGGTAATCGTTCGGCACGGCTACGCCATCCGGAGTGGCCGCCTCAGTCGCCACCCCTCCGTATCGAAGGATGACGATGCTCGCCACAGACAGGCCCGCGACCGCGGTCTCGACGCCAGAACGCTTGCGGCGTCGCACCCTGGCCCGTTCGGCGTTGATCACCACGGCATTCGTCGTCCCGGCGGTGGTGACCCGACTCGCCGGCCTGCACCCCGACCCGGTCATCGCGCTGCTGATCTTCGGGGCCGCGGTGGTGTCGGCCAGCTTCCTGCTGGCCTGGGCCGCCGAAACCGCGCAGATCGACGTCTCCGGCGGGCTGGCGACGGCGATACTGGCGCTGATCGCGGTGCTGCCCGAGTACGCCGTCGACCTGTATTACGCCTACGTCTCCGGCCACAACGCGGAGTACACGCAATACGCCGCCGCCAACATGACCGGGTCCAACCGGCTGCTGATGGGCCTCGGTTGGCCCGTCGTGGTGTTGGTCAGCATCGTGGTGGCGCGCAAGGCCGGTTCCGCGAAGGCCACCGGCTTGGCGCTGCAACCGGCCAACCGTCTCGAGCTCGGGTTCCTTCTCATCGCCGGTGTCATCGCGTTCGCGATACCGGCGAGCGGCCAGATCCACTTCGGGCTCGGGCTGGCGCTGCTGGCCTGGTTCGGCTTCTACCTCTACAAGGTCAGCCACGGCGACGTCGAGGAGCCCGACCTGATCGGAACCGCCGCCGCCCTCGGGGAGCTGCCCGATCGCCGTCGCCGCGTCGTGGTCGTGAGCCTCTTCCTGGCGTCCGGCGCGGTGATCCTGCTGTGCGCCAAGCCGTTCGCCGACAACTTGGTCGCCGCCGGCACCGAACTGGGTATCGACCGGTTCCTGCTGGTCCAGTGGCTCGCCCCCCTCGCCTCGGAGGCCCCGGAGTTCATCGTGGCGACCATCTTCGCCGCCCGCGGCAAGGGCACCGCGGCCATCGCCACCCTGATCTCCTCCAAGGTCAACCAGTGGACGCTGCTGATCGGGTCGCTGCCGATCGCCCACCTGCTGGGCGGCGGCGGGTTCTCGCTGCAACTCGACCCGCGTCAGGTCGAGGAAGTGCTGCTCACGGCAACCCAAACCATGATGGGAGTGGCGCTGTTGTTGGCGCTGCGCTTCCAGCGCGCCGCGGCGTGCACCCTGCTGGGCCTGTTCGTCGTGCAGTTCCCCATCGCCTCGACGCATGGCCGGCTGTTGCTCTGCGCCGTCTACACCGCGGTGGCCGTCGTCGCGCTGATCCGCTACCGCCGCCACCTGGCCGCGACCGTGCGAGCGCCGTTCTTCGGGACGGCCATCCGGCACACCGGTCACCCCCACCATCCGGTGCCAGAGCCCTAACTCCCCGCGATCGCGGGCCCGTCCAGCAAAGCGCCAGTACTCGCGCTTCGCCCCGGCAGCCACCTATTCTTAACGACTGGGGTGGTACGACCTGGATGGGTGGTGCGCCATGACGACGTCGAATGTGGCGTGCCCGTCATGCGGTGAGGAATTGCGCGCCACCGCGAAGTTCTGTGACGAGTGCGGATCGCAGATTACGGCCACTCCGGCCTCTGCGGAGTACAAGCAAGTGACCGTGCTGTTCGCCGACGTCGTGCGTTCGATGGATATCGCCGCCGCGGTGGGCGCGGAACGGTTGCGCGAGATCATGGGCGAACTCATCGAGCGCGCGGCGACGGTGGTGCAGAGATTCGGCGGCAGGGTGGACAAGTTCACCGGCGACGGGATCATGGCCGTGTTCGGTGCGCCAATCGCCTTGGAGGATCACGCTTTTCGCGCCTGTCTGGCGGCCCTGGGTATCCAGGACGAAGCCGGACGCGTGGCTGGTGAGGTCGCGCGCCGAGACAAGGTCGAGCTGCGGCTGCGAGTGGGGCTGAATTCGGGTCAGGTGATCGCAGGCGAGATCGGATCTGGTGCCTTGGGTTACACGGCCATCGGCGAGCAGGTAGGAATGGCCCAGCGGATGGAGTCGGTCGCACCCCCGGGCGGGGTGATGCTCAGCGAGTCGACCGCTCGCCTGGTCGACGATGCCGCGACGCTTGCGGACCCCGAAATGGTGTACATCAAGGGCGCCAACGCGCCGGTCCCCGCTCGCCGCCTGATCGCAGCCTCCAGCCATCACAGCCGTCGGAAAGACCCGCAGTTGGTCGGGCGCACGTGGGAACTCAACACCATCGCCGGCATCCTCGATGAGGCGGTCGGCGGGGCTGGATGCGTCATCGGTGTCGTTGGACCGCCGGGCATCGGCAAAAGCCGTACCGTTCGCGAATCGGCGGCATTGGCGAAAACCCGCGGCATGGATGTCATCACCGTGTACTGCGAGTCCCATACCAGTGATATTCCTTTCCACGCGGTGACGGGACTATTGCGCGCCGCCCTCGGGGTCGAGGGGCTGGACGACGCGGCCGCACGGGCGCAGCTGGAAGCCCGATTTCCGAACGCCGATGGGGAGGATCTCTGGCTGGTCGACGATCTGCTCGGCATTGCGGATCCCGCCGTCGAGGCGCCCGACATCGAGGGTGATGCCCGGCGACGGCGCCTCACGGCGCTCGTGACTGCCGCATGGGTGAATCGCCGGGGTTCCGCCCTGTATGTGATCGAGGATGCCCATTGGATCGACGAGGTCAGCGAGTCGATGCTCGCTGACTTTCTGACGGTGATCCGGCAAACCCGCTCGATGATGCTGATCACCTATCGGCCCGAGTACCAAGGCGCGCTGGCCGCTATCCCGGGCGCCCAGACGATCGCGTTGCGCCCACTGAACAGCACCCAAACCGTAGCGCTGATCGGCGAATTGCTCGGCACCGACGCGTCGGTGCAGGAGCTCGCAGAAGTCATCTCCGAACGTGCCTGCGGCAACCCCTTTTTCGCCGAGGAGATCGTGCGCGACCTCGCGGAGCGGGGCTCGATTCACGGCGAACGCGGTTCCTACCTGCTCCACGGTGAGATCGCCGATATCACCGCTCCGCCGACCTTGCACGCCGTCATCGCGGCCCGCATCGACCGCCTGAGCTTCCCGGCCAAACGCGCTCTGTGCGCGGCCGCGGTCATCGGGACACGGTTCAGCCCGGACCTGGTCAGCGCGTTGGGTGTGGAACCGGTACTGGACGAACTAGTCAAGGGCGAGCTGATCGACCAGGTCGCCTTCACCCCGAAGGTCGAATACGCGTTCCGGCATCCACTGATCCGCTACGTGGCCTACGAATCGCAGTTGAAATCGGATCGCGACGAGCTGCACCGTCGGCTGGCCGCCCTGATCGAGCAGCGCGACCCGGCATCAGCCGACGAAAACGCCGCGCTGATCGCAGAACACCTCAAAGCGGCGGGTGATTTGCATACTGCCTTCGACTGGTACATGCGGGCAGGGACGTGGCTGACTCACCGCAACCTCGCGGCGGCGCGTGCGAGTTGGCGCCAGGCGCGCGACGTCGCCGACCGACTGCCCGATGATGATGCCGACAGCGCCGCCATGCGGATCGCTCCGCGAACCCTGCTGTGCGCGAGCGCCTGGCTGGCCGGCGGCAGCCTGGCTGACACCGGCTTCGATGAACTGCACGACCTTGCCACCGCCGCCGGCGACAAGGTGTCGCTGGCGATGGCGATGGGCGGATGGCTGCCGGCTCTGATCGTTCATGCGCGATTCTTGGAAGCATCGCGTTTGGCCTCGGAACTCATCAGCCTGCTCGAGTCGATCGGCGACCCGACGCTGACTCTCGGGTTGGGCTACGCTGCGCTCGCCGCCAAGCTCGAGCGCGGGGAGGCAACGGAAGTCGTTCAGCTGGCGCATCGGATGATCGACTTGGCCGACGGTGACGCCACCAAGGGAAATATCGTCGTCGGCTCTCCGTTGGTTGGCGCGAAGATGCTAGGAGGGTGTGCACGGTGTCTGCTCGGCGACCCCGGAGGGAGGGCCGATGTCGAGGAGGCCGCGATAATGGTCCGCGCATTCGATCCCACGTTGCGAGCGATAATGCTGCTGTTCAAGTACCTGCTGGCCGGCAACGGGGTGTGGGTACCGGAGGCGGCGGACGTCCGAGAGACCGCCGAGGTGCTGGAGGCCGCCCAGCGGTCAGGTGATGATCTCACGCTGGCCTGCGCCCAATACGTGCACGCTCGCGCGCTCCTGAGCCACGGCGGTCCGCAACGCGACGACGCATTCGCCCTTTTCGCGGCGGCCCGGGAAGCCGCTCTGCAAGAACGCTTCACCCTCTTGGCGGCCACATTCGTCGACATGATTTTCGCCAGGGAGAAGGTTCAGGCCGGCGATCTCGACGGCGCGGTTGAACTGTCCCGCGCTGCCGTCGAGGCGGAATACTCTTCGGGCGACATGATTGACCTGGCGGCGGCCACTGCGACTCTGGTGGAAGCGCTTCTGCGCAGGAGCGGCCCGACCGACCTTCGGGAAGCCCAAGCGGCCATCGAGCGATTGGCGGCGGTGCCGACCGAACCGGGATTCGTCATGAACGAAATCTGGCTGCTGCGGATGCGGGCGCTCGAGGCCCAAGCACGCGGCGACGAACTCGCATATCGCGACTACCGTGGCCGCTATCGCGCGATGGCGAATTCGCTTGGCTTCGAAGGGCATATCGCTTGGGCCGAGGAAATGGCCTAACCCGACTCCGCACGGAATCCCGCTGCGTATACGGTCCACGGTATGAATCGAGTTTCGGTAATCACGGGCGGCGCGGGTGGCATGGGTCTGGCCACGGCCAAGATCGTCGGCCGCGACCACGCCGTGGTCCTCTGCGACGTCCGCCAGGACCGGCTGAAGGCGGCGGCCGCAGCACTGGAAGGGCTCGGGATGAGGCCCACGGCCGTCGACTGTGACGTCACCGACCCGGGGGCAGTGACTGAGCTGCTCGAAACGGCGAAGGGCCTCGGGACGCTCGCCTCGGTCATCCATACCGCGGGAGTGAGCCCGAGCATGGGCCCCGCCGACTACGTCATGCGGACCAACGCGCTCGGCACGCTCAACGTCAACGAGGCGTTTTACGCCGCGGCAGGCGAGGGCGCCGTGATCGTCAACGTGGCGTCGATGGCGGCCCACATTCTGCCCGCGGAAATGGTTCCGGTGGACCAGTTCCCGCTGGCGCTGCGGGACGCCGACGCCTTCCTGGAGGCCCTGATGACGACCTGCAACATCGTGCCCGAGGAGGCTAGGTCCGGCCTCGCTTACGCCGTCAGCAAGAGCTTCGTGAAGTGGTACAGCCAGTCACAGGCGGAAAGATTCAACGCGCGCGGATTGCGCATCGTGTCGGTCTCGCCGGGGTCGATCGACACCGAGATGGGCCGGCTCGAGGAGCAGGCCGGCGCGGGCGCGATGGTCACCAACGCCGCGGTCCCGCGATGGGGCAAGCCCGAGGAGATGGCCGAGCTGCTCGCGTTCTGCGCCAGCGATAAGGCGGGCTACCTGACCGGCACCGACATCCTCAATGACGGCGGCGTTATCGCCTCGATGACCGAGCGCGCCAGGGTGGCCGCCGCCACCGGTTGAGTCGGCTGCGACGAACCAGGCATTGTGCCATCGAATTGCCCGGCAGAAAGGTGCACGAGTCGATGCGAAGCCGCGCGGCCATCGTCTACGAATACGGCGGTCCGTGGACCGTCGAGGAATTCGAGCTGGACTCGCCGAAGGCGGGCGAGGTGTTGGTGCGCCTGGCCGCCACCGGACTCTGCCACTCCGACGAGCACATCCGGCAGGGGAAGCTGGCCGCGCCGCCGGAAACGTTGCGCGCCCTCGGATTACCCGCCATGTCGCCGACGATCGGCGGACACGAGGGCTCCGGCGTGGTCATCGAGGTCGGGGACGGTGTAGCCGGTTTCGCGCCGGGCGACCACGTGGTGACGTCCTTCGTCGCGGTCTGCGGCCAATGCCGCTGGTGCGCCTCGGGGATGGAGTACCTCTGCGACAAGGGGGCCGGGACCCTGGCGCCGGGCATGCCGACCGACGGCACCTTCCGCCATCACACCGTCGACGGCCGAGACCTCGGCCACGTGTCCAAGATCGGCGCGTTCGCCGAACACACTGTGGTGGCGGCGAATTCGCTGGTCAAGATCGACCCGGTCTTTCCGCTGGTGCCCGCCGCGCTGCTGGCGTGCGCGGTGCCCACAGGGTACGGGTCGGCGGCCCGCCGCGCCGGGGTACGGGGCGGTGACACGGTGGTGGTGATCGGCACCGGCGGAATCGGAACCGCGGCGGTTCAGGGCGCCCGCATCAGCGGCGCCGCGCGGATCGTCGCGGTCGACGTGAGCGACTTCAAGCGCAGCTCCGCAATGGCTTTCGGTGCGACGCACGCCGCCGCGACGGCGACCGACGCGCTCGAGCTGGTGCGCGACCTGACCCGCGGCGTGATGGCGGATGCGGTCGTGGTCTCCCCCGCCATGATCGGCGAGGCCGACGTCGGGACGGCGCTGGCGCTCACCCGCAAGGGCGGCACGTGCGTGCTGACCGGGCTGCCGGCGCCCGCGACGGCATCGATCGACGTCGCGCTGCAGGACTTCATCCTGATGAACAAGACGTTGTGCGGCACGGTGTTCGGCTCGTGCAATCCCAAGAGCGACATCGCGCTGCTGGCCACGCTGTACGAGTCCGGTCAGCTACTCCTCGACGAGATGATCACCAAGCGCTACCGGCTCGACGACATCAACGACGCCTACGCCGACCTGGTGGGCGGCCGCCTGATCCGCGGGGTCATCGACTTCGGCCTGGGCCACTAGCCAGTCTCGCGGCCGGAGCCGCCAGGTCCGGCGGGCGTACTCCAGCTCGGTGTAAGGCCACTGGGTGACGATGCGTCCGGTGGGTGAACGGAAGTAGCTGTCGCACCGGGTCCAGATGGTGCGCTCCAGGTCCGCGGAAAGCTGGTCGTTATAGCGCTTTTCGGCTTCCGGCCGGACGTCGATGTAGCCACCCCTGCGCGCCACCCGGCTGACCGCGCTGGCAACCAGACGCGCACCGGCCTCCAGGATGTAGACGATCGAGTTGCCACCCTGGTTGGTGTTGGGGCCGTAGAGCATGAAGAAGTTCGGGAAGCCGCTCACCGCGACGCCCAGGTAGGCGCTCGGGTCATCACCCCACCGCTCGTGCAGGCTTTGGCCGCCCCGTCCGATCACCTCGATCCCGGCGAGATAGCGGCTGGTCTGGAACCCGGTCGCGCACACGATGGCGTCGGCGTCCACCATTTTGCCGCTGACAGTCGCGATCGCCGTCTCGGTTACGCGTGCGATCGGTTCGGTTACCAGATCGACCTGGTCCTTTTGTAGCGCCAGATAGTAGTCATCGCCGAGTAGCACCCGCTTGCAGCGGAATGGATAGTCGGGCGTCAGCGCCCGGCGCAGCCGCTCGTCGGCGACAGTGCGCTCCAGGAACGATGTCGCGACCCGTGAGCGATGTGCCACCTGTGGGTCTTCGACTGCGTTTCCGGCAAAGTCGTGGAACTGCTTCCAGATTCGCCACCGTTCCCTGCGAGCCGCCCACGGCTGTCGGCGAAACCTTGCCAGTTCCCTGTCACTGAACGGACGGTCATCCTTGGGAACCATCCAGGGCGGCGTTCGCTGAAACACGGTTACACCCGAGGCGATTCGAGCGAGTTCCGGGACCACCTGCACGGCGCTGGCGCCCGTGCCGATCACCGCGACCTTCCGGCCGGCCAGGTCCACGCCCGGATCCCACGCCGACGTGTGCATCAAGTGGCCGCGGTAGCCGGTGAGGCCCTCGATGTCTGGCAGCCTGGGAGCGCCGAACAGGCCGACAGCGCTGACCACCACGTCGGCCCGCATGGTGGTGACGGTGTCGCTATTCGCTTGCTGCAGCTGCAATTCCCACTGCCCACTGCCCTCGTCCCATCGCGCGTGCCGTACGTAAGTCCGCAAGGTCAGGTGGCCGCGCAGGTCGAAGTCGTCGGCCACAGATTCGAGGTAGGCCAAGATCTCGGGCTGGCGCGCGTAGGTGCGGCTCCAGGATTTGTTGGGCGCGAACGAGAACGAGTACAGGTGGCTTTGCACGTCGCACGCGGCGCCGGGATAGGTGTTGCGCCGCCACGTCCCGCCGACGCCGTCGCCGCCCTCGATGATCACCAGATCGTCGATGCCGGCCCGGCGTAGCGCGACTGCCGCGGCTATACCGCCGAAACCCGCCCCGATGATCGCGACTCTGGGCTGGGCGCGCCGGCGTGTCGCCGCCCGCAGCCGACCAAGCGAATACCGGCGACTGGCCGCGCGGCTCGTCACGGTGCGACCTGGTGGGTTCGCAAAACCAGTCCCTCCAGCGCACCGCCAGCACGCCATTCCGCGAGGATGTCGGCGTATTCCGTTGGGGTCCCGAAGAAAAAGCTGCCCTGCCGGGTTTTGACGTCGGCCTGCCCCTCCCGATTGTAATAACCGGGAGTGCAGGTCTTCGCCCGCTCGGCGGTGAGAGCGGAGCGGGCCAGCACGGTGTCAACCCACGCGGCCTCGGCGTCGCGGGACGCCTCGATCTCGGTGACGCCTTGCTCGAGGCCGCGGGCGATGATCCAGGCGACATGGCGGGCCTGCACGTCAAGGAGGTAAGGGAAATTCACGGTGAGTCCGGACTGCGCGATGCTTTCGATGAAACAGTTCGGGAAGCCGTGCACGCTGAGGCCGTGGAAGGTTCGGATCCCGTCGCGCCAGGCATCCGTCAGCGTGAGGCCGTCCCGCCCGATCACTTCGAAGCCGGTGCGGCGGCTGTAGTCGGTGCCCACCTCGAACCCGGTGGCGAAGATCAAACAGTCCAACTCGTATTCGATTCCGTCGACGACGACGCCGGCCTCGGTGATGCGCTCGACCCCGCGGCCGTGGGTGTCGACGAGAGTGACATTGTCGCGGTTGAAGGCCTGTAGGTATTCGTCGTGAAAGCAGGGCCGTTTGCAGAAGTAGCCATACCACGGCTTGAGCGCCTCAGCGGTCGCGCGGTCGGCCACGAGGGCATCCACGCGGGCACGGATCTCTTCCATCTGGGCGAAGTCGGCCAGTTCAACTTCGCGGACCCGCTGCAGTGGGTCGGACCCATTGCCGGCGTCGTGGCGCATCACCGGCAGCTTGCGCGTGATACTGGTCCAGGCGTCTGCGACCAGGTCTTCATCGGCATAGCCTCCGGCGGTGAGAATCTGGAAGTTTTCGATGCGGCGCTGCTGCCAGCCGGGTGACAGGGTTTGCACCCACTGCGGGTCGGTCGGCGCATCCGCCCGCACATTGACCGACGAGGGCGTGCGCTGAAAGACGCTGAGGTGCCGACTCTTTCGTGCCAGGTGTGGCACACACTGGATCGCCGTAGCGCCGGTGCCGATGATGCCGACGCGCTTGTCGGCCAGATGTTCAAGATCGTTGCCGGTGAAAGCGTAATCCCAGCGGCTGGTGTGGAACATGTGGCCGCGAAATGACGCGATTCCCGGTATGCCGGGCAGCTTCGGCTTGTTCAAGTAGCCGTTAGCCATCGAGATGAACTTGGCCCGCATGGCGTCGCCGAGATCGGTGGTGATGACCCACACAGAATCCTCGGGTTCCCAACGGATCTCCCGCACCTCGGTCTGCAGGCATGCGTCGCGGTAGAGGTCATAGTGCTCGGCGATGCGCTGGCAGTGCGCGAAGATCTCCGCACCCTTGGCGTACTTCTCGGTTGGGATGTAGCCGAGCTCCTCGAGTAGAGGCATGTACACGTACGACTCGACGTCACAAGCTATCCCCGGGTAGCGATTCCAATACCAGGTGCCGCCGACGTCGGCCGCCTTGTCGATCAGTCGCACACTGTCCACGCCCTGTTCGCGCAACCGTGCACCGGTCAGCAGCCCGCCGAAGCCGGCTCCGATGACCGCCACGTCGACCGTGTCGGTAAGCGGCTCGCGGGTCCGGTGCGGATCGGCCCATGGATCCTCGGCGAAGGAAGCGAACCGGCCCGCCACTTCTACGTATTGTTGGATGCCGTCAGGCCGTAGCCGTCGCCGCCGCTCCCGGTCGTACTTTCGTCGTAACGCCTCTTCGTCGAATGGCAGACCGTCCGTTGTCGTCACCATCTACGACCCCTTCTGCCGGCTCGCTGGGCGAACCGCGTCGCCCAGGGCACGTACGCGTCAGGCGTACACCGCGAGCATATAATCAATCGATTGATCATATCAATCGTCCCTCCCCGCGCCCGTGATCGCTCGGCTCAACGCCGAGGTGCGCGACCCGTCGAGAACAGTGCGCCTCTGATCAGCGGCTTCGCCGCCGAAAGTGCACGCTGGTACGCCTTGGGCGAGGCCGTTGCGGCCAGTTCGGTCAGGCCATACAGCAGCGCATAGATCGCGTCGACGGTGGCTCGTGCCTGCGCGCGGCCGCCCGAGCGCCGGTGGCGATACGCATCGTGGATCACGCCCTCGATGATTTCGCGCAGTGCGTGCAGTTCGGTATCGCCACCGGTCGCCGGCGAAAGGCCGACGGCCCCCTGGGCGCGGATCGCCCACTCGAAAGCCGCCAGGTCGGGATACTCACGCATCAGCCGACTGGACTCATCCAAGACGGCCTCTATCCGGTCCACCGCGCTCCCCGGCTGTTCGGCGGCCCGGCGCAACCGGGGCAGCGCGACTTCGGTCCTCGCCGCGATGGCCGCGTTGATCAGCTCGGTCTTGTTCGGGAAGTAGTTGTAGAGGCTGGCACTGGTGACGTTGGCCGTTCGCGCGATTTCGCGAATCGTTGCCCGCGAATAACCCCTCTCGGCCACACACCGCATCGTGGCGGCGATGATGCGCTGACGCGTCCGCTCGCCGCTTGCGCCGACAGGACGGCCCAGCTGATTTGTCGTCGTGATCATGTCTCCAGCCAATTCTCGTCAGCCACTCCTCCTGGATTGCAACACGGTCATCGGCCGGAGCGTCAGCCGGCCGGCGGAGCGCTGTGCGACTGTAGGCCATATTAGGTGGCGCGCACACTTGTGCGAGCAGGTTGTCGGCACGCTGATAATTAAACAATCGATCGCTTAATATGTTGTGACGGCGCCGGCGTTGCGATTGGCGTTGCGCCCTTCCGCCGGAGGTGCTGCCGTCGAATGACCACTGAAAGAGTGATCCATGGGTTTGATGACCGCATTGCGCTTCAACATGACCAACGTCGCCGATCCCGCGGGACGGCACGGGGATCGCTACCAGGCCGCCCTGGATATGGCCGCATACGCTGACCAACACGGCTTCACCGGTATCAGTTGCGAGGAACATCATCTGGCGGCAACCGGGTGGCTGCCCTCGCCGCTGATCATGGCCGCCGCCCTGGCGGGCCGGACCACTCGGGTGCGCATCAGCATCAACGCCCTGCTGATCACTCTCTACGACCCGGTGCGGCTGGCTGAAGACATCGCGGTACTGGACAACATTTCCAACGGCAGATTCAGTTTCGTTGCGGGCATGGGTTATCGGCCCGAGGAATACGCGGCGGTCGGCAAAGACTGGACGCGGCGCGGCGAGTTGATGGATCGCTGCATCGAGGTGCTGCTCGACGCGTGGGGCGACGATCCTTTCGAGTACAACGGGCGAACCGTCAATGTCACCCCCAAGCCACACACCCGCCCTCGGCCGTTCTTTTTCATCGGCGGCATGAGCGCTGCTGCTGCGCGGCGCGCGGCGCGCTTCGGGTTACCGTTCGCGCCGCCCATGGCCATGCCCGACGTGGAAGCGGTTTACACCGAAGAACTCCAAAAACGCGGCCGCCGCGGTTTTGTCTACCGCCCGGAGAACGGCAGCACCGTGACGTTGTTGAGCTGCGACCCAGACGCCATGTGGAGCACCTACGGACACTGCATCATCAACGAAGTGAGGGAATACAGCCGGTGGAAACGTCCGGGCGTCACCCGTCCCCACGACGTGGCGGCGCAATCGGTCGAAGACGTGCGCAGGCGCAACATCGTGGAGATCCTCTCCCCCGAGCAGCTGCTCAGTCAGATCGCCGATGGCAGAAGGGAAGTCGTGATGAACCCCCTCATCGGCGGGCTGCCGCTCGAAGAAGCCTGGGCAAGCCTGCACCTGCTCACCGAGAAAGTATTGCCTGCGGTCGAGGCGCCGGTCAGTGGATCGAGCACTACCCGGCAGCCCGGCGCCAGTGATATAATCAACTGATCGATTAATAGTTTGGGCGCGATGCGCCAGAGGAAGTGCAGGCGATGTACGTCGAGCCAAATCAGCTAGCGGAGTTTTCCGTCTCTGGGGGCTCCGGGGAACCCCGATCATGACCGTCGCGTCGTCACAGCTCGGCCGGCCGGTGGGTGCCAACGGCGAGGAAACGCGTCGGCGGATCATCACCGCAACCATGCGCTGCGTGGCCGAGGCCGGATACGCACAGGCAAGCATCCGTGAGATCGCCCGTGCCGCCGGCATGACCAGTGGGAGCCTGTATCACTACTTCCCTAATAAGGCGGAACTACTTAAGGCGACGGTCAAAGAAATCGAGGAACTGGTGTTCCCGCGGCTCGGCGAGGCCGCCGCCCGTGACGGGGGCGTCGTCGACCGCCTCGAAGCGGTGCTCGACGAGTCCGACCGGTTGATGCGCGAATATCCCTACCTGGCCGCGTTCGAACGCGCCATCCGCGCCGAAAGCGCCGCGTACCTGCGCAGCGGAGACCCCGACCGCACCGGGTTCAAACCCTTGCGGGGCATCATCAGCGACATCATCGAAGACGCCCGCGCGCAGGGTGCGTTGGCCGCCGGCATCGATGCCGCAGGAACCATCGACGCGATCTACGCGTTGACCCGCGGCCTGACCGAACAGGCGGCCCACCTGACGCCACCCGCCTACCGCGCCACGCTCAGCGCGGCCAGACAACTGATCCGAGGAACACTGTTCGCGCCCGACGCCAAGCGCTAAGCCGCGCGGCGCCGTTGACATCGTCGGCCGTATCAACCGAATCCGCTGCCGCTATACGAAGGAAGCCACAGATGGCCGATCCGAACATTCCCCCCGGTTTCGATTTCACCGATCCGGACATCTACGCGCAGCGTCTCCCAGTCGACGAACTCGCCGCGCTGCGACGGACGGCGCCGATCTGGTGGAACGAGCAGCCGATCGGCAAGGGCGGATTCAACGACGGCGGCTTTTGGGTGGTGACCAAACACAAAGACGTCAGAGAGGTTTCGCTGCGCAACGACATCTTCTCCACCCACGAGAACACCGCCCTCCCGCGATACCCGGATGACGTGGAGCGAGAGAACATCGACGCGGCGCGCGCGTCCATTCTGAACATGGATGCTCCCCACCACACCCGGCTACGCAAGATCATCTCCCGCGCCTTCACCCCGCGAGCCGTCGGACGCTTGCGCGACGAACTCAACGAGCGCGCAAGGGCCATCGTGAAAGCCGCAGCGGCTCAAGGGTCCGGGGACTTCGTCGAGCAAGTGGCCCACGACCTGCCGCTGCAGGCAATCGCCGGGCTGCTCGGTGTGCCGTTGGAGGACCGTACGAAATTGTTCCGGTGGGCGGACGAGATGACCGGCAGCGAGGACCCTGAGTATGCCGACAGCGACGGCCAAGCGTCGTCAGTTCACGTGCTGACCTACGCCATGGAGATGGCCGACATCAAGACGAAGGATCCGAGCGACGACATTGTCACCACACTGGTGCAGGCAGACATTGACGGGGAGAAGCTGTCGGAAGCTGAATTCGGCTTCTTCGTTCTCACGCTGGCAGTGGCCGGAAATGAGACGACGCGTCACTCCATTACCCAGGGCATGATGGCGTTCAGCGAGTTTCCGGACCAGTGGGACGTGTACAAGCGCCTGCGGCCCGAGACAGCGGCAGATGAGATTGTGCGCTGGGCAACTCCCATAACGGCATTTCAGCGCACGGCGCTCGAGGACACCGAGCTTTCCGGCGTGCAGATCAAGAAGGGCCAGCGAGTGGTGCTGTTCTATCGCTCGGCCAACTTTGACGACGAGGTTTTCGATGACCCCTACACATTCAACGTTATGCGAAGCCCCAACCCGCAGTTGGGCTTTGGCGGCACGGGTGCGCACTACTGCATCGGCGCGAACCTAGCGCGGATGACCATCAATCTCATCTTCAATGCCATCGCCGACCAGATGCCCAATCTGCGACCGCTGGCGCCGCCGGAGCGGCTGCGATCGGGATGGCTCAACGGCATCAAGCACTGGCAGGTCGACTACACCGGCGCCGGAGCCGCGCACGCCCCGGCGCAGTGAGGCCGGCGAGCCGCGTCGCCGGCGCTCTGGCACGTATCCGAAAGGAGACCTGGGCCCTCTATCAGGTCGGCCGTGCCGGAGCGTTGCGGCCGATGCCGCTGCGCCGACTGCCCGAAATGTCCCGGGCCATGCGCGACTACGGACCGACGGGCGGGGCGGTGCGCACTGCGGCCCTGCGTTTCGGCGATCGGGCCGCGCTGATCGACGAACGCGGCGCGCTGAGCTTCGCCGAGCTGGACAGCCGCTCCAACGCGCTGGCCAATGTGTGGCGTGAACGCGGGCTGCGCGGCGGTGACGGCGTGGCCATTCTGACCCGCAATCACCGTGGCTTCGTCGACGCGCTGTTCGCCGCTGCCAAATGCGGGGCACGAATCGTGTTCCTCAACACCGACTTTGGCCCCGACCAGCTGCGGGAAGTATTGGCGCGGGAGGGCGTCGACCTGCTGGTGCACGACGCCGAGTACCTGGATGCGGTCACGGGGATAGACATGCGGCTGGGGTGTGTCATTGCGTGGAACGAATCGCCGACGGCGGAGAGCCTCGACGGCCTGATCGAGCACGGCGATGCGTCACCACCGCCGCCCTCGGCAACCAGAGCCCGGCTGGTCATTTTAACCAGCGGAACCACGGGGACCCCGAAGGGAGCCCCCCGCACTGAGCCGCGATCACTGCTGCCGGCGGGAGGCCTGTTGAGCAAGGCGCCGTTTCGGGCGGGTGAAGCCACCGAGTGCTGCGTTCCGCTGTTTCACGCGCTGGGCTTCGGGCATCTGATGCTCTCTCTACTGATGGGTTCCACCCTCATCGTCCGCCGCCGCTTCGACGCGGGCCGGACCCTGCGAAGCGCCGCCGAAAACCGCGCGACGGCGATGATCGTGGTTCCGATCATGCTGCGTCGACTCATCGACCAAGGGCCGCAGGCCTTCTCGAGCAAGGATCTTTCTGCGCTGCGGATCGTGTTCGTCGCAGGCTCGCAGCTTGGCGCCGCGCTGCGCCAGGAGGCCATGAACGTTTTCGGCCCAGTCGTCTACAACATGTACGGGTCCACCGAGGTCGCCTACGCCACGCTCGCCACACCGGTGGATCTGGCGGTCGAGCCCGGCTGCGTCGGCCGGGTGGTGCCCGGCGCCGCCGTCAAGCTCTACGACAACCGTGGCCAATCCGTACCGGACGGGTCACGGGGCAGGATCTTCGTCGGCAATGACATTGCGTTCGACGGCTACACCGGCGGCGGCAATAAGGAATCCCTCGACGGCCTGCTGGCCACCGGCGACATCGGCCATTTCGACGCCGGCGGCAGACTGTTCGTCGACGGTCGCGAGGACGACATGATCGTCTCCGGCGCCGAGAATGTCTTTCCCGCGGAGGTCGAGGATGTACTGGCCTCCCATCCCGCCATCCGTGAGGCCGCGGTTGTCGCTGTGGCCGACGACCAGTATGGACAGCGGCTGCGCAGTGTCATCGTGCTGCACCGCGGGGCCACTCTGACCGAATCTGAAGTCAAAAACCATGTGCGGCAACGGCTCGCACGCTTCAAGGTGCCGCGCGACGTGCGCTTCGTCGATGCGTTGCCCCGCAATCCCACCGGCAAGGTCGTCAAGCGCCTCCTCGAGGGACCGGGGTAGCCCTCGCGCCGGACGCTACACCGAGCGCAGGCGGCGGACTCGGTCGGAGATGGCCCGCTGCGAGACTTTTGCTTGCGGCGCAAGCCATTCGAACGCATGCGGACAGCCCGGATGCACGTGCATCTCCGTTGGCACGCCGGCACCCGCCAACCGGCGCGCGTACTCGATGACTTCGTCCCGGAAGATGTCGAGGTCCCCGACGTCGACGTAGGCCGGGGGCAGGCGAGACAGGTCGGCGGCCCGTGCTGGTGCAGCGTATTCGCTTACCTCAGGCTCACCGTGGCGCGTACCAAACAACGCCTCCCAGCCCGTGCGGTTGTCGTCGTAGGTCCACGTCGCGAGCTGCTCCAGGGCCGGGTCGGACGCGGTGGTGCGGTCGTCGAGCATCGGATAGAACAGCAGTTGCGCGGCGATCGGCGGTCCGGCGCGATCGCGCGCCAGCAGGCACACGGCGGCGGCGAGCCCTCCGCCGGCGCTGTCGCCCACGACGGCCAGTCGCGCCGGGTCGACCTCCAGTTCCGCCGCGTGGTCGGCCAGCCATAGCAGCGCCGCATAGCAGTCGTTGACCGGAGCCGGGTGAGGGTGTTCGGGCGCGATGCGGTAGTCCGCGACCAGTATCGGCACCCCGGAAGCGGCGACGTAGTGGGACACCGCCGTGTCGTACAACGTGCCCAATTCATCGAGGCCGAGGATCATCCCGCCGCCGTGCAGATAAAGCGCCGCACTGCCCGGTCGCTGCGCGCCGGCGCGCCGATACCAGGTCAGCGGGATCGTCGCGCCGTCGTCTGTGCGCATCGTGTATCGCCTTACTTCGATGCCCCCGACCGCTGGGAGGAAAGCGGCCGCGCGCTCGAACATCTGGCGGGCGGTCACCCTTCGGGTTGCGATGTCGCCGACCGGAGGCCGTTCGGCAGGCGTCGCGGGTGCCAGCACGGCCAGTGCTGCCGCGACCTCGGGATCAATCTGTAGCGCCACTTGCGCTCAGCGGTGATCGCGTGGGAGCCCACCGCCTCACGCGGGGACCTGCTCGGCGTCGAAGTCGGCGACCAGCGAGTCGATGGTGATCTGGGCGACGACGTTCATGTCGGCGTCGTAGATCTCGTACAGCAGGCCCGTCGGCGAGTCCGGTCGCGCGCCGAAGTAGACCAGGCCGCCGGTTGCCCCACCCCGCTCAAGGTGTGGCTTTTGGTCGTTTCCGGTCAGGGCGTAGTCACCGGCTCGGCGGAACCGGTGGTTGCTGAGCGACCCGTCTTCTTCGACGTCCCATAGGTGTTGCTCGCCGTCCAGGACGATGACGCTGGTAACCGCGGCGTGGCGGTGGATCGGACAGTGGCCGCCGTCACCTTGCCACCGTACGACCATGTCGAGGGTGGGGACGTCACGGTCGTAGCCGAGGATCGTGTAGTCGTGCTGGATCTTGTACTTCGAGCCGGGCCGTCCGGTCACCGCCTTCCAGCGGTAGCGGGACGGGTCGAACACGCCGTTGATCATCCGCCCTCCTGACTGCACGGCTCAGGGCCCGTAACCGTCTGGTGGCGGTGCATACCGCGCTACCGCCTTGGCCCAATCACCAGTTGCTGCAGAGCCTAATCACGCGCAGTGATGTAATCAACCGTTTGATCACATCACGATGGTCGGAACGATCTCAGCAGGGCATCCGAACGTAACGGACGCTCCCAGTCAGGCACGAGAACGCTTTTCGGGTTTTCGTTTACGTGCCAGGGCGTTGCCTGGCGAACATGGCGCTGCCGGCGGCGAGCGAATCGCCGAGCGTCCACAGCGCGACCCCGATCAGCACCAGATCCTTGAGCAGAAACTGGCCCGGCAGCGCCGACAGCACAGGGAGACCGCCGGCATGCGTCGCGACCACCCCCGGTGTGGTGAAGAGGAAGCTCAGCGTTCCCAGGAAGAGCACCACGGCCATCGCGCTGCCGGCCGCGGATGCGCGCGGCCACGCGGGACGAAGCGCGATGAGAAGAGCGGCAACGATTTCCATCGTTCCCAGGCCGCGCGCGACGGTTGCCACGCTGAACACGTCATAGATCCAGCTCAGCAGCGGGCTGTGTTCGATGAGCACGCGGGATTCCATCTTCACGTACTTCCCGAACCCGATCCAGGCCAAAACGATGATCAGTCCGTAACGGCCGACGAGCTGTCCCGACCGGGTCAGCGGCCCCGCCAAGGGGTGCGGTGTCGCTACCGTGGCGAGCGACTCGATTTCGTTCACAGAGCAACCACGATTGGCGCGCCGCTCCCGTTCAGCGATGGGGCGTCATCGCTCCGCGTAGCGATCACGCAGCTTGGCCAGCGTCGCTTCGATGCCGGCGGCATTGGCCTTGGTCGCACCCATCAACTCGTAGTACTTCAGCGCGTTCTTGACCGCGCCGGCGTCGTGATAGTCGAACGTTTCGGTGACCCGCGTTCGGGTCGGCGAGAGCGCCTCGAATTGCCACCGCCAACGGTGCCCCACCGGGTGACGCCATTCGACGAGTTCGTCCGGTTTCAGGGCGGTCACCGTGCTGGTGATGCGGTACGGCACGCCATACATCTTCATCTTGGTCGAAAACTTGGACCCCACAGTCAGTTCCGCGGGCGCCTTGATGTTGTCACGCACGGTGCCCGACCCGTCCAGTTCGCTGTGTCGCCGGGGGTCGGCGGCCATCGCGTACAGCTCGGCGGCGGGTGCCGCCACTTCGACCGACCGGCTTACCTGCCGCGGGCCCGCGTCGATAACGGTGACGGTCATGATCTTTCCTTTCGGCTGTCCGGCAGCGTCAGCTCGACGCTACGCTCGCCGAGTCCAATTCAGAACAGCAGACATCCCGCCCCGTCCGGCCGCGACGGGACGCCCGCGCCGAGAGGAGCCGAAAGAAGCAATGAGTCAATCCATTTCGGGAAAGGTGGCCCTGATCACCGGCGCCGCGCGGGGACAGGGCCGGGCGCACGCCGTGCGCCTGGCCGCCGAAGGCGCCGACATCATCGCGGTCGACATCGCCGGGCAGCTGCCGCCGAGCGTTCCCTATGACTCGGCGACACCCGAGGACCTGGCCGAGACGGCACGACTGGTGAGCGCCAACGACAAACGGGTCATCACCGCAGCCGTCGACATCCGTGACCTCGACGCACTCAAGGGTGCGGTCGACCGGGCGGTGGCCGAACTCGGCCGCCTCGACATCATCGTCGCCAACGCCGGGATCTGCAGTCCCGCTCCCTGGGATCAGATCACTGCGGAAGCGTTCCGGGACACCATCGACACGAACGTGACCGGCACCTGGAACACGGTGATGGCCGGCGCTCAGCACATCATCGACGGCGGCCGCGGCGGGTCGATCATCCTCATCGGGTCGGCCGCCGGCATCAACATGCAGTCGTTCATGATCCACTACACGGCGAGCAAGCACGCGGTCGTCGGGATGGCCCGCGCGTTCGCCGCCGAGCTCGGCCGGCACAACATCCGCGTCAACAGCCTCAACCCCGGAGCGGTGTCCACACCGATGGGTACCGGACGCATGCGCGAAGCGCTGCACGCCGCCGCTGACACCTACCCGCATTTGCGGGGCCTGCACAAGCCGCTGCTGCCCGAGGGGATCGCCCAGCCGGAGGACATCGCCGACGCCGTCGCCTGGCTTGCCTCCGACCAGTCCCGGCTGGTCACCGCGACCCAGCTCTCGGTCGATATCGGCGTCGGGTATGTCTGATCCCCGCGCGGGTCGGTCCCGGCCGCGGTCTCGGCGCTTCCACCAGGCAGAATGATGGTGCCCTCGTCGCCGTGCTCGGACCCAGGTTTCTCTCCTGGCGCCCGGTTGCGCCAACGGCTAGGCGGGGGAATACCTCGGGGGGCAAGGACGTTGCAGGTGGGCATACCCCAGCGGGGTATCAGGAAGGGAGATCATGACCACGAGCGAATACCGGGTCGACGGGATGAGCTGTGGCCACTGCGAGGCGGCCGTCAAGGATGAGGTCGGCCGCCTCCCGGGCGTGGAGCGGGTGGACGTCAGCGCCGACACGGGCAGGCTGGTGGTCACGAGTTCCGTCCCCATCGACGCGGCCACCATCCTCGGCGCGGTGGACGAGGCCGGCTACGAGGCCGTCCTGGTGGCATGAGCGCGGCCCCGGTGAGCCATATCGAGCTGAACATCGCGGGGATGACGTGCGCGTCCTGCGCCGCCCGGGTCGAGAAGAAGCTGAACCGGCTCGACGGCGTAGCCGCCACCGTCAACTACGCCACCGAAAAGGCCGCGCTCACGGTCCCCGCGGGGTACGACCCCCGGTTGCTGATCGCCGCCGTCGAGCAGGCCGGCTACACCGCCGCCCTGCCGCCTAGTCGGGAGAAGCCGGCCCTTGAGGCGGCTGAGCCGGGTGATGGCCACGAGCTGAGCGCGCTGCGCACCCGCCTCATCACCGCGGCCGTGCTCGCCGGCCCGGTCATCGCCATGGCGATGGTTCCTGCGTTGCAGTTCCGCTATTGGCAATGGGCGTCGCTGGTCCTGGCCGCACCGGTGGTCGTGTGGGCCGGCCGCCCCATCCACGCCGCCGCCTGGGCGAACCTCAAGCACGGCGCGGCCACCATGGACACCCTCGTCTCGATGGGCACCCTGGCGGCGTTCGTGTGGTCGCTGTATGCGCTGTTCGTCGGTACGGCCGGCGAACCGGGGATGCGCGGCGGCTTCGAGCTGACCGTCCACCCGTCCGACGGCGCCGGCAACATCTACCTCGAAGTCGCCGCGGGTGTGACCCTGTTCGTGCTGGCCGGGCGGTACTTCGAGAAGCGTTCGAAGCGGACGGCGGGCGCAGCGCTGCGCGCGCTGCTGGAGCTCGGGGCCAAGGATGTCGCGGTGCTGCGAGACGGTGCCGAGACTCGCATCCCCGTGGACGGCCTGGCCGTCGGTGACTGTTTCGTGGTCCGGCCCGGAGAGAAGGTCGCCACCGACGGCATCGTGGTATCGGGTTCCTCCGCCGTGGACGCCTCGATGCTCACCGGCGAGTCCGTCCCCGTCGAAGTCGGCGAGGGCGACGCCGTCACCGGCGCCACCGTCAACGCCGGCGGGCGTCTCGTCGTGCGCGCCACCCGGGTCGGCGACGACACGCAGCTGGCGCACATGGCCAAGCTGGTCGAGGAGGCCCAATCGGGCAAGGCCGAGGTGCGGCGGCTCGCCGACCGCATCTCCGGCGTGTTCGTCCCCGTCGTGATCGGCATCGCTGTGGTGACCCTCGGTGCATGGCTCGCGCTCGGGTTTCCGCTCACCGCGGCCCTGACCGCGGCCGTCGCGGTGCTGATCATCGCCTGCCCGTGCGCGCTTGGCCTGGCGACCCCGACCGCCCTGTTGGTCGGCACCGGCCGCGCGGCTCAGCTGGGCGTGCTGATCAAGGGGCCGGAAGTCCTGGAGTCCACCCGCAACGTCGACACGATCGTGCTCGACAAGACCGGCACCGTCACCACCGGGAAGATGACCCTCGTCGAGGTGATCAGCGCGCCGGGGACCGACCGCCAAACGCTGCTGCGCTATGCCGGTGCGCTCGAGGATGCGTCCGAACATCCCATCGCGCAGGCCATCGCGAGGGCCGCCCGAGCCCAGCTGGGCGCCCTACCCGCCGCCGAGCGCTTCGCCAACCTGGAAGGCAACGGCGTGCTGGGAGAGGTCGGCGGCCACGCCGTGATCGTTGGGCGGGCGCGTCTGCTGGCCGACCGGGGCCAGCCGCTGGACGCCGCGCTGTCGGCGGGCAAGGCCCGCGCCGAGGGCGAGGGCAAAACGGCGGTCGCCGTCGGCTGGGGCGGCCGGGCCCGCGGCGTCCTGGTGGTAGCCGACACCGTCAAACCGACCAGCGCCGAAGCGGTGCGGCAGTTCAAGCGGCTGGGGCTGACTCCGATCCTGCTGACCGGCGACAACGGGACCGTCGCGAATCAGATCGCCGGCCAGGTGGGTATCACGCAGGTCATCTCCGAAACGCTGCCCGCCGACAAGGTCGCCGCGATCCAGCGGTTGCAGTCCGAAGGCAAGGTCGTCGCGATGGTCGGTGACGGCGTCAACGACGCCGCTGCCCTGGCCACCGCCGATCTCGGGGTGGCGATGGGCACCGGCACCGACGTCGCGATCGAAGCCGCCGACCTCACCGTCACCCGCGGGGACCTGCGCGCCGTCGTCGACGCGATCCGGCTGTCCCGGCGCACGCTGACCACGATCAGGGCCAACCTGGTCTGGGCGTTCGGCTACAACATCGCCGCGATCCCCCTCGCCGCGCTCGGCATGCTCAACCCGATGCTCGCGGGCGCCGCGATGGCCTTTTCCAGCGTTTTCGTGGTCGCCAACAGCCTGCGCCTGCGCGCGTTCACCAGCGTCACGGCCGCCTAGATCACCACGCCCACACGCCACGCGGACAGGCGGACGGGTGGGGTGGGTGTGGGATAGTTGTTGCGACCCCCTGCGTTCGAAAAGACCACGGGTCCGTCCCGCGCAGCGATCGACTCAGCAAAGGCAACGACCGTTGGACCAATTCTTCGGACGGCTGTCCCTGCTGCACGGCTGGTTTCCGCCGACCGTGCAGGGACTGACGCTGCTGGTGCTGATCATCGCGATCCAGTGGCGCGCGGCGCGCTGGCTCAAGCGTGTGCTGCCGGTGGCCGTGATCGCGGCCGCCGCGGTGACCGCCCTCGCGTATTGGTACATCACGTCGCTCGGCGTGGCCGGGGACCCGGCGCCGGCGACGCTGTGGCTGTGGATCGCGATGAGCGGCCTGGCCGCCGCGGTCTTCCTGGTGGGCTGGCGGGGCGCCCGCTGGTGGCGTCGCGGGGCGGCCGTGGTGGCCATACCGCTGTGCGTCTTGTGCGCGGGGATGGCGTTGAACGGCTGGGTGGGCTACTTCCCGACGGCGCTGGCCGCGTGGAACCAACTGACCTCGGTGCCGTTGCCGGATCAGATCGACCGGCTGCGGGTCACCGAGATGCAGGTCGCCGGGACCAGGCCGACCAAGGGCGTGGTGGTGCCGGTGGACATCGACGACAACGCCTCCCACTTTCGCCACCGCCGGGAATTGGTCTATCTGCCGCCCGCATGGTTCAACAGCAATCCGCCGCCCCGGCTGCCGGCGGTCATGATGATCAGCTCGGCATTCAACACCCCGGCCGACTGGCTCGGCCCTGGTGGCGCTTTCACCGCCATCGACAACTTCGCCGCCGCGCATCACGGCTTCTCCCCGGTGCTGGTGTTCGTCGATCCCACGGGTTCGTTCGACAACGACACCGAGTGCGTCAACGGCCCCCGGGGCAACGCGGCCGATCACCTGTCCAAAGACGTCGTGCCGTTCATGGTGTCGAACTTCGGCGTCAGCGCCGACCGGGCCAACTGGGGTGTCGCCGGATGGTCGATGGGCGGTACCTGCGCGGTCGACCTGGCCGTCATGCATCCGGAGCTGTTCGCCGCGTTCGTGGACATCGCCGGTGACCGCAGCCCGAACGTCGGCCCCAAGGATCAGACGATCGCCAAGCTGTTCGGCGGCGACCACACCGCCTGGGCCTCGTTCGACCCGCTCACCGTGATCGCGCGGCATGGTCGCTATACCGGCTTGTCGGGCTGGTTCGACGTTCCGGGGTCGTCGGAGCCGCGCAACGTCGCCGAGGAAGCCAACCCCACCGCGAGCGCTCCCAGCACCGACCCGGCCGCCAATCCGGAAGGCCAGGACGCCGCCGCCAACGCGTTGTGCGCCGCGGCCAGCGCCAACGGCATTAACTGCGCCGTGGTCAGTCAGCCGGGCAAGCATGACTGGCCGTTTGCAGCCGGAGCGTTTGAGGCGGCGCTGCCGTGGCTGGCCTCGACGCTGGGGACACCGGCCGCCGAGCCGGTGCAGCTACCCCAACGCGGCGGCGGGCAACCACACTGATCACGAAATTCACAGCTGACCCTCCCGTAACGCATCCGACATAATGTTGCTGGTAGTGGTACGGTTCGCTGCTGATGGCTGGCGATTTTGTGTACGACGGGCGGCCCCTCCGGGGGTCGGCTCGGAGCGCGCCGCGGCGCAGCCAACACCGCGCCCAGTCCAGGTCGCCCCGTCCGGCGTTTGCTCCAGGCCTTCGCCTGCCCGCGATGAATCGCCGTCAGTTCCTCGGTTCGCTCGCCGCGTCTGTCGTCGCCGGCGTGGGTGCGGCCCGGCTCATCGTGGACCCGCAGCCGCGAACGTTCGCCCAGGCGCCGGCGCCTTCCGGCGTGGCGACCTCGGGTCCGACCGCCCCGTCGGCCCTGTTGCCGCCGCCGCCGCCCGGCGCCCGCATCCCGCTGCCCGGCGGGGGTGCGCTGATGAAGATCCCCGGCGAGGGTGACCTGCTCGCGCTGACCGTCGACGACGGCGTCAACAGCGAGGTGGTGCGCGCGTACACGCAGTTCGCCAAAGACACCGGCGTGCGCCTGACCTACTTCGTCAACGGCACCTACGACTCCTGGACCGAGAACAAGGAGATGCTGCGGCCATTGGTCGACAGCGGACAGATTCAACTCGGCAACCACACGTGGTCACACCCGGACCTGACAACGCTGTCCAAAGAGCAAGTCGCGCAACAGCTCAGCCGCAACGACGAATTCCTGAAGAAGACGTACGGCATCGGCGCAAAGCCGTACTGGCGTCCGCCGTACGCGAAGCGCAACGCCGTCGTAGACGCCGTCGCCGCCGACCTGGGCTACACCGTTCCGACGTTATGGTCGGGGTCGCTGTCGGATTCGACGTTGATCACCGAGGAATACATCGTGCAGATGGCCGATCAGTACTTCACGCCGCAGGCCATCGTCATCGGACACCTCAATCACCTGCCCGTGACGCACGTCTACCCGCAGCTCGTGGACACCATCAGGGATCGCAACCTGCGCACCGTCACGCTCAACGACGTCTTCCTCAAAACGCCTTAGCGTTTCAGCCCGCGGGCAGGATGTTCTGGTTGATCCGGAAAACGTTGCCCGGATCGTATTGCGCCTTGACCTCGGTGAGCCGCCGGTAGTTCGGGCCGTAGGTCGCCCGGACCCGCTCCTGGCCCTCGTCCATCATGAAGTTCACGTAGGCACCGCCGGCCGAATACGGGTGGGTGGCATCCCAGTAGTCAACGGCCCAGCGTTTCAACAACTCCGCGTTCGCCGGGTCCGGGTCCACGCCCGCGATCACTTGCGAGAAGTTGACGTCCCGGTACGCCCACGCGGTCTCGGATTGGCCGACCTGATGGACCGCACCGTCGATCGGGTAGAGGTGCATCGTGGAATGCATGGTCGGCAGTTCCTGGGCGAAGCGGCCATGGGCCGCCACCGCGCCGTCGGGCACCGTCCGGAAGAAATCTCCTCGCCAATACCATTGCAGCCCTTTGGGATACAGGGCGTCGAAGGTGGACTGCAGCGCGGGGAAGGGCGCGGTGCCCAATCCGTCGAAGGCGGGTTCCATCTGCCGGACGGGCGCGAACGCTTCCTCGGCGCCGGCGGGATCGCCCGTGTAGCACCAGACGACGGCGCACGCCTTCTGCAGGTGGAATGCCTCGGGGAACGGCGCGGCCGGCGGGACGGTCATCGCCGCGAAGAATCCGTACAGGTCCTCGTCCTGAGCGGGCATGAAGTCCCGGTACCACGTGAGGATGTCGGCGGTGGCCGAGGCGGGCCAGGCGGTGGGGCCGCAGGTCACGGTGTGCACGGGATGCAGCCGGAACGTGAATGACGTTGCCACGCCGAAGTTTCCCCCACCGCCGCGCAGCGCCCAGAACAGGTCGGAATGCTCGGATTCGGACGCCCGCACCACCCGCCCGTCGGCCAGCACCAGCTCGGCCTCCAGCAGGTTGTCGATGGTCAGGCCGTACTTGCGCGACAGGTAGCCGTGGCCGCCGCCCAGGGTCAGGCCGCCGACTCCGGTGGAGGAGATGATGCCCGATGGCGCCGCCAAACCGTATGCGTGCGTCGCGCCGTCCACGTGTGCCCACGTCGCCCCGCCTTCGACCCGGGCGGTGCGGCCGTCGGCGTCCACGTCGATCCGGTTCATCGGCGACAGGTCGATGACCAGACCGCCCTCGATGGTGCCGAAGCCGGGGCCGTTGTGACCGCCGCCGCGCACGGCAACGACGAGGTTGCGGTCACGCGCGAATTCCAGGGCGGCCGCGATATCCGCGGCCGAACCGCAGCGGGCGATTACCGCGGGCCGCTTGTCGATCATGCCGTTGTGAACGGCCCGCGCCTCCTCGTATCGCGGGTCGTCGGGCAGGATCACCTGCGAGCCGAGCCTGGCGCGTAATTCATCGGTCGCGGTTGTGAGGCTCATGGCCCGCACCTCCTTGTTTGCTCGCAGGTCCTGATGCGACGACGTTACGAGGCCGGTGAACCGCGCGTCATGACCACAACCGAGCATTTCCGAGGCATTCCACGATAGTCACTTCTGACTATCGACCGACCAACACCGGCACGGCTACCTTGTTTGCATGGCGCAGTGGGTGCCGCCCCCGCTCCCGGCCGAACTGATCGCTCGTCGCCGCGGCCCGCTCGTGGGTCGCGACGCGGAGCTTGCGGTGTTCGAGCAGGCCTGGGAGCGGGTCGAGCGGGGGAATCGCCAGGCGGTTTTCATCGGCGGCGAGCCCGGGGCCGGCAAGACTCGCCTGGCCGCGGAGGTGGCCGGAACCCTGTTCGACCACGGCGTCGCGGTGCTGGTGGGAAGTTCGACCGCCGACGAGGACCTACCCTACGCGCCCTTCGCCGAAGCGCTCGACCGGCTGATGGTCGCCGGCCCGCCGGGTTCGATGGCGGAACCGTTGAGCGACGCGGGCCCGCAGCTGCGGCGGCTCTCACCGGAAGTGGTTCGGCATTTGCCCGACGGAGGCCCGGCCCCGGACGTCGGGCCGGCGCGCCAGGCCCTCTTCGACGCGTTGACCGGCTTCCTGCGGCGTCTCGCCGTCGATCGCCCGGTCGCGCTGATCCTCGACGACCTGCACTGGGCGCAGCTTCCCACCCTCGCGCTGCTCGAGCACGTGCTGATCGGCTGCGCCGATGTGCGCGTGTTGGTGGTCGTCACGTTCCGCACGACCGAGCCCGACCGGTCCGACGAGCTGGCCACCCGGCTGGCCGAGCTGCACCGGTTCGACGGGGTGCGGCGCCTGGACCTGGCGGGCCTGGACACCGAGGCGATCGCCGAGTTCGTCGCGCGAACGCAGCAACTGGCCCCGGCGTCCGTGCGCACGGCCGCCGCCCTGCTGCGCGAGCGGACCGGCGGCAACCCGTTCTTCCTGACCGAACTGGTCAACGACCTCGAAATCCGCGGCGGGTTGGCCACATTGGGCACGCAGCAGACCGTCCCCGGATCCATCGGAGACGCGATCGCCCGCCGCCTCACCGGGCTGGGGACCGGCGTGCGTGCGGTCATCGAGCAGGCGGCGGTGCTGGGCCAGACGTTCGACCTGCCGGCCCTCATCTCGACCTGCGAGACGGAGGTCGGCGCGACGCTGGCGGCGATCGATTCAGCCGAGGCCGTCGGGCTGGTGCGCGCGGTGCACGACTCTGACGGCGAGTTCGCGTTCGTGCACGCGCTCACCCGGGAATCGGTGCTCGGCGGGATGGCCGCATCGCGGCTGCGGATCATGCACGCGCGCGCCGCCGAGGCCCTCGAGGGACGCGCCGACCCGTCGCTCGTTCCCCGCCTGGCCAACCACTTCCTGATGGCGCACGTGCTGGGCTACCACGAGCAGGCGCTCCGCTACGCGCGCCGGGCGGCCCGGATGGCCGAGCACAGCCTGGCGTATGAGGACGCGGCCAAGTGGTTCGAGCGGGCCGCGTCGCTCCCCGAGCTCGGCCTCGCGGAACGGGCAAGGCTGCACCTCGACGCGGCCGCCAACCACGTGCGTGCGGGCTTCTTCCTGCGGGCGCGAACCATCTACGAACGCATCGGCGCGATGGACGACCCGCTGATGCGGCTGGAGGCCGCCGTCGGCTACGAGGAGGCGAATTGGCGCCCCGGACAGTCGACTTCGAAGGCGGCCGACCTGCTGGCGTCGGCGTTGGAATCGTGCGGGCTGCGAGCGGATGACCCACGCTATGTGCAGGCGCTCGGCAGCTTCGGGCGGGCGCTGGCCTTCGCCGGAGAGGCGGCGCGGGCCCGCGAGGTCGGCGCCGACGCGATCGAGCGCGCGCGGGCCGTCGGCGACGAGGCGGTGTTGCTGCACGCGTTGAAAACCAGCCTGTGGCAAGGCCTCACCCCGGAGATGAGCGAAATCCAGGCGGAGCGTGCCGCCGAGGTGTCGAACATGGCGCTATCGCGCCGGGACTACGAGTCACTGGGTGCGGCGTCACACTTCCACGCCATGGTCAGCTACCTGGCCGGCCGGCCCGACGGCCTGGCCGCCGCGACCGCCGACATGCGGCGCGCGGCCCAGAGCTGCGGACAACCCGCCTTCGGCTTCGTCGGCGCGTGCATCGAACAAGCGCTGGCCTACCTGCGCGGCGACTTCACCGGCGCCGAACGATGGGCCGACATCGCCTTGCGCACAGGCGATCTGTTCGGCACCGACGACACCGAGGGCTCGAACGGCGTCCAGATGTTCATGATCCGCCGCGAAACCGGCGACCTGAAAAGGTTCGGCGGGTTCATCGACGGCAGTGAAACGTTCGCCGGCCGTTGGGTGCCCGGGCTGCTCGCGCTGTACACCGAGCTGCAGTGCGACCGCGGCATGACCCGTGCGCTCAATCAACTGCTGAACCGCAACCTCGACGACCGCCTCGAGGATGCGCAGTGGCCGATGGAGTTGGTGTTCATGGTCGAGGCGGCGTTGGCGCTTGCCCACCGCGAAGCGGTCCACGCGTTGCGGCCATTCGTCTCCCGTTATGCCGGAAAGAACTTGGTGGCCGGCCAGTTCGTCGCGCTGTTCGGCAGCGCCGACCGATACCTGGCCCGGATGGCGGCGCTCTGCGGCGACGGCGCCGCGGCCGAGCGGCACTTCGCCGTGGCGATCGAGATGGACCGCCGAATGGGTTCGGTGGTGCATATCAGCGAGACGCTGGCCCGGCACGCGTTGTTCGCGGTGTCATGTGGTCGCATCGAGGACGCCCGGCGCCTGGCCGACGAGGCCCGTACCATCGCCGCCGGGATCGGGCAGACCCGCGTCGTCGACCTGGCGGATTCGGTGCTGGCCGCGGGACCCGTGGGTCCGGACGGCCTGACCGAACGGGAGGTGGAGGTGCTGCGGTTGCTCGCCGAGGGGTTGAGCAATCGCGCGATCGGCGAGCGCCTCTTCATCAGCACCAACACCGCCGCGAACCACGTGCGCAACATCCTGATCAAAACCGGCGCCGCGAACCGCACACAGGCGGCGATGTACGCGGCCGACCACGAACTGCTCGGCTAGCGCCCTCAGATGTCGGACAGCGCCCCGTCCGGCATCAGGCGCTCTTTCACTTCCACGACGGAGTCGGCGGGCAGGCCGGCCCGCGCGGCCGCGGATCTGATGGCCTCCGGCGAGGGCGCCTCATACAGGCAGTACGTCTTCCGCTTGTCCGCCGACAGGAACGAGTACATCCAGCGAACGCCCTCCAGGTCGTTGATTCGATTGATACCGTCGGCAACCTCGAGGCCGGGCTCCAGTTCCTCGGCAAAGTTGCGCTCGACCATGAAGATGGGCACGGCGACTCCTGTTCACTGTCTTGGGTCGAGCCTAGGCCGTCGGCGGCGTTGAAGACATGGGAATTTCCGGCGGCGGCTACTCCCCCGTCTCCGCGCTCTGGTCGGCGAGCAACATCTGTAGCGTCTCGCGCAATCGGCCAATCGCTCCCGTCCCAGCACCTGTTCCCAGCGCTGCTCCAATTCGACTGCGTTCGAACGCATTACGCGGAGCACCTGCCGGCCGCGCGGCGTCAGTTCGATGATCCCGGCTCGCGCGTCGAGGGGATTGGGAGCCCAGGTGACGGAGCCACGCCGCTCCAGCCCGGTGATCGCCTGGGCGACCGCCTGCCGGCCCACCTGCAGCCGATCGCCCAGATCCGACGCGTGCAGCCCACCGGCCGCCAACGGCACGAGCGCGACCGCTTGCACCGGGCGGATCCCGTCGAGTCCCGCCGCGGCAAACGCCGCGCGCAACCGCGACACCCCCGACGCGGCCACCAGGTTCACCATCTCGACCGGCTCATCCGGGGGGTCATCGCGGGCGTCGCCGCCGTTCGCGGTGACTAATGATCTTCCGCGGTGAGCCGGCGTTCGAGCGCGCCGGTGATGTCCGTGGTGGCCACGACGAGGGCGGTCATGAACTCGATGAGTTGAGCTCGACTGACATTGATTTGGCGTCGGTACCACTGGGTGATGAGCTCCAGCAGGCCGCCGACCACCGTCAACGCGGTCAGCATGATGTTGTCGTCGGTGCCGGCGGCTGCACCGAGCAATGCCCGTACCTGCCCGACCATGACCTGGGTGAGGACGTCGATCACCTCGTCCCGACGGCCGGCCAGCGCTTCGGCCGTTTGCAGCTCGATCAGCAGCCGCGAGCGCCGCGGATCCTCGTCTATGAAGCCGAAAGCGAACTCGATGACGGCGCGGGCGCGGGCCTCGAGTTCGTGCGGTGACTCCGCGACCGCTGCCATGATCCCTGTCAATGCGCGACTGAACTGGTCTTCGAAAGTCGCGATCAGCAACTCGTGGCAGTCGCGGAAGCTCTCATAGAAGTAGCGGTCGTTGAGCCCCGCACTTGCGCTGACGGCCCGTACCCGAAGATTGTTCACCCCATGCTCGGCGATCGTGTCGAAGGCTGCCTCGATGAGCTGCCCGCGGCGCTGTTCACGCCGCTGATCAGCGGTTAGGCCACGGTGCACTGCCATTCAGGCTTCACTCCAATTGTCGTCCGGCTCGCGGACTTGCGCCCGTACCCCAGTTTGGTGAAGGATCTCACCAACATGGTTTGGTGAACTGCTTCACCAACCAATCATAGGGGGAGCGGTGCCACGGGGGATCTTTTCGGGAGCGGGTTCTGTTGGCGCGCCGCGGCGGGCCGAGCCCAGGGTTGAGCGCACGGGTGAATACAGTGCGCACCTTGCCGCGTTGGGCGGACTTGCCGTCCGGCGCAAAGCATGGGTGATCGGCACATGGATCGGCGTGGCGGCGATCCTCGCCATCGCCTTCCCGCAGCTCGAGACGGTCGTGCGTCAGCAGTCGGTCCAGCTCTTGCCCGGTGACGTGGCGTCGTTCCAAGCGCTTGATCGCATGGCGGCGGCCTTCGACGAGCGGGGCGCGAAGACCTCGATCGTCATCGCGATGGAAGACCCCGCCGGGCTGACCCCACCGGCGCGGCAACGCTACGACGCCCTCGTGGCCGCGCTGCGCGCCGACAAGACTCACGTGCTGCTGGTGCAGGATCTACTTGCCGAGCCCACCACCAGAAGCCGCGCAATAAGCAAAGACGGAAAGGCGTGGTTCCTGCCCGTCGGGATCGCCGGCACACTGGGCGACCCCACGGCAGCCGAGTCGGTCGACGCTGTGCGCGCGCACGTCTCCTCCGTCGTCAGCGGGTCATCGACCAAAGCCTTCGTCACCGGCCCGGCCGCGACGTTCCGTGATCAGATCGGCTCCGGCGAGCACGAGCTGCTCCTCATCTCGGTCGCGACCGCCGCCCTCATTGGGCTCATCCTGCTGCTGGTATATCGGTCGGTGGCCACCGCCCTGCTGCCGCTTTTGGTCATCGGCGCGAGCGTGGCCGTCGGCCGAGGCGTTCTGTCGGCACTCGGTGAATTCGGCGTTCCCGTCTCACAATTCACCATCGCGTTCATGACCGCGGTTCTTCTGGGCGCCGGCACCGACTACAGCGTGTTCCTGCTCAGCCGCTATCACGAACAACGACGGCGTGGAAACGCCCCCGAACAGGCCATCATTCATGCGTGCGGCAGCATCGGGCGCGTCATCTTGGCTTCAGCGGCCACGGTCGCTTTGGCGCTGGCCTCCATGATGTTCGCTCGCCTGAGTGCCTTCCAGGGTGTTGGCCCCGCATGTGCCATTGCCGTGCTGATCGGATTTCTGGCCACCGTCACGCTGCTCCCGCCGCTATTGGCGCTGGCGGCCAGGCGCGGTATCGCCGAGCCCCGCGCCGACCTATCCCGCCAGTACTGGAACCGGATCGCCGTCATGGTGGTACGACGACCAACGCCGGTGCTGGCCGCGAGCCTGGTGGTCTTGCTGGCGCTGGCAGGCGTGGTGGCCACCATGACGATCAGCTACGACGACCGCACAGGACAACCCGCGAGCACCGCCAGCAATCAGGGCTACCAGCTGTTGGATCGGCACTTCCCCAAAGACACCGTCATCAACGAATTTCTGCTTGTGCAATCCCGCACCGACATGCGGACCGCCAAAGGCCTCGCCGACCTCGACGCGCTTGCCTCGCGGGTGGCCCAGCTACCCGGGGTCACCCGGGTCTCCGGTGTCACCCGCCCGACCGGGAACCGGCTCGATCAAGCGCAATTATCTTGGCAGAACGGGCAAATCGGCGACAAGATGGCCGGTGCCGTCGCCGATGGGGAAGCCCATAAGGACGACCTCGCCAAACTCACCAACGGTGCCGACCAGCTCGCGGCCGGCCTGGGCCAACTCGACACCACACTGCGGCGCGCGCTCACACCGTTGACCGATCTCTTGGACCAGGCCGGAAGCAGAGGTCAACAGCTGCAGGGCGCGCGGCCCCTGCTGCAACAACTCAACGCCACCGCACCCGCGGTGGATCAGGCGGTGCACACCGGTGCGGGACTGCGGCCCCTGGCCCAACAAGCCGCCGCCGCCATTGCGGCGATCGAACCACTCGTCGAAGGCCTCAATGCCTCACCCTGGTGCGCCACCACGCCACAGTGCGTGCAACTGCGCGACGAAACCCGCGTACTCGTCACGTTGCGCAACGGTGGATTCTTCGACCACGTGGCGGGACTCAGCGATCAGTTCAGCCAAACCACCACCCTCGCCGGCACACTCACCGATATCCAAAACGCCGCCACCACAATGCAGCAGGCGGTCGGCGCGACCGGCAACCCCGCAGACCTCGTCGGCAACATCCATCGTCTGCAAGGCGGCGTCAGCCGACTCGCCTCGGGCGCCCAGGCATTGGCCGGCGGGGTACATACCCTCGCCGACAGCAACATTCGACTGCTCGCCGGCATGAGCCAGATCGCCGACCAGCTGCAGAATGCCGCGCGCGCCACCGCGGGATCGGATGCGGCCTCCGGCTTCTACCTACCTTCGACGACATTCGAGAATCGCCAATTCAGCGACCTGGCAAGGCACTTCATTTCCGCGGACGGGCGCACCGCCCGATTCGCCGTCACATCCGCATATGACCCTTACTCCGCTGAAGCGATGGCCCTGAACCATAAGATCGTCGACACGGCGAACGCCGCCCGGCCGAACACGTCGCTGGCCGGCGCCGCCGTCTCCATGGCCGGATTCACCGCCGTCAATTCCGACCTCCAGCACTTGCTGTCCGCTGACTTCACCCGCCTGGCCACCGCAACCCTGGTGGTCGTCGGCGTGGTTCTGATCCTGCTGCTGCGTGCCGTTGTCGCACCGCTCTACCTGCTGGGCACCGTCGTGCTGAACTATTTCGCCGCCTTGGGCCTCGGAGTGCTGGTCTTCGAGTACGGTTTCGGCCACGCGATCGCATGGCCCGTCCCGCTCCTGGCGTTCATTCTGTTGATCGCGGTCGGCGCCGACTACAACATGCTGGTGATCTCCCGCTTGCGCGAGGAGTCCGCCGGCAACATGCGGGTCGGCGTGCTACGCACCGTGATCAGCACCGGCTCCGTGATCACCTCGGCAGGACTGATCTTCGCCGCCAGCATGTTCGGACTCATGATCGGGTCGCTCGACATGATGATTCAGGCCGGATTCGTCATCGGCTGCGGGCTGCTGCTGGACACATTCGTCGTCCGCACGCTCACCGTTCCCGCGATCGCGACCCTGCTGCGGGAACAGAGTTGGTGGCCCCATCGAACCAGCGCCTCACGACCCCGCCAGCATGCCGTCGATCAGCCGGTGTAGCACCTGCCGGGTCTCGCGGCGCATGCGTTTCGGATCCTCGGCGGTCGCGATGAGCATGGCCGCCTCGTCGAGCGCGCCGATCAGCACGTGCGCCAAGGGCCGCACCGGTTGCTTGGCCAACTGGCCGGCCCGGATCGCCTCGGTGATCAACTGCTCGGTCATGCCCAGGCTGTACCGCTGCGCGACGTCACGAAAACCCGCCCAGCCCAGCACGCTCGGGGCATCGAGCAACATCAGCTGACGCACCTCCGGATCACCGGAAACCTCCAGCCACGCGTCGACCGCCGCGCGGATCGCATCCGCCGGCGTCGTCGCCCCCGACTCGGCCACCAAGGTGCCCATCCGCGCCATCACGTCCTGCTCCACCGCCTCGACCACCTCGCGGAAAAGCGCTGCCTTGTCAGCGAATTGGTGGTACATCGCGCCGCGCGTCACCCCCGCCGCGGCCGCGATCTCCGGCGTTCCGACCTCCGCGTAGCCACGGAGTCCCCACAGCTTGCGGGCAGCCGCGATCAACGCGTCGCGGGTCGCCGCGGAGCGCTCTTCCTGTGTCCGTCTCTTGCTTTCCATACAGTCTGTTGGTAACTTACGAACAGGCAGCCTGTTTGTAAGTGTATCCCGAGCTAGGAGTTCTTATGTCGACGATCGACATTAGTGCCGGAACCATCCATTACGAAGCAATAGGACCCGAAAGCGGCAGGCCGGTCGTCTTCGTACACGGGTACATGATGAGCGGCCAGCTATGGCGCCAGGTCAGCCAACGACTGGCCGACCTCGGGCTGCGGTGCATCGCGCCGACCTGGCCGCTCGGAGCGCACCCGGAGCCGTTGCGGCTCGGCGCCGATCGAACCATCACGGGTGTCGCGGGGATGGTCGCCGAGGTGCTGACCGCGCTCGACTTCGAGGACGTGGTGCTGGTGGGCAACGACACTGGCGGGGTCATCACCCAACTTGTCGCCGTGCACTACCCCGAGCGGCTCGGTGCGCTGGTGCTCACGAGTTGCGATGCGTTCGAACACTTTCCGCCGCCGATCCTCAAGCCGGTGATCCTTGCGGCCAAGTCGAAGACGACGTTCCGGGCCGTTTCCCAGGCCATGCGGGTGCCGGCTGCGCGCAAGCGCGCGTTCGACGGATTGGCGCACCGCAACATCGACGACCTCACCGAGGCGTGGGTGCGCCCGGGGCTATCCGATCCCCGCATCGCCGAAGACCTGCGCCAGTTCACGCTGTCGATGCGCACGGAGGTGACGACGGGCGTGGCCGCCCGGCTGCCCGAGTTCGACAAACCCACCCTCATCGCGTGGTCGGCCGACGACGTGTTCTTCGAGCAGCAGGACGGGGCCCGCCTGGCCGCCGCGATCCCGAACGCCCGCCTCGAGGTCATCGGCGGCGCCAGGACCTTCTCGATGATCGACCAACCGGACCGGCTGGCCGACCTGTTGTCGACGATCGCGGTGCGCACGTAACCGCCGGCGCCCCCGGCGGTAGCGTCTTGCTCATGTCGGATGCGACGCCACCGCTGCGGGGCCGGCGGATCCTGGTCACCGGCGGAGCGACCGGTATCGGGGCGGCCGCCGTGGGAGCACTCACCGAGGCGGGCGCCGACGTCGTCGCCACCTATCACCGGACCCCGCCGCCGGACGGCCTCCCGGCCACCTGGCTGCAGTGCGACGTGCGCGACGCCGACGCCGTCTCGGCGATGGTGCGACAAGCCGCCGAGCGCTTGGGCGGGCTCGACGTGCTAGTCAACGCCGCGGGGTTGTGGCAGGCCGGAATTCCCGGTTACATCGGCGTCGACGAGATCTCCTTCCTGTTGGACACCAACGTGAAGGCGACCATCCTAACCAATCAGGCCGCCTACGCCGTGATGAAGGACCAGGACCCCAAGGGGGGCAGGATCATCAACTTCGGCTCGTCGGAAGCCGTGATGGGCAGCCCGATCTCGGCGGTCTACGCCGCCACCAAGGGCGCGGTGCAGGCGTGGACGCGATCAGCCGCTAAGGCCTGGGCGGGGGACAAAATCACCGTCAACGCTTTGGCGCCGGCGGTGCAGACGGCCGGCGCCGACCGGCTGCGCGAGTTCCTCGGCCCAGACGCGAGTGCGTTTATTGATCAACAGATGCAGATGATGATTCCCCTCGGCGGGAAGCTGGGCGATCCCGCGCGGGATCTCGGCCCGATGCTCGTCTTTCTGGCCGGTTCCGGGTCCGGGTTCATCACCGGGCAGCTGCTGGCGGTCGATGGCGGCTTGATGATGGTGGGCGGATAGCGACGCGCCGCCGCGCCGTCGCTACCATAAGACGGACCGTCTCGTCTCGCAGGACTGAGAGTGAAGGTGATTCCGACCGATGACTGAGGACACGATTCAGGCGCTGCTGCGGAAGCGCTTATCCGATCCGGGGGTCGCGGTCAAACACCGTGCCCTGCAGTGGAGTTGGAGTCAGTACCTGGCGGGTTCGGCGGCGCGGGCGGCCGCCCTGATATCCGCCGCCGACCCCGACCGGCCGATGCACGTGGGCGCCCTGCTGGGAAACAACCCCGAGATGCTGTGCCAGATGGCGGCGGCCGGCCTCGGCGGCTACGTCCTCTGCGGCCTGAACACCACCCGGCGCGGCGAGGCGCTCGCGGCCGACCTGCGGCGCGCGCATTGCCAGTTCCTCATCACCGACGCCGAACATCGGCCGCTGCTGGACGGGCTGGACCTCGCAGGAACCGAAATCCTCGACACCTCGACGCCGCAGTGGACCGAATTCATCAAGGACGCAGGCGAACTCGTGCCGCATCGCACGGTGTCCGCGATGGACCCGTTCATGATGATCTTCACTTCGGGAACGAGCGGGAACCCCAAGGCGGTGCAGGTTTCACACCTGATGGCGACGTTCGCCGGTGTCAACCTGGTTCAGCGCTTCGCGCTCTCCGAGCAGGACACCTGCTACGTGTCGATGCCGCTGTTCCATTCCAACGCGGTCGTCGCGGGATGGGCGCCCGCGGTGGTCTCCGGCGCCGCGATCGTTCCGGCGAAGTTCTCGGCGAGCGGCTTTCTCGACGATGTCCGCCACTACGGCGCGACATACATGAACTACGTGGGCAAGCCGCTCGCATACATCCTGGCCACCCCCGAACGCGACGACGACGCCGACAATCCCCTGCGAGTCGCGTTCGGCAACGAGGCCAACGACAAGGACATCGAGGAGTTCGGGCGGCGCTTCGGCGTGCAGGTCGAGGACGGCTTCGGCTCGACCGAGAACGCCGTCATCGTGATACGCGAACCCGGCACCCCGAGGGGCTCGATCGGCAAGGGCATCGACGGGGTGGCGATCTACAACAGCGACACCGTCACCGAGTGCGCGGTCGCCCGCTTCGACGCCGACGGCGCCCTGGTCAACGCCGACGAAGCTGTGGGCGAGTTGGTCAACACCGCCGGCTCGGGCTTCTTCACCGGCTACTACAACGACCCGGACGCCAACGCCGAGCGCATGCGACACGGCATGTACTGGTCCGGCGACCTCGCCTACCGCGACTCCGATGGGTGGATATACCTGGCCGGCCGAACCGCCGACTGGATGCGGGTGGACGGGGAGAACCTCGCCGCCGCCCCGATCGAGCGGATCTTGTTGCGGCACAGCTCGATCAACCGCGTCGCGGTGTACGCCGTTCCGGACGAGCGCGTCGGCGACCAGGTGATGGCCGCGGTCGTCCTCAACGAAGGGCACACCCTCGATCCCGACTCCTTCGAGGCGTTCCTCGACGCGCAGCCGGACCTGTCCCCCAAGGCCCGCCCGCGCTACGTCCGCATCGCCACCGACCTGCCCAGCACCGCCACCCACAAGGTGCTCAAGCGCCAACTGATCGCGGAAGGCACTGGTGTCGTCGCGGGGGAAGTGCTGTGGGTACGCGAACCACGCGGGACCGCTTATGCCGTCGCGGCGCCTAGCTCGGACTCCCGGGCGCCCGCCGGCGGATCTGGCCCTTCGACCGTCGCACCCGCCTGACCGGATCCCGCGGTGTGCCCGTGGCGATCTCGTCACGCAACTGCGCGATGTTGGACAGCTCCGCATACAGGCCGCGGATCGCGTAATCCAGCACGGCGAACGAGAAGCGCTGGTCGGGGTCGTCGGTGATGCCGAGTTCCCGCGACCGCTGCCGCGACCACAACGCCTCGTCCAGCCGCGCCCGCGTCGCCTCGAGGTGCCGGTCCAGCGTGTCGACGATGCGTTCGGGGTCCTCGCCACGGGCCAGCCAGGTTCTGAGGATGACCGGGTGCTTGATGACGACCTGGTCCTCGCCCGGGAAGTGTTGCACCCACCGGCGCAGTGCATCGAGCCCGGCGTCGGTGGTCTCGTACAGCGTGATCGACCGCTTGCCGGACTGGGCGCCGATTTCGCTCACCATGCCGCGCGCCAGCAAGCGGTTCAGTTCGCGCCGTACGTGACTGACCGACGGGGACCAGTAGAAGTGGCCCACCGACAACTCGGCGCGCATCTTGATCTCGCCCGCGGTGAGCTGCTCGTCGTTGGCGGCCAGCACACCCAACACCAGGTAGGCGGTTACCGGGAGGCCGTTGCTGGTGCCGCGAGGGCTCATCGGTCGTCTACTTCTGGCCGGTGAAGTACGGCAGCATCACATCGGGGCCGACGGCGTGGAACTGCACGCCCACGCGCATGCCGATCCGCAAGTCCTCCGGCGCGACGCCGACGACGTTGGTCAACATCTGGTAGCCCTCGTCCAGCGTGACGATCGCGGGCGCATAGGGCGGTTCGAATTCCGCCGTCACCGGCCGATGAACCACCGTCCAGCTGTAAACCTCGCCCAGCCCTGAGCTGAGCTCCCAATGCACCTGCGCCGAAAGGCATTGGCGGCAGTGCTCGGTCGGCGGGAAGTTCGCCAGGCCGCACGCCGCGCAGCGTTGATACCGCAATTCGCCGGACCGGCAACCCTCCCAGAAGGGAACGCTGAGGTGGCTGCTCGCGTGGGGCACTGGGCCGCTTTGTGGGCGCAAGGCATCGGAAGTCACAGCGGCTCGTCCCCCAGAATCAGCAGTGTGGTGAACAAGGCGCCCGCTCCCCCGTTGCTGCACAACGCGATGTGCGCGTCGGGAACCTGAAGGTCGCCCGCCTGTCCGCGCAGCTGCTGGACGGCCCGGATGGCGCGCTGCATCATTTGCGGATTGGAACCCGCGTGGCTGAACGACATGGTCCCTCCGTCGGTCGTGATCGGATGGCTCCCGTCGATGGCGATGTGGCCATCGGCGACGAATGGTCCGCCCTCACCCTCGCCGCAGAACCCGAAAGCCTCGAGCTGGCGGATGATTTCGAAGGAGAACGGGTCATACAGTTCCAGCACGTCGACATCGTCGGGCCGCAGCCCGGCGTGGTCGAACGCGCGCTCGGCGGCGCGCCTACCGACCACGCCGTTGACGTGTCCGTCCCGTCGCCCGGCGAGGTCCCAAGCCGGCGGGTGCTGGTAGGACGGGCCATGGAAGTCGGCGCCGCTGCCCAGCACGTAGACGGGTTGGCTTGCGCCGTGGGTCTTTTCGAGGTTCGCCACGACCAGTGCGCACCCGCCTTCGGAGGTGGTGGCGCAGTCGAGGAGGTGAAACGGGTCGGCGATGGGCCGGGACGCGGTGATGTCGTCGGGCGCGAAGGGCCCGCGTTGGTAGTACACGGCTTCGGGGTTGCGCGATCCGTTGTTGCGGATGGTCGCCGCCACGATCGAAAGTTGTTCGCGGGTGGTGCCGTAAATGTGCATGTGCCGGCGTGCGATGAGTGCGAACTCGGCGGTCGTGAACATGCCCCACGGCGCGACGAATTCGTTCTCGGGGCGGGTCCACGGCGCCGTCGCCTCGTGGTCGCGGTACTCGCCGGCCTGCGCGGCCACCAGCACCACCACGTCGGCCATGCCGTGTTCGATGGCGGTGACCGCCTCGGTGATCATGCCGACGCCGAAGGCGAGGCCCTGCCAGGCCGGGCCCAGGCGCAGGTCGTAGATGAGCGCGGTGGACAACGGCCCGGCGCTGATCCCGTCGACGTCGTCCAGGCCGAGGCCCGCGTCGTCGAGCGCGCCGCGGATGGCCGCCAGCGCCAGGCTGCGTGAGGTCTCGCCGTCCAGGCGGCGGCCCTGCCGGGTGTTGTGCACCCCGACGATCGCCGCCGTGCGTTTAGTGCCTGCCACCATCCTCGATCCTTCGGGTTTAGTTTTCGTCAGCCACGACACCGAGGTAGGTGCCCATCACGTCGTAGGGTCGCCCGTCGCGGGTGATGGTCCCAATCGTTTTGGTTCGGGCGTCGGTGGGCCCCGCGCCGGCAGCCGCTCCCCTTTTTAAGACATCAATCCGCACGTCCACGGGTCGGGCCGTCTGCGGGTCGGTGATCTCGACGACCATCGCCACCGCGCGCTCGTGCTCGTCCCATTCGACGCTGGTGATGCGGTGCCGGGCGGTCAGTTCCATCACCACCGAGTCCTCGCGCACCAAAAAGAGCACCGGTGCGCATAATTCGCCGGCGCGGGGCGGCACGCAGAGGGTCACCGCCATGTCACAGGCCCGCCGGCCGGGTGCTGATGGTCCCCGACCGCCGCAACGCGGACAACTCTTCTTCGCTGCGCCCCAGCAGGTCCGTCAGCACCTCGCCGGTGTGCTGCCCGTACAGCGGCGGCACTCGCCGGATCCAGCGCCGCGGTCTGCCGAGGAACGCGAAAGGCATTCCGGTGCACAGAAAGGTGCCGGCGACGGGGTGGTCGACGGTTTCCCAGAAGCCCCGCGCGTGCAGGTGCGGGTCGCGCAGGAGGTCGGGGGCCGGCGTGACGCGCGCCGCGGCCACCCCGGCGTCGCGCAGCGCTTCGACCGCTTCGGCCACCGACTGGCGTGCGGTCCAGTCCGAGATGAGTTTGTCGATATCGTCCGCGTGCTCCAGCCAGTCACCGCCGCGAAGATCCGGTTGACCCAGCAGCGCGGCCAGGCACGCGCGGGCGGCATCGTCCATCGCGGCCAGCGCGACCCAGTCGTCGTCACCGCGGCAGCGGTAGACCCCCTGCGGGGCGGCACCGGGGCCGCGATTCCCGTTGCGGCGCATTTCTATTCCGTTGCGGGAGTACTCCACCAGCATCTCGGCGGCCACGTTCAGCGCCGCCTCCACCATGGTGGATTCCACGTGCATCCCGGTTCCGTCGCGGTCGCGTACCACCAGCGCGGCCACGGCGGCGAAGGCCGCGTGCAGGCCGGCGATCGGGTCGCACACGCCGCGCGGAATCACCGGGGGGCCGTCGGCGTGTCCGGTCATCCACGCCATGCCGGTCGCCTGCTCCATCGTCTGGGCGAAGCCCACCCGGTCGCGCCAGGGCCCGTCCAGACCGAAGGCGGGCATCCGCACCATGATGGCGCGGGGGTTGGCCGCGCGCACGGCATCCCAGCCCAGACCGAAGTTCGTCATCACCCGGGGCGAGAAGTTCTCGATGACGAGGTCGCTTGCGGCGATGAGCTCCAGCGCGACGGCCCGTCCCTCGCCGGTGCTGAGCTCGACGCTGACGCCGCGCTTGTTGTTGTTGCTGCACAGGAAGACCGGCCCCCACTCCCACCACTGGTCCCAGCTGGGCGGGCGGCCGGCGGAGAACCGCATGCCGTCGGGCCGGCGGACGCCCTCGACTTTGATCACGTCGGCGCCGAGCGAGCCCAGCAGTTGGGTGGCGACCGGTCCCGCCCAGAAGGCGGTGAGATCGGTGATCCGCGTGTCGGCCAACGGGAGGGTGTCGGGGCCGGGGGGCGTGGCCGGCCGTGGTGGCCAGCGAACCCGCCCGTTGTCGGCGCCGAGGCGCGGGGCCCGGCCCGGCGGCTTGGTCGCCATCGCGTCGCCGCGATACGGCACCCGGGGCTGCAACAGGCCCGCCCCGGATTCCGCGAACACGCCTCGCTCCACGAAATGGTCGATCGTGGGCAACATCTCGGGCGTGGCGATCGGGGCGACCGGGATCCGGAAGGCGACGGCGAGGTCGACGATCTCTTGCGTGGTGCGGGACTGCGTCCACTGCGTGACCATGCCAAGGAACTCGTCGCGGCGGGCGACGCGGCCGTCGAACGAGGCCAGCTCGGCGTCGTCGAGGAGGTCGGCCCGATCGATCAGCACCAGGAAATCTTGGAACTGCTGCGCGGTGATGGTGCAGAACCCGACCATGCCGTCGGCCGTTGGGACGATCGACGGCAGCTCCAAACTGCGCTGTCCCAACAGGGAATCCGGGCCCAGCACACTGGCCGACATGGCGGACAGGCCGCCCATTGCGATGACCATCGCCTCGTACGTCGACACGTCGATGACCTCCCCGCGGCCGCTCCGCGCGGCATGCCGGGCGGTCGCCGCGGCGACCGCGGCGGCGAAGGTGCCCGCCAACCACTCACCGAGTTGGCCGCCGGCCTGCACCGGTTCGTCCTCCGGCCAGCCGCGGCCGGCGGTCGAGCCGCACAGGGCCTGCAGGATGAACTCGTTGGCTGCCACCCGATCGTCGACGTAGGGGCCCGTTGCGCCGAATGGCGTCACGGCGACCACCACGGCCGAAGCGCCCGTGTGGGCGGTGATTTCGTCGAGGGCCCACCCGTCGGTCAGGTCCGTGATCACGATGTCGGCGCCGGCCAGCAACGCGGCGATCTCCGCCTGGCCGCTGTTGGTCACCGATTTCTTGCCCGCGGCCAGATAGCCGAACAGCGCACCGGGTGACCCGCCAGCCGACCGCTCGCGAATCGAGTCCCCCTCTGCGGACTCGATTTTCACGACGTCGGCGCCGGCGTCGGCGAACATCTTGCCGCAGTAGGACACCGCGATTCCGTTGGACAGCTCCAGCACGCGCCAGTCCGCGAACGGCGCCCGGGGTGACACGTTCAGTTGCCCAGGGTGGTGGCCCGGCCCGCAATGCCGACCGCTTCCGCCGTCACCTGCGCCTGGAGCGCGAACTGGGTCATTCGGGTCCACGCGTCGCGGTCGCGCTGGCTTGCCCGGCGCCCGACATGCGTCACCACGTCGACGTCGGTGGCCTGGGCGCGGAGATACCCGGCGCGGGCGTGTTCCTTGGGGATGTGCTGGAACGGATCGAATGAGTAGGCGGCCATGGCGTTTTCGTGCGTGATCTTGTTGATCACCGAATCGTCGAGATGCCCCATGGTCTCGATGACATCCTCGGGCGCGAACGGCCAGTTGCTGTCGGAATGGGGAAAGTCGGACTCCCAGCACAGCATGTCCTCATTGAACCAGTCCATGTTGCGCACGCCGACCTTGTCGCTGATGAAGCACGTGTAGAAGTGCCGCTTGAACACGTCGGCCGGTCCGCTGTAGCCGAGCGGGAACTTGGCCAACGTCCACCCCGAGTGGCGGTTGTAGACGTGCTCGGCCCGCCACAGGAAGTACGGTATCCAGCCGACGTCGCCCTCGGTGAGGGAGAACTTCAGCTGCGGGAAGTCGGCCCAGAACTCCGCCCAGATCAGCTCGGTGAAGGTGAACATGCTCATCATGGACGACGCCGTCATCTGCACACTGGGCGGGGCATCCGTCGACACCTGCGGTGAGCGCGACGCGGAGCCGACATGCGTGCACAACACCGTCTTGTTCGCGCAGACGGCCTCGAACAATGGATACCAGTATTTGGTGTGAATGCTGGGCATCTGCAACGCCTCTGGATTCTCCGAGAACGTCACCGCGTGGCAGCCCTTCTTAGCGAGGCGGTCGACTTCCTTCGCCGCCTCGGCCACGTCGAAAAGCGGCAGGATGCCGCAGGGAATGAAGCGGCCCGGGTAGGCCGCGCACCACTCGTCGATGTGCCAGTCGTTGTAAGCCTTGATCATTACCAGGTTGACGTCACGGTCGGGACCCTGGTTGAGGACCTGCCCGGAGAACCCGGTGAAGTTGGGGAAGTTCAGGCCGGCCAGCTGGCCACCAGCGTTCATGTCGCGGACCCGCTCGTCGACGTTGAAGCAACCGGGCCGCATCTCGTCGTAGCGCGAGGCGTCGATGTTGTACATCTCGCGCGGCTTGCCCGCCACGGCGTTCAGGCCCATGTTTCGTCCGCGCACCTCGCCGTAGTACCACTGCTGGACGCCGTCGGGTTCGATGACCACTCGGGGGGCGCGGTCCTTATAATTCGCGGGAACGTGCGCGTCGAACATGTCGGCAGGTTCGGCGATGTGATCGTCCACGCTGATCAGGATCAAATCGTCCTTGTTCATGCCGCACTCCTCGCTGATCTAGCGACTAGTAGATAATGGTGCTCGTCACAGTGTCAACCGGGTCCGCCAGGTCGCGGCCGCGGCTAAACGGTTGTATTGCAACACCGGGTACCCGTCGAGGCCCCCGACGCTTTGCGGCCGAGCCGTTGGTAAGTAGCGACTAATAGTCGCTACGGCGAGCGTGCGGCTGGCCGCATTTTCGCGCCCGGACTCAGTCGGCGGGCGCGTACCGCAGCATGGTGACGTCGTGCTCCGGGTAGTCGAAGAACACCGGCTTCACCCGCATCCCGACCCGCAGGTCTTCGGGTTCGACGCTGACCATCTCGGTGGAAAACCGTGGCCCCTCGTCCCATTCGACGATGGCGAGCAGTTGCGGAACTGCGTCGGCGAAGTGCGGGCTGACCGGCCGGCGCGCCACGGTGAAGGAATACAGCGTTCCCATGCCGGAGATCTCGCGCCATTCCAGGTCGTCGGCGAGGGTGCGAGGCGCACGCACCCGCGGGTAGAACACGTAGCTTCCCAGCGAGGGCGAGTACTGGATGGCGATCCGATGCTGCGCCAGCGCGTCCCAAAACGGTGCGCTGGTCGGGGTTTTGACCGGCATCGGGCGCTCGAAGGTGGCCATGTCCGATCAATCTCCCTCGAGAATCAGCGTGGTCTGTTCCGACAGGATTCCGCCGTTGCCCGACACGAATGCGCGGTGACAGTCGGCGACCTGCGCCGCACCCGCGCGGCCCATGATCTGGCGGGTGGCGTCGCAGACGTGATGCATGCCGCCGGCCAGCCCGGCCTGGCCGAAGCCGAGTTGCCCACCCGCGGTGTTGAGCGGGAAGTCGCCGCGGAAGGTCAGGTCGCGGTTGGCGACGAACTCCATGCCCTTGCCCTTGTCGCAGAAACCCGCGTCCTCGAGCGATAGCAGGACGGTGATGGTGTAGCAGTCGTAGATCGACACCATGTCCATCTGCTCACGGGTCAGCTCCGTCATGGCGAACGCGGTGTCGGCGGCCTCCGCGATCGGGGTGTGCAACAGGTCCTTGGCGTAGGTCGGGGTCTTGAACGGCACATGTTCGCCGAATCCCTTGACCCACACCGGCCGATGGCGCGCGCGCCTGGCAAGGTCGGCGTTGGCGACCACCACCGCGGCGCCCCCTACACAGGGCATCACGATCTCCAGCATGTGCAGCGGATCGGCGATAACCGGGCTGGCCAAGACATCGTCGACCGTGAGCGGCTTGTCCTTCCAGATCGCTCCCTCGGTGTGGTTGGCATTGAACCGCTGGTCCACGACGATCTTCGCCATCGCCCGCTCGTCGTAGCCATAGACGGCCGCGTAGCGCTGCGCCACCTGACCGTAGGGGCCGTTCTGGCCGAGGTTGCCGTAGGGAATCTCGAATTCCGCCTGGGGAGAGCCATATTGATTGCTCGACGAGCCGAAGAACATCGCGTCCACCAACGGCCTGGGCTTCTTCTTCGATGACGGGGTGATGTAGCGCGCCGGCAACGCACACAACACCGCGTCGCAGATGCCCAGCTCGATCGCCGCGGCCGCCCGCCAGACCATGGCCGCCGCGCTGGCCCCGCCGAGGTCGACGTGCTCGGCGAATCGCGCTCCCACGCCGAGGTATTCGGCGATGGTGGACGGCACGAAGATCTCCGACTCGGCCAGGTGCGACGCCACGATCCCGTCGACGACATCACCGGGCAGCCCCGCGTCCTCGAGCGCGGCCGCCGAGAGCTCCGCCCATTGTTCGATCGCGAACGGCGCGAGCGAGGCCTTGTTGAGGCGCTCAGGCGGCAGCTCGACATAGCCGACGATCGCTGCTTCTCCACGTAATCCCATGGGCCATCCTACTTTCGGGGGAGTCCGAGGATCATCTGCGCGATGATGTTCAGCTGGATCTCCCGGGTTCCGCCGCCGATCAGCTCCGCGGGCAGGTGCAGGTAGCGCTCCACGACGTCGGGGTCGGAGTCGGCAACCATCGCCATGCGCCCGGTCAACCGCAGCGTGGCCTCGAAGGTTCGGCGCAGCAGCACATTCATCGCCACCTTGGCGATGCTGGACGCGGGCCCCGACGCCTGGCCGTCGAGCAACCGGATGGTCTCCCGTACCCCCAGCGCCTTGATGGCGTTGGCGTACGCGTCCAATTCGCCCAGCGCGCGCAGCGCGTCGTCGCGGTCGGGCCCCGGTTCGGCCGCGAGCCGCCGCAGCGCTGCCGCCCGGTCGAACTTCACGTAGCCGCTGATGGCCGAGCGCTCTTCGGCCATGGTCGCGATCGCGAGGTTCCATCCGTCGGTGGGGGCTCCCAGCAACATCTCGTCGGGAACGAAGACGTCGTTGAGGAACACCTCGTTGAAGTGCGCCTGCCCGGTGGCCGTTTTGATCGGCTGGATTTCGATGCCGGGCGAGCGCATATCGAGGATGAAGTAACCGATGCCGCGATGCTTGTCGGCTTCGGGGTCGGTGCGCGCCAGCAGGGCGCCAAGGTCGGCGTACTGCGCCAACGACGTCCAGATCTTGTGGCCGTTGATTCGCCAACCACCGTCGACCTTGGTCGCCCGGGTGGCCAGCGACGCAAGGTCGGAGCCGGCGCCTGGCTCACTGAACAACTGGCACCAATGAATCTCGCCGCGCTGGGTCGGCGGAATCAGCTTTTCTTGCAAGTCTTTTGGTGCGGCGGCCAGCACGGAGGGCAGGATCCACTCGGCGATGTTCAGCGACGGTCGGACCAATCCTGGTCGCTTGGCGAACTCTTCGTCGACGATGAGCTGTTTGAGGGGACCCGCATCGACGCCCCACGGCGCCGGCCAGTGCGGCGCCATCAGGCCGGCATCGGCCATCAACGTGCGCTGGGGCCCGGAGGCCTGGTCCGGGTAGTCGCCGTGCGGTGCCGGCTTGTCGTTGCGCAATTGCATTGCGGCATCGAGGGTCTCGGCCACCCACGCTCGGAACTGCGATTCCGCGTCGCCGAGGTCGACCGACATGTCGCGCTGCTGGGTGCAGGTCAGCCGGCCCAGGCGCCGGGCCCAGCGATTCGCCGGACCGATCGAGGCCGCGAGACTGATCGCCCGCCGCCAGTACAGGTGCAGGTCGTGCTCCCAAGTGAAACCGATGGCGCCGAACATGGTCAACGCGTCGAGGACGAGGTCGGGCACCGGCGCGATCGCGATCATCGCCGAGCCGGCGGCGGCCATGCGGTGCTGGTCGAGCGATTCGTCGTTGGCGCGCACCGCATCCCAGGCCGCCGCGGTGGCGAGCTCGCTGCTGACCAGCAACATCGCCGCGTTGTGCTGCAACGCTTGGAAGGTGCCAATCACCTTGCCGAACTGTTCCCGGATCCGCAGGTGCGCGGTCACCGCTTCGACGCACCACCGCACGATGCCGGCCATCGCGCTGGCCAGCAGGCCCATAGTGATGCACCGCGCACGCTCGGGATCGATCCCGGTGAGCACTTCGGAGCCGGCGGCGCGGTAGTCGTCGAGCCGCAAGACGCCGGCGTCCGCGAGCAGGTCGGTGCCGTTGACGGGTTCCGCTGTCATGGCGGGGTTTTCGCTGTCGACGGCCGCCCAAACCACGCCGCTGTCCTCCGAACGGGCGGCGACCAGGACCGTTCGCGCCGCGCAGACACCCGCGGTGATTTCCGAAACCCCGGTGATCCGCCATCCTCTGCCATCGGTGTGCGCCCTGAAGTCGCCGTCGTCGGGAAGCACGACGGCCGCGATGGCACCGGCGGCCAGGTCGCGCAGCAGCGCTTCGGCGGCCGGTGTGCGATCGGCCAGCAAGGCGACGGCCCCCGCGGCGACCGTCGGCAGCAGCGGTCCGGGCAAGAGCGCCTTCCCCGCCGCCTCCAGAACGCAGGCCGCGTCGATCAGCCGGCCGCCCTGGCCGCCCAGGCTTTCGGGCAAGTGCACCGCGTGAAAGCCGTTGCCGACGAGGGCATCCCACCACCCGGGCCGCAGCCCCGCCGCGAGGTCATCGAAACTGTCGCGAGTGGCAGCGATGGGGGCGTGGCGGCCGGCGAACTGCCCGACGGCATCGCTGAGATCCTGCTGCTCCGGGCTGAGTCCCAGGGTCACGATGACGGCCGAGTGGTGATTATGGCTGGCCGCACGGACTGAAATCCTTCCGAGACTCACAAGACGGACCGTCTCGTCTTGTGGCAGACTACCGGGGGCAGTCAGGCTATGTAAAGCGGGCCCCGGCGGCAGTGAGGATCACCATATGCCAAGCGATCTCACCCAGGTGAGCCCGCCGAGGCGGCGCAGCGAGAAGTCGCGCACGGCAATCGTCACCGCGACGCGTGAGCTGCTTCTCGAGCGCGGCTTCGACGGTCTGACCATCGAGGCGGTCGCCGCCCGGGCCGGGGTGGGCAAGCAGACCATCTACCGGTGGTGGCCGAGCCGCCCCGCCCTGGTCGCCGACGTCATGCTCGAGGACGCCGACCGGCTGCTGGCGTCGGTGAATCACACCGACGATCTGGCCGCCGACCTGGTGGGCTGGGTCGGCAAGCTGGTCACCAGCCTGACGACCGCCCGCGGCTCCGCCATGTTGCGAACCCTGACCGTCGCCTGCATGGAACACGAGGACACTGCCGTCCGGCTGCGCGCCGGGTTCAGCGCGCCGCTGCACGAGAGCGTGCGGGCCCGGCTCCTCGCCGAGGGCATCGCCGCCGCCACAGCCGAATCGGCCGCGGACGCGATCGTCGGCGGTGTGGTGTATCCGATCCTGTCCGGCGCCCAGCCCTACTCACGGCGGCGGGCGGAACGCACGACGCGGCTCATCGTCGAGGCGCTCAAAGGCTGATCACCTGATCGTGATCGCGGCCAGCCCTTGACGCACCCGATCCGGTAGGGAGCCCCCGCGGCTGAGCCAGTCATCGAGGGCGATGCGCACGGTCGCCATGGCCAGCGCACCGATCAGGCGCGGCGTGGGGTCTTGGGGTGCCAACCGCCGCAGCCGGGGAGCGATGAGCTCAGCGATAGCCAGCTCGTAGCGCACGTAAATGTGCAGCGTCCACGCATCCAATGTCTCGGAAGACCTCGTCAGGACGGCCAATTCGCGAATCCGCCCCTCGATGTCGGCGAACCCGCCGGCGAGGTCCGTGAAGGCGCCGATGACGGCGTCGGTGGCGCTCAGGTGCTCGGGCTGGGCCGCCAGCGCGGTGGTGATCCGGTTGAGCCAGTGGACCGTCATGCCCTCGGCGACGGCGTCTTCCTTGGAGTTGAAGTAGCGGAAAAATGTTGCCCGCCCGATGTCGGCCTCCTCGGCGATGCGGTCCACTGTCGTGCCCGCCAGACCGCTCGCGGCGACCAACTGAGCCGCGGCGGCGGCGATGCGTTGGCGCATCGCCGTTCGTTTGCGTTCGGCCAACGACGTCGTGGCAGCCATTCCCACCTTTTCCGCGAATCGACACCTAAATCGTAAGACATAGTCTTAGCATGAGACGATGTCTCACGATCCCGATTCCTCCGATCCGCCGGCCCCGAAGGCGCTGGCCGCCTGGCAGTTCGTCCAGCAGATGCTTGCGGACATCACCAAGGTCGTGACCGAGGACGCCGAGTCCGAGCGGGAACTGCTCGAAGGGCTGCGCTTGATCGCCCGCGTCTCGTCCCTGTGCGCGCAGATGTCCGTCGAGGCAGATGCCAAGCGGCCCTCCTTCTTCGATATGTGTTCGGAGAACCGCATGGTCGGCGGTCCCAATCCCGACGGCAACTACTACCTGGCGATGATTCGTGGCGACCGGAGCTACCGGATCACCGGATCCCGGGGCACCAGCGCCTATCTCGGGCTGCAGATCCTGGCCGGGACGGGGCTCACCCCGCGCCGCATGGCGGGTTACGTCAGTGATGTCGATTTGACATTGCGCGCAGGCCAATTCGCGCTCGTGCTGTCGGCGAACGAACCCTCGGACCTAGCCGGCGCACAGTGGGTGAAGATTCCCGAGGACGCCTCCTCGGTGGTGGTCCGGGAGTACATCGGCGATCGCGCGCGCGAAGAGCTGGCCACGCTGCGGATCGAGGCGTTGGATTCCGGCCCACTGGCGCCGCTGACGGACGGCGAGCTCGCCGATCAGTTCACCGCGATGGCGTGGTCGTTGATGAAGCTCGCGACGCTGCACCGAACCATCAAGCCCGAACTGCTCGACGCGCCCAACACGTTGCTGACCGCCGAGGCCGCCAACCTGGGCGCCGCCGACACCACCCCGGACAACCTGTACATGATCGGGACCTACCGGCTCGAACCGAACGAGGCCCTGGTGCTCGACATCGCTCCGCCCGATACCCGCTATTGGAACGTCACGCTGGAAAGCATCTGGCACGAGTGCCTGGAACCGCGCGCCCGGCACAGCTCGGTGACCAACCGTGGCGTGGCACCCGATGCGGACGGCCGGGTGCGGATCGCGGTCTCCGCAAAGGACTTCGGAGTGGGCCACTGGCTGGACACCGGTGGCCGGCGTCGTGGCTTCGTCGTCCTGCGCTGGCTGGACAACCCCAGCCCTCCCGACGTGAAGGTGGCGGTGCAGCGATGTGAGGAGCCGGCATGACACTGCAGGACCGCTTCGCCCCCGAACGGCTGATAGCCGCCGCCTGCGAGGAAATCGGAGCCGACGACTTCGGCGCCGAGGGCTGGCGGCCGGGGCTGCACCGCCTCACCGACGGGCTGATCAACGACGCGCGGCTGTCGGACATCGGGGTGGAGATCGCCCACCTCGACATCATGCGGGCCCTGAAAAATCGCCTGGGCGTGATCGCCTGGCGCAAGCAGCATCCCGAGGTCGCGACGAAACCTGTTGCGGCGCCGATATTCATCGTCGGCCAGCCGCGCACCGGAACAACAATCCTGTACGACCTGCTCGCCCAGGACCCCGCGTTGCGCCCACCACTGACCTGGGAGGTCGACGAACCCTGTCCGGTTCCGCAGCCGGAGACCTATCACGACGACCCGCGCATCGCGCAGACGCAGGCCACCATCGACATGTCCGAACAGATCATGCCGGGGTTTCTGGCGTTTCATCCGATGGGCGCCCTCGTCGGCCAGGAGTGCGTGCGCGTCACGGCCGCGGAGTTCGTCAGCATGATCTTTTCGGTGCAGTACCGCCTGCCGAGTTACTATCGCTGGCTGCTCTACGAGGCGGACCACGCGGGCGCCTACCGATTCCACCGAATCTTCCTGCAGCACTTGCAATCCGGGGTTGACGGGCAGTGGTTGCTGAAGTCTCCGGCGCATTTGTGGCAGCTCGACACGCTGCTGGCCGAGTACCCCGACGCGTTGATCGTCCAGACCCATCGCGACCCGCTCAACGTCATCTCGTCGATCGCCGCCCTGACCCACCACCTGCGCCGGATGTGCAGCGACGAGTCCAGCATCGCCGAGTGCGCGGCCCAATCCTACGAGGAGATCGTCGTCGGACTGGAGCGCGAGATGGCCCTGCGCGACAGCGGGGCGGTGCCGGCGGACCGCGTGATCGACGTGCAGTACACCAACTTCATCAACGACCCGTGGACCACGATCAAGGACATCTACCAGCGGCTCGACCGCGAGCTGCGGCCCGACGCCGAGCAGAAGATGCGTCAATTCCTTGCCGCCCACCCCGGCGACGGTGGGCGTGGCCGCTACACCTGGTCGGACACCGGCCTCACGGCGGGCGAGGTGCGGGAGCGGGTGCGTGCCTACCAGGACCGCTACGCGGTACCGGCCGAAACCCTAAGGTGACTCCGGTCGGTGTGGGCCGACCATCGCGGTTCCGGTGTCACGGTGCGAGCCTGACAAAGCCGGGCGACATAGGTGGCGCCGGGGGCTGCTCCACCGGACCACCACCAGCGGTGCCACCACCGCCACCAGTGCCGCCCGTTCCGCCGGCGCCACCACCGCCGCCGCTGCCGTCAGCTCCCCCCGGCTGAGGGCCAATCGCAGGGGGTGGCGGCTGCTGCGGCGGGGGCGCGCCCCGTAAAAGCGGCCCAGCGCAACGGTATTGGTGGTGCTCACTTCGCGGACCAGCATCCTGGTGATGAGGA
>NZ_LZJZ01000084.1 GCF_001667585.1 Mycobacterium sp. E2733
GATCCGCCACGGCGAAACCGGCCCCCAGCCCGAGCGCCGCCGCTGGTGTTTGCACCGCAGACCCCGAACGGGATCCGTGGCAGCCTCCCCCGCAGGAGGAGGCACCCCCGCCGCCGCCGGGTTAGCGCGCCGTCACCGTTGTCGCGTGGGCATTAAGACGGTCGACGATAATGCGACACTGCACAGATATGTCGTCGAAGGAGACGCGATGGTTGGTCCGATCAGCGCATGACTTCCCGGCCTCTGGAGACCGCGCTCGAAGCGAGCTTTGAGCAGCTGTCCGCCGCGGTACCGGCGGACGTCGGCATTGCGATCGCCCGGCCGGATCGCACCTACTCGTTGGGTCGGTGGTGGTCCGGCGTCGCATGGTCGACGATCAAGGTGCCGTTGGCGATCGCGGCGCTGCGCTGCGACTGGCTGCACGCAAAGGACCTGGCCGTCCTGGCCATCACGGAGTCGGACAATCACGCGTCGGAGCAATTGTGGTCTCGCTTGGGCGATCCGAAGGAAGCGGCGCGGCGGGTGCAGAGGGTGATCGCCGAGGGCGGCGACACCGCCACCGTGGTCGAATCGCGTCGGCTTCGGCGTGGGTATACGGCGTTCGGCCAGACGCAGTGGACCCTGCAGCGGCAGGCCCGGTTCGCGGCCGAGCTGCCTTCAATCCCCGATTCGGCCGACGTCATCGAGCTGATGCAGCGCCTCACCAGCGGCCATCGCTGGGGGTTGGCCGCCAAAGGGCTTGCGGCCAAGGGCGGTTGGGGGCCCGGCATGCACGGCGACTATTTGGTGCGGCAGTTCGGCATCGTGCCCACGCCATCGGGTCAGTGGGGCGTGGCGCTGGCGGCCAAGGTTCACGACGGGGTCTTTGAGACGGGCGTCGAGGTCCTCAACGCCATGTCCGAGTGGGTCCTCAGCCGGCTTCCCGGGTTAGCCCGCTATTGACGGCACCACGGCGTCGATCAGGTGCGGCCCGGGTTCGCTCAGGGCGTGACGCAGCGCGTCGGCGAGTTCCTCCGCGGTGGTGACGCGACGGGCCGGCACTCCCATCCCCTCGCTCATCTTGACGAAATCCATTGCGGGGCGCGATAAGTCGAGCAGGTCCAGCGCCCTGGGCCCGGGAGCAGATCCGGCGCCCACCCGCGCCAACTCGATCCGCAGGATGTCGTAGGCGCTGTTGTCGTAGATCACGGTGGTCACGTTCAGGTTCTCCCGCGCCTGGGTCCACAAACCCGAAATCGTGTACATCGCGGACCCGTCCGATTCCAGGCAGAGCACCGGGCGATCGGGGGCGGCCACGGCGGCGCCGACGGCGGCCGGGATGCCGTACCCGATCGCCCCGCCGGTCAGCGTCAGCCAGTCATGGGCCGGCGCCCCGGCGGTGGCCTGGGCGAGCAGCACCCCCGATGTGTTCGACTCGTCGACGACGATCGCCCGTTCGGGCAGCAGCGCGCCGATCACGTCGGCCGCTGATGCCGATGTCAGGGCGCCCGCCGGCAGCTGCGGCCGCGCCGCGGCCGCCACGGGGGCAACGGTTCCGGGGGCCAACTCGTCGGCCACCGCGGCGAGCGCCTCGGCGGCGCCGCTGTGCCCGGCGAGCAGATGCACCTCGCAGCCGGCCGGGACGAGGTCGCTGGGCATGTTCGGGTAGGCGAAGAACGACACCGGCGACTTGGCGCCGGCCAGAACCAGATGCTTGGCGCCGTCCAATTGGGCGGTGGCGGCCTCGGCGAAATAGGCCAGCCGCTCGATGGCGGGGACGCCCGCGCCCCGCTCCAGCCGAGTCGGGAACGTCTCGCAAAGTACCCGGGCCCCCGTCGCCTGAGCGATCCGACCGGCGGCGGCAAGCCCCGGACCGCGAGTGGCGTCACCGCCGATCATGAGCACCGTGGGTTCGCCGGACCGCAGCACCTCGATCACCTCGAACGCCAACCGCGGCTCGGCCCCCGCGGGTTCCGCGGGCACGGTGCCGGCGGCTTGCGCCCCGTCGGACCAGGACGCGTCGGCGGGCAGGATCAGCGTCGCGATCTGCGAACCCGCGCGACTGGCTGCGATGGCCTCGGCGGCGTCGGACGCGACCTCCGCGGTGTGTTCGGTGCGACGCACCCACCCCGAGACCGTGCCGGCGAGCGCGTCGATGTCGGATTCCAGTGGGGCGTCGAACTTTTTGTGATACGTGGCGTGGTCGCCGACGATCACCACCATCGGCACCTGAGCGCGCCGGGCGTTGTGCAGGTTCGCCAGGCCGTTGCCCAGGCCGGGCCCCAGGTGCAGCAGCACCGCAGCCGGCCGGCCCGCGATGCGAGCGTAGCCGTCGGCCGCGCCGGTCGCGACACCCTCGAACAGCGCCAGCACGCCGCGCATGCGCGGGACGGTGTCGAGCGCGGCCACGAAGTGCATCTCCGAGGTGCCCGGGTTGGCGAAGCACACGTCGACGCCGCCGTCGACCAGGGTGTTGATCAGGGCTTGGGCACCGTTCACCTGATTGCCTCCAGTTTGAAAACGCGCTCGGCGTTGCCCTGCAGGAAGTCCCGGCGGGCTTCGTCGGCCAGGCCCAGGTCCGGTAATCCTGCCAACGCGTGCGCGTGGGTCATCATCGGATAGTTGCTGCCGAACAAGACCTTGCGTTGTCCGGTACCGGTTTTCATGAACCGGACGAGCTCGTCCGGAAGTCGCTTGATCGTGTAGGCCGACGTGTCGATGTAGACGTTCGGATGCTTGCGGGCGACCGCAACCATCTCCTCGGTCCACGGATACCCGACGTGGCCACACACGATCACCAGCTCGGGAAAGTCGAGGGCCACCTCATCGATGTAGGGGATGGGGCGGCCGGTTTCCGATGGCCGCAGCGGACCGGTATGGCCCACCTGGGTGCAGAACGGCACCCCAAGCTCCACGCATTCGGCGAACAGCGGATAGTAGCGGCGGTCGGTGGGCGGCGCGTTCCACAGCCACGGCACGACCCGCAGGCCCAGAAATCCCTCTCGAACGCGGCGCCGCAGTTCACGGACAGCTTCCATCGGGCGATCGAGGTCGACGGTGGCCAGCCCGCCAAATCGCTTCGGATGCAGGCGGATCCACTCCGCGACCTCGTCGTTGGAGATCAGGTCCTGGCCGTTGGGGCCGCGCCACGCGCTGAGCAGGCCGAAGCCGACGTCGGCCGCGTCCATGGCCGCGATGCTCGCCTCGATCGGGACGCCCGCGTCCGGTATGGAGTCACCAATCCAGCGCCGCAGCGATGCCAGCATGTCGCTGCGCAGGAACCGCGCAGTCGGGTGCTGCATCCACACATCGACCGTCATCGCGATCAAGAGTAGACGCGGTGTCAGAGGGCCAGCGCGGCGCGGGCGCAGGCATGCGTCCGCTGGGCGTGCCCGCCGCCGAACAGCACGACGTGCGCCAGCAGGGGGAAGAGCTGGTGCAGCCCGATGCGGTTGCGCCAGCCGGCGCGCAGCGGCCGCACGCGCTGGTAGCCCTCCAGGACCGCCTCGTAGTGCGGGCAGCCGAACAGCGCGAGCATCGCCAGGTCGCTCTCGCGGTGACCGGCGTGCGCGGCGGGGTCGATCAGCACCACCCCGTCGGGCGTCCACATCACGTTGCCGCCCCACAGATCGCCGTGCAACCGCGCGGGCCGGTCGTCGTCGTCGAAATCGCCCGAGCGGCAACGAGCTACGACGGAATCGATCGCGCCGCGGGTGGAGGCGTCGAGCCGCGCCGCGGCCAGCTCGGCCATTGGGATCAGCCGCTCCTCGGCGTAGAAGTCGCCCCAGCGGCGGTGCCGCCGCAACGACATCGGCAGCGGCTGGGACAGCGGCCCGAAGAACCCGGGTCCGTCCCACCCGTCGGGCCCGGCGCCGAAGGCGGGGGCACCGGCGTCGTGCGTCACCGCGAGCCGGCCGCCGAACGCGAGCGCCGCCTCGGGCGTCGGGGTCGCCGAGTCAAGCCGCCGCAGGGTCAGGCTCGTCGCGTCGACGGAGACAACGTGTGCGCAGGGCACGCCCCCGTCGACGCCGGCCAGCCACCGCAACCCGGCGGCCTCCCACGCGAAGTAGCCGCTGGGAGCGCCCGGGTGTTGCTTGACGAAGTCACTCAAGCGGTCGCGTGGGCGGCGTGCACGTCGTCGGCCGGACGCGCCTCCGTCTGCTCCTTGGCCCAGCGGTAGTCGGGCTTGCCGGCCGGTGACCGCTTCACCTCGTCGACCAGCCAAAGGCTGCGGGGCACTTTGTATCCGGCGATCTCGGAGCGCACGAAGCGGTCCAGCTCGGCCAGCGTCGGCCGCGTACCCGGGCGCGGCTGGACGACGGCGGCCACGTGTTGGCCGTAGCGGGGATCGGGAACGCCGACCACCAGCGCGTCGAACACGTCGGGGTGCCCCTTGAGCGCCGCCTCGACCTCTTCGGGGTAGATCTTCTCGCCGCCGCTGTTGATCGACACCGAGCCGCGGCCCAGCATCGTCACGGTGCCGTCCTCCTCGACGAGCGCCCAGTCCCCCGGGATCGCGTAGCGCACCCCGTTGATGGTCTTGAACGTTTCGGCGGTCTTCTTCTCGTCCTTGTAGTACCCGACCGGGATGTTGCCCTTCTTGGCGATGAAGCCGCGCACACCGGAGCCAGGCTTGACCTCGTTGCCTTCCTCGTCCAGGACGACAGTGCGGTGGTCGATCGTCACGCGCGGGCCGCCGGCGTGCGGCGCGTCCTTCGCGACGATGCTGGTGCCGCCGAATCCGGTCTCCGAGGAGCCGATCGAGTCGGTGATGACCCGGTTGGGCAGCAGCTCGAGCAGCCTTTCCTTGATGCTCGGCGAGAACAGCGCCGCGGTGCTGGCGAGCAGGAACAGCGACGAGAGGTCGTAGTCGTGATCGGTGTCGAGCGCGTCCAGCAGCGGGCGCGCCATCGCGTCGCCGGTGAAGAACAGCAGGTTCACCTTGTGCTCGTGAATCGTGCGCCACACCTCTTCGGCATTGAATTCCGGTGCGAGCACGGTGGTTTGGCCCGAGAAGATCGACATCCAGGTGGCCGACTGGGTGGCGCCGTGGATCATCGGCGGAATCGGGTAGCGCACCATCGGGGGATTGGCGGCGGCGGCCTTGGCCAGGTCGTGCTCGTCCTCAACGAATTGGCCTGTCGCGAAGTCGGTTCCACCGAAGAGCACCCGGTAGATGTCCTCGTGGCGCCACATCACGCCCTTGGGAAAGCCCGTGGTGCCACCCGTATACAGCAGGTAGATGTCGTCGGCGCTGCGCTCGCCGAAGTCGCGTTCGGGCGAACCCTGGGCGATCGCCGAGTAGAACTCGACGCCGCCGTAGCGCTGGAAGTCCTTGTCGCTGCCGTCCTCGATCACCAGGATCGTCTTGACGTTGGGGGTGTCGGGAAGCACGTTGGCCACCCGGTCGGAGTACTGGCGCTCGTGGACCAGGGCGACCATGTCGGAATTGTCGAACAGGTAGCGAAGCTCGCCCTCGACGTAGCGGTAGTTGACGTTCACCAGGATGGCGCCCGCCTTCACGATCCCAAGCATCGCGATGACGATCTCGATGCGGTTCCGGCAGTACAGCCCGACCTTGTCGTCCTTTTTCACCCCTTGATCGATCAGGTAGTGGGCCAGGCGGTTGGCCTTCTCCTCTAATTGGGCGTAGGTCAGCTTCTCGTCGCCGCAGATCAGGGCGACACGGTCCGGCACAGCGTCGATGGCGTGCTCTGCGAGATCGGCAATATTCAGGGCCACGGCCACCAAATTAGAACGTGTTACATTTCTTGACAAGCTCATGCCCCTCGTCGACGGAAAGGCGGTAGCCGTGGCTTTGCAAAATGGTGAGGCCCCAGCAAACGAGCAGTCCGGACCTGACGCGCTGGTCGAACAGCGGGGTCACACCCTCATCGTCACGTTGAACCGGCCGCACGCCCGCAACGCCCTGAGCACCGAAATGATGGAAATCATGGTGCAGGCCTGGGACCGCGTCGACAACGATCCGGACATCCGCTGCTGCATCCTGACCGGGGCCGGTGGCTACTTTTGTGCCGGGATGGACCTCAAGGCGGCAACCAAGAAGCCGCCGGGTGAGTCGTTCAAGGACGGCAGCTACGACCCGTCGCGAATCGACGCTCTGCTCAAGGGCCGCAGACTGACGAAACCCCTCATCGCGGCCGTCGAGGGGCCCGCGATCGCGGGCGGCACCGAGATCCTGCAGGGCACCGACATCCGCATCGCGGGCGAGAGCGCCAAGTTCGGCATTTCGGAGGCCAAGTGGAGCCTGTACCCGATGGGCGGGTCGGCCGTGCGGCTGGTGCGGCAGATCCCCTACACGGTCGCGTGCGACCTGCTGCTGACCGGCCGGCACATCACCGCCGCCGAGGCCAAGGAGATGGGCCTGATCGGGCATGTGGTGCCGGACGGGCAGGCGCTGACCAAGGCGCTCGAGATCGCCGAGATCATCGAGAACAACGGACCCCTCGCCGTGCAGGCGATCCTGCGGGCGATCCGCGAGACCGAGGGCATGCACGAGAACGAGGCCTTCAAGATCGACACCCAGATCGGCATCAAGGTGTTCCTGTCCGACGACGCGAAGGAAGGCCCCCGGGCATTCGCCGAAAAGCGCAAGCCCAACTTCCAGAACAAGTAGCCCTCTTCTCTGCGCCGAGCGTGAACTGAGGGTCACTTTTCGGCCGATTTTTCGCCCTGACGTCACGTTCGGCGCATGTCAGTCCCCCGCGCCACACTGCCGGCATGCGCGAACCATTCATCGGCAGCGAGGCGCTGAAATCGGGCGCACTGACGCGATACCGGTTGCGCAGCCGATTCGTCGCGCTGCATCCGGACGTCTACGTCCGACGCGACACGGATCTCACCGCCGTCACGTGCGCCCACGCCGCATGGTTGTGGTCACGGCGGCGCGGCGTGGTCGCGGGACAGTCCGCTGCGGCATTGCACGACGCCAAGTGGGTCGACCACCGCGGCCCGGCTCAGTTGGTGTACGAACACCGTCGTCCACCGCCGGGCATCCGCACCTGGTCGGAGAGCGTCTCCCCTGACGAGATCCAGTTGATCGGCGGAATACCGGCAACCACCTCGGCACGCACCGCTTTCGATCTTGCCTGCCGGAATCCGACCGGAAGGGCGGTCGCAGCCATCGACGCGCTGGCCCGGGCAACCAGGCTGAATGTCGAGCAGGCCCAACGACTCGCCGAACGCTACAAAGGTCATCGCAACATCCGGCGGGCGCGGCGCGCGCTGGCACTCGTCGACGCGGGCGCGGAATCGCCGCGTGAGACGTGGCTGCGGCTGCTGCTCATCGAGGCCGGCTATCCGCGGCCGCGTACCCAGATTCCGGTCTACGGCGAATACGGCGAGCTCGTCGCGGTCCTCGACATGGGTTGGGAGGACGGCAAACTGGCCGTCGAATACGAAGGCGACCACCATCGCACCGATCGCAGGCAGTTCAACCGGGATATCGCCCGCTACGAAGCGCTGGCCGACCTCGGATGGGTGGCCATCCGGGTCACGGCCGACGACACGCGGGGTGGCATCCTCGGACGCGTGGCCGCCGCTTGGACCCGCCGAACGTGAACGCATGGCTGGTTTCGGCCGGTTTTCTCGCCCTCAGATCACGCTCGGCGCAACGCCGCGAGGGACAGCGGGAGGCCGCTCAGCCGAGCGGCGCGCTCGGCGTGAACGCCACCGGCATTTTCTCCAGGCCCGACACGAAGTTCGCCGGCCGCAAGGGCAGGTCGGCGTCCGAGGCCAGCCGCATGTCCGGCAGCCGTTGCAGCAGCCGGGTCTGCATGATTGACAGCTCCAGCCGCGCGAGCTGGTTGCCGAGACAAAAATGCGTGCCGAAGCCGAAGGCGAGGTGATTGTTCGGGTAGCGCTCCATGTTGAAGGTCTCCGGGTCGTCGAAGACCTTCTCGTCGAAGTTCGCCGACTCGAACAGCAGAATCATCTTCTCGCCCTGGCGCAGCTGGGTGCCGTGGAATTCGGTGTCGGCGGTGATCGTGCGCGCCATGTTCTTAACGGGCGCGGTCCAGCGGAGCATCTCTTCGATCGCGTTGGGCAGCAAGCTCAAATCGGCCGCCAGGCGGCGGTGCTGATCGGGATGCAACAGCAGCTGCCTCGTCCCGCCGGAGAGCGTGTGGCGCGTGGTCTCGTCGCCCCCGATCAACAGCAGCAGGACCTCGGTGACGATTTGGTGGTCCTCGAGGCGCGAGCCCTCGACTTCCGCGTGCACGAGCACACTGACCAGGTCGTCGGTCGGCTCCTTCTTGCGGGTCTCGATCATCCCCATCATGTACTGGCTGTAGGCCGCGAAGGCGTCCATGGTGACCTGGACGTCCGCTTCGGCGGCCGTGCTGCTCAACGCGCCGACCAGGTCGTCGGACCACTTGAGGAACATCGTGCGTTCCTCGGGACGCACGCCCAGCATGTCGCCGATGACCGCCATCGGCAGGGGCGCGGCCAGGTCCCAGACGAAGTCACACTCGCCGCGCTCGCACACCGCGTCGATCAGCGTGTCACACAACGAAACGATCTTGGATTCCAGGTCTTTCACGCGTTTGCGGGTGAACCCGGAGTTGACGAGCTTGCGGCGCAACAGATGTTGCGGATCGTCCATCTCGATCATCATCTCGACCCCGGGTTGGTCGGGGCGGATGCCGCCGGCGTTCGAGAACAACTCCGGGTTGCGCTCGGCCTCGATCACGGCCTGATACGTCGAGGCGGCGGCTAATCCGTTGCGGTCCCGAAAGACTGGCTCGTTCTCGCGCATCCACTTGTAGACGGGCCGAGAGTCACCGGCGTAGAAAGTCCCGTCGGTGAGGTCGACGTCGGGTTTGGTCTTCAACTCGCTAGTGGTCATGAGATCTCCTGGGCATCACCGAATGTCATCTGTACCTGGTCGGCCGAACTGGACAACAGCGCACGCTTCGGAAGGCCAAGCGACGCAAGCTCTTTGGCGTAGGGGTGGTCGCCCAGCCGGACACGCGCACCGCCAAGCCTGGTCCGCACGCCGTCGAGGGTGTGCTCGAAAGCGGTTTCCCGGGTAGTCCCGTCGCGGTGCGAGTAGCTGCGCTGCGCCTGCTGCCGCGGCATCAGCCGAATCGGCAGGCCGGGACGGAAGTCCATGCCGATCACCGGCTGGCCGTCGATGCTGAGGTCGAAACCGAACCGGCGGCCTTCCCAAACGGTGAAGTCACCCATCACCTTCGGGTATCCCCAGATCTTGGTTCCCGCCTCCAGGGTGAACGCCTGGTCGACGGGGAGGTGGTGGATGAAGGCGCCGGCCGACTGCATGGCACGCGGCCCGCTCGCGTTCGATCCGGGTGGGTTGACCATCACGCTGGTGCCGAACTCGTGATACTGGCCCAGGTCGCCGTCGATGTACTGCATCAACATCAGCACCACGATCGCGCGGCCGGGAAGGTAGCGGCAGACCTGCAGGCCGCTGTAGTCGATCAATCGCTGCGCGGCGTCGGCGTCGACGGAGAACATCGCCATATGCTGAGTCGCCTTGCGAATCCGCACCGGCATGGTGAGTACGGTGCCCGCGATGGTGTGCTGCGAGGCTGTCATCGGGCCAATCTAGAACGTGTTCTATTCGTTGGGCAAGCTTCTTCGGGAGCGGGTCAGATCAGCGTGGCGAGCTCCCTGATCTGCGCCTCGTTGCGCCCGTTCACCACCATCATGGTGACGCCGGCGGCCTCCCAGACCTTGACCTGCTCACGGACGTAGTTGATATCGCCGACGATCGCGGCGTCGTCGACGACCTCGTCCGGGATGATCGTCGCGGCCCTGTCCTTCTGATTGCTGCGGAAGAGCTTGGTCACCTCGTCGACCACCTCGGCGTAGCCCATCCGGCGGTACACGTCGGCGTGGAAGTTGGTGTCCTCGGCGCCCATGCCGCCCATGTAGAGGGCCAGGTAGGGCTTCATCGCCGCGAAGGCCGCCGCGCGGTCATCGGTGATGACGATGTTGGCGGTCGCGCAGATCTCGAAGTCCTCGCGGCTGCGCCGCGCCCCGGGCCGCGCGAACCCCTCGTCGAGCCATTCGTTGTAGGTATCCGCCATCCGCGGCGTGTAGAAGATCGGCAGCCAGCCGTCGCAGATCTCGGCGGCCAGCGCCACGTTCTTCGGCCCCTCGGCCCCCAGCATGATCGGAATGTCGGGACGCAACGGGTGGGTGATGGGCTTGAGCGCCTTGCCCAGGCCGGTCGTCCCCTCCCCCGCCAACGGCAGCGGATAGTGCGGGCCGTCGCTGGTCACCGGCTTCTCCCGCGCCCACACCTGCCGCATGATGTCGATGTACTCGCGGGTGCGGGCCAGCGGCTTGGGGAACGGCCTGCCGTACCAGCCCTCGACCACCTGCGGGCCGGAGACGCCGAGCCCCAGGATGTGCCGGCCCCCGGACAGGTGGTCGAGCGTCAGTGCGGCCATCGCGGTCGCCGTCGGGGTGCGCGCCGACAGCTGGATCACCGAGGTGCCGAGCCGCAGCCGGTGCGTCGACGATCCCAACCAGGCCAGCGGCGTATAAGCGTCGGACCCCCACGCCTCGGCGGTGAACACGGCGTCGAATCCGGCTTCCTCGGCAGCGGCGACGAGCTCCGCGTGATTCTCCGGCGGCTGAGCGCCCCAATACCCGAGCTGCAACCCCAGCTTCATAGTCACCAAACCCTTCCGAGGCCGTCCCGAAACCAAAAAATTTGAAACCGTTCTTAGAACCTGTTCTACTCGATGGCGTGACAGCCAGCTCGAGCAGCCCGACCTTGACGGATCACCCTGAGCCACCGCTCTCCGCGCCACTGACGTTGTCTTTCGACTACACCCGTTCGGTCGGCCCCACGCTAAGCAAGTTCTTCACCGCACTGCGTGAGCGCCACGTCCTCGGGGTGCGCGGATCCGATGGCCGGGTACACGTACCGCCGACGGAATATGACCCGGTTACCTACGAGCCGCTGGGCGAGATGGTGCCGGTGTCCAGCGTCGGCACCGTCGTTTCCTGGACGTGGCAGCCCGAACCGCTGGAGGGCCAGCCGCTGGACCGCCCGTTCGCCTGGGCGCTTATCAAGCTCGACGGTGCGGACACCCCGCTGATGCACGCCGTGGATGCGGGTGAGCCCAAGGCCATCAAGACCGGCTCCCGGGTGCACGTGCACTGGGCCGACGAGCCGGTGGGCGCCATCACCGACATCGCCTACTTCGCACTCGGCGAGGAAGCCGAACCGGTGTCCGAACAGCCCGCGGGCGAACAGGATCCGGTCACGATGATCGTCACGCCGATCTCGCTGACAATTCAGCACACCGCCTCCCACGAGGAGAGTGCGTACCTGCGCGCCATCGCCCAGGGCAAGCTGCTGGGCGCGCGCACCGGCGCGCAGGGAAAAGTCTATTTCCCGCCGCACGGCGCGGACCCGGCCACCGGCCAGCCCACCACCGAGTTCGTCGAACTGCCGGACAAGGGCACGGTCACGACGTTCGCCATCATCAACATCCCGTTCCAGGGACAGCGCATCAAACCGCCCTACGTGGCGGCCTATGTGCTACTCGACGGGGCGGACATCCCCTTCCTGCATCTGGTCGCCGACGTCGACGCGCACGAGGTGCGGATGGGGATGCGCGTGGAAGCGGTGTGGAAGCCCCGCGAGGAGTGGGGCTTTGGCATCGACAACATCGAGTACTTCCGGCCGACAGGGGAACCCGACGCCGATTACGACACCTACAAGCACCACCTGTAAAGGGCCCACCTGTAAATGAGCGCTCGCAACGTTGCGGTTGTCGGCTTCGCCCACGCCCCACACGTACGCCGCACCGACGGCACCACCAACGGCGTCGAGATGTTGATGCCATGCTTCGCCCAGCTCTACGAGGACCTCGGAATCACCAAGGCCGACATCGGCTTCTGGTGCTCGGGCTCGTCCGATTACCTTGCCGGACGTGCGTTTTCGTTCATCTCGGCGATCGACTCGATCGGCGCCGTCCCGCCGATCAACGAGTCACACGTCGAGATGGACGCGGCCTGGGCCCTCTACGAGGCTTACATCAAGATCCTGACCGGCGAGGTCGACACCGCGCTGGTGTACGGGTTCGGCAAGTCCTCGGCCGGAATCCTGCGCCAGATCCTGTCGCGGCAGACCGACCCCTACACCGTCGCGCCGCTGTGGCCGGACTCGATCTCGATGGCCGGGCTGCAGGCCCGGATGGGGCTCGACAACGGCAAGTGGAGCGAAGAGCAAATGGCGCGTGTCGCGTTCGACTCCTTCGCCAATGCGCGCCGGGTCGACAAAGTGGAGGGGTCGATCAGCGTGGCCGAACTGCTCGAGCGGCCGTTCTTCGCCGAGCCGTTGCGGCGCCACGACATCGCGCCCATCACCGACGGCGCCGCCGCCATCGTGCTCGCGGCCGACGATCGGGCGCGTGAGCTGCGCGAAAACCCCGCCTGGATCACGGGAATCGAGCACCGCATCGAAACCCCCGCCCTGGGCGCGCGCGACCTCACCGAATCCCCGTCGACCAAGGCGGCGGCCCACGTGGCCACGGGGGGCAAGACCAGCAACCTCGACGTGGCCGAGATCTGCGCGCCCTTCACCCATCAGCACCTCATCATCGAGGAGGCCATCCGGATACCGGGGCCGACCAAGGTCAACCCGTCCGGCGGCGCGCTCGCCGCGAACCCCATGTTCGTCGCCGGCCTCGAGCGTATCGGCTTTGCCGCACAACACATCTGGAACGGATCGGCGAAGCGGGTGCTCGCGCACGCCACCAGTGGGCCCGCGTTGCAACAGAACCTGGTCGCGGTCATGGAAGGAAAGAACTGATGGCCGGTGCAGGACCGAACCTTGCCGCGGTACTCGGTACCGGGCAGACGAAGTACGTCGCGAAGCGACAAGACGTCTCGATGAACGGCCTGGTGCGCGAGGCGATCGACCGCGCGCTCGCCGACTCCGGCTCCACCTTCGACGACATCGACGCCGTGGTCGTCGGCAAGGCTCCCGACTTCTTCGAGGGCGTCATGATGCCCGAGCTGTTCATGGCAGACGCCATGGGAGCCACCGGCAAGCCGCTTATCCGGGTGCACACCGCGGGTTCGGTCGGCGGATCCACCGGTGTGGTGGCCGCCAGCCTCGTCCAGTCGGGCAAATACCGACGTGTGCTGGCGATGGCCTGGGAAAAGCAGTCGGAGTCAAACGCCATGTGGGCGTTGTCCATTCCGATTCCCTTCATCAAGCCGGTCGGCGCCGGAGCAGGCGGTTATTTCGCCCCGCACGTGCGGTCGTACATCCGCCGGTCGGGTGCCCCGCTCAACATCGGCGCCATGGTCGCGGTCAAGGACCGGCTGAACGGGGCCCGCAACCCGCTGGCCCACCTGCACCAGCCCGACATCACCCTGGAGAAGGTGATGGAGTCGCCGATGTTGTGGGACCCGATCCGCTACGACGAGACCTGCCCGTCTTCCGACGGTGCCGCCGCGGTCGTGATCGGCAACGAGGAGGCCGCGGAAGACCGTCTGGCGCAAGGACAACCGGTGGCGTGGATCCATGCAACCGCGCTGCGCACCGAGCCGCTGCAGTTCTCGGGCCGCGATCAGGTCAGCCCGCAGGCCGGTCGTGACGCGGCCGCCGCGTTGTGGAAGGCGGCCGGCATCACCAGCCCGATCGACGAGATCGACGCCGCAGAAATCTACGTGCCGTTCTCGTGGTTCGAGCCGATGTGGTTGGAAAACCTCGGGTTTGCGCCCGAGGGCGAGGGCTGGAAGCTCACCGAAGCCGGCGAGACGGCGATCGGCGGGCGGCTACCGGTCAACCCATCGGGCGGTGTGCTGTCTTCTAACCCGATCGGCGCCTCCGGGCTGATTCGCTTCGCCGAAGCGGCGATTCAGGTGATGGGCAAGGGTGGGGATCACCAGGTTCCGGGCGCACGCAAGGCCTTGGGCCATGCCTACGGTGGCGGCTCGCAGTACTACTCCATGTGGGTGGTCGGCTCTGAAAAGCCCGCCAAGCCCACGCCCGAGAAAGTCGGCGGGTGAGCGACCACCCGGCGCACGAGGCCGGTCGACGCTCGCGCGAGGCGGTCATAGCCAGGGACAAGGACGCGTGGCTGGCGGTGTTCGCCGATGACGCCATCGTGGAGGATCCGATCGGGCCGTCGGCCTTCGACCCGGAGGGCAAGGGGCGCCGTGGCCGCGACGCGATCTCGGCCTTCTGGGACAAGGCCATTGCCCCCACCACCAAAATCGAGTTTGTCTTCCGCGACACCTACCAATGCGGCAACGAGGAAGCCAACGTCGGGCATATCCTCATCACCCACGGTGACTACCAGGTGACCGCGGAAGGCGTGTTCACGTACAAGGCCAACGACGAGGGCAAGATGACCGCCCTGCGCGCGTACTGGGAGATGGACCGCGCCGCCGCGTCGGTCCGGAAGGTCTAGAGCAGCTCGAGTCCGGCCAGGTGCCGCTGCGCCAGTTCGCGGTAGGCCTGGGGATTCACCTTGACCCACATCTCCGCGCCTGTTCCGGCGACCGGGCCCTTGATCTGTGCCGGCGCGCCGACCGCCAGCATGCCGGCCGGGATCTGAGTGCCGGCCGTCACCAGCGAGTGGGCCGCGATCAGGCTCCGCGCGCCGACGACCGCGCCGTCGAGGACGGTGGCATGGTTGGCGATCAGGGCCTCGGACCCGACGTGCACCCCGTGGATGCAGCACAGGTGCGCCACCGTGGCGCCGGGGCCGATGTCGACCGGGATGCCCGGCGGCGCGTGCAGCACGGACCCGTCCTGCACGTTCGCGCCCTCCCGCACCACGATGGGCCCGTAATCGCCACGCAGCACGGTGTTGAACCACACCGAGGCACCGGCCTCGACGACGACGTCGCCGATCAGGGTGGCGGTCGGGGCCACGAACGCGGTGGGATCGACCCGCGGCGCGCGCCCTTCGAAAGCAAACAGCGGCATCGTCTAGATATACCCCGAGTGCGCATACGCCGCGGGAAAGCCCAGCCAGACTCGCCGTCGTTGCGCGCCCCCGCCGCAAAACTGTAACGTGTTCTAGTTAGAGGGGTCGTGAGTTGGAGGTGACTGGTGAGTACCGACACCAAAGCGGTCGGCATCCGGGAAATCGATCCCGGCGCGTTGCCGACGAGGTATGCCCGGGGCTGGCACTGCCTGGGCGTCGCAAAAGACTTCCAGGACGGCAAGCCGCACTCCGTCGAGGCGTTCGGTACCAAGCTGGTGGTTTTCGCCGACTCAAATGGGGACCTGAAGGTGCTGGACGGCTACTGCCGGCACATGGGTGGCGACCTGTCGGAGGGCACGATCAAGGGCGACGAGGTGGCCTGCCCGTTCCACGACTGGCGCTGGGGTGGTGATGGGCGCTGCAAGCTGGTGCCGTACGCCAAGCGCACGCCCAAGACGGCGCGCACCCGCTCGTGGACGACCGATGTGCGCGGCGGACTGCTGTTCGTCTGGCACGACCACGAGCAGAACCCGCCGGACCCCGCGGTGCGGATTCCCGACATCCCGGAAGCGGCCAGCGACGAGTGGACCGAATGGCGGTGGAACCGGATCCTCATCGAGGGATCGAACTGCCGCGACATCATCGACAACGTCACCGACATGGCGCACTTCTTCTACATCCATTTCGGTTTGCCGACGTACTTCAAGAACGTCTTCGAAGGTCACATCGCCTCGCAGTACCTGCACAATGTGGGCCGGCCGGACGTCAACGACCTGGGCACATCGTACGGCGAGGCGCACCTTGATTCGGAGGCGTCCTATTTCGGGCCGTCGTTCATGATCAACTGGCTGCACAACAGCTACGGCGGTTATAAAGCCGAGTCGATCCTGATCAACTGCCACTACCCGGTGACCCAGAACTCGTTCGTGCTGCAGTGGGGCGTCATCGTCGAAAAGCCCAAGGGCATGGACGAAGCGATGACCGAGAAGCTGTCGCGAGTCTTCACCGAAGGCGTCAGCAAGGGCTTCCTGCAGGACGTCGAAATCTGGAAGCACAAGACCCGCATCGACAACCCGCTGCTGGTCGAGGAGGACGGCGCCGTCTACCAGCTGCGCCGCTGGTATCAGCAGTTCTATGTCGACGTCGCCGACATCCAGCCGGAAATGGTGGAACGCTTCGAGATCGAAGTCGACACCACCCGCGCCAACGAGTACTGGAACTCCGAAGTCGAAGAGAACCTCAAGGTCAAAGAGGCCGAAGACGTTCCCGCGGAGCAACACTGACGGACATGCCCGACGATCCGGTTCCTGACGTCGATCGGCTCGCTCGGTCGATGTTGTTGCTGCACGGCGACCAGCACGACCACGACGAACGGCCGCCCAGCACCGAACGCACCGGCGGAGCTCGTTCTGGTTTAGCGTCGAAATCAGGGGATTTCGCCAACGACCCGCAACGCGCCGCCGCCGTCGCCGAGGCCAGCCGCGCCGACCGCGAGCGCTACCTCAGCTCGGGGCTGCTCCCGGTGGACTGCCGGTTCTGCCACGTCACGGTCACCGTGCGAAGGCTGGGCCCGGGCCACACGGCCGTGCAGTGGGACACCGAAGCCTGGCAGCGCTGCGCGCACTTCACGGAGGTGCGTAACTCCGGTGGCGATACCGCACGCACGCGGTCGTGCCCGAAACTGAGCGACAGCATCGAGCACGCCGTCGCGGAAGGCTATTTGGGCGACGCCGACAATCCGGACGCCGGCTGAATCACTGTCCTTGAGGCAATTTGGTTATCGCCTCGAACGCCTCGAGGAATACCGCCGCGATGTCGCCGTCCCGAGCGCTGGCCATCGGCTTCTTCTGCAATAGGACGCGCTGCACGCCGATGCCCAACAACAGGGCCGTGACCATGTCCGCGCGAATCCGGGGCCGGTCCGCGGTTATCCGCTTCGCCAGGTTGCGCGTAAGGCCCTCGTTGAGCTGGTCATTGAGGCGCGCCACCACGGAGGGGTCGCCGCTCGACCGCAACAGCGCAAACAACGGCGCATCGACATCATTACGGGCCTGCAGGACGCGGGCAATCAGCCGATCTCCCAGCGCGTCGTCGGCGGCACCCAGGACCTCCTCTACATTCTCCGAAACATCCGTTGCCTCCGTGAAAAGCCTTTCCTTAGAACCGAAATAGCGGCGAACCAACGTGACGTCCACACCCGCCTTCGACGCCACCTCGCGTAGACCGACGGCGCTGTATCCCCGGGCCAGAAAGAGCTCGCGAGCCGCTTCCAGCAGACGGGTCCGGGTGGCGCCGGCGTCACGGCGGCGGGGCGTCACGGTGTTCATGTCACTCCTTCGCATCGTCTACAACTGTAGACATATCTGCCGCGACGCAGCTAGGGTGGGGATTATGTCTACATGTGTAGACATAATGCAGCAGAGTGGAGGTTGTCATGGCCGGGGTCATGCTCGTCAAACAGCGAGTCGCCAGCATCGACCGGTGGAACGCTGTGTTTCGCGACCCGAAGCTCGACGAAACGCGCCGCCACCATGGCCTGGTGGTGACGGGAACCTACATCGACGACGACGACTCCAGCACCGTCATCGTCGTCATGGAGATGGAAAATATCGGTGCTGCAAGGCAATTCGCGGCATCGTCGGAACTCGCCTCGGCGCGCGAGCGGGCCGGCGCGATCGGCCCTCCGGACGGTGTGTGGTTAGGGCCGCGGCGGATCGACGACTGATTACAGCCCGGCGAAGCGCTCCCTGACGGTTTCGGCGGTCAGCCCGTAATCGGCCAGCGAGTACTTATGTTTCGGAGCCCGCTCGCCGGACTGGCTGTCGGAGTGTGCCTTCTCCATCGCCGCCCGCGCGTCCTCGGTCATCGCCAAACCGAAGTGCCGGTAGATGTCGGCCACCGTGCCGATGGGATCGGCGATCAACTCCTTGTAGTCGACGTCGTAGAACTGGGCCGGCGAGTACTTGGCCCGGGCCGTATTGAAGCGCTCCAACCCACGCGACCAGGTATCCATTGCGTCAGCACCGATTTGGGCCCCGTCGAACGTCGTCGACCATCCTTCCGCGGTGTGCTGGGCCAGCGAGCACATCGAGGCCATGATCGTCTCGACCGGCCGATGCGTCTGAATCACCAGCGCGTCGGGGTACGTCGCCATCAAGGCATCTAACGCAAACAAGTGGCTGGGATTCTTCAGCACCCAACGCTTTTCGGCGTCGTTGAGTCCGATGAGCTGGAGGTTCCTGCGATGCCGCTGGTAGGACGGCGTCCAGTCCTGTTGCGACAGCCACTGCGCATAAGTGGGCAGGTGCGCCAACGTCTCGTAGGACACCGAATGCAGCGACTGCCGAAGCAGCTGCCAGCATTCCTCGAGCTCGTATGCGGCCATGAAGTGCAGGCCGGTGTAGCCGGGGTTGTCCTGGTGGTGCTGGTTGAATTGCGCGTCGAGTTGACGATAAAGCGGGTGCGACTCCCAGGTCTCACGTGGCGGGCGCGGCTGCGGAAACTCGGCCAGCCACATGTGCAGGCCCTGATGTGCGGGGTCGGCGCCCAGCAGGCGGTGCAGCGCGGTGGTCCCGGTGCGCACCAGGCCGGTGACGAAGATCGGGCGTTCGATCGCCACGTCGGCGTGCTGCGGATACTGCTTCCACGAGGCCTCGGACAGCAACCTGGCCACCAGCGCGCCGCGCAGGAAGAACCGATTCATCTTGCTGCCCAACACCGTAAGCCCGGCTTCCCGCCGGTAGGAGTCCAGCAGCACCTCCAGCGCTTCGAGGTAGTTGTCGTCGTTGGACCCGAAGTCGTCGAGGCCGGTCAGCTTGGTCGCCGATGCGTGCAGTTCGTCGACGGTGCCGATATCGGTGCGATCGGACATCAGTGGTGATACTCCCCGCAGTTGACGTCCAGGGTCTGTCCGGTGATGCCGCTGGACAGATCGCTGGCCAGGAAAAGGATCGCCGAGGCGACCTCGTCTTCGGTGGGCAAGCGCTTCAGGTCGGCGTTCGCCGCGGTGGCCGCGTAGATCTGGTCCGCCGTGGTGCCGTACTTGCCGGCCTGGTGTTCGAAATAAGCCTGCAATGTTTCGCCCCAGATATAGCCGGGGGCAACGGAATTGACGCGGATCCCCTTCTCGCCCAGCTCGGTGGCCAACGATTGTGACATGGACAGCAGCGCCGACTTTGCCATCTTGTAGGCGCCGTACTTGGCCTGCGAGTGCCGCAACACCATGGAGTTGACGTTGACGATCGATCCGTGCGACTTCTCCAGCGCGGGCGTGAAAGCCTGGATGAGCCGCAACGCACCGAGCGCGCTGAGCTCGATCGCGTCGCGGATGTGCTGAAAACTGGTGCCCGCCAACGGCTTCATGGATGGCACCCGGAACGCGTTGTTGATCAGCACGTCGACCTTGCCGTAGGTCGCCATCGTGGTCTCGACGAGGTAGTTGACCTCGTCGTCGTCGGTAATATCGGCACGCACCGCCAACGCCTTGTGCCCGGTGTCGTTGATCTGTTTGGCGACGTTTTCCAGCCGCTCCACGGTCCGCGCCGCCAGCACCAGGTCGGCTCCATCCTGTGCGCACCGGTGCGCCAGGGTGGTACCGAGCCCCGGTCCGACGCCACTGATCACGACAACCTTGTCGTTGAGCAATTCTGACATCGTCACCCCAGCATCCTGGCCGCAATTTGTTGTTGACGCAGCGCGATTCGCGCGCGCCATTCGTCGTCGGAGATCTTGTTGTGCTCGAAGTAGGGCAACGTGGCCGGTATGGCGTCGAAGTCGACCAATTCCACGCTGGGGCCGTCCGCCTCGGTGAGCTGACGGGACACCCGCTGCCAGCGGAACTGCAAGAAGCCCCGCCGATGGTTCAGCGTCTCCACCCAGTTGGTCACGCCCGGGTTCTGGTCGGCCACGACGATGCGCACCTTCCCATCCGGATCCGCTTGCGCCTGAGTATTGTTCAGCGAGGTCTGGTGGTTGATGTAGTCCAGCGAGATGTACCACAGGCTGCCCAGTTGGAAGCCGAGGTAGGGCGCGTCGGAGACCGGGATGGTGATCACCAGGGCCTGATCCGGCCTCAGGTCGTAGTGGCCCACCGACGAGTATTGCGTCGCCAAGCCACCCGGCGTCAGCCGGGGCGCCACCATCGTGTTGACCGGGAGGTCGAGATAGAACCACTGCGGGAATTGCAGCCACGTCTTCACCCGGTTGACAAGTTGCTTTCCGGCTGTGGCGTAACGCTTCTCGATGGTTTCGCGAGTCAGCGGCGGCGGAGCGGTGCCCGCGGTGTCCAGCCGCGAGATGGCCAGGGTGCCGCGCTGTGCGGACCAGTCGCCGTAGACCTCGCGGATGACCAGCTGCCCGGGGCTGGTGGGCCGCACCCGCCACTCGAAGCTGCCGTCCGCGGCGATCTCGAGTTCACGGTCATCGAACGCGGCCTGGCTGGCCGGCACGTTGTCATCGGTGTATTCACCGCCGAGCAGCTGGAAGCTCAGGTCGGTCGTGGTGCCGCGCCGGCCGGTGACGACGTAGTCGTGATTGGCGTGCACCCGGGTGCCGAAGTAGAGGGTGTCGGGATTGTCCAGGCCCATCTTGGTGAACGGCCCGGTGCCCGACTGCAGGAATGGGTGGTCGCGGTCGTAGTCGAAGGCCAGGTGTATGCAGGCCGAAACGCAGCCCGCCAGATACTGCAGCCCTTCGAGCAGGTCGGCCTCGGTCTCGATGTGGGGCGCGTCGGCGACCAGTTTCTCGGCTTCGGCGATCGCTTGGGTGAGCGGGCGGGAAAAAGAATCTGCGAACACGCCTAGACGCTAGAACGTGTTCTACTTTTTCGTCAATGGCGAACGTTCCCCCGCGTCGGCCGCACGTTCAAATACGAGGCCGACTCGCTAGGGTGCGCACTGCTGCGACAGATCGATCAGATGCTGTCGCACGTCCGGATGCCGATTCAGGTAGTCGATGACGTTGGGGCCGCCGCCTTCCGCCTCCGACCTGGCCTGCAGCTGCGCGTGCAGGTCGGGATGCCGCTTCAGGTAGGAGTCGATGGAATTACCTACGGTCTGATCGCACTGGGGAGCCGCGTTTGCTGTGCCCGCCAGGGGCACCGCGATCATCGTGGCGGCGGTAGCGGTCAATAGCCCCCCGGCGAGCAGGCCGTACAGCCCGCGGCGGCGAGCGCCGACTGTGTTGGATGTGCTCATGCGCGCCAGCGTACTCGCGACAGCTTTGCGGAACCTGTGCGTTCCGTCGCTCGTGAAGCGGTAGTCAGCGCGAGGCCGCGGCGCCGCTTTCTTGCTCGCGCTTGATTTCCAGCGCGATGTCGATGAGTTGGTCTTCCTGGCCGCCGATGAGCTTGCGCTGACCTGCCCGGTGCAGTAGCTGATGGGCGGGCACGCCGTAGCGCTCGGACTGGCGGATGGCGTGCTTGAGGAAGCTCGAGTACACCCCGGAGTAGCCCATGATCAGCGCGTTGCGGTCCAGCAGGCACTCGGCGGGCATCGCCGGGGCGACCACCTCTTCGGCGGCGTCGGCGATGTCGAAGAAGTCGATCCCGGTCTTGACGCCGATCTTGTCGAACACACCGATGAGCGCCTCGACGGGCGCGTTGCCGGCGCCGGCGCCGAACCGGCGGCACGAGCCGTCGATCTGCTTGGCACCCGCGCGGACGGCCTCCACCGAGTTGGCCACCCCGAGGCCGAGGTTCTCGTGCCCGTGGAAACCGACCTGGGCGTCGTCGCCGAGCTCGTCGACCAGGGCGGCCACCCGGTCGCGCACCCCTTCCAGAACCAGCGCGCCGGCCGAGTCGACCACGTAGACGCACTGGCAGCCCGCATCGGCCATGATGCGGGCTTGCTGCGCGAGCTTTTCCGGCGGGATGGTGTGGCTCATCATCAGGAATCCGACGGTTTCCAGCCCCAGCTCGCGCGCCAGGCCGAAGTGCTGAATGGAGACGTCGGCCTCGGTGCAGTGGGTGGCGATCCGGCAGATCGAGCCGCCGTTGTTCTGGGCTTCCTTGATGTCCTCCTTGGTGCCCACGCCGGGCAGCATCAAAAAGGCGATCTTGGCTTCCTTGGCCGTCTCGGCGGCCAGCTTGATCAGCTCCTGCTCGGGCGTCTTGGAGAACCCGTAGTTGAAGCTCGACCCGCCCAGCCCATCACCATGGGTGACCTCGATGACGGGCACACCCGCGGTGTCCAGGGCGGCCACGATGGCACCCACCTCTTCTTTGGTGAATTGGTGGCGCTTGTGATGCGAGCCGTCCCGCAACGACGTGTCGGTAAGTCGCACGTCCCAGATCGGGTTGAAGAAAATCTCCTGAGTGCTCATGCTTGCATTCCTCCCGCCGTCCGACCAGCGGCCGCCGCTAAGGATTCTTTCGCGATCTCCTCGCCGACCTTGGTGGCCGCGGCGGTCATGATGTCCAGATTGCCCGCGTATGGGGGCAGATAATCGCCGGCACCTTCGACCTCGACAAAGGTGGTGACGACCGCCTGGCCGCCGGAGTTGATCGACGGCTCGTCGAACTGCGGCTCGTTGAGCAGGCGGTAGCCCGGCACATAGGTCTGCACCTCGGCCACCACGTCGTGGATGGATTTGGCGATCGCGTCCCGGTCGGCGTCCTCGGGGATGGCGCAGAAGATGGTGTCGCGCATGATCATCGGCGGGTCGGCGGGGTTGAGGATGATGATCGCCTTGCCGCGCTTGGCGCCGCCGATGGTTTCCACGCCCTTGCTGGTGGTCTTGGTGAACTCGTCGATATTGGCGCGGGTGCCCGGCCCCGCGGAGACCGACGCCACCGACGCCACGATCTCGGCGTAGGGCACCCCGCCCTGATCGACCAGCGCGCGACTAACCGCGTAAACGATCGGGATGGTCGCCTGCCCCCCGCAGGTGATCATGTTGACGTTCGGCGCATCCAGGTGCTGTCGCAGGTTCGCCGGCGGGATGACCGCGGGGCCCACCGCGGCCGGCGTCAGGTCGATCGCCCGAATACCGGCGGCCTCATACTTCGGCGCCGCGTCCCGGTGCACGTAGGCGCTGGTCGCCTCGAACACCAGGTCGGGCTTCTCGGACTGGGCCAGCAGCCAGTCCACCCCTTCGTGCGTGGTCTCCAGACCCAGCTTGCGGGCCCGCGCCAGCCCTTCGCTTTCCGGGTCGATGCCGACCATCCAGCGCGGCTCCAGCCAGTCGGACCGCAGCAGTTTGTAGAGCAGGTCAGTGCTGATGTTTCCCGACCCGACAATGGCCACACTCGCCTTAGCCGGCATGACGCTCCTTTGCGAAGCTCTCGATATTTAAGTCCGACGATTTAATTCGAGACTATTCGAACGACAATTGAACAGAACCCAGGCCCGCGAACTCGGCCACAAACTTGTCACCGGCGTGCGCGTCGATCGCTCGCGTGCACGATCCGGGAAGCACCAGGTCGCCTCTGCGCAGCCGTACGCCGAAGCCCTCCACCTTGCGGGCCAGCCAAGCCACCGCGGTGACCGGGTTGCCCAGCACCGCGTCGGTGCGGCCCTTGGCGACGACCTCGCCGTTGCAGCTGAGCACCGCGTCGATTCCTTTGACGTCGATGTCGCGCGGCGAGACGCGCCCCCCGCCGAGAACGAAGCCCGCGGACGAGGCGTTGTCGGCGATCGTGTCGCACAACTCGATCTTCCAGTCGGTGATCCTGGTGTCGATCAACTCGATCGAAGGGACCAGCGCCTCGGTCGCAGCGAGCACGTCTTCCTCAGTGCAGCTGGCTCCCGGCAGGTCGGCGTTCAGGATGAAGCCGACCTCGACCTCGACCCTCGGCCACAGGTAGCGACTCGCCTTGACCGGCGTGTCCTCGAACAATTGCATCTCGTCCAGCAAATGCCCGTAGTCCGGCTCGTCGACCCCCATCATCTGCTGGATCGCCTTCGATGACAGGCCCACCTTGTGGCCCAGCACGCGGGCTCCCTCGGCGACCCGCTGACGGATGTTGATCAGCTGGATTTCGTAGGCGTCGACGACGTCGATGTCGGGGTGGGCGGCAGTCAGCGGCGCGATCGGTTCGCGGCTCCGCTCAGCCTGTGCCAGCTCGGCAGCGAGCTCGTCTCGCGTCGCAACACTGAGCATCTGCAGAAGTCCCCTCGTTCGTGTGACCGGCCCAGTAGCGCCCGGCCCGGGCAATTCTATAACGTGTTCTACATGACAGCACAGGAGCTCGACGTCGTCGTGGTGGGGAGCGGCGGAGCCGGCATGGTGGCTGCCCTTACCGCCGCTCACCGGGGCCTTTCCACAGTAGTCATCGAGAAGGCCGCGCACTATGGTGGCTCGACCGCCCGCTCAGGTGGAGGCGTGTGGATTCCCAACAACGAGGTGCTCAAGCGTGACGGCGTCCGCGACAACCCCGAGGCGGCCCGGACGTACCTGCACGGCATCATCGGCAACATCGTCGAGCCGGAACGCATCGACACCTACCTCGACCGCGGACCCGAGATGCTGTCGTTCGTGCTGAAGCACACGCCGCTGAAGATGTGCTGGGTTCCGCGCTACTCCGACTACTACCCGGAGGCGCCGGGCGGTCGTGCGGAAGGTCGCTCGATCGAGCCGAAGCCGTTCGACGCCCGCAAGCTGGGTGCCGACATGCCCGGCCTGGAGCCGGCATACGGCAAGGTGCCGCTCAACGTGGTTGTGATGCAACAGGACTACGTGCGGCTGAACCAGCTGAAGCGACACCCGCGCGGAGTGCTGCGCAGCCTGAAGGTCGGCGCCCGCACCATGTGGGCGAAGGCGACCGGTAAGAACCTCGTCGGCATGGGCCGGGCGTTGATCGGCCCGCTACGGATCGGGCTGCAGCAAGCCGGCGTTCCGGTGCTGCTCAACACCGCGCTGACCGATCTCTACGTCGAGGACGGCGTGGTGCGCGGCGTCTACGTCCGCGACACCGGCGCATCGGAGTCATCGGAGCCGCGCCTGATTCGCGCCCGGCGCGGGGTCATCCTCGCCTCCGGCGGCTTCGAGCACAACGAGCAGATGCGGGTGAAGTACCAGCGCGCGCCGATCACCACGGAGTGGACCGTCGGCGCCAAGGCCAATACCGGCGATGGCATCGTGGCCGCCGAAAAGTTGGGTGCCGCACTGGAACTGATGGAAGACGCCTGGTGGGGCCCGACCGTTCCGCTGGTGGGTGCCCCGTGGTTCGCGTTGTCGGAACGCAATTCGCCGGGATCGATCATCGTCAACATGTCGGGCAAGCGGTTCATGAACGAGTCGATGCCCTACGTCGAGGCTTGCCACCACATGTACGGCGGGGAATTCGGCCAGGGCTCGGGGCCGGGCGAGAACATTCCGGCGTGGCTGGTGTTCGACCAGCAGTACCGGGACCGCTACATTTTCGCGGGATTGCAACCGGGGCAACGCATTCCCCGCAAATGGCTCGAGTCCGGGGTCATCATCCAGGCTGACACACTCGAGGAGCTCGCCCAGAAGGCCGGCCTCCCGGCGGCCGAGTTTTTGGCTACCGTGCAGCGATTCAACGGTTTCGCCCGGTCTGGTGTCGACGAGGATTACCACCGCGGCGAGAGCGCGTACGACCGCTACTACGGCGACCCGACCAACAAACCCAATCCCAACCTCGGCGAGCTCACGCACGCGCCGTACTACGCCGCCAAGATGGTGCCCGGAGACCTGGGCACGAAGGGCGGCGTCCGCACCGACGTCCACGGCCGTGCGTTGCGCGACGACGGCACGATCATCGAGGGTCTTTACGCCGCAGGCAATGTCAGCGCCCCGGTGATGGGTCACACCTACCCGGGTCCGGGCGGCACGATTGGCCCGGCGATGACCTTCGGCTACTTGGCCGCACTGCACATTGCGGGGGAGAACTGATATGCCCATCGATGTAGACGTCGCGCTGGCCGCCGAGCTGGAACCCATCGAATTCGCTTGGACGAGCAGCGATGTGCAGCTCTACCACTTGGCGTTGGGGGCAGGCAAGGATCCGATGGACCCGCGCGAATTGCGCTACCTCGTTGACGACACGCCGCAGGTCCTGCCGACGTTCGGCAACGTGGCGGCCACGTTTCACCTGACCAGGCCGCCGACCGTGCAATTCCCCGGTATCGACATCGGACTGAGCAAGGTGCTGCACGCCAGCGAGCGGGTGGAGGCGCCCGGGCCACTGCCGCCGTCGGGATCCGCCCGCGCCGTCACCCGGTTCACCGACATCTGGGACAAGGGCAAGGCCGCGGTGATCTGGAGTGAGACGGCGGTCAGCGCGCCCGACGGCACGCTGCTGTGGACCCAACGGCGCTCCATCTTCGCCCGTGGCGAAGGTGGCTTCGGCGGCGAGCGTGGGCCGTCGACTTCGGACGCGGCACCCGACCGCGCGCCCGATGTCGAGGTCGCGGTGCCGATCCTGCCGCAGCAAGCCCTGCTGTACCGGCTCTGCGGGGATCGCAACCCGCTGCACTCCGACCCGGAATTCGCTGCGGCCGCTGGCTTTTCGCAGCCCATCCTGCACGGCCTGTGCACGTACGGCATGACGTGCAAGGCCATCGTCGACACGCTGCTCGACGGCGACGCCGGCGCCGTGGCCGCCTACGGCGCGCGCTTCGCCGGTGTGGCGTTTCCCGGCGAGACGCTAAAAGTCGGCATCTGGAAGGAAGACGGGCGATTGCTGGCCAGCGTGGTCGCGCCCTCGCGCGACAACGCCGTGGTTTTGAGCGGCGTCGAGTTGGTGCCGGCCTAGGGCTCGCCTTCCCCGGCGAGCGTGAAACTGACTTCACGTTCGCGGAGGCGAAGAGGAGAAAGCCCTAGCCCAGGATCAGGCCCGACGTGGGCACGCCCGTTCCGGCGGTGACGAGGACGTGCTCGACGTCGGGGACCGGGTTCACCGAAGTCCCGCGCAATTGCCGCACGCCTTCGGCGATGCCGTTCATGCCGTGGATGTACGCCTCACCGAGTTGACCGCCATGCGTGTTGATGGGGAGCCGCCCACCAATTTCGATAGCGCCGTCGGCGATGAAGTCCTTGGCCTCACCCTTGCCGCAGAATCCCAACTCCTCCAACTGAATCAGTGTGAAGGGGGTGAAGTGGTCGTACAGAATCGCGGTCTGGATGTCCGACGGTTGCAGACCGGACTGCTGCCACAGTTGTTGCCCAACCACGCCCATCTCGGGCAGACCCAGTTCCGGCCGGTAGTAGCTGACCATCGTGTACTGGTCGGGGCTCGAGCCCTGCGATGCCGCCTCGATGACGGCCGGCCGCTGCTTGAGGTCACGCGCGCGCTCAGGCGAAGTCACCACGATCGCGACCGCGCCGTCGGTTTCCTGGCAGCAGTCCAGCAGCCGCAGCGGCTCGGCGATCCACCGCGAATTCTGGTGGTCCTCAATGGTGATCGGCTTTTCGTAGAAGTACGCCTTCGGATTCTTGGCGGCGTGCTTACGGTCGGCTACCGAGATGGCGCCGAAGTCGCGGCTGGTCGCACCGGACAGGTGCATGTAGCGCTGGGCGATCATGGCGACCTGTGCGGCGGGCGTGGAGAGGCCATGCGGGTAGGAGAAGGAATTGTCCGCAGCGGTCGAATCGGCCTGTGCGCGGGCATCTCCCACGAGCCGGGTCTGCACCTGACCGAACCGCATCCCCGACCGCTCATTGAACGCCCGGTACGCCACCACGACGTCGGCCACCCCGGTGGCGACGGCGATCGCCGCCTGCTGGACGGTCGCGCACGCTGCGCCGCCGCCGTATCCGATCTGCGAGAAGAACTTCAGATCCCCGATGCCGACCGCACGCGCAACCGCGGTCTCGTTGTTGGTGTCCATCGTGAAGGTGGTCAGCCCGTCGACATCCGACGGCGAAAGACCGGCGTCGTCCAACGCGTCCAGCACCGCCTCGGCCGCCAACCGCAGCTCGCTGCGACCGGAGTCCTTCGAGAAGTCGGTGGCGCCGATGCCGACGATCGCGGCTTTACCCGACAACATCAGGAGTCCCCCATCCGAAGGGTCACGGTCGCGACGACGTGGTCGCCAAGGCTGTTGCGGCCGAACACCTTCACCGTGATCAGGCCGTCGTCCACGGCGGTCACCTCACCGGAGAAGGTCACCGTGTCGTAGGCGTACCACGGCACCCCGAGCCGCAGCCCGATCGACTTGATCAGCGCCGACGGGCCCGCCCAGTCGGTGACATAGCGCTGCACCAGCCCGGTGTCGGTCAGGATGTTGACGAAGATGTCCTTCGACCCCTTGGCCTGCGCCAGATCGCGGTCGTGGTGCACGTCCTGAAAGTCCCGGGTGGCCAGGGCCGTCGAGATGATGAACGTGGGGCTACCGTGCAGCTTGAGCTCCGGCAATACAGTGCCCACTTCGATGGTCGGGGCACTCATGCGTCCGGCTCCCACGCGTAGAGGGTCCACTCAGGGCCGGTGTCACCGGCCGGGAAGTCGATATAGGTTGCGCGCACCGGCATTCCGATCGCCACCGAGCCCGGGTCAACCCCGCGCAGCTCGCCCAGCATCCGCACACCCTCCTCGAGTTCGACCAGCGCGATCACGAAGGGCAGCGTGCGCCCGGGCACCTTCGGCGCGTGGTGCACCACGAAACTGAAGACCGTGCCCTTACCGCTGGTCACCACGTAGTCGATCGGGGCGGACTTGTCCTGCCACACAGCCGGAACCGGCGGGTGCTGCAGGCTGCCGTCGGGCCGCCGCTGGATCCGCAGCTCGTGCTCCTTGACACCGTCCCAGAAGAAGGCCGTGTCGCGTGACGACGAGGGACGCATCATGGCATCGGGGTCGAGGTCGTCGGGCACCGACGACGTCTGCTCAGCGGCCTCACGCGGCTTGAATTTGAGGATGCGCCAGTTCATCTCGGCGACGTCCTCGTCACCGACCCGCCAGATGATGTGCTGGTTGATGAAATACCCCTCACCCAAGCCGGTCTGCTTGGGTCCGACGACGTCACCCATCTCCGAGGTGATGCTGACGTGCTCGCCGGGCCGCAGGTAACGGTGATAGGTCTGCTCGCAGTTCGTGGCGACCACGCCGATGTAGCCGGCGTCGTCGAACAACTGCATGATGGGGCCCATCGGGTCGTCCTTCGGCCGTTCCCCGCTCAGGCCGAACATGGTCCAGACCTGAATCATGGCCGGTGGGGCCACAATCCCCGGGTGACCGACGGCGCGGGCGGCGGCGTCGTCGACGTAGATCGGGTTGCCGTCGCCGATGGCCTCCACCCAGTTGTTGATCATCGGCTGGTTCACCGGGTCTCGGCCGGCGCGCGGCTTCGGACCGCCGGCCGCCTTGATCTCCGCGATCGCTTCCTGGATGTCGGTCACCTGGGCACCCTCGGCACTTTGAGGCCGGCGGCCGCGATCATCTCTCGCATGACTTCGTTCACGCCTCCACCGAAGGTGATCACCAGGTTCCGCTTGGTCTGCGAGTCCAGCCAGTTGAGCAGCTCGGCGGTCTCCGACTCGGCAGGGTTGCCATACTTGCCGACGATCTCCTCGGCGAGCCGGCCGATGTACTGAATGCGCTCCGTGCCAAAGACTTTCGTAGAGGCGGCATCGGCCACGTTGATGTCCTCACCCGCTGCGGCGACCTGCCAATTCAGCAGCTCGTTGATTCGCCACATCGCGTGGATCTCCCCGAGCGCCCGCTTGACGTCCGCGTGGTCGATCGGCGTGACCCCGTCGGCGCCGGGCTTGGACGCCCAGGCGTGCACCCGGTCGTAGATGCCCGCCGTACGGCCAGCGGGGCCCAGCATGACCCGTTCGTTGTTGAGCTGGGTGGTGATCAGCCGCCAGCCGCCGTTCTCCTCGCCGACCAGCATGTCGGCGGGCACGCGCACGTCGTTGTAATACGTGGCGTTCGTGTGGTGGGCGCCGTCGGACAGGATGATCGGCGTCCAGGAGTAGCCGGGATCCTTGGTGTCGACGATCAGGATCGAAATGCCCTTGTGCTTAACGGCTTCGGGATCCGTACGGCAGGCCAGCCAGATGTAGTCCGCGTCATGGGCGCCGGTGGTGAAGATCTTCTGCCCGTTGACGATGTACTCGTCACCCTGACGCACGGCGGTGGTCCGCAGGGAAGCCAGGTCGGTTCCCGCCTCGGGCTCGGTGTAGCCGATCGCGAAGTGGACCTCACCGGCCAGGATCGCGGGCAGGAACTTCTTCTTCTGCGCCTCGCTGCCGAACTGCTGCAGGACGGGACCCACCGTCTGCAACGTCACCGCGGGCAGCGGCACGTCGGCCCGATGCGCCTCGTTGACGAAGATCGACTGCTCGATCGGGCCGAAACCCAAGCCGCCGAACTCCTTTGGCCATCCGACCCCGAGCTTGCCGTCGCGACCCATCCGCCGGATCACCGCACGATAGGCCTCGTTGTGACGGTCCTGCTCCATCGCCTTCATCTCGTCGGAGGAGATGAGGTTCGAAAAGTATTCCCGTAGTTCCGCTTGCAACTGACGCTGCTCCGGAGTCAGGTCTATGAACATTGCGCTCCCACCAGGTCGAGACGATGAGAAGGCCCGCCCAGCAACCGGGTCAGGTCTTTGATCGTGGAGTAGTACCGGTGCATCGGATAGGTGATGTCCATTCCCATGCCGCCGTGCAGGTGGTGGCAGAGTTGCATCACCGGCGGCGCCTGCGACGTGACCCAGTACCCCAGGACATCTAGGTCGTCGTCCGCGTCCCGCCCTTCGGACAGTCGCCACACGACCGACTTCGCCGCCAAATCGATGGTGCGCGAGGCGATGTAGACCTCGGCGAGCTGGGCGGCCACGGTCTGGAACGTCGACAGCGGCTTGCCGAACTGCTTGCGGTTGGCCACGTAGTCGGCGGTGAGGCGCAGCGCTCCGGCCACCAACCCGTCGGCGTAGGCGCCGATTGCCGCCAGCGCCAACTGGTTCACCCGGTGCGCCGTGCCGCCCGCCAGCACATCGGAGTCCCCGACCGCGACGTCGGTGAAGGTCACCGTGTACTCGTCGGCGTCACTGGAAGTCGGGGTCTCGATCAGCTGCACACCGTCGGCCTTCGGCGACACGACGACGACCGCGTTGTCCGCGGTGACGATCATCCAATCCGCTTGTCCGGCATAGCCGACACCGACTTTGGTGCCCGTCAGCCGGCCGCCGGCGAAGGTGGTCGACGGCCGGTCGGGCAGCGCGGTGCCGGGCTCGTTGAGCGCGGCCGTCAGCACGCCGCCCTTCGGGACGCCGGCCAGGAACCGGTCCTGCTGTTCGTCGGACGCCAGTTCGAGCAGGGGCACCACGCCGAAGCCGAGCGTGGCCAGCGCCGGCGTGATGGCGCCGTGGCGGCCGACCTCGGTGAGCACCGTGGCGACCTCGGGCAGGCCTACGCCGTCGCCGCCCAAACGCTCGGGGACCGGCAGTGCCGGCACGCCACCGCTGACCAGCGCGTCCCAGCTGAGGTCCCGATCCAGAACCGACGTCACCACATCGGCGACGGCCTGTTGCGTCGCAGTGAGATTGAAGTCCATCAGGACGTCACCGCGTTGTGCCCGTGTAGTCGACCTGCCAGTGCTTGATCCCGTTGAGCCAACCCGACCGCAGCCGCTCGGGCTCACCGATCGGCTTGAGGTCCGGCATGTGATCGGCGACCGCGTTGAAGATCAGGTTGATGGTCATGCGGGCCAGGTTCGCGCCGATGCAGTAGTGGGCTCCGGTGCCGCCGAAGCCGACGTGCGGATTCGGGTCGCGCAGGATGTTGAAGGTGTGCGGGTCTTCAAAGACCTCTTCATCGAAATTGGCCGACCGGTAGGACATCACCACCCGCTGACCCTTCTTGATCTGCACGCCGCCCAGCTCGGTGTCCTCGTTGGCGGTGCGCTGGAAGGCCGATACCGGGGTGGCCCACCGGATGATCTCGTCGGCGGCGGTCGACGGGCGCTCCTTCTTGAAGAGCTCCCATTGATCGGGGTTGTTGGCGAAAGCGATCATGCCGTGGGTGATCGAGTTGCGCGTGGTCTCGTTGCCCGCCACCGCGAGCATGACCACGAAGAAACCGAACTCGTCGTCGGAGAGCTTCTCGCCGTCGATGTCGGCCTCGATGAGGGTGGTGACGATGTCGTCGGTGGGGTTCTTGCCCCGCTCCTCGGCCATGGCCATCGCGTACGTGATCAGCTCCATGGACGACTGCGCGGGATCGACGTGGGCGTACTCCGGGTCGGTGCCACCGGTCATCTCGTTGGACCAGCGGAAGAGCTTGTCTCGATCCTCCTGGGGAACGCCGAGCAGGCCCGCGATGGCTTGCAGCGGCAGCTCGCACGAGACCTGCTCGACGAAGTCGCCGCTACCCTCGTTCGCGGCGGTCTTGGCGATGTTCTGGGCGCGCTGGGCCAGCTCGGCTTCCAGCCGTCCGATGGCCCGCGGCGTGAAGCCGCGGGAGATGATCTTGCGGAGCCGGGTGTGGTGGGGTGCGTCCATATTGAGCATGACGCTGCGCTGCAGTTCGACCTGCTCGCGCTTCATCTCCGGCGGCCACGTCGGGATGGCGCCGTTCATCCAGCTCGAGAAGATGTCGCTGCGCTTCGACACCTCCTTGACGTCGGCGTGCTTGGTGACGATCCAATACCCGTGGTCCTCGAACCCGCCCGCGCCGTTGGGGATGTCGACCCAGTGGATCGGCTCTGCCTTGCGCAGCCAGGCGAGTTCCTCTACGGGCAACCCTGCGAGGTTGACGTCAGGGTCGAGAAAATCGAAGTCGGCAGGAATGTTGGGGGGTGCCATGATGTATGCGCTCCTCAATTGCAACGTGTTCTAGTGCCAGTAAAACACGGCTCCTGCGCAGATAAAAGGCAGGTCACCATCCTCGCTTGTCAGACTAATGAAACGTGTTCTAGCCTGACGGAATGGGTAACCCGGTAATCGTCGAAGCCACCCGCAGCCCCATCGGCAAACGCAACGGATGGCTGTCAGGCCTGCACGCCACCGAGCTGCTTGGTGCGGTGCAGAAGGCACTGGTTGAGAAGGCCGGCAGCAATTCCGGCTTTGAAGCCGGCCAAGTCGAACAGGTCATCGGCGGCTGCGTGACGCAGTTCGGCGAGCAGTCCAACAACATCAGCCGGGTTAGCTGGCTTGTCGCCGGGCTGCCGGAGCACGTCGGGGCCATGACCGTGGACTGCCAGTGCGGCAGCGGGCAGCAGGCCAACGGCCTGGTCGCCGGTCTGATCGCGGCCGGTGCCATCGACATCGGCATCGCCTGCGGCATCGAGGCGATGAGCCGTGTCGGACTGGGCGCCAACGCCGGTCCCGACCGCACCGTCCTGCGGCCCGCCTCGTGGGACATCGACCTGCCCGACCAGTTCACCGCGGCCGAGCGGATCGCCAAGCGGCGTGGCATCACCCGGGAAGACATCGACGAGTTCGGTTACCAGTCGCAGGCCAAGGCCAAGCAGGCGTGGGAGGAGGGCCGCTTCGACCGCGAGATCTCCCCGATCGAGGCGCCCGCGCTCGACGAGAACAAGCAACCGACGTCGGAGCGCGTCACCATCTCCCGCGACCAAGGCCTGCGCGACACGACGCTCTCGGGCCTGAGCGCGCTCAAGCCCGTAATCGAGGGTGGGATCCACACGGCGGGAACCTCGTCGCAGATTTCCGACGGGGCCGCGGCCGTGCTGTGGATGGATGAGGACAAGGCCAAGGCGCTCGGATTGCGGCCGCGGGCCCGCATCATCAGCCAGGCGCTGGTCGGCGCCGAGCCCTACTACCACCTGGACGGCCCGGTGCAGTCGACGGCCAAGGTGCTGGAAAAGGCCGGCATGAAGATGGGCGACATCGACATCACCGAAATCAACGAGGCGTTCGCGTCGGTCGTGCTGTCCTGGGCCCGGGTGCACAATCCCGACATGGACAAGGTGAACGTCAACGGCGGTGCCATCGCGTTGGGCCACCCCGTGGGCAGCACCGGCAGCCGGCTGATCACCACCGCGCTGCACGAGCTGGAGCGCAACGACCAGAGCACCGCGCTGATCACCATGTGCGCGGGGGGCGCCCTGTCGACGGGCACCATCATCGAGCGCATCTAGCTCGTCTTGATCGTCTCTGAATCCAGCCGCATCGCCGCGGCGCAGTCCTACATCGACGCGCTCGTCAGCCATGACGGCGACTCCGTTCCGTTCGCTGCCGGCTGCACCCGCATCGAGCAAGGCATCAAGAACGGCTTCTCCGGAAACCACCTGCGCCGCAGTCTCAATCGCGGAGCTCAGTACCGACTGCTCGCGGCAACGACGCCGCCGGACTACCGGATCGACGGTGACCGGGTGCACGCGGCGTACGTCGTGCTGACCAAGGCCGCGTTCGGGGGTCGGCGGCTGGCCGCACGGGTCGACGAGACGTTCGTGATTCCCGCCGAAAGCTCAAGCGGCAAAGCCGAGATCCACCACATCAAGGTTCGCTTTCAACCGTTTATTCAGCAGCGCCGGTAACGACGCAGCCCGCAACGCGGGGTGCGGAGACGCCGGCCAGATCCAGCACAGAGGACCGTCATGCCCAAACCGAAGCCACGCGCTTTGAATGCGCCTTGGGTCAGTCTCATCATCAAGTGGATGGCCAAGGGCAACACATGGATCTACAAGCGCAGCAACGGAAGGTTCGGCGGCACCTTCCAGAACGCTCCGGTCGCGCTGCTCACCACGACGGGCCGCAAAACGGGTGAACCGCGGGTGAGCCCGCTGCTCTACCTCCGCGAAGAGAACCGGGTGGTATTGGTCGCATCGAAGGGCGGCGGCGACAAGCACCCGCAGTGGTACCTGAACCTCAAGGCCAATCCCAGAGTCTCCGTGCAGATCAAGGACGAGGTGTTGCAACTACAGGCCCGCGAAGCGACCGAGGCCGAACGCGCGGAGTACTGGCCGAAGCTGGATGCCATGTACCCGTCGTTCGATGACTACCGGTCCTGGACGGATCGGGTCATCCCCATCGTGATCTGCGATCCCTGACGTTTCCCTTGGCTCAGGTTGGGAATCATCCTGAGGAAGATGCCGAACAGGATTCGCAACTCCCGGCCGATCGGTCTGCTGCTCAAATACTTCGCGCGCGCACACATCTGGGTGTATCGCCGAACGGACGGCAGGATCGGCGCGCGGCTGTTGCGATTTCCGGTGGCGTTGCTGACCACGACCGGACGAAAGTCCGACGAGCCGCGGACCACCGCGACCCTGTACCTGCGCGATGGCGATCGGGTCATTCTGCCGGCCTCTTTCGGCGGGCGGCAGGAGCATCCGTTGTGGTACCTCAACCTCAAGGAGCATTCCGGGGTGCGGGTCCAGATCCGGGACCAGTTATTGGATCTGGTGGCGCGCGACGCCACCGACGATGAGCGGCAACGCTATTGGCCGCCGTTGATGCGGATGTACCCGCCCTACCGCAGGTACCGCGAAGTCACCGACCGGGTCATCCCGCTCGTGGTGTGCGAACCGCGCTAGGCCCCGTAAACGGGAACCGGCGGACGCGCCTTGGCGAGCAGGTCGGCGACGACGGGCCCCAGTTCCGCGGGGTCCCACTTCGCGCCCTTGTCGATCTGCGGTCCGTGCGCCCAGCCCTCGGCGACCCGGATCTTGCCGCCCTCGACCTCGAACACCTTCCCGGTGACGTCACGCGATTCGGCGCTGCCCAGCCACACCACCAGCGGTGAGATGTTCTCTGGCGCCATCGCGTCGAAATCCTGGTCCTGCGTTGCCATCATCTCGGCGAAGACGGTCTCGGTCATGCGGGTGCGGGCCGACGGCGCGATGGCGTTGACGGTGACGCCGTAGCGGCCCATTTCGGCCGCGCCGACCAGCGTCATCGCCGCGATGCCGGCCTTGGCGGCGCTGTAGTTGCCCTGGCCGACGCTGCCCTGCAGGCCGGCACCCGAACTGGTGTTGATGATCCGCGCGTCGACCGTCTTGCCCTCTTTGGACAGCCGGCGCCAGTACGACGCCGCGTGCCGCATCGTGGCGAAGTGACCCTTGAGATGCACGGCGATGACGGCGTCGAACTCTTCCTCGCTGGTGTTGGCCATCATCCTGTCGCGCACGATGCCGGCGTTGTTCACCAGAACGTCCAGGCCACCGAAGGTGTCCACGGCGGTCTGGACCAGGCCCGCCGCTTCGTTCCAGTCGGCGACGTTGGACCCATTGGCGACGGCTTCCCCACCGGCCGCGGTGATTTCGTCGACCACACCCTGGGCGGCGCTGCCGCCGCCGGCCGGTGAACCGTCCAAGCCCACGCCGATGTCGTTGACCACCACGCGCGCGCCTTCGGCCGCGAAGGCCAGCGCATGCGCGCGGCCGATACCGCCGCCCGCTCCGGTGACGATGACGACGCGGCCGTCAACCACTCCCATTGTTCGTGTCTCCTCTACTTGATCGCGCTGGCGTTGGTCGTGGCCAGATAGTGCGGCGGCTCACCGCCGCCGTGCACCTCCAGCGATGCGCCGCTGATGTACGACGCCGTATCCGACGCCAGAAACGCTGTGGCCCAACCGATGTCTTCGGGCTTGGCCAGCCGGCCCAGTGGCACGGTCTTTGAAATCGCGGCGATTGACTCGGCGTCACCATAGAAAAGCTCGGATTGCTCGGTCTCCACCATGCCGACCACGCACGCGTTGACCCGGACCTTCGGCCCCCACTCCACCGCCAGTGTCTGCGTGAGGCTTTCTAGGCCGGCCTTGGCCGCCCCATACGCACCGGTGCCGGGCGACGGCCGCCGGCCACTCAGGCTGCAGATGTTGATGATCGACCCGCCGCGGTCCTGCTTCTGCATCTTGTCGTTCGCGTGTTGCGAAACCGATAGCGCGCCAATCAGATTGAGCTCGATGATCTTGCGGTTGAACTTCGCGCTGGACTCCGCGGTCAGCACGTACGGCGAACCGCCGGCATTGTTGACCACGACGTCGAGCCGGCCGTGTTCGTCGACGATGGATTCGATCAGGGTCTTGACGGCGTCGTCGTCGCGGACGTCGCAGGAGTGAAACTCATAGGGCAGGCCCTCGACGGGCCGCCGTGCGCAGGTGACGACGGTCGCGCCCTGCCCGGCAAAGACCGAGCTGATGCCGGCGCCCACCCCGCGGACCCCGCCGGTGACCAGAACCACCCGCCCGGCCAGCCCCAAGTTGATGGCGTCGGGTGCTTCGGCGCGAGTCACTGTGCTAGCGTACCAAGCAAGTGCTTGCTTAGGTAGTTACCCCACAAGGAAGTGGCGCCTTGCCCATCACATCCCAAACCACCGAACCGGGCATCGTCGCGGTCACCGTCGACTTTCCCCCGGTCAACGCCATCCCGTCGCGCGGCTGGTTCGAACTGGCCGACGTCATCACGGCCGCCGGCCAGGACCTCGGGACCCACGTCGTCATCCTGCGGGCCGAGGGCCGCGGCTTCAATGCCGGGGTCGACATCAAGGAGATGCAGCGCACCGAGGGATTCACCGCGCTGATCGACGCCAACCGCGGTTGCTTCGCCGCCTTCCGCGCGGTCTATGAGTGCGCGGTACCCGTAGTCGCCGCCGTGAACGGGTTCTGCGTCGGCGGTGGCATCGGCCTGGTCGGCAACTCCGACGTCATCGTCGCCTCCGACGACGCCACCTTCGGGCTGCCCGAGGTGGAGCGCGGCGCCCTGGGCGCGGCCACCCACCTGTCCCGGCTGGTGCCGCAGCACCTGATGCGGCGGCTCTTCTTCACCGCCGCGACCGTGGATGCCGCCACCCTGCACCACTTCGGTTCGGTGCACGAGGTGGTGCCGCGCGACCAGCTGGACGAGGCCGCACTGCGCGTCGCGAGAGACATCGCCGCCAAGGACACCCGCGTCATCCGCGCGGCCAAGGAGGCGCTCAACCTCATCGACGTGCAGCGCGTCAACTCGAGTTACCGCATGGAGCAAGGCTTTACGTTCGAGCTGAACCTCGCCGGGGTCGCCGACGAGCACCGCGATGCGTTCGCCGGCACGGAGAAGGGCAAGAAGTGAGCGACAAGCGGACCACGCTCGACGAGGCCGCCGCCCAAGTCAGCAGCGGCATGACCATCGGCATCGGTGGCTGGGGATCGCGGCGCAAGCCGATGGCGTTCGTGCGCGCGCTGCTGCGCACCGACGTAACCGACCTGACCGTGGTCACCTACGGTGGGCCCGATCTGGGATTGCTGTGCTCGGCCGGCAAGGTCAAGCGCGTCTACTACGGGTTCGTCTCACTGGACTCTCCGCCCTTCTACGATCCATGGTTCGCCAAGGCCCGCACCAGCGGCGCCATCGAGGCCCGGGAGATGGATGAGGGCATGCTGCGCTGTGGCCTGCAGGCCGCCGCCCAGCGCCTGCCGTTCCTGCCGATTCGGGCCGGGCTGGGCAGCTCGGTCCCCGACTTTTGGCAGGGCGAGCTGCAGACCGTGACCAGCCCCTACCCCGCACCCGAGGGCGGCCACGAGACGCTGATCGCCACGCCGGCGCTGCGCCTGGACGCGGCCTTCGTGCACCTCAATCTCGGTGACTGCCGGGGCAATGCGGCCTACACGGGAATCGATCCCTACTTCGACGACCTGTTTCTGATGTCGGCCGAAAAGCGCTTCCTGTCGGTGGAGCGCGTCGTCTCGACGGAGGAACTGGTCAAGGCCGTTCCCCCGCAGGCCCTGCTGGTGAACCGGATGATGGTCGACGCCGTGGTGGAGGCGCCCGGCGGCGCCCACTTCACTACGGCCGCACCGGATTACGGACGCGACGAGAAGTTCCAGCGGCACTACGCGGAGGCGGCCTCGACCGAAGAGGGCTGGCGGGAGTTCGTCCAGACCTACCTGTCGGGCAGCGAGGACGACTACCAGGCGGCGGTTCGCGCATTCGCAGAGGAGGCCTGAAAAGTGACCAGCACCCGCGCCGAAGTGTGCGCAGTCGCCTGCGCCGAATTATTCAGGGATGCCGGCGAAATCATGGTCAGCCCGATGACCAACATGGCCTCGGTCGGCGCGCGGCTCGCTCGGCTGACCTTTTCGCCCGACATCTTGCTGACGGACGGCGAGGCGCAGCTGCTGGCGGACACCCCGGCCCTGGGCAAGACCGGACCGGTCGAGGGCTGGATGCCGTTCGGCCGGGTGTTCGAGACCCTCGCCTGGGGTCGGCGGCACGTGGTGATGGGCGCGAATCAGGTTGACCGCTTTGGCAATCAGAACATCTCGGCGTTCGGTCCACTGCAACACCCGACCCGCCAGATGTTCGGCCTGAGGGGCGCGCCCGGCAACGCGATCAACCACGCGACCAGCTACTGGGTGGGCAACCATTCGAAGCGGGTGTTCTGCGAGGCCGTCGACGTGGTCTGCGGCATCGGCTGGGACAAGGTGGACGCGGAAAATCCGGCGTTCCGCTTTGCCAATACCTACCGGGTGGTTTCCAACCTGGGCGTGTTCGACTTCGGCGGGCCGGACCACAGCATGCGCGCCGTGTCCCTGCACCCCGGGGTGTCACCCGACGACGTTCGCCAGGCCACGTCGTTCGAGGTGCATGAGCTGGACGAGGCCGGCGAGACCCGGCTGCCGACGGACGAAGAGCTCCACCTGATCCGCGAGGTGATCGACCCGAAGTCCCTGCGCGACAGAGAGATACGTTGATGGTCATTCCGCCTCTCCCCGGCAAGCGGGACGTACCCCCACCGCATCGTCGGCGGTGGCTATGAAGTTGCGCACGCCGCTGACCGAGCTGGTCGGTGTCGAGCACCCCGTGGTTCAAACCGGGATGGGCTGGGTGGCCGGCGCCCGGCTGGTGGCCGCCACGGCCAACGCGGGCGGGCTGGGCATCCTGGCTTCGGCCACCATGACGCTGGACGAGTTGGCGACGGCCATCGGCAAGGTCAAGGCCGCCACCGACAAACCGTTCGGCGTGAACATCCGCGCCGACGCCGCGGACGCCGGCGACCGCGTCGATCTGATGATCCGTGAGGGTGTGAAGGTGGCGTCGTTTGCCCTGGCGCCCAAGCAGGAGCTGATCGCACGGCTGAAAGAGGCCGGCGCCGTGGTGATTCCATCGATCGGCGCCGCCAAGCATGCGCGCAAGGTTGCGGCCTGGGGCGCCGACGCGATGATCGTGCAGGGCGGCGAGGGCGGTGGACACACCGGCCCCGTCGCCACGACGCTGCTGCTGCCGTCGGTGCTGGATGCCGTGCAGGGCACCGGAATCCCGGTGATCGCGGCGGGCGGATTCTTCGACGGGCGCGGGCTGGCCGCCGCGCTGAGCTACGGCGCCGCGGGTGTGGCGATGGGCACGCGCTTTCTGCTGACCTCCGATTCGACCGTGCCGGAGGCGGTCAAGCGTCGCTACCTGGAGGCGGCGCTGGACGGCACGGTGGTCACCACGCGTGTGGACGGGATGCCGCACCGGGTGCTGCGCACCGGCCTGGTCGAGAGACTCGAAAGCGGGTCGCCGGTGCGGGGCCTCACTGCAGCCGTGCGCAATGCGGCGAAGTTCAAGCACATGTCGCAGATGACCTGGCGGTCGATGATCCGCGACGGCATGGCGATGCGCCACGGCAAGGAGCTGACCTGGTCGCAGGTGGTGATGGCGGCCAACACCCCGATGCTGTTGAAGGCGGGGCTGGTCGAGGGCAATACCGAGGCCGGGGTGCTCGCCTCCGGCCAGGTGGCCGGCATTCTCGAGGACCTGCCGTCGTGCGCCGAGCTGATCGACTCGATCGTGCGCGGTGCGATCGAGCATCTGCGGGCGGCGTCCGCGCTGATCGACGAGACGTAAACAGGCGACCAAAGACCCTGGCCTCGCCCGGGTCCCGGGATCATCGTGGAGCCATGAGTGCGCTGCTACCTGAAACGTGGCCCAAGCCGTTGCTGGGCGCGGTCCGCGTTTCCAACAGATACCTGCTCAACCCGCTGATGCTGCGCCTGGCCGGGCACAAACATTGGTACGCGTCGGCCATCCGCCACACCGGGCGACGGTCGGGCAAGCAATACGCCACGCCGGTCGTCGCCGACCGGACGGCCGACGGGTTCGTCATACCGCTGCCCTACGGCACCGGAGTGGACTGGTTGCAAAACGTCCTTGCCGCGGGGCGAGCGACTATCTCCTCCCAGGGCGAGAGTTACGACGTGGCCCAGCCCCAGGTGATCGACGCGGACGCGGCCCTACCCATGCTGTCGGCCGACCGGAAACGCACGTTCGCCCGACTCGGCATCCCCCACTACCTCAGAGTTCGGGACGCTTCGCCGCCGAATTGAGTGCGACGCCGTTCGTCGAGACATGAACCGCGCACGGCTTTTTCGGCGTGCCGTGTGCGTCGTTTAAGTGTCGTGGCCGGGCGACCCGACCAAGCGCCGAGGCGCCGTTACAGCCGCTCGATGATGGTCACGTTCGCGGTGCCGCCGCCCTCGCACATCGTCTGCAGGCCATAGCGGCCGCCGACGCGCTCGAGTTCGTTGAGCATGGTGGCGAACAGCTTGGCGCCGGTCGCGCCAAGCGGATGCCCAAGCGCGATCGCGCCGCCATTCGGGTTGACCTTCTCCGGATCGGCCTTGATCTCCTTGAGCCAGGCCATCACCACCGGCGCGAACGCCTCGTTGATCTCGACGGTGTCGATGTCCTCGATCGACAGCCCGGTCCTTTCCAGGGCGTGGCGGGTGGCCGGGATGGGCCCGGTCAGCATGAAGACCGGGTCGGCGGCGCGGGCGCTGATGTGGTGGATTCGCGCGCGAGGGGTCAGCTTGTGATCCTTGACGGCCTGCTCGGAAGCCAGCAGCACCGCGCTGGCACCGTCGGAGATCTGGCTGGCCATCGCCGCCGTCAGCCGGCCGCCATCGACGAGCGTCTTCAGGCCGGCCATCTTCTCCAGCGACGACTCGCGCGGACCCTCGTCGACCCGGAACGGGCCGGATTCCGTTTCCACGGTGATGATTTCGTTGTCGAAGTGACCGCCCCGGATCGCGGCGAACGCGCGCTCGTGGCTGGTCAGCGCGTAGCGCTCCATCTCTTCGCGCGACAGGTTCCACTTCCCGGCGATCAGCTCCGAGCCGCGGAACTGAGAGATCTCCTGATCGCCGTACCGGTGCAGCCACTGCTTGGACTCGTTGGTCGGCGAGGTGAACCCGAACTGCTCGCCCACGGTCATGGCCGACGAGATCGGGATCTGGCTCATGTTCTGCACCCCGCCGGCCACGATGAGGTCGGCCGTGCCGGCCATGATGGCCTGTGCGCCAAAGGAAATCGCCTGCTGGCTGGAGCCGCACTGCCGGTCAACGGTGACGCCGGGAACTTCTTCGGGGTAGCCCGCGGCCAGCCACGAGAGCCGGGCGATGTTGCCCGCCTGCGCGCCGATGGCGTCGACGCAGCCGGCGATCACGTCGTCGACGGCGGCGGGGTCGACGTCCACCCGGTCGAGCAGGCCGCGCCACCCCAGGGCGCCGAGGTCCACCGGGTGCACCCCGGCCAGCGATCCGTTGCGCTTGCCGATCGCGGTCCGCACAGCGTCGATGACGTACGCCTCAGCCATTGTGTCGCTCCTCTCCCCCGCAAGCGGGCGGTACCCCCACATCGCTTCGCTTTGCATCGTCGCCGACACGAGCCATTTGTCAGACTCCTTCTTTGGTAATCCCACCAAGAACGATGGCGAGGTATTGCTCACCCACCTGTTGCGCGGTGAGGGGTCCGCCGGGTTGATACCAGCGCACCGACACCCACGTGGTGTCACGAATGAAACGGTAGACGAGGTCGACGTTGAGGTCGGGCTGGAAGTAGCCCTCGTCGATGCCCTGGTTGATCACCTCGACCCACATCTTGCGCTGCTGACGGTTCATGTCCTCGATGTAGGAGAACCGGGGCTGCGACAACAACCGCTGGGCTTCGTCCTGATAGATGACGACCTGTGCGTGCCGATGCTCGATCGCCTCGAACGACGCCATGAACAGCCCTTTGAGCCGCTCCAGCGGGTTGGCCTCGCTGTCGACGATCTCGCGGTAGCGGGCGAACAACCAGTCCAGAAAACTGCGCAGGACCTCGTCGACCATCTCCTCCTTGGAGGAGAAGTGGTGATAGAGGCTGCCCGAGAGGATGCCGGCGCTGTCCGCGATGTCGCGCACGGTGGTCGCGCGCAATCCGCGTTCGGCGAACATGGTCGCGGCGAGCTCCAACAACTCGTCGCGGCGACTGTTTGCCTGACCGGCCATTCGGTCCACCGCGTCAGGATATCAACCAAGCGCTTGCTTGGCCAGCGAAGCTCTCACGGATGCTGGCTGGACACCGAGATGACTTCCCCGGTCAGATAGCTGGAGTAGTCACTGGCCAGAAATGCGATGGTGGCCGCCACCTCCCACGGCTCGGCCGCCCGCCCGAACGCTTCACCGGCCGACAGCCGATCGAGCAGGTCGGCCGAGGTCGTCTTGTCCAGGAACTTGTGGCGGGCGATGCTCGGGGACACAGCGTTGATCCGCACCCCATACTCGACGGCTTCGATTGCGCTGCAGCGGGTTAGCGCCATCACCCCCGCCTTGGCGGCAGCATAGTGTGACTGCGAATGCTGCGCCCGCCAGCCCAGAACGCTGGCGTTGTTGACGATCACGCCGCCGTGGTCCGCTTCGCGGAAGTAGCCCAGTGCCGCCCGAGTGGCCCGAAACACCGACGACAGCGTCACGTTCAGGACGCGGTCCCACTCGTCGTCGGTCATGTCGACCACCGGCGTCTGGCCGCCCAGCCCCGCGTTGTTGACCAACACGTCGAGCCGGCCCATCCGGGCGGTGGTCGAGGCGATCAGCGCGTCGACCTGCGCGGTGGACGTCACATCGCACAGCACACTCTCGACCCGGCCCAGGCCCAGCGCAGACAGTTCGTCGGCCGTCTCCCCCAGCCGCCGCTCGTGGTGGTCGGACACCACCACGTCGGCGCCCTCGACGAGCGCCCGTCGCGCCGTCGCCGAGCCGATGCCGGTGCCGGCCGCCGCGGTTACGACGACGACCTTGCCCTCCAAAAGCCCATGCCCGGCAACCTCTTTCGGAGCTTCGGACAGGCTCATCCCTTTACCTCCCGGGGCAGGCCGAGCACCCGCTCGGCGATGATGTTGCGCTGGATCTCGTTGGAGCCGCCGTAGATGGTGTCGGCTCGGGTGAACAGGAACAGCCGCTGCCATTCGTCGAACTCACCGTCGGACAGGGTCAGCCCCGGCTTGCCGATCACGTCCATCGCCAGCTCCCCCAGCGCGCGATGCCAGTTGGCCCACAACAACTTCGACACATTGTCCTGCCCGGGCTGCTCGACATCCATGGTGGCCAGCGCATACGAACGCATCGCCCGCAACCCCGTCCACGCGCGGGTCAGCCGCTCGCGGATGAAGGGGTCGTCGGCGGCGCCGTTGCGCCGCGCCAGGTCGGCCAGATTGGAAAGCTCACGGGCGTAGCGGATCTGCTGGCCCAGTGTGGACACGCCGCGCTCGAAGGTCAGCGTGCCCATGGCGACCCGCCAACCGTCGCCGGGCTGGCCGACCACCAGATTGGCTTCGGTGCGGGCGTCGTCGAAGAAGACCTCGTTGAATTCGGAGTCGCCGGTCAGCTGGATGATCGGGCGGACCTGCACACCCGGCTGGTCCAGCGGCACCAGCAGATACGACAGCCCGGCGTGCCGCTTGGAACCCTTCTCCGTGCGGGCGACCACGAAGCACCACTGCGCCCAGTGCGCCAACGACGTCCACACCTTTTGGCCGTTGATCACCCACTGGTCACCGTCCAACTCGGCGGTGGTGGCGACGTTGGCCAGGTCGCTGCCGGCGCCGGGTTCGGAATAGCCCTGACACCACAGCTCGGTGACATCGAGGATCTTCGGCAGGAACCGCTGCTGCTGCTCGGGCGTCCCGAAGGCGATCAGCGTCGGGCCGAGCAACTCCTCACCGAAGTGGTTCACCTTGTCCGGGGCGTCGGCTTTGGCGTACTCCTCGTAGAACGCCACCCGGTGCGCGGTCGAGAGCCCGCGGCCGCCGTGTTCCACCGGCCAGCCCAGGCAGGTCAGGCCGGCCTTGGCCAGATGCCGATTCCACGCCCGGCGCTCCTCGAACGCCTCGTGCTCGCGCCCCGGTCCGCCCAGACCCTTGAGAGCTGCGAATTCGCCGACCAGATTGTCGGCGAGCCACTGGCGGACCTCCGCCCGGAACTCCTCGACGTCCTGCATGCCCTGTAGGCTAACCTACCAAGCACTTGCTTTGTTAGGAGCATCTCGATGACCGTCGATCCGCGCACCATACCGGCGGCGCTGGATCGTTTGGCGCAGCAATTTCCCGGTGACGACGCGTTGATCACCGACGAGAGGTCGTTCACGGCGGCCGCCTTGCGCGACGAGGTGCACCGGGCCGCCGCGGCACTGATCAGCCTCGGCGTGGCAGCCGGCGACCGCGTGGCCATCTGGTCGCCGAACACCTGGCACTGGGTGGTCGCGTGTTTGGCGATCCACCATGCCGGCGCCGCCATGGTGCCCCTGAACACCCGCTATACCGCCGAGGAAGCCGCCGACATCCTGGCCCGCACCGGCGCGCCGGTGCTGTTCGGGATGGGTAAGTTCCTGGGCCACGACCGCGTCGCCGACCTGGAGCGCTTAGGCCCCGAAGCCCTGCCCGCGCTGCGGCACGTCGTGAGGATCCCGATCGAGGCTGACGACGGGACGTGGGACGACTTCATGGCTCGCGGCTCCGACCCCAGCACGGTCGCCGCCCGCGCCGCGGCCGTCATGCCCGACGACGTCAGCGACATCCTGTTCACCTCGGGCACCACCGGCCGCAGCAAAGGCGTCCTCTGCGCCCATCGGCAGTCGTTGTCGGCCTCGGCGTCGTGGGCCGCCAACGGCAAGATCACCAGCGATGACCGCTACCTCTGCATCAACCCGTTCTTCCACAACTTCGGTTACAAGGCCGGCATCCTCGCCTGCCTGCAGACCGGCGCGACGCTGATCCCGCACCTGACCTTCGACCCGCTGCGCGCGCTGCAGGCGATCGAGCGGCACCGCATCACCGTGTTGCCCGGACCGCCCACCATCTACCAGACCCTGCTCGACCACCCACAGCGCAAGGACTACGACCTCAGCTCGCTGCGGTTCGCGGTGACGGGCGCGGCCACGGTGCCGGTCGTGTTGGTCGAACGCATGCAGTCCGAGCTCGACATCGACATCGTCCTGACGGCCTACGGGCTGACCGAGGCCAACGGCATGGGCACCATGTGCCGCGCCGACGACGACGCGGTCACCGTCGCCACCACCTGCGGGCGCCCGTTCGCCGACTTCGAATTGCGCATCGACTCAAGCACTTCCGGAGCAGCGGGTGAGGTGCTGCTGCGCGGGCCGAACGTGATGCGGGGCTACCTCGACGACCCGGCCGCCACCGCGGCCGCCATCGACGCCGACGGCTGGCTGCACACCGGTGACATCGGCGCCGTCGACGCGGCGGGCAACCTGCGCATCACCGACCGGCTCAAGGACATGTACATCTGCGGCGGGTTCAACGTCTACCCCGCCGAGGTCGAGCAGGTGCTGGCCCGGATGGAGGGGGTGGCCGACGCCGCGGTGATCGGTGTCCCCGACGAGCGCCTCGGCGAAGTGGGCCGGGCGTTCGTGGTGGCCCGGCCCGGCGCCGAGCTCGACGAGCAATCCGTGATCGCTTACACCCGCGAACATTTGGCGAACTTCAAGGCGCCGCGGTCGGTGCGGTTCATCGACGCGTTGCCGCGCAATCCGGGCGGCAAGGTGCTCAAACCACAACTGCGAGAGTGGACCTGACGTGGATCTGCAACTAGACGAAGAGACTCTGGCCTTCCAGGCCGAGGTGCGGGAGTTTTTGTCGGCCAACGCCGCATCGATCCCGACGAAGTCTTATGACGACGCCGAAGGTTTCGCCCAGCACCGGCGGTGGGATCGCGTGCTGTTCGACGCCGGGCTGTCGGTGATCACCTGGCCGAAGAAGTACGGGGGCCGCGACGCGCCGCTGCTGCATTGGGTGGTGTTCGAAGAGGAGTACTTTCGCGCCGGCGCCCCGGGCCGCGCCAGCGCCAACGGCACCTCGATGCTGGCGCCGACGCTTTTCGCGCACGGCACCGAAGAACAGCTCGACCGCATCCTGCCGAAAATGGCCAGCGGCGAACAGATCTGGGCACAGGCGTGGTCGGAGCCGGAATCCGGCAGCGACCTGGCTTCGCTGCGGTCCACCGCGACCAGAACCGACGGCGGTTGGCTGCTCAACGGGCAGAAGATCTGGAGTTCCCGCGCGCCGTTCGCGGAAATGGGCTTCGGGCTGTTCCGGTCGGACCCGGCGGCCGAGCGGCACAACGGCCTGACTTACTTCATGTTCGACCTGAAGGCAAAGGGCGTCACCGTGCGTCCCATCGTCCAGCTGGGCGGTGACACCGGCTTCGGCGAGATCTTCCTCGACGACGTGTTCGTCCCCGACCACGACGTCATCGGCGCCCCGAACGAGGGCTGGCGCGCGGCCATGAGCACATCGAGCAACGAGCGCGGCATGTCGCTGCGCAGCCCGGCCCGCTTCCTGGCGACCGCCGAGCGGCTGGTGAAGCTCTGGAAGGACAACGGATCGCCCCCGGCGTTCGCCGACCGCGTCGCCGACGGCTGGATCAAGGCGCAGGCTTACCGGCTGCAGACCTTCGGCACGGTGACCAGGCTGGCCGCCGGCGGTGAGCTGGGTGCCGAATCATCGGTGACCAAGGTGTTCTGGTCGGACCTCGACGTGGAGCTGCACCAGACAGCGCTCGACGTCCTCGCCGCCGACGGCGAGCTCGCCGGCAATTGGACCGATGGCCTGCTGTTCGCGCTGGGCGGGCCGATCTATGCCGGCACCAACGAGATTCAGCGCAACATCATCTCGGAACGATTGCTGGGCCTGCCCCGGGAGAAGCGGTAATGGACTTCGCATTAGACGAACAGCAGCGCGACTTCGCGGCGAGCATCGACGCCGCCCTGGGCGCGGCCGACCTGCCCGGCGTGGTCCGCGCGTGGTCCGCGGGTGATACCGCACCGGGCCGCAAGGTGTGGGGGCAGCTGGCCGACCTCGGCGTCACCGCGCTGGCGGTGCCCGAGAAGTTCGACGGCATCGAGGCGCACCCCGTCGACCTGGTGGTCGCGCTCGAAAGGCTGGGGCGCTGGTGTGTGCCCGGGCCTGTGGCCGAATCCATTGCCGTGGCACCGGTTTTGCTCGCCTCCGATGATCAGGCCGAGCGTTGCGCCGCGCTGGCCTCCGGTGAGCTGATCGCCACCGTCGCGCTGCCGCCGCACACGCCGCGCGCGGTGGACGCCGACACGGCCGGGCTGGTGCTGGTCGCCACCGAGCAGGGCGTCGCCGAAGCCACCCCGGGTGACCGGCACGAGTCGGTCGATCCGAGCCGGCCCCTCTACGACGTGACCGCGACCGGCCAGGTCTGGCAGGGGGATCGCGAGCGCGCCTACGCGTTCGGAGCGCTGGCCACCGCCGCGCAGCTGGTCGGCGCGGCCGAGGCGCTGCTGCGCGACACCGTCGAATACGCAAAGCAGCGGTCGCAATTCGGCCGGGTGATCGGTTCTTATCAGGCGATCAAACACAAGCTCGCCGACGTGCACATCGCGATCGAGCTGGCCCGGCCGCTGCTGTACGGCGCGGCCCTGACGCTAAAGAACCGCGACGTCAGCGCGGCCAAGGCGGCGGCGTCCGAGGCGGGCCTCCTGGCCGCGCGGTCGGCGCTGCAGACCCACGGTGCGATCGGGTTCACCCAGGAACACGACCTCTCCCTATGGTTGCTGCGGGTGCAAGCATTGCGATCGGCCTGGGGTACCCCCGAGGCGCATCGGCGGCGAGTGCTGGAGGCGCTCTGATGCGCCGCGACGATGCAGAACGTAACGATGTGGGGGCACCACCCGCTTGCGGGGGAGAGGAGCGGCGCTCTGATGACTGAAGAACGGGAGATGCTGCGGGAGACCGTCGCGGCGCTGGTGGCCAAGCACGCAACCCCGGCGGCGGTGCGCGCGGCGATGGAGTCCGAACGCGGCTACGACGAGTCGCTGTGGCAGCTGTTGTGCGAGCAGGTGGGGGCCGCGGCGCTGGTCATCCCCGAGGAGCTGGGCGGCGCGGGCGGCGAACTGGCCGATGCCGCAACCGTTTTGCAGGAGCTGGGCCGGGCCCTGGTCCCTTCGCCGCTGCTGGGCACGACGCTGGCGGAGCTGGCGGTGCTGGCCGCGCCCGAGCCCGACGCCGAGATGCTGGGCGGCCTCGCCGAGGGCACCTCGATAGGCGCGCTGGTGCTCGACGCCGACTACGTGGTCAACGGCGATATCGCTGACGTCGTGGTCGCCGTCGACGACGGTGAGCTCAGCCGGTGGACCCGATTCGGCGCGCAGCCGGTCACCACGATGGACCCGACCCGGCGGCTCGCGCGGCTACGGCCGGAGGAGGCCGAACCGATCGGCACCGACCCCGGCATCGCCCACGCCGCGGCAATCCTGCTGGCCGCCGAGCAGGTCGGCGCGGCCGAACGCTGCCTGGAACTCACCGTCGAATACACCAAGAACAGGGTGCAATTCGGCCGCCCGATCGGCAGTTTCCAGGCCCTCAAACACCGGATGGCCGACCTGTACGTCACGATCGCCGCGGCGAAGGCCGTCGTTGCGGACGCGTGCGACGACCCCACCCCGACCAACGCGGCCACTGCGCGCCTGGCCGCCACCGAAGCGCTGTGCGCCGCGGCCGCCGAAGGCATCCAGCTGCACGGCGGGATCGCGATCACCTGGGAACACGACATGCACCTGTATTTCAAACGCGCCCACGGCAGCGCGCATCTGCTCAGCACACCGCACGAACTGCTCGCGCGACTGGAAGCCGAGGTGCTCGAACCGTCGTGAACGACCATGTCGCGCGGCGCGCCGCCATCCCGCCGTTCTATGTGATGGACGTGTGGCTGGCCGCCGCGGAACGCCAACGCAGCCACGGCGACTTGGTGAACCTGTCGGCCGGCCAGCCCAGCGTGGGAGCGCCGGAGCCGGTGCGGGCGGCGGCGGCCGCCGCCCTCCACCTCAACGAGCTGGGTTACAGCGTGACACTGGGCATCCCCGAGCTGCGCGCGGCGATAGCGGCGGATTATCAACGCCTGCACGGGCTCCGGGTCGAACCCGACGACGTGGTGCTCACCACCGGTTCGTCCGGCGGATTCCTGCTCGCCTTCCTGGCATGCTTCGACGCGGGCGACCGGGTGGCGCTGGCCAGTCCAGGTTACCCGTGTTACCGAAACATCCTGTCCGCGCTGGGATGTGAGGTGGTTGAGATCCCCTGCGGACCACAGACCCGCTTCCAGCCCACCGTGCAGATGCTGGCAGAACTAGATCCGCCGGTACAGGGCGTGATCGTCGCCAGCCCGGCCAATCCCACCGGAACCGTCATCGCGCCGTCGGAGCTGGCCGCGATCGCGTCCTGGTGCGAGACGTCGGGGGTGCGGCTGATCAGCGACGAGGTTTACCACGGCCTGGTGTACGAGGGGGCACCGCAGACCAGCTGCGCCTGGCAGACATCACGAGATGCCTTGGTGGTCAACAGCTTTTCGAAGTACTGGGCGATGACGGGTTGGCGGCTGGGCTGGATGTTGGTGCCGCCGGCGCTGCTGCGAGCGGTGGACCGCCTGACCGGCAACTTCACCATCTGCCCGCCGGTGCTGTCGCAGCTCGCCGGGGTGGCTGCCTTCACCACCGAGTCGATCGCCGAAGCCGACGGCAACCTGCACCACTACGCGACCAATCGCGCGTTGCTGCTGGATGGGCTGCGCCAGATCGGCATTGACCGGCTTGCGCCCACCGACGGCGCGTTCTACGTGTACGCCGACGTGTCGGACCGCACCAATGACTCGATCGCGTTCTGTTCGAAACTGTTGGACGACACCGGCGTTGCCATCGCCCCGGGGATCGATTTTGACACCGTGCACGGCAATTCGTTCGTCCGGCTGTCGTTCGCCGGGCCGACGGGCGACATCGAAGAGGCCCTGCAGCGGATCGGGCCCTGGCTTTAGGCGTCCAGGATCTTGTCGAGGCGGGCCTCGAGCACGCCGCGGTCACCGATGTCGGACACGTTGATGCCGAACCGGCCGACGAGGGCGTCGACCACCGCGGCCGCGTCGTCCAGGCGGATCTTCTCGCTGGCGTCGGCGCGGTGGATGGCAAGGTTCCGGCCGGCCAGGTTGAGCCGGGCGTCGTCGGTCACGCGCGCGGCTGTCAGTCCGGTGACGAAGTGCGACGAGGGATGCGTTGAGACGAACCAGCTGCCCACTTCCAGGTCGACCTCCGGCGCGGTCCGGGTGCTGAACTCGTAGAGCGGTTGCCACTCGCCGCGGACCTGGGCCTGCAGGACCAGGCCGTCGCCGCGGTCCTCCAGCCGGTAGGGCTCGTGCGTCGTCTGCTGGACGCTGCCCGTCTCGATGCGCAGTGGCGAGGTGGGCGTCTGGCCACCGAAGCCCACGTCGACGAGGTATGAACCGTGCGAGCCCGGGAACGTCACCGCCAGCACGGTGTGCGTCTGCGGCGGTGACGGCGCGTCGAGCGCCCGCATCCACACCACCCGGCCGACCAGGCGCCGCACGCGGAAGCCCAGCTCGGTCAGCACATATCCCATCAAGCCGTTCTGCTCGTAGCAGTAGCCGCCGCGGCGCCGGTGAACCAGCTTGCCTGCGAGCGCGCCGGGACTCAGGTCGTCGACCGGCACCCCCAGCACCGGATCGAGGTTTTCGAAGGGAATCGCCTTGGTGTGCGCGCTCACCAGGGCCCGCAGTACGTCGAGGTTGGGCGCCGCGTCGCCGCCATAGCCGATGCGATCGAAGTACTCGCCCAAGTTCAGCATCATAGGGCCATTCTGCTGCCAACCCCGTCTGCAGGCGTGCGACGGCCGCTAGCGGGTATGCCGTTCCCTAGCCCAGGCCCCGGCACGAAGGAGGAACACATGACCCACGTCGACCTCTACCTCGACCCCGTCTGTCCGTTCTCCTGGGTGACGGCGCGCTGGCTGCGCGACGCCGCGGAATCGACGCACACGCCGGTCGCCCTGCGCCAGATGAGCCTGGCGGTGCTCAACGAGGGTCAGGACGCCGACGACGAAAAACAGCGACACATGATGGAGCGGTCGACGCGGCTGGGACGCCTGTTCGCCGCGGCCGTCGCCGAGCGGGGGCCCGACGCGTTCTCAGGCCTGTACGACTCGATAGGCCGGCGCATTCATGTGCGCCGGGAGGAACCCACCCCGGCCACGATCCGGGAGGCTCTCGCCGCGAACGGCCTCGAGGAACGACTCGCCGAAGCGCTCGACGACAGCGGCTTCGACGAAGCGGTCAGAAAGGCACACCAAGCCAGTCAGGACGCGTTGGGCGACGAGGCAGGCAGCCCGATCATCGCGATTGACGGACACGCGTTCTCCGGCCCTGTCCTGACCCGGGCGCCCAGCGCGCAGGACGGTGTCCGGCTGCTGGAGGCCGTGCTCACGATCGCCGACATGCCCGAATTCGCCGCGCTGCAACGGCCCTATGAGGGCCCGCCGACCATCGACGCCTGAGCGCGGCCGACGCGCGTCGTCGGCTAACTCTCCCGGCCCCGGCCCTGGCCGGGTGAACGAAGGTTGGCGAAAGAGACACCGGGCGAGGTCCCGAGCGCTTAACCTTGAGCTCGCCTATCACATATTTCGCGGAGGGTTGAGCGCCAGCAAATGCCTGAAGAGCCCCATTCCGACAATGCCGCACCGGTACCGAGTGGCATCGCCGCGGAGCTGGCGGCCGCGGGGTTCGAGGATGCGCGCCAGGTAGCCCGCGGCGGAGCGGGCGTCATCTACTGCGCCTATGAGACCGCGCTCGGGCGAAGCGTCGCGGTGAAGGTGCTGCCGTCCCACATCGACGACGACAGCAGGGAACGGTTTCTGCGCGAGGGCTACGCGATGGGCGGACTATCCGGCCATCCGAACATCGTCAACATCCTGCGGGTCGGCGTGACCCCGAGCGGCAAGCCCTACATCGTGATGCCCTACCACTCGGCGGACTCGCTGGCAGTCCGGCTGCGCCGAGAAGGGCCGGTCGCCTGGCCCGAGGCGTTGCACATCGGCGTAAAGCTTTGCGGCGCACTGGAAACCGCGCACCGGACCGGGACCCTGCACCGCGACATCAAGCCGGCCAACATCCTCGTCAATGACTATGGCGAGCCGCAACTGAGCGATTTCGGCATCGCCCACATCGAAGGCGGGTATGAGACCGCGACCGGGTTCTTCTCCGGGACGATCGATTTCACCGCGCCCGAGGTCATGACGGGCAACCCGGCGACCGTCGCCTCCGACATGTATTCGCTGGGCGCCACGCTGTATGCGCTCATCGCGGGTAACGCCGCCCACGAGCGCAAGAAGGGCGAGGATCTGATCGCGCAATATCTGCGCATCAGCACCACCGGGATCCCGGACATGCGGCCCGACGGCATCCCGGACGCGGTGTGCTCGGCGATCGAGAGGGCGATGTCGATCGACCCCGCCGAGCGACCCGCGTCGGCCGAGGAGTTCGGCCGCGAGTTACAGGCCGCCCAGCGCCGCAACGGGCTGAAACCCGACGCGATGGCCATCACCGGACGGCCCTCGGCCGTGGCGGCGGATGCCCCGTTGGTCCCGCCGGTCCCGCCCGGCGGCCACAGCGAGGTGGCGCACCCACCCCTCCCCAACACGTCGAGCATGCCCGCACCGACGCGTGGGCCGAGAGGGCACGACGACCCGACCTCCGCGATCAGCGCCCCGCTCGGGCACGAACATGCGCTGGAAACGGCGGCCCTTCCACGGTCGGCACCCGCTGAGCTGGCGAGCTTGCTGCGTGGCGGACAGGGGTCGGCGACGCAACCGAAGGTGCGGCCGCCCAACGCTGCCCCGCCGTCGGGCCGAACCGGCGGCGCCCAGGGCCCGCCGCGCAGTCCCCGGGACCGGGCCGCCGCGTGGTTCGCGGAGCCGGGGAAGAAGCGAAACCGCATCGCGCTGGTGGCCGGAGCGGTCGCCGCGGTCGTGCTGTTAATCATCGGCGGCGCATTTTTAGCGCTCTCGCCGGATAACAACGCCGGGTCGAAAAGCGCGTCCGGGCAACCGACCGCGCAGCCACCCATGCAATGGAAGCCGATCACCAACGCGCGCATTTCGCGGGACGCCGCGGCCACCACGCAGGCCGACGGCACCATCTGGATCTTCGGCGGCATCCGCAGCGACGGTGGCCTGACCGGACTGCAGGAGGGCTACGACCCCGTCATCGACAGCTGGAAGGGCGGCGACGACCTGCCGGTCCCCGTTTCGCACGCGATGGCGGTCACCTGGCAGGGCAACCCGGTGGTGCTCGGCGGCTGGAGGTCCGAGGGCGGCAAAAACGTTGCGAGCGATCAGGTTTGGCGGGTCATCAACAGCCGCTGGGTCGAGCTTCCGCACCTGTTGCAGCCCCGGGCGGCCGCGGCGGCGGCCGTGGTCGGCGACCGGCTGATCGTCACGGGCGGCGTCGACGCGAGCGGCGCGCTGCTGAACACAACCGAGGTGTTCGACGGCAACACCTGGACCCTCGGCGCGCCCATCCCGACGCCGCGTCAGATGCTGGCCGCGGCCTCGGACGGGAAGCTGGTGTACACCGTGGGCGGCACCAGCGGCACTACGGACCTGGCGACGGTCGAGGCGTACGACCCGGCCGCGAAGACGTGGACGCCGTTGCCCGTCTTGAGCCAGCCGCGCAGCGACCTCGGCGTGGCGATCGTCGACGGGCGCCTGGTCGCGGTCGGCGGCGTGTCTGCGGGGCAACTCCTCAAGAGCGTCTCCGCCTTCGACCTCATGACCAAGGCGTGGTCCGCCCTGCCCGACATGACCACCGCGCGGCACGGCATGGCCGTCGACGCGGTGGAGAAGTCTGTGTACGCGATCGGCGGGTCGACCGCCGTGGGCGACGGCCAGCTGACGTCGTCGGCCGAAGCGCTGAAGCTGCCGGCCCGCCGGATCCAGCCGGCGTCGCAGTGGCGGTCGCTGCCGGACGCGCCGACGCCCCGGTTGATGACGGCATGGGCCGTGGTCAACGACAAGATCTGGATCGTCGGCGGCCTGCGGAACGGCGTCGCGCTGCAGACCGTCGAGAGCTATGACCCGCACACGGGCACCTGGCAGACCGGGCCGCCATTGCCCATCCCGCTGCATCACGCGGCGGCGACGACGTACCGCGGCGAGGTGGTGGTCCTCGGCGGCGCGAGCGATCAGCTCGCCGACGCATCCGACAAGATGTTCGCTCTGCGCGGCGGCAATTGGGTCGAGCTGCCCCACCTGACGCATGCGCGTGCGGCGCCGGCCGCAGCGGTGGTAGGCGACAAGCTGGTCGCGATGGGCGGGCAGAACGCCAAACAAATCGTTCCGCAGACGGAGGTTTTCGACGGCAATTCCTGGAAGGACGCCGCCGACATGCCGACCCCGCGCGAACACCTGGCCGCGGTGTCGGATGGCACCTACGTGTACGCGATCGGCGGTAGGTTCCTCTCCGCCGACAAGAACTCCTCGGCGAACGAGCGGTTCGATCCGCAATCGGGCAACTGGACCAAGCTGGTGGGCATGCCGACCCCACGCGGGAGCTACGGCGCGACCTACATCGACGGCCGCATCGTGGTGGTCGGCGGCGAGGAACCCACGATGGTGCTCAACGTCGTCGAGATGTACGACATCGCCGACGCGAAGTGGAGCACCCTGCCGCCGATGCCCACCGCGCGTCACGCCGAGGTGGTGGCGACGGTCGGGAACACCGTTTACTGCATCGGCGGCGCGAACCGGCCGACCCATGAGGGTCCGATCGCCACGGTCGAGGCGCTCGACTTCATGTAGTGGCCGTGCGTGCGGCGATGAAGCGGCGAGGAGCGGTCGACTGGCTGTATGGCGCCATGGAGCCGAGGCGTAGGAGGCCGCTGCCGATCGCATAACCACCTGCGGTCGCGACGCCCACCAGCACCGGAGCCCGCCCACCCAGCCGGTTGTTTTACTTGCGCCAGATAGGGGGATCCCACTAGAAGCCAGCGCCAGCGCAAGGCGAAAACCGATCTGATGGGAGCCCAGGATGAACAGCACCGCTATCTGGATCGTGGTCGCCGCCGCGGTTGTCTTGTTGATTCTCGTCGTCCTCGTCGCAATCACCGGTATGCGACGCCGTCGCCGGCAGCGACAGGCCGAGGAGATTCGCGAAGAAGCGAGGCAGGCGACCGCCCAGGTCGAACGGCGGGAAGCCCTTGCCCAGGAAACGGCCGCCAAGGCCCGCGCCGCCCAGGCCGAGGCGGAGGCCAAGGCGGCCGAAGCCGCCCGGCTGCAGGACCGGGCGGCCAACCACCAGAGCGAGGTCGCGGAGTCGCGCGAACAACTGCAGGAGCAGTGGAAGCGCGCCGATGAACTGCACCCCGAAGCCACCGCGGAGCCAGCGGGTGAGCACGACGATCCCAACGTGGCGCGGTCAACCCGCCCGCATGATGCCGAGGCCGTCCAGCGCGAGACCTATCGCGGGACACCCGGCTGATCTAGAGCCAGGTGTCCTGCGTGGTGGCGGTGAGAAACGCTTCCAGATCGTCGCGCCACTGGGCCGGCGTGGTCTTGTCCGGTTCGATCCCGGTGTATTCCCCGCGATAGAACAGCAGCGGGCGCGGCTTGATCTTGGGCGCCTCCGACAACGACCGGACCGCGCCGAACACGACGAAGTGGTCGCCGCCGTCGTGCACCGACGCCACCGTGCAGTCGATGTAGGCCAGCGACCCGTCGATGATCGGTGAGCCGAGTTCGGAAGCATGCCAATCGATTCCGGCGAACTTGTCGGGTTCCTTCGATCCGAATCGCGCGGATACGTGCTTCTGCTTCTCGGTCAGCACGTTGACACAGAACCGGCCGCTGGCCTCGATGGCCTGCCAGGACCGCGAAACCTTGGTGGGGCAGAACAACACCAACGGCGGATCCAGCGACAGCGCCGCGAACGACTGGCAGGCGAAGCCGATCGGGACCTCGTCGTGCACCGTGGTGATGATCGTTATGCCGGTGCAGAACTGGCCCAGCACCTGCCGGAAGGACCGCGGATCGATCGGCGCAGACATGACTATCCGCGGGCGCCGACCGTGAAGTCATGGCCCCACAGGCTGACGGCGGTGCTTTCCCGGGCGACCCAGTCGCTATCCGCGACTTGCCTTCCCTCGCAGCCGAATTCGATGTCGAACCCGCCGGGTGTCTTCATGTAAAAGGACAGCATCAGGTCGTTGACGTGCCGGCCCAGCGTGGCCGACATGGGCACCTTGCGGCGCAGCGCCCGGTCCAGGCAGAGCCCGACGTCGTCGGAGTTCTCGACCTCCATCATCAGGTGCACGATGCCGCTCGGGGTCGGCAGCGGCAGGAAGGCCAGGCTGTGGTGACGCGGGTTGCAACCGAAGAACCGCAGCCACGCGGGCGCCCCGTCGGCGGGCCGGCCGACCAATTGCGGCGGCATCCGCATGGAGTCGCGCAGCTTGAAGCCGAGCACGTCGCGGTAGAAGTGCAGGGCCTCGTCGTCGTCGCGGGTCGACAGCACCACGTGGCCCAGGCCCTGCTCGCCGGTCACGAACTTGTGCCCGTACGGGCTGACCACGCGGCGGTGCTCCAGCGCGACCCCGTGAAAGACCTCCAGGCAGTTGCCGGACGGGTCGGCGAACCGGATCATCTCGACGACGCGACGATCCGCCAACTCGGCGGCGGTGGCCTCCTTATAGGGCACGCCCTCGAGATCGAGCCGGTTCCGGATCTCTTGCAGCCCTTCGGCATTGGCGCATTCCCAGCCGGCCTCCATCAGGTGGTCGCGCTCGCCGGGGACGATCACCAGCCGGGCCGGGAAATCGTCCATGCGCAGGTACAGCGCGCCCTCTTCTGCGCCGCTGCCCTCAACCATGCCAAGCACCTTCAGCCCGTATTCGCGCCAGGCCGCCATGTCGGTGGCCTCGATGCGTAGATAGCCCAGTGATCGGATGCTCATCACGCACCTCCCAGGAAATCAACGGTCAACTTGTTGAACTCGTCGAACTTCTCCACCTGCGCCCAATGTCCACACTGCCCGAAAACGTGGAGCTGCGCACGCGGAATGGTTTTCAGCGCGACCAGCGCGCCGTCCAGCGGGTTCACCCGGTCCTCGCGACCCCAGATCAACAACACGGGCTGGCGCAGCCGGTGGACCTCGCGCCACATCATCCCGAGCTCGAAGTCGGCTCCCGCGAACGACATTCCCATCGCCCGGGTCGCCGTCAGCGATTCCGGCGTGCTGGCCAGCTTGAATCGTTCGTCGATCAGCTCCGGCGTGATCAGCTTCTGGTCGTAGACCATGACCCGCAGGAACGCCTCGAGGTTTTCCCGAGTGGGTTCGGCGGAAAACTTCCCCAGCCGCTTGACGCCCTCGGTCGGATCGGGGGCGAACAAGTTGATGCTCAGCCCGCCCGGCCCCATCAACACCAGCCGGCCGGCGCGATCGGGATAGTCGAGGGCGAACCGTACCGCGGTGCCGCCGCCCAACGAATTACCCACCAGCGGAACGCGTCCCAGCCCGAGCTGGTCGAAGAGTCCCTTGAGCGCCCGCGCGGCGTAGTGGTTGAACTGCCCGTGCTTGGCGCGCTTGTCGGAAAGCCCGTAGCCGGGCTGGTCGACGGCCAGCACATGGAACCGCTGCGCCAGCACCGGAATGTTGCGCGAGAAGTTGGTCCAGCTCGCCGCGCCCGGACCGCCGCCGTGCAACAGCACCACGGTTTGGTCGTTACCGACCCCGGCCTCGTGGTAGTGCAGCTTCAGCGGTCCGTCGACGTCGACATCGGCGAAGCGCGAGGTCGACTCGAACGTCAACTCCCCCGTTGTGGCCGTCATTCAGCGCCGCTCCTCTCCCCCGCAAGGAGGGGCCCCACATCGCCTTCTTGCTCTGCATCGTCGCCGGCGCGCACCGCTAGACCATCGTGTCGCCCGGCGGCAACCCGAACTCGTTGTTCCCGAAGATCTGGTAAGCCCGCTCGGGATCGTTGGCCGCGTGCACCCGGCCGGCGTGCGCGTCGCGCCAGAACCGTTGCACCGGTTGGTCGTTTCCCAGGGCGGTGGCCCCGGAAGCCTCGAAGAGCCGATCGATGGAGGCGATCGCACGCCCGGTCGCCCGCACCTGGTCGCGGCGGGCCCGAGCGCGCAGCTCGAACGGGATCTCCTTGCCGGCGGACAACAACGCGTACTCGTCGGCGACGTTGCCGCTCAACTGGCGCCAGGCCGCGTCGATGTCGCTGGCCGCCTCGGCGATGCGCACCTTGGCGAACGGGTCGTCCTTGGCCTTCTCCCCGGCGAACGCCGCGCGCACCCGCTTGCCCTGGTGCTCCACGTGCGCGTCGTAGGCACCGTAGGCCATCCCGACGATCGGTGCGGAGATGGTCGTGGGGTGCATTGTGCCCCAAGGCATTTTGTAGACCGGGGCGGCGTTGGTCTGGTACCCACCGGCGGTGCCGTCGTTCATCGCCTTATAGGACAGGAACCGGTGCCGCGGGACGAACACGTCCTTGACGACCACGGTGTTGCTGCCGGTGCCGCGCAGGCCGACGACATGCCACACGTCGTCGATGCGGTACTCGCTGCGCGGGATCAGGAAGCTGCCGAAGTCGACCGGACGGCCGTCTTTGATCACCGGACCGCCGAGGAACGCCCACGTCGCATGGTCACATCCCGACGACCAGTTCCAGGAGCCGTTGACCAGATACCCGCCGTCGGTCACCACGCCGGCGCCCATCGGCGCGTACGACGACGAGACACGCACGTTCGGGTCGTCGCCCCAGACTTCCTCCTGGGCCTGCTGGTCGAACAGCGCCAGATGCCAGTTGTGCACGCCAATGATCGAGCTCACCCAGCCGGTGGAACCGCACGCGCTGGCCAGCCGCCGCACCGCCTCGTAGAACAGGGCCGGATCGCACTGCAGGCCGCCCCACTGCTCGGGCTGCAGCAGGGTGAAGAACCCGATGTCCTGCAGTTCCTGAACGGTCTCGTCGGGCAGCCGCCGCAAATCCTCCGTCGCCTGGGCACGCTCCCGAATCCGCGGCAGCAGATCGTCGATGCCGGCCAACACCGACTGCGCGTCACGTTGTTGAATGGACGTCACTTAAGTTTGCCTCCTGGGCCAGACTTACTCAGCGGGCTTACACCAGAGACTAGAACACGTTCCGATTTGTGTCGAGCAGGGTATTCCTGCGGCTGGTAGCGATACGGATCCGCTTTTCTGTAACATGTTCTAGTTGTAACGAGAGGGAGGATGGGGTCTTGGCCGAGGCCAACCTCGACGAGCCGCTCGGTGACCATGTCCTTGAACTGCAGATCGCCGAGGTCGTCGCCGAGACGGACGACGCGCGGTCGCTGGTGTTCGCGGTACCCGACGAGCCGGGCGACCCCGGCATCCCGCCCGAGCGGCTGCGCTACGCGCCCGGTCAGTTCTTGACGCTGCGCGTTCCCAGCGAGCGCACCGGATCGGTGGCCCGCTGCTACTCGCTGTGCAGCTCGCCGTTCACCGACGACGCGCTGACCGTCACGGTCAAGCGGACGGCCGACGGATACGCGTCCAACTGGCTGTGCGAGCACGCGCGGGCGGGCATGCGGATCCACGTGTTGGCGCCGTCGGGCAACTTCGTGCCCAAGACGCTCGATGACGACTTCCTGCTGATGGCCGCGGGCAGCGGGATCACCCCGATCATGTCGATCTGCAAGTCGGCCCTCGCCGAGGGCAGCGGACAGGTGACGCTGCTCTACGCCAATCGCGACGACCGGTCGGTGATCTTCTCCGATGCGCTGCGGGAACTGTCGGCCAAATATCCCGACCGGCTCACGGTGGTGCACTGGCTGGAATCGCTGCAGGGGATGCCCAGCGTGACCGCGCTGGCGAAGCTCGCCGCCCCCTACACCGACCGGCCCGTGTACATCTGCGGGCCCGGCCCCTTCATGGACGCGGCCCGCGAAGCGCTGGAATCACTGAAAGTGCCTGCGGCGCAAGTACATATCGAGGTGTTCAAGTCACTGGACTCTGACCCGTTCGCGGCGGTGAAGATCGACGACACCGCCCCGGGCGACCAGCCGCCGGCCACCGCGGTGGTGCAACTGGACGGTGAAACCCACACCGTTTCGTGGCCGCGCAACGCCAAGCTGCTCGACGTCCTGCTGGCCAAGGGCCTCGACGCGCCGTTCTCCTGCCGCGAGGGCCATTGCGGTGCCTGCGCGTGCACCTTGCGCAGCGGCAAGGTGAGCATGGAAGTCAACGACGTGCTCGAGCAGCAGGACCTCGACGACGGCCTGATCCTGGCCTGTCAATCTCACCCGGAATCTGATTCGGTAGAAGTCACCTACGACGAGTAGTGGCGGGGTTAGGTTCACCGTTAGGGTTGGCGAACCGAGAGGGGAGCAGCATGAAGCGGCTGATAACCGGGTTTGCAGTGGTCGGATCGGCGCTGACGTTTCTGCCCGGCCCGGTCGCCGGAGCGGCCAGCAACACCGCCACCACGCTGTTTCCGCTGGACGGACCCAACCAGCTGGAGACGCGCACCATCCTGAACTGCTTCAAGGCCGATGGCCACTGCGACTTCACCGCCGGGGCGGACATGCTGACGCCGGACGGGGTGACCGGCTTCCCGTCCGGCCTGTGGGCCCGGCAGACCACCGAGATCCGGTCGTCGAACCGGCTGGCCTACCTCGACGCGCACGCCAGCGGCGAGCACGAGCGGGTGATGAAGTCGATGGGTTCCGACGAGATCACCACCGTCTACTTCGGTGAGGGCCCGCCGGACAAGTACCAGACGAGCGGCCGCATCGACTCCACCGATTGGCAGACGGGTCAGCCCAAGACCGACAGCAACGTCATCGTCTGCACCCACATCCAAGTGGTCTACCCCGGGGTCAACATCACCTCCCCCAGCACCTGCGCGCAGACGACGTTCTCGTAGGGCGCCGAGAACGTCACGGGTGAGCGCGTAAACCTCACCCGGACGCGGCAGACCGCGCTGGTCACCCTTTACGGCAAGGCGCTGGACAGCCGCCGGCCCGAAGCCGGGGGTACTCCTGGACGGCTACAGCCGGGCCGGAGTGTGGCTCCTGCAGCGCCATTCTTCGGTCAAAGCCTCTGGCGCGCAACTAGATTGGAGCATAGGCGACCCGCGGGAGCTGGAACGGGCCCTACCGGGGCTGGTGTTCGACTGCGAGTGGTGGTCTGCGTTACCACTTCGGATCAGGCGTTGACACCAACTCAGCGCGGTAGCCCGAGGAGTCGCTCGGCGGCCACGGTGAGCAGGATCTGCTCGGTGCCGCCCGCGATGGTGAGGCAGCGGGTGTTCAGGAAGTCGTACACCGCGCGGTTGCGGACCAGGCCGCCGCCCTCGGAGACATCCATCATGTACTCGGCCAGCGCCTGCCGGTACCGCACGCCGATGAGCTTGCGGACGCTGGATTGCGCACCCGGATCCTGCCCGCCCACAGCCAGCTGGGCGATCCGCTGGTCCAGCAGCGCGCCGGTTTGGGCGATGACGATCAACCGGCCCAGCCGATCCTGCTGTGCGGCATCGAGATCCAGCTCCGCGAGCACCTTCAGCAACTCCTCCATCGGATTGCCCAGCGCGGTGCCGGTGGCCATCGCCACCCGCTCGTTGGCGAGCGTCGTCCGGGCCAGCCGCCAGCCGTCGTTCACCTCGCCGACCACCATCTCGTCGGGGACGAACACGTTGTCCAGGAAGACCTCGTTGAATAGTGAGTCACCGGTGATCTCCCGCAGCGGGCGGATCTCGATGCCCGGCGAGCGCATGTCCACCAGGAAGTAGGTGATGCCCTTGTGCTTCGGCGCGTCCGGGTCGGTGCGCGCCAGGCAGACACCCCACCGCGCCTTGTGCGCCGCCGACGTCCACACCTTCTGCCCGGTGAGCAGCCAGCCGCCTTGAGAGTCGGGTGCGCGCACCGCCTTGGTGCGCAACGACGCCAGGTCGGAGCCCGCTCCCGGCTCGGAAAAGAGCTGACACCAGAGGAATTCACCGCGCAGGGTCCCCGGCACGAAGCGCTCGATCTGCTCCGGCGTGCCGTGCTCGAGGATGGTCGGCGCCGCCCACCAGCCGATCACCAGGTCCGGCCGCACCACGCCGGCCGACGCCATCTCCTGGTCGATCAGCAGCTGTTCGGCCGGTGACGCGCCACGCCCGTGCGGCGCCGGCCAGTGCGGCGCCTGCAGGCCGGCCTCGGCGAGCGCCGCCTGCCGCTTCCCCTCGGGCAGGGCCGCGACCTCGGCGACGGCCGCGGCGATCTCCGCACGCTGATCCTCGACGTCGGCGAGGTCGATACCCAGGCGCCGCCGCACACCGCCCTGTGTCAGTTCGGTGACGCGGCGCAACCAGCGCTCCGCGCCGCCTTGTGAACCACCCAAGAACCTCCCGATGGCATGCGCGCGGCGCAGGTACAGGTGCGCGTCGTGCTCCCAGGTGCAGCCGATACCGCCGAGCACCTGAATGCAGTCCTTGACGTTGGCCTTCGCGGCGGCGATGCCGATGCTCGCGGCCAGGGCCGCCGCGATCGAGAACTGGTCCGGATCGGAATCCGCCGCGGCGCGGGCGGCGTCGGCCGCGGCGACCTCGGCCTGCTCCGCGCGACACAGCATCTCCGCGCACAGGTGCTTGACGGCCTGGAAGCTGCCGATCGGCTTGCCGAACTGCTCACGGACCTTGGCGTAGTCGACCGCGGTGTCCAGCGACCACCGGGTCACGCCCGCAGCCTCGGCCGCCAGCACGGTCGCCGCCAACTCCTCGACGCGCCGTGCCGACGCCGTGAGCGCGGTGGCCGGCGCGGACGTCAACACCACCCGGGCCAACGGCCGGGAGAAGTCGGTGGCGTCCAGCGGCTCGATCTGCACCCCTTCGCCCTCGGAGTCGACCAGCAGCCACGTCCCGCCAGCGGGCAGCAACAGGACGCCGCCACCGGCGGCGCCCAACACCAATGGCAGGACACCCGAGGCCCGCGAGGTTTCGCTGTCGAACTGCGCGTCCCCGTCCAGCGCCAGCCCGGCGAAGCGGTCGCCGGCGGCCAGTTGCGCCAGCAGTTCGGGGTCGGAGACGACGAGCGTCGCCAGCGCCGTGGTCGCCACCGGCCCGGGCACCAGCGCCTTGGCCGCTTCCTCGACCATCGCACACAGGTCCTCGACGCTGCCGCCGGCCCCGCCGTGCTCCTCCGGGATTGCGACGCCGAAAATGCCCAGCTCGGCCAGGCGGGCGAACACCGGGCGCCACGCGTCCGCGTCGCCCTGCTCGACCTTGCGTATCGCCGTGGTGCCGCCGGGCCCCGCGGCCGAATTGCGGGCCCAGTCGCGCACCAGCGCACGCGCGGCGAACTGCTCGTCTGTGACGGTCGCTACCACCCTCGGGACCTCCGCGTCTTGGACTCGACGTGACGTTGGGGCCTACGACCCCTAGCTCTCGATTCTCCTGCTCGGCTCGGGTCGCTGCGCAACCCGCCTCGTCGCAGACTAGAACGTGTTCTAATAGTGCCAGCGGTCGACCGTCAAGTCGAACGCCATCACAGCAGCACACGCGGCTGTCCCGGCGGTACGGAGGTGGGAAATTCACACTCAGCATGCGTATCGTTTGCAAGCGAGCCGCCAGGAAGAGGAGCAACCCGTCACATGCCAGCCGGTGCCAACTCGAGGGCCAACGCGAGCCGCGCTTCTGACTCGCAACCGCGCGAGGTCATGAACGTGGCGGTATTGGCGGAGTCCGAACTCGGCTCGGAGGCACAGCGGGAACGCCGCAAGCGGATCCTGGACGCAACAATGGCCATCGCGTCCAAGGGTGGCTATGAGGCGGTTCAGATGCGCGCCGTCGCCGACCGCGCCGACGTGGCGGTGGGCACGCTGTATCGGTATTTCCCGTCGAAGGTGCACCTGCTGGTGTCGGCCCTGGGCCGGGAATTCAGCCGCATCGACGCCAAGACCGACCGCTCGTCGGTTGCGGGGGGCACGCCGTTCCAGCGGCTGAACTTCATGGTCGGCAAGCTCAACCGCGCGATGCAGCGCAATCCGCTGCTCACCGAGGCGATGACGCGGGCCTACGTCTTCGCCGACGCCTCCGCGGCCAGCGAGGTCGACCAGGTCGAGAAGCTCATCGACTCCATGTTCGCCCGGGCGATGGCCGACGGCGAACCGACCGAGGACCAGTACCACATCGCCCGGGTGATCTCCGACGTCTGGCTGTCCAATCTGCTCGCCTGGCTCACCCGGCGGGCCTCGGCCACCGACGTCAGCAAGCGGCTGGACCTGGCCGTGCGGTTGTTGATCGGCGACCAGAACGGCAGCTAGGCCGGCGGACCGGCGGTGCGGCCCCGGATTAGCTCGGTATCCAGCACCTCGACGACCGGCAGGCCCGACCGCGGCGGACTCAACAACAGCTCACCGGCCCGGCGCCCCTTTTGCAGGCTCGGCTGATTCACGGTCGTCAGTCCCCGGCCGATCGCGTCGGGGACGCCGTCGAAGCCGGTCACCGTCATCTGCCCGGGCACGTAAATGCCATGTGCGCGAAGGTAATCCATGGCGGAGAGGGCCAATATGTCGGCCGTGCACATCAGCGCCGTGATCCGCGGATTCGCCTCCAGCGCCACCTTGGCGGCGGCCCCTCCGGAGTCCGGCAGGTGCTCGTAGCTCTCCACCACGGTCAGCGCATCGGGGTCGACGCCGGCGGCCGTCATCGCCTCCCACACGCCGATGATGCGTTCGCGCTGCACGTCGAAGGCCGGCGACCGCAATCGGCCGGCGTCCACCAGCCCTTGCCGGCGGTCCCGGCCCAGCCGCATCGTCAGGAGCCCGATCTCGCGATGCCCCAGCCCGAGCACGTACTCCGCGAGCTCACGCATCGCCGCCCGGTCGTCGATGCCCACCCGGGACACACCGGCGAGCCCCTTCGGCTGGTCGACGACCACGACCGGCAGCCGGCGCTGCAAGACCACCTGCAGGTACGGGTCCTCTTCGCAGACCGAATACACCACGAAGCCGTCCACACCGGCGCCGAGCACCGCGCCCGTCCCGTCCTCGATGCTGCGGCCGGGCCCGACGGCCACCAGCAGCAGCCCCTGCCCTAGCTCTTCGCAGGACTGGGCGACCCCGGCGACGAAATCCCGTGCCGCCGGGTCGCTGAAGAAATAGGTCAACGGTTCGGCCATCACCAGCCCGACCGCACCGGCCTTGCGGGTGCGTAGCGAGCGCGCCACCGGGTCGGGACCCGGGTAACCCAGCCGCTTGGCCGTCGCCAGCACGCGCTCGCGCAGGTCGGAGGAGAGTTGATCCGGCCGGTTGAAGGCGTTCGAGATCGTGGTGCGCGAAACGTTCAGTTCGTCCGCCAACGACGCCAGAGTCGCACGCCGGCGTGGGGGTACCTCCCGCTTGCGGGGGAGTGCGGGACTCACAGTCGGTGACGCTACAGCGAATCCGCATGCGCGCCTAAGCGCCTTCCACTCGTCCACTTTGTAATGGAAACGATTTTCATTAGTATTATGGGTCGGCCGGTCGGCCAGTGAGAGGACATCGGACGTGCGCATGGCGCTCAAGCGGGGACGAGGCGGGGTTGCCACTGCGCCGCGTTGGCTGCTTGCCGCGCTGGTCCTGCTGGCTGTCGGCACCGCGTCCATCGGCTGCGGCAGTCCGGCGCATCCGCGCGCGGACGCCGTCGTGGCCTCCACCGGCGTATGGGGCAGCGTGGCCCGCGCCGTCACCGGCCGCCACGTCGCGGTCACCTCGCTGCTGTCCGGCGGCGACACCGACCCGCACTCCTACCAGGCCAGCCCGTCGGACGCCGCGGCCATCACCGACGCCGCACTGGTCGTGTACAACGGCGGCGGCTACGACCCCTGGGTGGACCAGGTGCTGGCCGAGCATCCCGGCGTGAAATCGATCGGCGCCTATTCGTTCCTGAAGAACGCCGGCACGGGGGAGCAGCCGGCCAACGAGCACGTGTTCTACAACCTGGACGTCGCCAAATCGGTCGCGTTCGCCATAGCCGACCGGATGGCCGTCGTCGACCCGGTCCACGCCGCCGACTACCGCGCGAACGCCGCCGAGTTCTGCCGCGGCGCCGACGCGATCGCGATCTCCGAACACGCCATTGCCGGCGCCTACCCCGGCGCCGGGGTCATCGCGACCGAACCGGTCGGGTACTACCTGCTGGCGGCGGCCGGCCTGGTCAACCGCACCCCGCCCGCATTCGCAGCGGCCAACGAGAACGAAACGGATCCCGCTCCGGCCGACATGGCCTTCGTCCTCGACCTGATCGACCACCGCCAGCTGTCGGCGGTGCTGGTCAACCCCCAGACCTCCACCGCCGCGATCAACGGCGTGCGGGATGCAGCGCGGCGCGTGGGCGTGCCGGTGACCGAAGTGAGCGAGACACTGCCCGACGGAACCGATTACCTGACCTGGCAGCGGAACACGGTCAGCCGGCTGCTGACCGCGCTCCAGTCTGGCCGGTCAGTGGAGCCATGAACCTCGATGCGGTCCCGGCCGTCGACCGCTACCCGGATACCGTCTCGCTGCGGGGTGCCCGGCTGACGTTCGGTGACCGCGTGCTGTGGGACCACCTCGACCTGTCGGTGTCGCGCGGCGAGTTCATCGCCGTCCTCGGTCCCAACGGCAGCGGCAAGACGTCACTGCTCAAGGTGCTGCTGGGGCAGCTGTCGCTGTCCGCCGGTGTCGCGCTGGTGGACGGAAAGCCGATGAACTCGGGCAGCGGACGGGTCGGCTACGTGCCGCAACACCGACCGATGGACCACGACGTGATGCTTCGGGGACGCGACCTAGTGCGGCTGGGCGTCGACGGACATCGGTGGGGCGCCATGCCCCTGAGATCCGTCGACCGGGCCCGCCGGCGCGCGGCCGTGCGCGAGGCGCTGCGCCAGGTCAATGCCGAACACCTGGCGGACGTCCGGGTGGGCGTGATGTCAGGCGGCGAACTGCAGCGGATGCGCATCGCGCAGGCGCTGGTCAGCGACCCGATGTTGCTGCTGTGCGACGAGCCGCTGCTGGCCCTGGACCCGGCGAACGCGAAGCTGGTGTCCGCCCTGATCGACCGCCGCCGCCGGGATGCCTCGACCACCGTCATCGTCGTCACCCATGACGTCAACGCGATCCTGCCCTACGTGGACCGGCTCGTTTATCTGGTCGACGGACGATTCCGGATCGGCACCGTCGAAGAAGTGATGACCACGGAGACGCTGTCCAGGCTGTATCGGGCCGACATCCAGGTGGTGAAGGTCAAGGACCGCTACGTGGTGGTTGGCGAGCCGACCGACTGGGCCCACCAGTGAACCACCGGCTCACCGACGTCCTGGCCCACCTGCTCGACTTCGACGTCACCGCTCACCTGCTCGGCCACGACTTCGTCCAGCAGGCGCTGCTCGCGGCAGCGCTGCTGGGGTTGGTCGCCGGGCTGATCGGGCCGTTCATCGTGATGCGTCAGATGTCTTTCGCCGTGCACGGTTCCAGCGAATTGTCTTTGACCGGAGCGGCTTTCGCTCTCCTGGTCGGCGTCGAGGTGGGCGTGGGGGCGCTGGTCGGCAGCGCTCTGGCGGCCGCGCTGTTCGGCGTTCTGGGCCGGCGGGCCAGCGAGCGCGACTCGGTCATCGGCGTGGTGCTGGCGTTCGGCCTGGGGCTGGCGGTGCTGTTCATCTATCTCTACCCGGGCCGGACCGCGACCAGCTTCGCGTTGCTCACCGGGCAGATCGTCGGCGTCGGCTACACCGGGCTGGGCATGCTGGCGCTGGTGTGCCTGCTCGTCATCGCCGTCATCGCGGCGTGCTACCGCCCGCTGTTGTTCGCCACCGTCGACCCCGACGTCGCCGCGGCCCGCGGCGTGCCGGTTCGCGCGCTGGGCATCGTGTTCGCCGCCCTGGTCGGTGTGGTGGCCGCTCAGGCCGTGCAGATAGTCGGGGCGCTGCTGGTGATGTCGTTGCTGATCACGCCGGCGGCCGCGGCCGCCCGAGTGGTCGCCTCGCCGGCGGCCGCCATGGTCGCCTCGGTCGTCTTCGCCGAGGTTGCCGCCGTCGGCGGCATCGTGCTGTCGCTGGCGCCCGGAGTCCCCGTGTCGGTGTTCGTGGCGGGGATTTCGTTCCTGATCTATCTGTTCTGCTGGCTGCTGGGACGGCGGCAGGAAGTCGCCTCCTAAGCTTGTCGGCACAGACGGGCCCCGCGTCCGAAAGGCTCCGGTGCTTAGGCAACTCCCGATCCTCCTGCAGGCGGCGGTGTGCGCCCTCGCGGCCGGCTGCACCACCACCGTCGGTGGTAGCGCCGCGCCCGCGGACACCCGCGGTCCGCTGACGCGGGCCCCGGTGACCGTCACCGCCCTCGACGGGCTGCTGCTCGACGACAGGAAGATCAACGACATCCTGGGGGCGGGAATGCGGATCCGGTATCGCACGCAGGACATGTGGGACTCCAGCCAGACGTTCAGCGAGAAGAGCTGCTTGGCGATGGCCGGGCCCGCCCAGCAGGCCGTGTACGCGGACACCGGCTGGACCGCGGTGCGCGGCGAGCGGCTGGACGACAGCTACGACAACCCCAAGGTGCGCAATCACTCCGTCGACCAGGCCGTGATCGCCTACCCCACGGCGCGGCAGGCCAACGCGTTCTACGAGGCGTCGGTCCGGAGGTGGTCCGCCTGCGCCAATCGCCGATTCGTCGACCATCCTCCCGGCCAGCCCGAGATCACTTTGGCGGTGGCCGATTCCCACACGGTCGGCGGCACGCTCAGCACGTCCGAAGAGCAGCAAGGCAGCGCGGACGGCTGGCGGTGCCAGCGCGCGCTGACCGTGCGCAACAATATCGTCATCGATGTGGCCGCCTGCGGCTCCTTCCTGCCCGGTGCGTCCGCAGTCGACGTCGCCCAACAGATCGCGGCCGCGGCCGTCACCCGATAGCGACCGGGAAGATGACCGCCTCTCCGGATGGCGCCGGCACCGCCCCATAAGCTGGGCAGGTGGCCCGCATCGACCTCAACGCCGACCTGGGCGAGGGCTTCGGCGTCTGGCGCCTCGGTGATGACGACGCCATGCTGCGGATCGTCACCAGCGCCAACGTGGCGTGCGGATTCCACGCCGGGGATCCCGCCGGATTGTTGCGGGTCTGCCGGGCGGCCGCCGAGCGCGGTGTCCGCATCGGCGCGCAGGTGAGTTATCGCGACCTGGCCGGGTTCGGCAGGCGGTTCATCGACGTCGCCGCCGACGACCTGGTTGCCGACGTGGTGTACCAGATCGGCGCGCTGCAGGCGATCGCGCGCGCATCGGGCTCGGCGGTGTCCTACGTCAAACCCCATGGCGCGCTGTACAACACGATCGTCACCGACCGCGACCAGGCGGCCGCGGTCGCGGATGCGGTGCGGATGGTGGACCCGGCGCTGCCGGTGCTGGGGATGGCGGGCTCGGTGTTCTTCGACGAGGCCGCGCGCCGCGGCCTGCGCACGGTGTCCGAGGCCTTCGCCGACCGCGCCTACCGGGCGGACGGCCGGTTGGTGTCCCGCCGCGAACCCGGCGCGGTGCTGCACGACCCACCGGCCATCGCCGACCGGGTGTTGGGCATGGTGACCTCCGGCCGGGTCACCTCCATTGACGGCAAAAAGATCGTGGTCGACGTGAAATCGGTTTGCGTGCACGGTGATTCGCCCGGTGCAGTGCAGATCGCGGCCGCCGTCCGCGACGGCCTCACGGCCGCCGGCGTCGAGATCGGGGCGTTCAGCTGATGCGGCTGAAACTCGGTCGGCCCGACATGGGACGGTATGCGGATCGGTTCGACGTGCCCGCCGCCGAGCCCGGGGCGCTGTCGGTGACGTGGATGGGCGTGGCAACGCTGCTCGTCGACGACGGGTCGTCGGCGCTGCTGACGGACGGCTACTTCTCCCGGCCCGGCATCGCGCGGGTGGCCGCCGGCAAGGTGGCACCCTCGCCGGCCCGCGTGGACGGCTGCCTGGCGCGGGCCAAGGTTTCCCGGCTGGAGGCCGTCGTCCCGGTGCACACCCACGTCGACCACGTGCTGGATTCCGCGCTGGTCGCCGACCGCACCGGGGCACGGCTGGTCGGCGGCCGGTCGGCGGCCAACGTCGGGCGCGGATACGGACTGCCCGACGACCGGCTCGTGATCGCCGCCAGCGGCGAGCCAATCGCGTTGGGCGCCTACGATGTAACGTTGATCGATTCCCATCACTGCCCGCCGGACCGGTTTCCCGGCGCGATCGACGCGCCGCTGACCCCACCGGTCAAGGCGTCCGCCTACCGCTGCGGCGAGTCCTGGTCGACGCTGGTGCACCACCGGCCGTCGGGCCGGCGGCTGCTGATCCAGGGCAGCGCAGGTTTCGTCAAGGGCGCGCTGGGCGGCCACCGCGCCGAAGCCGTCTATCTGAGTGCCGGGCAGCTGGGGCTGCAACCGAGGTCATACCTGGCCGACTACTGGGCCGAGACCGTGCGCGCGGTGGGGGCGCGCCGGGTGATCCTCATTCACTGGGACGACTTCTTCCGGCCGCTGTCAAAGCCGCTGCGGGCCTTGCCCTATGCGGGCGACGACCTGGACTCCTCCATCCGCGTCCTCGACGAGTTGGCCGCGCAGGACGGTGTCACGTTGCACCTGCCGACGGTGTGGCGGCGCGAGAACCCCTGGGCGTGAAGCGGTTATAAAACCTTGACCCTGACCCTTGCGCTGGTACTGCTCGCTGCCGTCCTGGCCTTCGCCGTAGCGCGCCCTAGGGGCTGGCCCGAGGCGGTGGCGGCGGTCCCCGCGGCTCTCATCCTGATCGCGGTCGGCGCCATATCGGTGCACCAGGCCGTCGAGGAGGCGACCGGCCTTTCGGGGGTGGTCGGGTTCCTTGGCGCGGTGCTGGTGCTGGCCAAGCTGTGCGACGACGAGGGCCTGTTCGAGGCGGCGGGTGCGGCGATGACGCGCGACCGCGTCGGGTCGAGTGGCCTGCTGCGGCGGGTTTTCGTCATCGCCTCCCTGATCACCGCCGTGCTGAGCCTGGACACCGCGGTGGTGCTGCTGACTCCGGTCGTGCTGGCCGCCGTCCGCCGGTTGCGAAGCCCGGTGCGGCCGTACGCCTATGCCACCGCGCACCTGGCCAACGGCGCCTCCCTGCTACTGCCGGTGTCGAACCTGACCAACCTGCTCGCGTTTCATGCCGCCGGCCTTTCGTTCACGCGGTTCACCCTGTTCATGGCGTTGCCGTGGGTGGGCGCGGTGGTCACGCTGTACGCGATATTCCGCTGGTTTTTCGCAGCCGACCTGCGCGTGCAACCGCACCCGGAGGAACCGGGCCCGGCGCCGCGTCCGCCGGTGTTCGTGCTGGCGGTGGTCGGGCTGACGCTGACCGGGTTCGCGGTCGCCCAGTCCATCGGGGTGGCCCCGGCCTGGGTGGCGCTCGCCGGCGCCGCGGCCCTGGCCGTGCGCAGCCTGAGCCGCGGACACACCTCGGTGGTGGACATCGCGCGCTCGACGCACGTGTCGTTCCTGGTGTTCGTGCTCGCGCTGGGTGTCGTCGTGCGGACGGTCATGCTCCACGGCATGGACAGGACGATGTCGGCCGTGCTGCCGTCCGGTTCGACGCTGCCCGCGCTGCTCGCCATCGCCGCGGTGGCCGCGGTGCTGGCTAACGTGGTGAACAACCTGCCCGCCACCCTCGTGCTGCTGCCACTGGTCGCGCCGAGCGGACCGGTCGCGATCCTGGCCGTCCTGCTCGGGGTCAACATCGGACCCAATTTGACCTACGTCGGTTCCCTGTCGAACCTGTTGTGGCGGCGCGTGCTTCGCCAGCACGACGTCGACGCCGGTGTCGGTGAGTACACCCGCCTCGGGCTGTGTACCGTGCCCGTGTCCCTGGTGGTCGCGGTCGTCGCGCTGTGGGCGTCGGCGCGGTTGCTCGGCACCTAGCCGATCGCCTCCCTGAATTCCACGCCCTGCTGCAGCGCTTGCGCGGCTTCGGCGATGTCCACAACGGGATAGATCTGGTAATCCAGAATCGTGGCGAATTGGCTTGTGGTCTCGACCAAGTCGGCCGGGTTGTCGGTCTCCACCACCGCGAATCCACCGTCCCCGTCGATGCGGCCGACGAACTGGTGATAGGTCGTGGTCTGCGGTTGCGACCACTTCGAGTACGCGGCCAAACCCCGTCGCAGACTTTCGTCGTTCTCGGCTGCCGTGCCGTTCAAGCGATACGTCCAAGCCACTACGTACTTCATCGCGCTCTCCTTTTCTGAGTTGAGATCGCGACGGTATGGCCGATTTCCGTGGTGCGCACGCGTAGTCGACTACTCGAACCCCGGTGCGTCAGTCAGACCCAGGTCCCGATCGAATGATCGACGCCAGCTCCTCGCGGGACTGCGCGCCCACCCGCTGGCAGGCCCGGTAGACGTGGCCCTCCACGGTGCGCACCGACATGACCAACTTCTCGGCGATCTGGCGGTTGGACAGGCCGGCCACGACGAGTTCGATGACGTCGCGCTGGCGACCCGAGAGCTTGAGACCCGCCGGAGTCCGCAGGGCCGGTGTGCATAGACCGCCACATTCCTCGGCGAGCTCGCCGGCGAGCGCCGACGCATAGAGCCCGCGCTTGTGCTGCTGCCCTTCGATGAACGCAACGGAGGCTTGCGCCGCCGCGTCGGCGGCCGCGGCCCGATCACCGATCGTCCGGTAGGCCGCCGAAACCGCCAGGAGGCCTTCGCCGTTGCCGGCCCGTAGGGCCTCGGCGTGCGAGGCGATGGCATCGGCCAGCGGCAGCGACATCACATTGGCAAGCGCCCGGGCCCGCGGCGCGCCGGACGCGTCCCCCCATTGCGCCGCGGCTTGTAGGCACGCCAGTTCGTGGGTCGGCTGGCCGCGGTCGCGGGCGAGTCGCGCGGCCGCCTGTGCGGTCGCCACGGCCTCGCCCAGGCGACCGCTTGCCGCAAGCGCCCACCCACTGGCCAGCGACAAGCCGGTATGCATGAACAAGAAGTCGGCGGGCACGCTGGCCCGCGCCCCGCCGACCGCATCGTTCGCTTCCGCCGCGTGCCCGAGCTTGCCGTGCGCCTCGGCCAGCGCGAAATAACACGCCGGCCGCAAACCACTTGTGACTGCATGCATTTGCGCCCCGGCAAGAGCCTCATGCACCAGCCGGACCGCGTCGGCCACGGCCCCCCGGGCCAAGTCGGCATTTCCCAGCAGCAGAGCCAAATTCGCATAGGCCAGACCTGGGACGTCCCGTGCGGAAACAGCCAACTTCTTTGCGAAGCTGACGAATTCGTCGATGCGGCCCGTCAACCGGCAGGCCCGGCCGTACACGGTGCCGAACCAGAACTGCGTGTACGCCGCCTCGAAGGATGACGATGCGCGGCCCAGGGCCTGGTCGGCCACGCCGGCCAGACCGTCGGCTTGCCCCACCGCCCCCATGGCCATGATCAGCGCCAGCGACGCCATCATCGCGTGAAAATTCGGCAGCTCATCCGAATCCAATGCGGCCCTCGCCCTTTCGGCGGCGATCTCGCAGCGCGCGGCCACCGCATCCAGGCAAGCCTGCACCGCCAACCGCGCGGCGACCTCCGCCGGCGTCTCCTGGTCCGCGGCCAGGCCATCGAGAATCACCGAGGCGTCCGCCGGCCTGCCGAGCATCCACACCAGATTGGCCGCGCGCAGGGTCGCCCAATAATGGGCATCGGGCGGATCTCCGGCGGTGATCGCGCGCAATGCCCCCTCGGCCTGCTCTCCGCGGCCGAGTAACACCAGGTTCATCGCCCGCACCCCCGCCGCCCCGGGCGCCCCGGCCTGCACGGCGGCGTTGGCGAGCCGGTCGGCCAGCTCCAGATCCAACAGCGTCATCGCATGCCGCGCCGATTCCAGATACAACTCGGGTTGCGGGTCCAGATCCGACTCCAGGCTCAGCAACGCCCGGCGCACCGTGGCCTGCATGTCGGCGTCGCCCTCCTGCCCCAGCCGCGTCGCCAACCGGCCCCGGATCTTCGACAAATACATCTCGCCGGCGCCCGCGCGGCGAAGCTCTCCGAACAGCGGGTGCGCGAGCCTGGCCACCAACCCGCCGGCGGTGCGTTCGACGTTGACCAGGCCCATCGCTTCGGCCGCCACCAAGTCCTCGCGAGACACCAAGTCGCACAACAAGTCAACGGGCAGCGGCTCACACTGCGACAGCGTGTCGACGACCATCGCCAGCGGCGGCGTCAGGCGACAGAGCTGGCGCCCCACCGTGTCGGACAAGCTGGCCGAGACCGCGACGTCACCGTCCCACATCCACACGCCGGCCACTTGCCGCACCCGTCCGGCCGCCATCTGATCGCTCAGCAGCTGCCGAAGAAACAGCGTGTTACCTCCGGTGAGCCGCCGGAACCGGGCCGCGCAGCGCGCATCGACCGGACCGCCGAGCGTGCGCTCGATCACCTCACGCGTCGCCGCAGCCGAAAGCGGCTCCAAATCAAGGCGAGTCAGCAGGCCGTCCTTCCACAGCGCCGTCACCGCATCGGGCTCTTCGCTGCCGGAGCGCACCGTGACCACCAGGCGCGCCCCGCCCGACTGTGCCAGCTGGTGAATCACGAGCGCGGACAACCCGTCCAGCAGGTGCGCGTCGTCGACGCCCACCACCACGCGCCCCCGACGTTGTCGCGCCACAAACGACTCGATCACCCGTCGCACGTTGGTCAGCGGATCCGACATCCCGTCGCCCAGTAGGCCGATGAACGCACCGAGGGGCAGCGCATGCGCCGACTGGGTGCCGACGATCCACTGGGTGCGCTCGCCCGACGCCCCGGCGCGCCGCAGCGCTTCGCGGGCCAACCGGGTCTTGCCCACGCCGGCGGCGCCCGCGATCAAAACCCCGGAGTGCTGGTCAGCGCCGCCCAGGGCGCGGCGAATGAATGCCAACTCGCTGTCGCGCCCAATCAGCAGGTCGCCGCTGATCACGCGGCGACTATAGCCGTGCGGCGGCATCCGGCGGGCTGCTTTATCTTTATCGGCGTTTGGTTGCGGTTTTCAAAAGAGCTCATGTTCACCCGGTACGCGTTTGTTGAGGTCAGCTGACATCGATGCCGAGCAGGCGCTGCTCAAACAGATCTGCCCCGCGCGCCGCCCCGCCGGTGGCGCGGAAGCCTGCCGCCACCCGTTTCGCGCCGTCGCTCATGGTCATCGCTTCCCGCACTTTGGTGCGCAGCCGCGACGGTGACAGTTTCTTTGCCGGCAGGCGGGTACCGCAGCGGGCCACCTCGACGCGCCGCGCAACCTCGAGCTGGTCACGGCCGTAGGGCACGACACACACCGGTATGCCGCGGGCGAGCGCCTTCTGCGTCGCGCCCATCCCGCCGTGCGTGACCGCACACACCGCGTGGTCCAGCACCAAGCCGTGGGGGATGAATTGCAGAACTGTTGCGTTGCCCGACGAGGCAATGTCGTCAGGTTGCCCGGCCGGCAGGGTTGCGACCACGTGCACCGGCTCATCCTTCAGCGCGGCGATCGCGGTTTGCACCAGGTTGGTGTCGGCTTGCTTCTCCGACGACGTCGTGACCAGGACTATCGGCCGGCCGATCGAGGCCAGCCAATCCGGGACGGTATGCGGCCCCGGATCGACCACGCAGGGTCCGATCAGCTGCACCGCGTCACCCCACTCCGTTTGCGGATACTGGAACGGCTTGCCGCTGGCGACCAGCACCAACGGGGCGCGGCGCAAGAACTCGTCCATCGAAACGACGGGCCGCAAATGGAGATCCGCGCGGATGCCGTTGATCGGCGGCAGCATCACTCGCTCCAACGTACCCACCACCGCAACGCTCAGGGCGGTGTCGCGCAGCCGGCCCAACACGCCCGGCAATGGTCTGAGACCCGGACCAAACGGTGGGACCCCGGGCGACCGCAGCGGCGGCGTGTATGGGCAGAAGCACGCCCAGGGGATGTCACCGGCTTCTGCCGCCGACTGAGCTCCCCAGCAATTGATGTCGACGAGCAACGCATCCGGTCGAACAAGCGTAATCGCGGTCCTGAGATCGGCTACTTCATGCACGGCACGCCGGCCAAACGCCGCAACACCGCGCTTGAGCGCGGCCCGGGGATTGGCTTCCTTGCCGTCCTCGAGCTCGATGGCCTCGATCCGCGGATCAATCGCGTCCGCCGCGAAGCCGAGCTCACGCGCGATTTCCACGCCGGTGGAAAGTGTCCGCACGTGAATCCCGTGCCCGCGGCTCGACAGCTCCGACAGTAGCGCGCTCATCGGCAACAGGTGGCCCAGCGCGGGCGAGGTGTACGCCAGGATCGTCGCCACCGTCAGCCCCGCCGCAACGCAAGGGATTCATCGACGATTCGGCGCGCCCCCGGCAGCCGACCGCGGGCATCGAGCTTCTCGCAGAACTCGAGGTACGCCTTGGAGAGTTCGACGTAGTCGTCCGGGTTGCCGTCCGCGCCGGCCAGCAACGCGCGGGATTTGAGCCACCACAGATCCACCGCCGTGATGCCGGGCGGTCGCACCTCCCACCGATCGACCATTTCATGGGCTTCTGTGAGATCGCGGGCGGATCCTCGGTCGATCAGCAGCTCGACGAGCGCCTCGGCCGTACAGCCCACGAAGACTTTGCTGCCACAGTCGAAGTGCTGTGAGAACGTGGGACGAAGCCTGTCGATCGCTTCGTCTGTTCGCCCCTTGCGCGCGGCATCGACTGCCAGATCGGCGGCAATGCTTGTCATCCCGATGTGATGCAGTTTGTGCTCCGCGATCAGGACGCGGGCGCGGTCAAGCAGACCGATGGCCTCGTCGCGCCGCGACGTGTTCTCCGCGCGCAGGAGGGCCGATCCATGCGCCCACAGCGTGGCGATGATGCCGCCGATGTCGCCCAGGGACTCCGCGCATCGCAACGCCTCACGCGTCTCGTCGACCACGTCGTCGGCCTTGCAAAGACCCAATACCGCAACTGTTCCCGGGTAATGCGACATCGTCGCATAGTTGAGGGGGCCTAGCGTATGTGCTTGTGAAAGGCCCTCCCGGAAATCACGCCTGCCCTTGTCGGAGCCGCCGAGGCACATGCCGATGATTCCGCGAAGAATTTGCGCGGCAACCGTTTCGTTCGCGGGCACATCGCCGGCCAGTGCCAGTATCGCATCGACGGTCCGCAGCGCGGCGTCGAATTCGCAGTTGGCGAACCGGATAAAGGCTAACGAGTTGAGGATTATGGCCCTGGTCCCCGCATCGCACACAATGCCGCTGACCATGTCTTCGAGCTCCGACGCCAGCGTCACGGCCTCGGGAACACGAATGTCGTTGATACTGAGCGACCAGATGCGTCCGGCCGTCGCGAGCGCGAGCGGTGTCAGGTCGCCGGACCGCGCGGTGAGACCGCGAAGCTCTTCGTACAGATTGTCGGTTCCGTCGGCGTCGCTGACGTAAAGCGTGGTAGAAATCAGCATGGCGCGTGGCGTGATTCGCATGGCGACCACGCCGTCGTCGTCATCGGCCAACCCGTCAGCGATGCGGCGTGCGCTTTCCCATTCCGCGCGCGCCGCTCGGACATCGCGCGGCCTAATCCATTCCGCCGCGCGCAGATGCCAACGGTAGGCCTGGACGAGCTCGCCGCCCGCCTCCAGGTGGGTGGCGATCAATGCCGCATTGTCGCCGACGGCACCCTCGTCCCGCTCCTCGATCGCGGCGGCCAGCCGGCGGTGGGCCTGCGCGCGGACCGCGCTCAGCTGCGACTCATAGGCAACGGTGCGCACCAGCGGATGATGGAAGCAATACCGTTGTCGCGGAACGAATTCGATCTGATCGATCAACTCGGCTGAAACCAGCTCGGCCAGGCGCGCGGACATGCTTTCCGGCAACAGGGTATGCAGTGTGTCCACGTCGAAGTGGTTACCGATCACCGCCGCGGCGTTCAGAATCGACTTTGTGGGCGCGGGCAGCCGATCGATGCGGGCCGCAAGCACCGCTTGAACGGTGGCAGGAACGGCGATCTCGTCGACATCGCCCGTCAGGCGGTAAGCACCGCGGCTGCCCGCGAGCACGCCGCGGCCGGCGAGGTCGCGAATGATCTCCTCGGCGAAGAAAGGATTGCCCGCCGCCGCGGTTGCGATTCGCTCGGCCAGGCCCGCCAGCGAGTGGTCGCCCCCGAGAAGCTGGCCGACCAGGCGGACCGACGTCGATTCGGTCAGCGGCCGCAGCGTCACCGTCTGACCTGATCGATGCTGCAGCGCACCGCGGAACTCCGGGCGGTAGGTCATGACGAACATCGACGTCGTCCCGTCGAGCGTCCCGGTGAAATCAGCGAGGACGTCGTCGCTCTGCTCGTCGATCCAGTGGGCATCCTCGAGGGCGAACACGGTTCGAGTGGGGCGTGCCCGAACGGCGAGCGCCAGAATTTCGATCAGCCGGCGGCGCCTCGCATCGGCGCTGACCTCCAGGTGCGGCGCCATGGGGTCGGCGATGCGCATGGCCTCGAACAGGATCTTGGCGTCGGCGGAGTCCGCTCCGAGCAGGCCGGGGCATTGGGTGCTCGTGTGTTCGCGGGCCTCGGCAGCGCCGAGCCCTTCCACCTTGAACATGGCGCGCAGCAGCCGCGACAACACGCGGAACGCAATGGCGCTAGTGTGGGCTTCGCAGCGTGCGACGACGATGTCTGCGCCTTGACTCATGGCGATGTCGGTGAATTCGCGCAGCAGGCGACTCTTGCCCAGCCCGGGCGGACCGACGATCCTGACGAGGCAGCCGGGATGGGCGTCGAAAAGGCTTTGCAGCCGGTACATCTCCGTATCGCGGCCCAGCATCAGGCCTTCTTGGCGGCCCAACACCATCCGCTCGGATCGCATTTCGAGCAGTTGCCGTGCGGGGACGGGCACGTCGGCACCCTTGATTAGAACGTCTTCGACAGGCCCGAGCTGGGTGGCGTCCTCGACGAGGCGTGCCGTGGAGAGCGCGCACATAACTCCGCCCGGCGGGGCGGCCGACTCCATGCGTTGCGCCATTCCGACAGGATGACCGATGGCGGTGTATCTTCCTTGGCCTGAGCCTATTTCGCCGGTAATCACCTCGCCCGAGTTCAACCCGATTCGGATCTGCAAGGTGACGCCGTCACGGCGAAGCACTTCGGCGGCAAGCTCTTTGGTGATGGACTGGATATCCAGGGCTGAAATGCACGCCCGCAGGGCATGGTCCTCCAGTGCCACCGGGGCACCGAAAAGAGCCATCAACCCATCACCGGTGAACTTGTCGACGGTGCCGTGATAGCGCTGCACCACCCCGGCCGCACGGTTGAACATGTCGTTCATGATTTCTTGGAGGCGTTCCGCGTCGATCGCAGCCGCGAGGTCCATCGATCCGACGACGTCGGCGAACAGCACCGTTACTTGTTTGTGTTCGCCGCTGGGCGGCCTGGGGGTCACCGGAGAGCCGCAGGAATCGCAGAACCGCGCCTTGGCGCGCAGGTCGTTACCGCACAGCCCACACCGGCCGGTGGCCTCGCGGGCGGGGCTGACCATCCACCGATCTCCTGTGCCGTCAACAGCCCCCGTGATCCTCATGATCGCCCATGGCGCCGCGCGGCGGCCCATATCCGTGAAACCTGCTTCACAAATGGTTGGGAAGACGGTCGACCCTCGGCCGGGCCTTCGCGGGATGACGGCACACTCAGCACCAGCAGTCGCGTAGCCGACTACGCTATCGGCGCCTGCCGAGCGCTGTGAGCATGGCTTTTGTCAGCCAGCGGTCAGAAAGGCGGTGTGCCATGTCCGACATGGAGGCCAGGATCGGCAGTCACGCGGTGGTATTGGGAGCGAGCATGGCCGGTTTGCTGGCCGCACGGTCGCTTGCCGACTTCTTCGACACGGTGACGGTCGTGGAGCGCGACCCGCTCCCCGACGCCCACGCCGCTCGCCGGGGCGTGCCGCAGGGCCGGCACCTGCACGCCCTGCTGGCCCGCGGAGCTCAGGTGATCGAGGGGATGTTTCCCGGCGTCCTCGACGAGATGGTTCTCGACGGCGCGCATCACTTCGACGGCCAGGATCTCTCCGAGCTCTACTACAACGTCGGCGGGCACCTGTTGGCGCGGCGCGGCAGCGCCACCGGGCTGACCGCCTACAGCGCGACACGGCCGTTCCTCGAAGACCACGTCCGCGCGCGGCTGCGCGCGATCCCCAACGTCACCCTGCTCGACGAGCACTTCATCCTGGGGCCGGTGACGACCGGCGACCGCCACCGGGTCACGGGAGTGCGGGTGGTCTGCGGCCGCACCGGCGAACCGACCACGCTGCCCGCCGAGTTGGTCGTCGATGCCACCGGCCGTGCCGCCCGCACCCCGACCTGGCTGGACGACTTGGGGTACGACCGCCCGCATGAGGATCGCGTCGACGTGCAGCTGACCTACGCCAGCCAGGCGCTGCGCATGACGGCGGAAGCGCCGCGAGAACTCGGCTTCCTCATCGGGATCGTGCCGGGCAGGCCGAGAGGTTGCGGCCTGCTGCACTGCGAGAATGACACGTGGCTGCTCACGGTCATGGGGGTGGCCGGTCAGGAGCCGGCGGCGCTCGATCTTGCGGACATGTGTGATTTCGTGGCGGACTGCGCGCCGGCCCATCTGCTCGCCGCGGTGCGAGCCGCCGAACCCATCGGGGAACCGGTGCGGCACCGGATGCCGTGCAGTCGGTGGCGCCGCTACGACAAGCTGCGGCGCTTCCCCGAGGGCCTGCTGGTCATCGGCGACGCGATCTGCAGCTTCAACCCGATCTACGGCCAGGGCATGACGGTCGCCGCGCTCGAGGCGCTGGCGCTGCGCGACTGCTTGGCTGCCGGCACCGACCATTTGGCGCGGCGCTTCTTCCGCGCCGCGGCGGCGCCGATCCGCCAGGCCTGGCAGCTGTCGACCAACCCCGACCTTGCCCTGCCCGAAATCCACGGCACCGCACCGCTCGTCGCGCGACTGTTCAACAAATACGTCGATCGGGTGCTCACCGCGGCCGAAAGCGACACCGCCGCGATGAATCAGTTCATCAGGGTGACGTCCCTCGTCGACCCCGCGACGCGACTGTTGCGTCCGAACATGATCTGGCGCGCCGCCCGCGCGCGCCAACCCGGCATCGATACCGATGTCGCATCCGTCGACGTCCTGGTGAAGGCGGCGCGCTGACGCTAAGCCCGGTAGGCGGGCGGCAGCGGCATCCCGAGTTCGGCCAGCACTCCGCGCAGCCGGGTGGGGTAGTCGGTGATGATGCCGTCGACGCCGTCTCCGATCTGTTCGCGCATGGTGGTCGCATCGTCGACCGTCCACGAGATTACCTTTAGTCCCAACGCATGTGCGCGTTCGACGTACGGTTTACCGGTGACCAACTGGTACCTGGGCGAGATGATGTCCGCGCCCACCAGCTTGGCACCAATCATCGGGTCGCCGATAGCCGCGGCGTTCTCACCGGCCAGCCATGGCGAATCCGGCACCCAGGTCTCCTGGTTGTACAACGCCACCAATGGAATTGACGGCTCGTCCCGGTGCACCAACGGCAGGGTCCGCCAATCGAAGCTCTGTATCTCGACGCGGCCCACCTTGCCGGCCGACCTGACCGCCGCCAATATCACGTCGACGAACTGTTGGGGATCGGCGGAGGTGCCGGGCTTGTCGGCCGCCACTTTCGTCTCGACGTTGTAGCGCACGGCCGCATGGTAGGAATCGGCGAGCGTGAACACCTCGGGCAGGACGGCTATCTTGTTGCCGCGCACCACTTCAGCATCGGGAAACTCGGCCAGCCGCCGCCCGCAGTCGAGCGTGCGGATCTGCGGCAGGGTGAGTTCGTGCACCAACTTGCCGACGTAGGGATACTGCGGATCGCCGGCGAACGCGGGCCCGGTGTCGGCGCATTTCTCGGCGTCGATGGTCGGATCGTGCCAGACCAGCGGTTGCCCGTCTCTGGTGATGTTGATGTCGAGCTCGAGTGTGCTGACGCCCAATTCGAGTGATTTCGCGAATGCCCGCAAGGACTCCTCCGTGGTCTCTCCGCGGCCGCCACGATGGGCCTGCAGGTCGAATTCGGGGGTTTGGGCACCGGCCGCCGGCGCCAGGGCGACAAGGAGGGCCAGCGCGGCGCAGAGGCGCACGGGCCCGCGGTGCACCGGAGTCAAGCCCTGCGTTGGCGCGCGATTTCGGCGAGCACCACGCCGGCTGCCACCGAGGCGTTCAGCGATTCGGCATGCCCGGCCATCGGAATGGAGACCACCTCGTCGCAGTTCTGCCGCACCAGTCGCGACAGCCCTTTGCCTTCCGATCCGACGACCACCACCAGTGGGTCGGCCCCATCCATGTCGTCGACGACGGTGTCACCGTCGGCGTCCAGGCCGATCACCCGGATGCCGCGATCGGCCCAATCCTTAAGCGTCCTGGTGAGATTGGTGGCCCTTGCCACCGGGATGCGTGCCGCGGCCCCGGCGCTGGTGCGCCAGGCCACCGCCGTCACCGACGCCGAACGGCGCTGCGGGATCAGCACACCATGGCCGCCGAACGCCGCGACCGAACGCACGATCGCGCCCAGGTTGCGCGGATCGGAGATGTTGTCCAGCGCCACCAGCAGCGCGGGCGGAGAATTGATCGCGGTGGTCAGCAAGTCGTCGGGGTGGGCGTAGTCGTACGGCGGCACCTGCAGGGCGATGCCCTGATGCAGGTGGTTGCTGGTCATCCGGTCCAGGTCGGCGCGTGGCACCTCGAGGATCGAGATGCCCGAATCCGCCGCGCGCGTAACGCTTTCGGTGACCCGCTCGTCGGCCTCGGTGCCCAGGGCCACATACAGCGCGGTCGCCGGGACGCCGGCCCGCAGGCACTCCAGCACCGGGTTGCGGCCGAGCACCGTTTCGGTCTCGTCGGGGGTCCGCTTGGTAGGCCGCCGCGGCGGGGACTGGGCACGCTTGGCGGCCGGATGGTTGGGACGCAGGTGCGCCGGCGGCGTGGGGCCGCGGCCCTCCAGCGCGCGGCGACGCTGGCCGCCCGAACCCACAGTGGGCCCCTTCTTGGTGCCCGCTTTGCGTATTGCCCCGCGGCGCCGGGAATTGCCGGCCATCTACTTGGCCCCTACCTGTCCTGGCCGGCCTGCAGCGACCACTGCGGCCCGTCCGCGGTGTCGGTAACCTCGATGCCCGCGATCTTCAGCCGATCCCGGATCTCGTCGGCGAGCGCCCAATTGCGTTGCTCGCGAGCCTTTTCCCGGTTCTCCAGTTCGGCTCGCACCAACACCTCGACTGCGGCCAGCGCGGCCGACGTCTCGTCGCGGGTTTCCCAGCGCTCGTCGAGCGGGTCGCATCCCAAGATGCCCATCATGGTGCGGATCGCGCGGGCGTGTTTGAGCGCGCCCTCGTGGTCGCCGGCGTCGAGCGCCCGGTTGCCCTCGGCGCGGGCGTGATGGATTTCGGCCAGCGCGGCCGGGACGGCCAAGTCGTCGTCGAGCGCCTCGGCGAACCGCGGGGTCCATTCGCCAGGCTCGACCGCCCCGACACGAATGCGGACGCGGTGCAAAAATTCTTCAACCCCGACATAGGCTTTCACCGCGTCCTGCAGGGCCGCGTCGGAAAATTCCAGCATCGATCGGTAGTGCGCGCTGCCCAGGTAGTAGCGCAACTCCGCCGGTCGCACCCGCTGCAACATCGCCGGGATGGCCAACACGTTGCCCAGAGATTTGCTCATCTTCTCGCCGCCCATGGTGACCCAGCCGTTGTGCAGCCAGTAGCGGGCGAATCCATCCCCGGTAGCGCGGCCCTGTGCGATCTCGTTCTCATGATGAGGGAAAACCAGATCCATTCCGCCGCAATGGATGTCGAATTCCGGCCCGAGATATTCGCGCGCCATCGCAACGCATTCTGAATGCCAGCCCGGCCGGCCCCGGCCCCACGGCGTCGGCCACGACGGCTCGCCGGGCTTAGCGCCCTTCCACAGCGTGAAGTCGCGCTGGTCGCGCTTGCCGGTGGCCACGCCTTCGCCCTGGTGGACGTCGTCGATCTTGTGCCCGGACAGCCCGCCGTATTCGGGGTAGCTGAGCACGTCGAAGTAGACGTCGCCGCCGCCGGTGTAGGCGTGGCCGGTGTCGATCAGCCGCTCGATCAGCTCGACGATCTGGGTGATGTGCCCGGTGGCGCGTGGCTCGGCCGACGGCGGCAAGACGTCCAGCGCGTCGTAGGCGGCGCTGAACGCGCGCTCGTAGGTGGCGGCCCACTCCCACCACGGCCGGCCGGCCGCGGCGGCCTTGTTGAGGATCTTGTCGTCGATGTCGGTGACGTTGCGGATGAACGCGACGTCGTAGCCGCGCGCCATCAACCAGCGGCGCAGGATGTCGAAGGCCACTCCGCTGCGAACATGGCCGATGTGCGGCAGGCCCTGAACCGTCGCGCCACACAGGTAGATGGAAACGTGGCCCTCGCGCAGCGGAACGAAATCACGCACGGCACCGGCCGCCGTGTCGTGTAGCCGCAAGGGGGCGCGATCGGTCACGACGTGCCAGCTTACCGGGTGGTTCCGAGGTGCCCGGCGCTGCGCGCGCCTTAGCCGGCGGCCATCACCAACGCGGTGGCGATGGCCGCGCGGCCCTCGCCGCGACCGGTCAGGCCCAACCCGTCGGTCGTCGTCGCCGCCACCGAGACCGGAGCCCCCAACAGCTCGGAGAGCACCCGCTGCGCCTCGGCACGGCGCGGACCGACCCTCGGCTGGTTGCCGATCAGCTGCACCGCGGCGTTTCCGACCCGGAATCCGTCGCGGGCCAGCAGATCGACGACGTGGCGCAGCATGTCGGCACCGCTGACGCCCTTCCAGCGTGGGTCATCGACCCCGTAGATGGCGCCGATGTCGCCCAGACCCGCGGCCGACAGCAGCGCGTCGCACAGCGCGTGCGCGCCCACGTCGCCGTCGGAGTGGCCGGAGCAGCCGTCGGCGCCGGAAAACAGCAGACCCACCAGCCAGCACGGCCGCCCGGGTTCGATCGGGTGTACGTCGACCCCGAGGCCGACCCGAGGCAGCTCGCTCACCGGCGCACGATCGCTTCGGCCAGCAGCAGATCGAGCTGCGTGGTGATCTTGAAAGCCAGCGGGTCGCCGTCGACCACCTGGACCTGGCCGCCGACATTCTCGACGAGCGAGGCGTCGTCGGTGAAATCGGCGGTGCCCGCGCGCTGGTAGGCCCGCAGCAGCAAGTCACGGGCGAAGCCTTGCGGCGTCTGCACGGCGCGCAGTCCGGCCCGCTCGGGCGTGCCGAGGACCACGTCGTTGGCGTCCACGGCCTTGATGGTGTCATGCAGGGGCAGCGCGGGCACGACGGCGTTGCGCCCGGCCCGTAGCGCACCCACCACCCGCACGATCAGCGCGGGGGGCGTCAGGGCGCGGGCGGCATCGTGCACCAGCACGAACTCGGGTTCACCGGCGAGGGCCGCCAGCGCCAGGCTCACCGATGTGGTGCGGTCGGCCCCGCCGGCGACGACGGTGGCGCGCTCCCCCATGGCCCGCTTGGCCTCATCGAGCCGGGCCGCCGGGACGGCGACCACCACGTGGTCGACGACTCCGGATTCCAGCAAACCGTCGACGGCGCGGTCCAACAAGGTGCGCCCGTCGACCTCGCAGAATGCCTTCGGGATGCCGGCGCCCAGCCGCTCGCCCGACCCTGCGGCCGGGACTACCGCGACAACCGTGCCCGAGGAGACTGTCCCCGTGACCACCGAAGGATCAGGGTCTTCAGGAAGCGGCGGCCAGAACCTCGTCGAGGATGGTTTCCGCCTTGGCGTCGTCGGTGCTCTCGGCGAGCGCCAATTCGCCGACCAGGATCTGGCGGGCCTTGGCCAGCATGCGCTTCTCGCCGGCGGACAGGCCGCGTTCCTGGTCGCGACGCCACAGGTCGCGAACCACCTCGGCCACCTTGTTGACATCGCCGGAGGCCAGCTTTTCCAGGTTGGCCTTGTAGCGGCGCGACCAGTTGGTCGGCTCTTCGGTGTGCGGAGCCCGCAGCACCTGGAACACCTTGTCGAGGCCTTCTTGCCCGACGACGTCGCGGACACCGACGTACTCGGCGTTGTCGGCGGGTACTCGAACGGTCAGGTCGCCCTGCGCCACCTTCAAGACGAGATATTCCTTTTGTTCCCCTTTGATGGTGCGGGTTTCAATCGCCTCGACTAACGCAGCACCGTGATGCGGGTAAACAACGGTGTCGCCGACCTTGAAGATCATCTGATTCGAGCCCCTTTCGTTACTTCAGTCTAACACGGCCGCCCAATCGCGCGTGGAGCAACGATGCAGGTCAGGGGCACAACACGCACAGATTAGGGGTTGACAGGGGGAGCAGAACGTGCAGTGATGCACATTACCAACGCGCCCATTCGGCCCTGAGGGCGGCCCCCGAGCGGCGCAGACGACCCCGCGGGAGGGGCTCCCGGGCTGGTCTAACGCCCCGCGCTACCGCGCGCGAAACCTTCCTACTACTGTGCATAGTTGCATCAGTCGAACCGGCCCAGCAGGAGGCATTGAGTGAACCGATTCGAGATCAGCCTCCCCTTCCGGGCCGCTCTCGTCGGCCTGGTCGCGGCGACCGCGGTCCTGCTGAGTGGCTGCGGGGCCGGCCAGGTCTCGCAGATGGCCGTCCAGGAACCCGCGATCAACGGCAACAAAGTCACCTTCAAGAACGTGGCACTGCGCGACATCCGCCTACAGGCCACGCAGACCGGTGACTCCGTGCAGCCGGGGCGGACGGTGGATCTGGTGCTGGTCGCCATCAACAAGTCGCCGGACACGCCGGACAGATTGGTGAGCATCACCAGCGACGTCGGCTCGGTGGCCGTGAGCGGAGACGGCCGGCTGCCCGCCGGCGGCACACTGATGATCGGGACGCCGGAGGGCCAGAAGGTGGCCCCGGGCCCCCTGGGCGCCAACAACAACGCGGCCAAGGCGACCGTCACCCTCGCCAAGCCCATCAGCAACGGCCTGCTGTACAACTTCACCTTCAACTTCGAGAAGGCCGGTCAGGCGACCGTGCTGGTGCCGGTTTCGGCCGGGTTGAACGCGCCGCAGCAAAGCTAGGCGCGCGTAACCGCCTGTCATAGCCGGATTTGTCGTACCGGCTCGATACCGTCATGGCGTGGCAAATCCGCGCTCGCAATACCGCTGCTCCGAATGCCAGCACGTCACCGCCAAGTGGGTAGGCCGCTGCTTGGAGTGCGGCACCTGGGGGACCGTCGATGAGGCGCCGGTGCTGACCGCGGTGGGTGGCCGGCGCGTGGGTTCGGCCTCGGCTTCGGCTTCCCGGCCGGTCCCGATCACCTCCGTCGAACCGAACGCCAGCCAGCACCGCTCCACCGGCGTCGGGGAACTCGACCGGGTGCTCGGGGGCGGCGTGGTGCCCGGTTCGGTCACGCTGCTGGCGGGCGATCCCGGCGTGGGAAAGTCGACGCTGCTGCTCAAAGTCGCCCACCGCTGGGCGCTTTCGGGCCGGCGCGCGCTGTACATCTCCGGTGAGGAGTCCGCCGGCCAGATCCGGCTGCGTGCGGACCGGATCGGCTGCGGCGCAGACGAGGTCTACCTCGCCGCCGAATCCGACGTGCACACGGTGCTGGACCACATCGCGACGGTGCGGCCCGCCCTGGTGATCGTGGACTCGGTGCAAACCATGTCTACGACGGAGGCCGACGGCGTCGCCGGCGGGGTTACGCAGGTCCGCGCGGTCACCGCCGCGCTGACCGCGGCCGCGAAGGCCAACGGCGTCGCACTGATCCTGGTCGGCCATGTCACCAAGGACGGGGCCATCGCCGGGCCGCGTTCGCTGGAACACCTGGTCGACGTGGTGCTGCATTTCGAGGGCGACCGCAACGGGTCGCTGCGGATGGTCCGCGGGATCAAGAACCGGTTCGGCGCGGCCGACGAGGTCGGCTGCTTCACGCTGCACGACAACGGGATCGAGGACGTGTCCGACCCGTCGAACCTCTTTCTGGATCAGCGGCCGGCGCCGGTCGCCGGGACCGCGATCACCGTGACGCTGGACGGGAAGCGGCCGCTGATCGGGGAGGTGCAGGCGCTGCTGGCGCCACCTGCGGGCGGCTCGCCGCGCCGCGCCGTCAGCGGGATCGACCACTCCCGGGCCGCGATGATCAGCGCGGTGCTGGAAAAGCACGGCAGGCTGGCCGTCAGCGTCCACGACGTCTACCTGTCCACCGTGGGCGGCATGCGGCTGACGGATCCCTCCTCGGACCTGGCCGTCGCGATGGCGCTGGCCTCGGCCTACTCCGATCGGCCGCTGCCGACGACGGCGGTGATCATCGGCGAGGTGGGGCTCGCGGGCGACCTGCGGCGGGTCGGCGGGATGGAACGGCGGCTGGCTGAGGCCGCGCGCCAGGGATTCAGCATCGCGCTGATCCCGGACGGCGACGACCCACGCCGCGAGATCGTGCCCGATGGGATGCGGGCGCTGCGCGCCCCGACCATTGTCGCGGCGCTGCAGCACATGAAAGCCATCGCCGCGCCGCGCAACGGCTGGACGCATAACGCGGCGGGGCCGCACAATGACAGCCTGTGACACGTCCGACACTGCGTGAGACCGTCGCCCGCCTGGCGCCGGGCACCGGGCTGCGCGACGGCCTGGAGCGCATCCTGCGTGGCCGCACCGGCGCCCTGATCGTCATCGGCAACGACGAAAACGTCGAGGCCATCTGTGACGGGGGCTTCGCCCTCGACGTCCGGTACGCGCCGACCCGGCTGCGCGAACTGGCGAAGATGGACGGCGCCGTCGTGCTGTCCACCGACGGCAGCCGCATCGTGCGGGCCAACGTGCAGCTGGTGCCGGACCCGTCGATACCCACCGACGAATCCGGTACGCGGCACCGCTCGGCGGAACGCGCGGCGATTCAGACCGGTTATCCGGTGATCTCGGTGAGCCACTCGATGAACATCGTGACCGTCTACGTCGGCGGGGAACGCCACGTGGTGGCCGACTCCGCGACCATCCTGTCCCGGGCCAACCAGGCGATCGCGACCCTGGAGCGGTACAAGACCCGGCTCGACGAGGTCAGCAGGCAACTATCGCTCGCCGAGATCGAGGACTTCGTCACGCTGCGCGACGTGATGACCGTAGTGCAGCGGCTCGAGTTGGTCCGGCGGATCGGTCTGGTGATCGACTACGACGTCGTCGAGCTGGGCACCGACGGGCGCCAGCTGCGGCTGCAGCTCGACGAGCTGCTGGGCGGCAACGACATCGCGCGCGAACTGACCGTGCGCGACTACCACGCCAGCCCGGAGCCGCTGTCCAAAGCGCAGATGACGGCGACCCTCGAGGAGCTGGACGCCCTCTCGGACACCGAGCTGCTCGAACTCACCGCGCTGGCAAAGGTTTTCGGCTATCCGACCACGGCGGAGGCACAGGATTCGGCGGTCAGCCCGCGCGGCTACCGCGCGCTGGCCAGCATCCCGCGGCTGCAGTTCGCCCACTCCGACCTGCTGGTCCGGTCGTTCGGGACGCTGCAGGGCTTGTTGGCGGCCAGCGCCGGCGACCTGCAGTCGGTCGAGGGCATCGGCGCGATGTGGGCCCGCCACGTGCGCGAGGGTCTATCGCAGCTCGCGGAGTCGACGATCTCCGACCCGCTTAGTTAGCCGGCCGGGACGGGCGCGACCGGCGGTGCCTCCGGCGGCGGCGCGGCGGCCGGCTGACCCGGTCCGGGCACCGGGCCCGGCGGCGGGGGCGGCTGGTTCATGATGAACGGAACCGGCTGCGAGCGCAGGTTCCCCAGCTGCACGACGAGGTTGTAGGTGCCCGGGCCGATCGCCGGCCGGGGCAGCGGGCAGTGCGGTGCCGACCCCATCCCCGTCCACGTCACCGCGGTCGTCACCTGCTCGCCCGGGGTGAAGGTCTTGATCAGCGTCTCGTTGGAGGGCGCGCAGTCCAGGTTCGACCACAGCCGCTTGTTGTCCAGCGAGTACACGTATGCCGCCAGTACCGCGGCGCCGACGTCCCGCTTGCAGGACACCAGGCCGATGTTGGTGACGACCATGGTGAACTTCGGCTGATCACCGATGAAGTACTGCGGCGCATTGGTCAGACCCTTGACGGCCAGCGTCGAATCGGGGCAGTCGTCGCCCTCTTTCAGCACCGGCGGCGGCTGCACCGCGGCCGTCGGGGTGGGCATCTCCGGGTTCTGGCCCTGTTGCGGCGCCGCCGGGTTGGGCTGCTCCCCGGGTGCGGCCGGCGGAGGCGCCTGCGGCGCGGGCGAGCCGGGCTTGCTTTGGGCGGAATTGGGTTTGTCGGCACTGGCGGGCTTGGCGCCCCCGTTGTGTCCCATGAAGGCGATGACCGCGGCGACCACGATCCCTACGACGACGACCGCGACGCCCACGGCCAGGCCACGGCGCCGCCAATAGATCTCGGTAGGTAGCGGGCCACGCGGTTCCAGATCCAGCACGTTTGCAGCGTAGGTCCAGGTCACGTCGAGTTGCCTGACCCGCCCCGGCGTGTCGCGGGGTTTGCTGGCTGACCGCCGTGTTAGTGCCGTGCCCAGAAGGCGGGTTGCTGGCCCGCTATTCGCCCCTTATTCGCCGATGTCGCCGACGTGGTCGACCAGCGCCGCCCGCCCGTCGGCCAGGTGATAGGTGGCGCCCGCTATCGCCAGGGCGCCGGCGGTCACCCGCTCGGCGATCGCGCTCGACCGCGACATGAGCTGGGCGATCGTTTCGCTCACGTGCCGTGCCTCGAACTCGTCGACGCGGCTGAGGCCTTCGCGGCGGCCCATCAGGATCGACGGTGCGACCCGTTCCACCACGTCCCGGACGAACCCGGCAGGTATCGCGCCTTCGTCGATTGCGCCCAGGGCCGCCTTGACGGCACCGCAGCTGTCATGGCCCAGAACCACGATCAGCGGCACGTCGAGAACCGTCACGGCGAATTCGATGGAGCCCAGCACCGCCGAGTCGATGGCCTGCCCGGCCGTGCGCACCACGAACATGTCGCCCAGACCCTGGTCGAAGATGAGCTCGGCCGCCACCCGGCTGTCCGCGCAGCCGAAGACGACCGCGGTGGGCTTCTGTCCGCCGGCCAGGCTGGCCCGGTGCTCGACACTCTGGCTGGGGTGCTGGGGCTTCCCGGCGACGAATCGCTCGTTACCCTCTTTGAGTGCTTTCCACGCGGTTACCGGGCTGGTGTTAGGCATGGCTGACATCATGCCGCATCCGCCGGCAAACGGCCCGAAACACATATCAGTTACCGACCTTCTTGACTGGTACGAACGATCCCGCCGCGACCTACCCTGGCGGGAACCCGGCGTCAGCGCATGGCAGATCCTGGTCAGCGAATTCATGCTGCAGCAGACGCCCGTGTCGCGGGTGCTGCCGATCTGGTCGGATTGGGTGCGGCGGTGGCCCACCCCCTCGGCCACGGCCGCCGCCAGCGCCGCCGACGTGCTGCGCGCCTGGGGCAAGCTGGGTTATCCGAGGCGGGCCAAGCGCTTGCACGAGTGCGCGACCGTCGTCGCGCGCGAGCACGACGACGTGGTTCCCGACGACGTCGACACCCTGCTGACCCTGCCCGGCGTCGGCAGCTACACCGCGCGCGCCATCGCGTGCTTCGCCTACCGCCAACGGGTCCCGGTGGTGGACACCAACGTCCGGCGGGTGGTGGCCCGCGCCGTGCACGGGCGGGCCGACGCCGGGAACCCGTCCGCGGCGCGCGACCACGCCGACGTCTCGGCGCTGTTGCCCGGGGACGAAACGGCGCCGCGGTTTTCCGTCGCCCTGATGGAACTCGGCGCGACGGTGTGCACCGCGCGAACGCCGCGGTGCGGGTTGTGCCCGCTTGCCCGATGCGCGTGGCGGGACGCCGGTCATCCCCCGGCGCAGGGGCCGGCCCGACGTGCGCAGACCTACGCCGGAACCGACCGGCAGGTTCGCGGACGCCTGCTGGACGTGTTGCGCGGCAACGATTCTCCGGTCACCCGGGCGGAGCTGGACGTGGCATGGCTGACCGATACGGCCCAGCGTGACCGGGCCCTGTATTCGTTGCTGGCCGACGGCCTGGTCGCGCAGACCGCCGACGGCCGGTTCGCCCTGGCGGGCGAAGCGTAGCGGCGGCGCGTCAAAGATCGTTGCCGGCGTAGGACTGGTTGAAACTCTTGTTGGCCAGCGGGAAGTCCGGGACGATGGTGTCGGCCATCGCCACCGGCAGCGCGGGCCAGTTGAACCATGACGGATCGACGATCTTCGCGCGGGTGATCCTGTTGGCCGCGCCGGTCTCGACGCGGTGCACGATGGTGCCGCGCCAGCCTTCGACAATGCCGACGCCGCTGCCGGGAGCGCGCGGCGCGGGCACGTCTTCGACGTGTTCGATTGCGCCGCAGTGTGATTCGACCAGCTGGCAGGCCAGCTCGATGGACGCGGCGAATTCGTCGCGCCGCACGGTGTAGCGGGCCAGCACGTCACCCGCTGCGGCGTCGATCTCGGTGACGGGTAGCGCGGTGGTGGGGTGTTCGAGGCGGGCGTCGGTGCGCACGCCGCTCGCCCGAGCGACGTAGCCCAGGCAGCCGAGGGCCCGGGCGTCGTCTCGCTGCAGGACGGCCGTCCCGGCGAATCGGTCGTACACGACGGAGTTGCGCAGGGTCAGTTCGGCGACCTCGGCGACGTCAGCCGCAATGGATCGCAGCTCGGCGACGTCGGGTAGCGCCCGCAGCGCGACCGCGCCCGGGCGGATGGCACCGCGCAGCAGCCGATGCCCGGTGACATTCGCGTTGAGTCGCAGCAGT